>JBPOHS010000047.1:0-7119 GCA_052035295.1 Pseudomonadota bacterium
TGCAAACCCAGGCCATTCTGCACGGGATTTATTACGGCGCCATGGTGGTGCTGATGCTCTACAACCTGTTCATTTTCATTACCGTGCGGGAACGCAAATATCTGTTCTACGTGTTGTACGTCGGTGCCGTCAGCCTGTTCCTGGTGTGTCTCAACGGTATTGCCTTCCAGTATTTCTGGCCTGACAGCACCTCATGGAATGACCGCAGCATCATGTTCGGATTATCGCTGGTGGTGGTGTTCGCCGCTGCGTTCACCATCGATTTCCTCGACCTCAACCTGCATTTCAACAAAGTATCGCGGGCAATACAGGTCGTGATGCTCGCCGCTGCCTTCGAGGCGTTCCTGACGCTGGTGGTGCCTTACCACTGGAGCGTCATGATGGTCATTTTCACTGCCGTCGTTGGCATAGCCCTGGCCATGACTGCAGGCATCACCCTCTGGTTACGCGGTTATCGCCCGGCGATATTTTATTGCACCGCCTGGTTCACCTTTTTGTTTGGCGGTGTGATTCTCGCGCTGAACAAATTCACGCTGCTGCCACGCAATTTCATCACCGAAGACGCCGTGCAAATCGGTTCCGCGCTGGAGGGCATTCTGCTGTCCATTGCACTGGCTGACCGCCTCAACCAGGAAAAAGCCAGCCGCAACCATGCCCAGATGGAAGCCCTCGAACATGAACGCGTGGCGCGCCTCGCGCAGGTAGAGGCTTTGGAACAGGAAAAGAACGCCCGCCTCGCCCAGGAACGCGCGCTATCCCACGAAAAAGCGGCCCGCGAAGCACAGGCGATGGCGCTGCAGATACAGCAACGCGCCAACGAAACCCTGGAAGCCAAAGTGAAAGAGCGTACCCACGCGCTGGAACAGGCCAATCACAAGCTGGAAAAACTGACGGTAACAGACGGACTCACCGGCATCCGCAACCGTCGCTATTTCGACGACTTCCTCGAACGATCGATGAACAATGCGCAAATAAAACAGCATGCCATTGGACTGCTGCTGATCGATGTGGATTTCTTCAAGCGCCTCAACGACAAGTATGGTCATCTGGTCGGCGATGACTGCCTCAAACTCGTGGCGTTATTGATACAGTCGCAAGTGCATCGCGACGACGACATGGTGGCGCGCTATGGCGGCGAGGAATTTGCCGTGCTGCTACCGGATACTGATCTGGCGGGTGCACAGCATATTGCCGAAAAAATCCGGCGGGAAATTGAAACGACACCCTTCCAGGATGAACACCACGACATTCAGCTGACCGTCAGCGTGGGCGTTCATTGCCTGCTGCCACCCCCAGGCTACACGGCCCACCAACTGATAGAAGCCGCCGACCAGGCCCTCTATGACGCCAAGCTCAGCGGCCGCAACCGCGTCTGCCTCTACCGGGGGCAGGAACACGTCGCCGAAGCCACGGCCTGACTCCCATTTTGCGCGCAACGCCTCTTAACAACCCTCAGCCGCGTCGATCTGCCACGAACGGGTTGAAGCGGCGCTCCTGACCAAACGTCGACATCGGGCCGTGCCCCGGTACGAAGGCAATGTCATCCCCCAGCGGAAACAGCTTCTGACGAATCGAGTGCACCAGCGCATTGTGATCACCACCGGGGAAATCACTGCGCCCAACGGATCCTTCGAACAACACATCGCCCACCAGCGCCAGCTTGGCTTCGGCGTTATAGAACACCACGTGTCCCGGCGTATGGCCCGGGCAATGAATGACATCAAACACCACCTTGCCGACGCTCACCTGGTCACCATCCACCAGCCAGCGATCCGGCGTGAACAGTCGCGCCGGCGGAAAGCCCATCATGGCGCTTTGTTGCGGCAAGCCCTGAATCCAGTACAAATCGGCCTTGTGCGGCCCTTCAATCGGCAGCGTCTCAGCCTCGGCCAGATTCGCGGTCGCACCGGCATGATCGATATGGGGGTGGGTCAACAGGATCTTGGTGAGTTTGACCCCTGCACGCTTCACCACACCCAGCACACGTTCAAGATCGCCACCCGGATCGACGACCGCGCCTTCCATGGTTTCATCGCACCAAACCACGGTGCAGTTTTGCTCGTAAGGCGTCACGGGAACGATCTGGTATTTGAGGGCCATGGCCACATCCTCTGGATTAACGGGCGCTGCGTCAGCGCGTCTCTGGAATTCACTGGCGCGATCATAGCATTTTTTGTCCGGGGCCTTTCACTGCGGCGGGAAACAGGCAGAATAGGTCTCCTCTCCAGCCAAAGAAGACGTGCCCATGCTGTGTGTTGATTACTACGTTGCAGACTCCACCATTCCTGGCGCTGGCAAGGGTCTCTTTGCGACCTGCCCCATCGCGCCCGGCACGGTCATCATCGCGCCGACCGGCATCCATGAAACGTTGCCCCTGCAGGCACTGCTGGACGACCCGGCACATCCCGACGCCGACAGTTCCATTCGCTGGTTTGAGGATCAATGCACGGTATCGCCGGAGTGGCCCGACGACTGTTACGTCAATCATGCATTTGAGCCCAACGGCCTCTGGCATCTCGGTTTCATCTTCGCCAATCGTCAGATCAACGCGGGTGAAGAAATTTGTGTTGATTACCGACACCTGATAGGACCGGGCGTAGAGATGCCATTTCTGGATGCGTTGACACAAGCGCCCATTATCGGTTTGAGCTGGGAGGATAGCCTGGCGCAAACCACCGAGAGTTTGCTGGTATTGGCGAGAGCAAAGCAGAAGTTGGCGCGGCAGTGGCAAATGGAGAGGGACGTCATTCCAGCATGAGCAATCGTTGCTGCTCGCCTGCACCGAGCATGAGGTGAATAGGTCTGCTTCTTCACCCTCTGCATTATTGACTCTGCCGCTTGAAAAAAGCGCCCAGCCTCAACCTGGACGCTTTCATTGTCAATCCTTCATGGGCTCATGGGTTGCTCCGAGGAACGATCCCATTTCATCAAAATAGACATACAAATTGCGTTTGGTCGCATCGTTTTCCAGTTTGTTGTAAAAGACCGATTCCCAAACTTTTTCCGTTTTCAGACGCTTTAGTGTGGTTTGCTGCGGCTTTTCGCCTTCCCAAACCTTTTCCAACTCTTTGGTCTTGACCAGCGACTTGAGCACTACCGATGAAGCGTTCGCCGCCTGCTGTTGAGTTATCGGCATCACTTCACCGTGATCCGAATGCGCACCAGCCAACGTAGATGCTCCGATAAAGGCTAGCCCCATCACCAGGGACTTGAAATTAAACATGATGCTACTCCTTTGCGAC
Source organism: Pseudomonadota bacterium (assembly GCA_052035295.1). Classification (GTDB taxonomy): domain Bacteria; phylum Pseudomonadota; class Gammaproteobacteria; order Pseudomonadales; family Ketobacteraceae; genus HdN1. The sequence continues at coordinate 3,243 of JBPOHS010000047.1, forward strand.
AGAATTAAGGTTGATACAATTTTTCGAAATAGCCACTTACAGTCACCGTCACAGTGACCACTTCTTCTGTACGATTACGCCAGAACCAGCCATGCGTCCCTTCTACAGGGGCTTCAAACGCCCCATGGCCACTGCCTTGCCCCACACCTTTCCAGTAACTTGTAAACTCATCGGCTCCGGCATTCAATGGCTCACCATGCATGTCGAAGTTGACCACACCACCTTCCGCCTGCCAGCCAAACACGAACCGGTCACCGGCTTTCATCTTGGCCTTGATTTCAGCACCCTCCGTGGGAAGAAGACTGAGCGTCATGGTTTCCGTTCGAAACGGCACCGATTGCTTCCAAACCGGACTCTTCAAGGCCGGCACACCGCCCGAATCTGCCTGCGCTGAAGAATTGCTCAGCGCCTTCAGGCCCAATACTGCGCCAATACCCGTAGGGTCTACGCCATATTCCGCAGGCATTACAGTCGTGACAAGCAGCACGCCTGCGGTCACGACTGCCACGGCAGTGGCCTTGATCAAGCTGGCCGATGAAGGCAATTCGTTGGTGATAGTGCGAGTAATGTTGTTCATGGCAATTCTCCTATTTCTCGAGTGCATAACCAGCTATTTGATAGCCCATCAACAGAAATCCTGACGTCATCAAGACGACATTGGTGGCATAGGCATGCTTGAAGAAAAATTCGCTGCGGCGCCAGGCATTCATCACAATCAGAATACCAGCGAGGGCCAGCAACTGACCTATTTCAACCCCGACATTGAAGGCGATGATGTTGGCGACGAGACCGTCATCAGAGAGTTTGAAATCCTGCAATTTCGTTGCAAGACCAAACCCGTGAAAGAGTCCGAAGATGAGCACCGCGGCCTTGGTATTGGGCTGCACACCAAACCAGGTTTTGAATGCCCCGACGTTATCGAGCGCCTTGTAAACCACTGACATACCAATGATGGCATCGATGATGTAGGGATTGACGTGGGTGCCGCTCAACACCCCGAACAGCAAAGTGATGCTGTGACCCACCGCGAAAAGGGTGACGTAGAGCCCCACTTCCTTGAGCCGGTATAGAAAAAAGATAACGCCAAACAGAAACAACAAATGATCGTATCCGGTCACCATGTGCTTGGCGCCCAAATAGATGAACGGAATGATTTGCATGCCACTGGATTGCTCCAGAAACATGGCATCGTCATCAGAAACGCCATGCGCAAAAATCTTTGCGCTGGCAAGCAGCATCAGAATACCCATGAACACCAAAGTGCCGGGCACGCGAACACCACACAAATGTCGTCGAATCAGCGGCGACGCTGGACGCATAACATCCTCCAGAAACTTGGAATTATCTTGCTTTCACGGATGACACCGTGATTGTTTTTCATGCGAGAGGGGAAACGAGTGATCGCTTATCTTGGGGGACGAAATACTGAACCGCGCAGCGGTTCGACTGATGCAGGAAGAGCAAAGAAAAAAGGCAAGCTGACCATGCAGACCATACTGATGGCCGCCATTCCCACCATTATTTTACCTTCCATTCCATCAAAGGCATGCAGAAAAAAATGGGCGGAATCTGATATCGGAAGCCCATCCAAATGCTCGTGATCAACCATCAAACAAGGGTCATGGCTCTCACAGAAGTGGTGATCAATTTTCGAAATTGTCACCTCATTAATATGATGCAGGTTGTTGTTCATCACCCATACGCCACGCGCATAGGACACCACACACAGCAGAACAATCAGCAGTGTAATGACCCACTTGGTGTGTGCAGGACGAGTAAACGCAAACATACCGGGTTAACAAACTTCCTGTATTAATGAGCTTGGCAATGGCAATCGCCATCAATCATGGCTATGCCCATGAGAATTGCCACCTTCTTCATTGCAGCCGGTGACCGTGAATGCAACCGATACAACTACCAGCAGGGCTCCGATTAACTTTGCAAATGACATAACAGTTCCTCTATCGTTGGAGTCTATCCACCTTTTCTGAACGGGTGGTGAAGCGATTCCGCTCCAAGATAAAGAGTAGTCTACAATCAGACTGTCAATGGACACATCCTACCCAGGAGGATAGCATACCCCTATGTCGACACACCATGCATCGCATAAAGACATCATTGCTCGGCTCAAACGGGCGGACGGCCACCTGCAAGGCATTATCGGGATGCTACAGTCGGGACGCGGCTGCCTTGAGATTGCCCAACAATTGCAAGCAGTTGAAAAAGCCGTCGCCAATGCCAAAAAGACCTTGGTGCACGACCATATTGATCACTGCCTGGAGCATGCAGTGAAAGGCGGTGATGGGTCGGCCATTGCCGAATTCAAAGCCATTACAAAATACCTGTAAATCACACCGCAGCCTGGAGATTCACCATCCGAAAAGGCGTTCTTTATGCACTGTTGGCAGCGACCCTTTTCGGTGCCAGCACGCCACTGGCAAAGCCGCTGGCCGGTTCACTACAACCGGCCTTGTTGGCCGGCTTACTGTATTTGGGCAGTGGACTGGGACTCGCCGTATTCTGGGCTATTCGGCACTACAGGGAGCGAAACAACCAAGTCATCAATCGCGGCTATCTGACGCGAGCTGACCTTCCGTGGTTTGCTGGTGCCGTTGTGACAGGCGGAGCGGCAGGCCCGATTTTGTTGATGATTGGCCTGCAGGCCACCCCTTCGGCAACGGCATCGCTATTACTTAATCTCGAAGGTGTATTGACTGCAGGACTAGCCTGGTTTGTATTCAAGGAAAATTTCGATCGCCGCATACTTTTAGGCATGATGCTGATTGTTTTGGCAAGCATCACCTTGACCCTTCAACCCGAGGCTAATGCCGGCCACGGATGGGGCCTCGCAGCAATTTGTGGTGCCTGTCTCTGTTGGGCCGTGGACAACAACCTTACCAGGAAAGTCTCTGGCAGTGATGCAGTGCAAATAGCCTGCATCAAGGGTTTGTTTGCAGGAAGTCTCAATATCGCACTAGCACGTGGGTTCGGTGCTACATGGCCCAACCCGGATCAGGCCCTGACGGCAATGGCCGTGGGTGTCGCGGGCTATGGCGTGAGCCTGGTCTGTTTTGTTCTGGCCTTGCGGCACCTGGGCACAGCGAGAACCGGGGCCTATTTTTCGCTGGCTCCTTTTGTGGGCGCCATCGCCTCCCTGTTTTTTCTGGGGGAACAAACCGGGATGTTTTTTTGGTTGGCTTTCGCGCTAATGCTCTCCGGAATTATCCTGCATCTGACGGAACGACATGAGCATATGCATGAACATCAGGTACTTCGCCATACGCACTCACATACGCACGACGCACATCATCAACATTGCCACCCTTTCGACTGGGATAACAATGAACCGCACGTTCATGAACATGAACATGAGCCAATAAGGCATTCACATCCGCATTATCCGGATATCCACCACCAGCATGAACATTGAATCAATCGGATGTTAGCGACTGACCAGCAAGAACCTAGCGGACATAGACGATTATCGAAAAGAAATGGCTGATCGAACCGCACAGCACAAACAAGTGCCAGATCCCGTGCGCATGCGTCAATTTGTTCATGCCATCCAGCACATAAAAAACAATGCCTGCCGTATAGGCGATCCCGCCAAGTGCCAACAGAATAATCCCCGGTTCGGGAATGGATGCCTGCAGACTGGAAAATTCAAGCGTGCACATCCACCCCATCACCAGATAAATGATGATTTGCAGCGTTTCCATTCGTTTTGGAATGAGAATATCCAGCAGCAAACCCATCAACGCCAAGCCCCATACAACGGAGAGAATCAGCGGCCCTTTGCCATCCCCGAGCGACACCAGCATATAGGGCGTGTAGGTACCGGCGATGAGCAAATAGATCGATACGTGGTCGAGTTTTT
>JBPOHS010000025.1:0-6529 GCA_052035295.1 Pseudomonadota bacterium
GGCAGGCCAACAAGGCTCTCGACTCGCCCAGCACCGCCGCAGAGTCGTGGTTTCCCCCCAGCAGAATCAGCCGGGCCCCGGTGGCTTGTACTGCAACCACCACGTTATTGTACAGCTCACGTGCATAGCTTGGTGGGGTGCCGGTGTCGAACAGATCACCGACCACCAGCACTGCATCTATGTCGTTATCGCGGATTTGCCCGATCAGCCAGTCCAGAAATGCCTGGTGCTCGGTCTGGCGGGATTTTCCCATGAAATGCTGGCCCAGATGCCAGTCTGAAGTGTGCAGGATGCGCATGGTTGGCAGGCTCCCTTGTCGAGGCAGTCAGTTCAATCGGCAGGGTTTGCTGGCTGGGAAAACTCGCGGCGCTTTTCCAGCAGATGTGGCCTGATTGCCGTGTAGTGGCGACAGAATACGCCGAAATAGGTCGCGAGTGCGTCAGCCACCGCGTGGTCATTTGCCAGTCGCAATACTTCGATTCCCACTTCCACGGTAGACAGCTGGTGAGGATGCGCGGCGTCGCGCATGAGGTAGGCCGAGGCTGCCGAGGGTTGAATGCCCAACACGGGTAACGCCGCCAGGCAGGGGCTGCCACGGAACATTTTCTTGGCCTCGCGCCAGGTGCCATCCAGCATGATGAACAGCGGGATCTTTCCTTGTTGCACTGCCGGCACCTCGGCCGGCTGGTGGATGCAACGCGCGGGTTCCGCGTATTCATGCGGGAACACCAGCATGGGGGCATAGCGTTCGTCGGCAAGCAACGCGAGCAAGCCGGGATCGGTCTGGGTGCGTTGCCAGAGAAAGGCATGATTGTCGGGGGCAATGTCGGCAATCAATCGGCCCGTATTGCTCGGCTTCATGGCTTCGCCATGGTACATCACAAAGCAGAAGGCGCAGCGGCTTGCGAGGGGCGGGCGGGCACTGCAGATGCATTGTTCGCGCGCCAGCAGACAGTGTTCGCAGCGTATAGCACGACAGCCCCGGGCCCGGAATTCGCGGGTGGAACGAGCGATGGATTCGGCGCGCAGGCGCATGACGGAATTGGGCTGATCGGGGGCAGACACGGTGGTGGCAGGCTCTGTCGGCTGGGAAATGGATGGCGGCTGATTGAAAGGCTGGATTCTAACAGGCCCAAGCGCAAACAAGGGCGGAAATCCTTATCCACATTATCTGTGGATAAAGTTGTGGGCAAGGCGTGGTCAGATGTCTGAAACGGGCATTTTCTGGTAACAAAACAAACTAGATCAATTTGTGTTCAGTGTCCGGGCGCGGTGCGCGGTTCCGGGGGACGGCTTCACTTGTCAAGCCTTTTTGTCGCTTGCGTCGAGGATGAAGTTCATTGTTCATGCGGGTTTGGCGTTGTTTTCCCGGCTGGGAGCGAGATCTCGCCAGAAGGGGAAGAACGTGACCGAATGTGCGATTCTTGTTCGCGGAGACCAGGTGTTGCCGGTAAATGCAAGACCTGCCCCACAATTTCATTATCCACACATTCTGTGGATAACTCTGTGGGCAACAGGTGTTGAATTGACCTGGAAGCAGAACTGGTGGGAAGTGCAGGGGGTGATTAAAAAAAAACCTAATCTAATTTGCCCGGAAAATATTTCATGAGCGGCAGGACTTGTCAGAACCGCATCCCTGACAACCGCTGCAACCGCCGCCGGCGGCCTGCTTTACAGGCCAGTACCTGCGTATCAGGAACAGGGTGGCAACGGCGACGGCTCCCCCTACGATGATTTCCTGCCACATGGTTGATACCTCTCGTTGGATAAAGGGCGCCGGGGATCATCCGGGCCCGGACTCACCCCAGTAATAGCCTGGCGATCTGATAGGTGGCCAGTGCCGCCAGATAAGCCAGTGCGAACAGATAGGTGGTAAACAAAACCGTCGCGGCCCCGGAATTGGTTTCGCGTCGAACGACAGCAATGGTTGAAATGCATTGCGGGGCGTACACGAACCAGGCCAGATAACCCAACGCGACGGGCAGGCTCCATTGTAGTGCCAAAGATTGGCCAAGCGCGGTTTCGACTGTGTCGCCGCTGATGGCGTAGACAGTGGCGAGGACACTGACGGCAACTTCCCTGGCAGCCATGGCCGGGATCAGTGCGATGACCATCTGCCAGTTGAATCCGAGGGGTTCGAACAGGGGTTGCAGCCAGCGTCCCAACATGCCGGCGAAACTGTATTCAATGGCCGGGCGCGTGGCATCGAGAGGTGCATGCGGGTAGGTCGCCAGAAACCAGACGACGACGGAGAGCGCCAGAATGATTGTGCCAACCCGGCGCAGGAAGATCATGGTGCGCTCACGTAAGCCCAGATAAAGGTGATAGGGCAGGGGCCAACGATAACTTGGCAGCTCCAGCAGCAGGGGGAATTCGTCCTGGGTTTTACGCAGGCGGAGCAGTCCGGCGATCAGGGCGGCGCTCACGATCCCTGCCATATAGAGGGCGAAAAGCGTGAGGCCTTGCAGGTTGAATATGCCCCACACGGTTTGTTCGGGAATAAAAGCGGCAATGATCAGGGTGTAGACCGGCAGACGGGCGGAGCAAGTCATCAGCGGTGCGACCATGATGGTCGCCAGGCGCTCGCGCGGATCCTGCACCGAGCGTGTCGCCATGATGCCGGGAACGGCGCAGGCGAAACTCGACAGCATGGGAATGAAAGAGCGCCCGGACAAACCGACGCCGCGCATCGGGCGGTCGAGCAGAAAGGCCGCGCGGGGCAAATAGCCGGAATCCTCCAGCACCAGGATAAAGAAAAACAGGATCACGATTTGCGGCAGGAATACCAGCACGCTGCCGGCGCCGGCGATCAGGCCGTCCACCAGAAAGTCCTTGAGAATGCCATCGGGCAGGTGGTTGCCGGTCCAGGCGCCGAGGGCCTGCATGCCGGCATCGATCAGGTCGACCACCGGTGACGCCCAGGCGAACACGGCCTGGAAGGTGGCCACCAGCACCACGAGCAGCAGTATCATGCCCAGTACCGGATGCATGACGATGGCATCCAGCCGGTTTTGCCACAACGGCGTGCTGGCGGGTTGGGTGACAAATTGCGAGAGCAGACTCTCGATGCGGGCATACACCGATTCTATGGATTCCTGCCGGATAAGCGTTTCCAGCGCAATGGGCGGCTGCGGCTGCGTTGGCGCGTAGTGATCAAGGGTGGCCAAGAGGGCGGCGGTGCCATGGCGTTGTACGGCAATGGTTTCGACTACCGGCATGCCCAGCGCCTGGGACAACCCGGCGCAGTCGATGTGGATGCCACGTTCACGGGCGGCGTCGGCCTGGTTGAGCGCCAGTACCATCGGGCGCTGGAGGGCTTGCAGTTCCATGACGAGGCGCAGTCCGAGCCGCAGGTTGGTGGCGTCGACCACGGCCACAATGACATCGGGTACTGCTTCGCCGGGCATGTGGCCGAGAATGACATCGCGCGCGACCTGCTCGTCAGGGGACGTCACGAACAGGCTGTAGGTGCCGGGCAAATCGATGAGTTCGGCAGGACGCGACAGGCCATTGATCATGCCGGCCCGGCGTTCGACCGTGACCCCGGCGTAGTTGGCTACCTTGGCGCGAGCGCCGGTGAGTCGGTTGAAGAGCGAGGTTTTGCCACAGTTGGGGTTGCCCATCAGGGCGAAGCGCAGGGTGCTCATGTTCTCAGCCCTCCAGTGGCAAAACGAGAATCTTGCTGGCCTCGGCACGGCGCAACGCGAATTTGGTGCCATTGATCTGGACGGCAATGGGGTCGCGCCCCAGCAGACCAAAGCCAATGACGCGCAGTCTGGCACCGGGCAAGAAGCCCAGCTCTTTGAGGCGTTGGGTCACCTGATCGTCATTCTGGCCGAAGTCGGCACGGTTGGTCAGACTGACGACCTGCACGTAGGCGCGCTTGTCGCACTGATCGAGACGCAGGTTGGCCGGGCTTTGTAGGGAAGGTGACTGCATGGGAATACCCTTTCCGCAAACAAGAATGAATATGATTTGTGATCAGGATGTCATTAATTGGCCTGCTCCACAATTGAATCGCTTAAAAAATTTGGGGTTATTGATATGGGTCAATCGCAGCGTCACGATCGCAATGTGCCCAACGGCCATGCTGTACGGCAGGGTGGTTGAATTCGTCGACATGAGTGTCGACGAGTTACAGCAGATTCTTCAGCGTATGGTCGGGGTCAGGTAACGTCGCTTGCTTCATGTTGCGCTGGCTCAGGCCAGCGTCAATCGGGATATGCGCAAGGGGGTGGGCGTTTCGCTCAGACTGGCGCCCGGCGTTTGCAGCCAGGTAGACAAACCCAGCTGATTCCAGGCACCGTCGCCCAGGCGGGTGCCTTCCATCGTGTCGGCAGTCACGCTGATTTCAACTTCACAGGCCAGCGTGGGGCCAATATAGGCACGCACCAAGGCATGCAGACCCTGCCAATGTTCGGGGGTTCCGATCAGGGTCTGGTAGGCGGTCGCATTCAGCGGGCCAATGCGCACCAGCAGTTTCCCGCTGACATCCTGGACATGCGAGCCGATGACTGCATCCACTCCCAGGGTTTTTCCGAGGCCCAGTCCGAGACGGTCACGCGCAGGGATTTCGATGTTTTGCTCAACGCATTGCTCAACACTGACACAAAAGTCTTCGTGGTACTCGGGTAGCAGACCACGCAAGTGGTCATTCAATATGAAATGCAGACCTGCCGCCGACTTTTGCTGACGGGCAAACAGGTTGACATACTGCAGAAACAAGCCGGGTTGGGGCATCGAACGCCGGGTATGTTCATCGCGGGCGCCGATCAGGCTCCACAGCAGTTGCCGAAAATTGGATGTCGGGGTCTCGGTCAGTTCGTAGACCGGTTGATACTTCTGTAACGCTGATGCGTAGAGGCGATAAATGCGTTGATGGAACACATCCAGCAGCAGGCGCGCCTGGATTTCGTCTTCCTGTTCGGCAGCGATGAGATCTTCGGTGTAGAAATTGGGTAGCGGTGAGGAGGCGCCATACAGGCCAAGAAAGCTGGTCTGGATCTCATACTGCGGAACACGTGCATCATTGGCCGAGCCCGCTTCCGCAACGGCGGGGGTGAGCCGCTGTATGCGATCGATGGATGCCTTGGGCAGCGCAAGACTGAGCGTAGGCCGGATACGTATGTCGTGATCCGGGTTGCCGCCTTGCTCGCGCACTTGCCGCGACAGCGTGCGCCATGCCTGCAAAAACGAAAAGGCATTACCGCGTTCGAGCAGTTCCTGCTCCAACGCAGCCGCTATACGAGGGTTTTCAGACCCAACCGGATCGGCCATGACAGAACAGCTCCACTGTGAAAGTCTTCGATGCTGAGGGCGGTAAATGTATTGAAGCCGCAGGTGGATGCAAACAGATAGTCCATCACACTGCCGAACAGATACTTGTCACCTTCACCGGAAAAATGATCGCCGCGCACCTTCAGGTGTATGCGTTGACCCCGAATGAACGCGCCGCGATACAGGGTGTGATCGGGTTGGATGGATAATTGCTCGATGGCATCGATTCTGCGCGCCGCCGCCGAAACGCGGGCATCGTCGTTGGCGCGTCCTGGCAGGTAATGCAGCAGCAACGCCTTGAAGCTGGCGAGATCGGCGAGTGACGCGTAGTTCATGCTCAGGTCGGACAACAAGGACCACATGAGATCGCCGTCCAGTGCCGGTTGCAGATTCTTGGTGGGCACCGTCACATTACGGAAGCTAACGAGTTCCGGTGTTTCGCCCGTGCTCACGTGGATATCACCACGCTGCAATCGTTCTACCGCATCACCGTTGGTACAGGTGAGCTCGATTTTCAGCACTTCACGCTCATAGACGTTTTCGTGCGGCGGAATGACCGGTGTGATCCAGGTTTCACTGCGCCCCAGCGCTTCCTGCAAGCGGGTTTGCACGACAAAACGGGAGACGTGATTGCCTTCGAGGTTGGCGCCGCTGAGTGGGCTGAAGCGGCGACGCTCTGCCCGACCTCGCACGATGCCTTCCACACTGTCCACGGAATACACCCGCGCCGACTGCGCAATGTCGCTGCCGCCCTGCATGGCGGGCGTGATGCGAAGTTCGGCTTCGCGTTGTGACAACACCAGTGGATCGGCTTCGAGACGAAACAGATTCACAGCAGGGGTGGTGTGCAGAAGAATGCTGTCGTTACGCACGCGAGGCAGTTCGAAATCCGGTTTGGCGCAACGAAACAGGATATCGACGCTCCCAAGTTCGGGCCTGGCATGCCACGCGGCGAGGTTGAGATCGAGGAACAGGAATTTTTCCGGGAACAGGAAATATTCGCGCAGTACTTCAAAGGCAGGCAAGTGGCGCGGGCGCTCACTCAGCAAGGCTTCCTCGGGTTCGAAACCGCCGTGGCTAAGCTGCGTGGCGGGCAAGGTCTGCAACAGTTCGCCGTGTGGCCCCCGCAGTTCGATACTCCTCAGGAAGTGACGGAGCAGATACAGCATGTCGGTGGCTTCGGCGATGCTTCCACCGAGAAACAGCCGTAGTTGCGGCAGTTGCAGTTTGGCCAGCGTGGTGTTGAGAACAT
>JBPOHS010000097.1:0-11354 GCA_052035295.1 Pseudomonadota bacterium
CCACGACCTGAATGCTGGCGGGCGGTACATTGAGCTCTTCGGCAATGACCGTGGTGAGACCGGTCATGGTGCCTTGCCCCATCTCGACCTTGTCGAGCACGAAGCGAATCTGTCCGTTCTGGTCGACCGATAACCAGGCGTTGGCTTCCCATGCATCTTGGGTGGCGCTGGCGTTGCCGGCGCTCGTGGCGCAGCCTGGCAAGCTGAGCTCGACCACCAGCGCAGTGCCTACCAGGGCGGTGGTTTTCAGAAAGTGGCGACGGTTGAGGCTTACCCCTTCGCGAAGGATGTCTGGCGTTTTCATGCGCTATTCCTCAGGCCGGTTGGTCGGTGGATGACGGATCGGCAGCATCGCTCGCGGCCGTGTTGCGGGAGGTGCTTACCGCCCCTTGCTGGGCAATGGGCTGGTAGTGCCAGACCGTGGGTAGCGGCGTGGTTTCCGGCAGGGGGGCTTCGCCGCGCAGGTGGGCGGCGGCGTCCTTGATCGCGGCATGAATGCGGGAATAGGTGCCGCAGCGGCACAAGTTGCCGGCCATGGCGTGTTTGATTTCATCGTCAGACGGGGAGGGATTCTTCGCCAGCAGGGAAGCGGCCTGCATGATCTGGCCGGGCTGACAGTAACCGCATTGCGGCACGTTACGGGCGACCCAGGCTGTCTGCAGTGCGTGCATGCCGTCGGCGGAAAGCCCCTCGATGGTGGTGATGTGCTTTCCGGCCACGCCGCTCACCGGCATGGCGCAGGCGCGAATCGCCTGACCGTCGAGGTGCACTGTGCAGGCCCCGCAGAGCCCCTGGCCGCAGCCGAATTTGGTGCCGGTCATTTTCAGTGTGTCGCGCAATGCCCACAACAAGGGCATGTCGCCCTCAACCTCGACTCGAACGGGCTTGCCGTTGAGAACAAATTCGACCATGACGATGCATTCCCGGAAAGGTAAAAGCGTAGATTCTGCGCCAGAGCAAGGGCTTGGCCAATAGCAAGATGAGGGGATTTCAGAGAAAGCGGGCGCCAGTCGATAAAAAGTAGGCAGGGGAAGCCCGGTCGACGTCAGCAAATAAGGCAGGAAGACTTAGTGGCGGTGGTCGAACCAGAACTCGATGACCAACGATACGCTGAGGTAACGCAGCGTGTATTCCTTGCGCGCGGGCAACTCGAACCAGTCGCCGGCCCGCAGCGTCTGCGTGTTGCCATTGCATTCGAGGATGGCGGCACCGGTGACCAGCAGATTGCGTGCGCGGGTGATATTGATCACCGGCCCCACGATCTGACCACCGTCGTAGCGGGAAAAAATCGCGTCGCATCCAAATTGGTGCAGCGGGACGCTTTCAGCGATCGATTCGCCGCCGGCCACGTCAGCCTTGTGTTGAAAGAGACTCATGTCGGTGCAACCCTCGGTTCCGTGAGATATCCATGCAGGTAACAGCTTTTGATCCGCAAAAGAGTTGACCCGCAAAAGGAGTACCACGTTTACATGTCATAAGGGTGACAACAATAAAAACACCCATCTCTGTTCAAGAATAGAGCACATGTCGGAAATATGACAAAACGATTGGTGAAATATTCGGCAAGTGGCTGAATTTCAAACCAAATTAGTTGTGCGAAATTGGTGCAAACGACCAACGGTAGGGGTTAAAACGCACCTTGCCGGTTCATGGAACCAGCAAGGTGTCATCCACGGGCGGCATCGGGCAATCCAGCATTTCGCAGAACGCCCGCAACAGCTCGATCTCGGGAAGGCACAGCGTGTGATCAGCCGTCACCATATCAACGGCATTGTCGATCAGTGACCGTTTCAGCAGTGGCGAGAGCCGCCCGAGTTCCCTCATGGCTGCCTGCAGGGTGTTGGCATCGGGTGCCTGATCGACCACTGAGAGATCGGTCTGGATGCCCAGACAACGCATGGCATGGCAGAAGTGCTCGCGCAGGTCATCGCCCTGCTTGCGGGAGGCATGGGCCAGCGCCACGAACAGGTGGATTACCTGCGACTCGACCTTGTGTATCGAGTTGATGCTGTGACCTGTCTTGGCCGGTGGGTTGAGGTACTTGGTCGCCAGCAGGAAATAAGCGCATTCCGACAGGGTGAAACGCTTGTCGGCACGGATGATGCGCAGCAGGGTGTCCTGTATCTCTGTTTTCTGCGTGGTCGGCAGGTGCTGCAGGGTCGGCATGGTCAGGTCGAACAAGGGAAGGCGCAACACCAGCGGCATGGCCATTACTTCACTGCGAAAACGCACCAACAGGCCAAGCCGCTCTTCGCCGAAGAGGGCTTTCAATTCCTGACGGACCGCAGCGTCTTGCTGGGGCGCGGCCAGCACCAGCGCGTAAAGCAGCAGTTCCGCCTGGTCGGGGTGGTGGGCGGCTGCCAACAAGGAGGCAGGCATCTGTCGGTGCAGGCGTTGGCCGATGTCGATGCCCTGTGTCGTCAGCTGGCCGACCGATGCTTTCAGGTCGGCGGCGCTGATGGGGCTGGCGGCGCTTATATGGCTGGCGTTGCTTATATGGCTAACGGAGTCAGAGGGCGTCGCGAACCCGGTGGCGCCATCGTAGGGAATCCCGTTGTCTGCTGCGCCTGGGGTGATTTCAATCGGGGCGTCGGCCTTGACCTGTGAAGCGTCTGAGGCCGATGCCGTGAGACGTTCTGCCGCCAGACGCTTTTCGAGTCTTGGGTCGATGGCCTGAATGCGTTCATCCAGGGGCGGGTGCGTCGCGAACAGCGATGTAAATCGGTGACGCATTACTTCGCCAAAACACATGTGGCTAATGTCAGACGCATGGCGAGACACCAGAAACGACTGCTGGCTGGCATCGCGGATCTTGATCAGGGCGCCGCCAATGCCCAACGGGTTGCGGGTGAACTGCACCGAAGACGCATCGGCCAGGAATTCCCGCTGCCGCGACAGCGCTGCCTGTATCAGCTGACCAAAGAACAGCCCGATTGACCCGATGAACCATAGTGCCAAACCAATGAAGGGAAGGGGATTCCCCCCTTTCTTGTTGCTGCGGGTGCTGATGCGGCGCGAACGTGTATCCATCAGGAGGCGCCCGATCTGGCCGATCATCAGTATCCCCGCCAGAACGCCGATCATCCGCACGTTGATGCGCATATCGCTGTTCAGAATGTGCGAAAACTCATGCCCGATTACCCCCTGCAGTTCATCGCGGGTTAGCTGTTCCAGCGCGCCTTGTGTCACGGCCAGGGCCGTATCGTTGGGCGTCAGGCCGGCGACAAAGGCATTGATGCCCGACTCTTCCCGCAGCAGATAGACCCGTGGTGGCTTGATGCCTGAGGCAATGGCCATTTCCTCAACCACGTTGAGCAGCTGGCGTTCCTTGAAGTCGCTGGTGTTCAGATCCACCCAGGTGCCACCCGCCATGATAGCGACCCGGTCACCGCCCTTGCCCAAGGCCAGCGTCTTGAAGACGCTTCCGGCCAGCAGGATCAGTGCTGTAATGGCGCTGGCCCCCAGGCCACGCGGGCTCACCAGCCACTGCAGGAATCCCGAAAACATCGACCAGTTGAACTGGTGGCTGGGCCCGATAACGCTGGATGACACAAACAGGTAACGATCGGCGGCAAACAGGACGACATCGACCGCCAGAATGATCAGCGTCACTGCCAACGCGAAGTAAAACGCAAGAAGGCCCGTTTTGCGACGGGCCTCCTGCTGGTTCTCGTAAAACGTGGCCATCAGCTAAACGACACCTTGACCGCCTGGCGTGCCGCCGGCTCCTGGATTTCGAGCGTTTCGGCCGGCTGGAAGCTGCCGAAGTTGGCCACGAAGTTGTTAGGCACCTGCTCACGGTAAATGTTGTACTCGGTGACGGCGTCATTGAACGCCTGCCGCGCAAACGCCACCCGGTTCTCGGTGGAAGCCAGTTCCTCCATCAATTGATTCATGGTGGTATTGGCCTTGAGATCGGGGTAGCTCTCAGCCAGCGCCATGAACTTGCCCATCGCGCCCGTCAGCGCCGACTCGGCATTCGACAGCGCGCGCATGGCCAGCCCGCTCTCGGGATTGGCGGCAGCACTTTTTTCGGCGCTCACCGCCTGGTTGCGGGCGGCAATGACGGCCGTGAGCGTTTCCTTCTCGTGCGCCATGTAGCCTTTGGCCGTTTCGACCAGATTCGGAATCAGGTCATAGCGACGTTGCAGTTGCACATCGATTTGCGAGAACGCGTTCTTGATGCGGTTCTTGAGGGCCACCAGCTTGTTGTATATGCCGATCACCCAGAACACGAGTGCAGCAATGATGGCCAAAGTGATCAGCGTATTCATGGCAAGAATTCCGGTAACGAGTCAGAGGGTATCAATCGTTGGCGACAAAGATGTCATGGTAGCTGGTGTACGCCGTCAGCATCATGACCGGCAGCAATACCAGCAGGCCGAGACCGACCGGAATGATCGCCACAATGGCGAAGACCAGAAACACGACGCTATAGAGCGTGAACGGCATGATGTTCTTCAAGCACGCACGGAAGCTGCACTTCATGGCCTCGAAGGCGTTCATGCCCTCGAACAGTACCAGCGCCGGCGAGAACCAACTCATCATCAGCACCGGCATGATCAAGGCCGCGATGATCGCGCTGAGAATCAGAATGGGAATCAACGGCGGAGAACCATTCCCCAGGTCTCCCATGGCCGCGCCCATCAGCCCCATGCCCACGCCCATGCCGACCAGCACGACAACGCCGATGAACACCATGGTCAGCAGCCCCACCAGTATCAGGGGCCCCAGCCGCTCGCGGAAGCCGGCGAACAGGTCTTCGATGCGCACCACGCCCTCTTCGGTGGCAGTCTGGGTCGCGCGGTAATAGCCGGCCATGAATACCGGCGTGAACAACGATCCGGCAAAGGGCACAAAACTCATCACCACCATGCAGGCCGCATAGACAATGAACATGGCGATCCACATCCCTGGCGCGATCTTGAACAGCTGCCAGGCATCCGTGATCCAGCGGGTACCATTGCCCGAAGGTGTCGAACGGGGTTCGTGAAACTGGTGGGCATCCACGGTGGCAACATCGGCTTGCGGCACCTGGTAGGGGTTCTGTTCTGAAGTCAAAGGTCGATCCTTGTTTTGTGACAGACAGTTGATGGTTGCTGTTGATTGCGTGTCGCTGTTGATTGAGTATCGTTATTGATTGATTGTCGCTATGGCCGACAGTTGTGTTTACCTATCGAACGCGCCTGCCTATTTCTATGCAAGGTCAGCGGCGGCGTCAATGAAAATCAGCGAGGACAAGGCTTTCGCGGGATTGGCAGGCTTTGCGGGACATTGCGTTCATGCCCATTCGTATCGTTTATGACAGCGTTGATGTACAATTCACGCACTTTTTTTGTCATTGTTATCAGTCCTTCGTTATGGGTTAATAGAAAAAACCAACCCAACAGGGACCTTCCATGAATTTTCTGGATTTGTCATCAATGGGCAGTAAGTCAATGCCGGACGTTGCGTCCATCTCTCAACCCAAGGCAACCGGTCTTCTTGACTGGGTCGGGATGAGTGAAATCGAAGTCCCCGTCAGCGTACTGACACGCAACGGCGGTACCGCCCATGCTGTGGCCAAGGCTCAAGCGTTCGTCAATCTGATCAATCCGTCGGCGAAAGGCATTCATATGTCTCGCCTGTACCTGTTGCTTGACGAAGCCTGCAATCAACCCGTGACCCCGGCCAGTCTGCATGAGCTGCTCGGGCGTTTTCTCGAGTCGCATCACGGTTTGAGTGATCAGGCGTATGTGGATTTCCGGTTCGAGTTTCTGGTGCGTCGCCCGGCCCTCAAAAGCGAGTTCGCCGGTTGGAAGGCCTATCCCGCGCGCATCATCGCCAAACAGAATCAAGCCGGCTTTTCGGCTGAGTTGTCGGTCGAGATTCCTTATTCTTCTACTTGCCCCTGTTCGGCCGCCTTGGCGCGTCAGTTGATCCAGCAGCAGTTCCGCAAAGACTTCGGTCAGCACGCCGCTGTGTCGGTAGATGACGTCTACGGCTGGTTGGGATCGGAGCAGGGCGTGCTGGCCACCCCTCACAGTCAGCGCAGTATCGCCCAGGTCAAAGTGGTGCTCGATGGCGCTTCGTCGACCTTTCCGCTCGAGGGCTTGATCGATGTCGTGGAAGGCTGTCTGAAGACGCCGGTGCAAACTGCCGTCAAACGTGAAGACGAGCAGGAATTCGCACGTCTGAACGGTCAAAACCTCATGTTCTGCGAAGATGCCGCCCGCAAGATTCAGGCAGCACTCAATGCCGTCGACACGTACTCGGATTTCTGGGTGCGCGTGAATCACCTCGAAAGCCTGCATGCGCATGATGCGGTGAGCGTGGTGACGAAAGGGGTGAAGGACGGGTATTTGCCGATTCCGTGATAAGTCTGCATTCTGTGGTTTGATAAAAAAGGCTGGGGTTTTCCCGGCCTTTTTTTGCTTTAGATCACCAATAATTGCTCTGGCCGATTGTTGTCGACTTTATGTACTGTATTTGCCTTCGGCGGATGCGTTACAGTCAGCAAAACATTGCAGAATTGTTAGCGATATTACCCAATTCGCCATGTTGAGATGGCTGTGCATGCCTCGGTGCTTTTCGCGTGGGCAGGCATTGCTGTGATGTTCAAGTGTAGAGGGACCTTTCATGCCATTTTTTATTCTCAGTCTTTTCGTCCAGATTGCCTTAATTGTTCACGTGATACGAACTGGCCGTGCCACGTTTTGGATCTGGATTATATTGTTTGCCCCGCTTATTGGCTCATTGGTTTATCTGATAGTGGAAGTGCTCCCAGCATTGTTCGGCAGTCGATCCGTAAAAAAAGTTGGGCGAAAAGTACAAGATACCATCGACCCCAACAGGCAATTGCGTGCATCTGCTACGGCCTTGCAAGTGGCGGATACGATGGAAAATCGAATTAAACTGGCAGATGCCCTCAAGGAAAAGGGGCTCCTAGATGAGGCCTTGGATGCCTATAGCCAAGCGCTTTCCGGACTGTACAAATTCGAGCCGAATCTGCTCTTGCGTAAAGCTGAAATCCTTTACTCGAAAAATGAATTTCAGCAAGCAAGAGATGTTTTGGATGTGTTGATCAGGGAAAATCCAGACTTCAAATCGCCCGACGGTCACTTGCTTTATGCGAAAGCAACGGAAGGGTGTGGCGATATCAACGGTGCAGAAAAGGAATACCGTGTTCTCAGTGAATACTATGCTGGCCCAGAACCTAAATACAGATTGGCGATGCTGCTGAAACGCGAAGGAAAAGCGGAAGAAGCCAACAAATTCTTGAATGAAATCCTGTTTTCGGCGAAACAGTACGGGGCGCACTATCGAAACTTGCATGGCGAATGGGTGTCATTGGCCAAAAAGGAAATTTCCTGAGGCTTCCTGTTCGATTTTTTAGGTTATATTTTTCAAGTTATGTAAGCTGTGCTACATCATTGTTGTCGCCTCTACGCGTTGAGTGAAATCGTGAGTTCGTGAAGGGTGTGGGCAATGACTGTTTATGGGCTGGCCTAACGCAACCGTTTAGTGACTTGCATAAAAGACATGAAACCACCCCACATCCCCCTCTGGCCATTCCTCGCCATCGCGACAGTCATCATCGGCTCCCTGCTCAGTCTCGATCAGTGGTTTCCCGAATACATCATCGGGGACGTGACCGACGCCCTGCATTTCCCCTCTGGCGTACTGCTGGCTGTCGTGTTGGGCGGCGCTGTCAGCGCTTCCACGCGCTGGCGTTGGGCCATCTGGGTGGGTGCGCTCGCCTTGTTTGCCCTGATCGAATGGGCCCAGCCCTATTTCGGCCGCAGTTGTACCTTGATCGACTGGGTGCGAAGCAGTGCAGGCATGACGTTAGGCATGGTGCTCATTAGTTTTTATCGGCGCGCCTCGACTATCGTGATGCATTGCGGAATGGCACTGTGCTGTTTTCTTGCTCTCGCATTCGCCTTTCCCTTGCTGCAAAAACTACAGACATTACGCGCGCACGGCGTGCAATTTCCGCTGTTGTTTGATTTTGAGAATGAGCGCGATCTGTTACTGTGGAAGCGCTATGGGGGGAGCGCAATGGAGCGCATGCTGCACGATGCCAGCGCAGCATCAGCAGATGCGAACGGGCAGTATTTTGCACGTATCAACTATGGCGCGTCCCGGTACCCTGCGGTGGCTTATATTGCGGTGAATCAGGATTGGCGTGAATTTAAAAAAATCTGCTTTGATGCAAGAGGGGATAACGCCAGTCAGTTGTTGCGATTCAAGCTGCGTGATGAACGCGCAAAAGGTCAAGACATCGATTTGCGCTGGCAATTCAAGAATCCCGCTCAGTGGCATCATGCCTGCGTACCACTCGATAAATTGAAACGAAAGTCAGGCGAGCCTTTCAATCTGGCGACCGTGTACTCCTTGCAAATGATTGGCAGTGTACGTCCTGACGGTGGCTGGTTCGATATCGACACCATTCGGCTGGAAAGATAGTCGACTGGAAAGATAGTCGCCTGGAGCGATAACTGCGATAAAAAGAAAAGGGCGCTCGGTATGGCGCCCTTCAAGGTAATGCAATGTGGTGATGATGAATTACGCAGCCGACGATGTTTCGGAAACGGCCTGCATGGATTCAATCTCGCCGGTACCTGTCTCGGAAATGACCTTCGCAGGAATGCCACCAAGGGAAACGTTATTTTCCATGAAGCTCTTGTTGACGACGGCGTTGGCGCCAATGGCAACATGGTTGCCAATCGTGATGGCCCCGAAGATTTTGGCGCCCGGCCCGATATAGCAGTTGTCCCCAATGTGGGGCGCTTTGGTCCCGTCGCGCGCGTCTGCACCAATATTGACGCAAACATGAATGCGACAGTTGGCGCCAATGCGTGCGTTGGAATTGACGACAATCGTGCCGTAGTGGGCGATGGAAAGCCCTGGCCCAAAGGCGTTGGGGGGAATGGAAAAATTCAACAACAAACCCAGCATTCGATAAATGATGTAGGAAACGGATCGATACACTTTGTTCTTGTTGCAATTTAGTGCGTATTCGTAGCGTCTTAGTGCTTGCTGAAAGGCCCAAATAGGGTCGCTGTGAGGGCGGAACCGGATAGGAAGGGGTTTTTTTAGTGCAACGCGATCGGCCTCCAGATACTGGAGATAGTCATTCCGTGACGAAATCATGGCTGTCGTACCGTGTGGGTGGCGGAATAGGAAGAAAGGGCTTCAAAAGCTCGTTCTCTCAAGAGGATAATCCCAGCGGGCCGCGAAGTAAATCCGCATGTACCAGCACGTAATTCAAGTGCCCGCTTTTTGCCAAGTAATCACACAATCGTCCTGTCGCCTTGATCTTCAGCCAGCCCGGGGAAATGCGCTGTCGCCAGCTCAGTGCTTGTTCACGATGAGTCACATAGTGGGCGAATCCCGCCAACACAGATTCCCCGATGGGCTCGACCGAAATGTTCTGAAATCCCTCACGCTTCAACGTGCTTGTTATTCCGGTGGCAGTCAGCAGTGATGCGCGGTGAATACCCGCGCCACGCAGGGCTAACGAGAGTCCAGGTGGCAGTGCATCGCGTTTTTCATTGATCGCCAGCGTCGTGAATGCAATTCGACCACCATCACGCAGCGCACTGTTGGCCACCGCTGCCAACGCTCGCAAGGAACGTGCATGGTAAGCCGCATCAACACACACGACAGCATCGAATGGTGTTTGCGTCAGGGGTTCTGGCAAGGGCAGCTGATCGAACCGTCCTTGTGCAATCGTGCAGGTGGGGGCGCTCAACGCTTGCATGGCTTGTATGCAGGCTCCCTGTAGTTCGAGGCAGGCCACGTATGTAACGCCAAATTTACGCTGCCAGAGCAGTAAACTTGCCCCGTAGCCACACGCAAGATCGAGCACGCTCATGCCATTTTTTAAGTCGGCTGCCATTCCGACGCGCACCGCGAGTGCCTCGGCGGCTTCCCGGTAGTGTATGGTGGCGCTCCAATCCCCCAGATTTCGCCAGCCACCGGAATCGTCGGCGAGCAGTGATCCATCAATGAAAAATTCGCGGCCAGCATTTCCAGGGGCGACAGAGCTCATGTTGCCAAAGGATCCCAGCCCGGTTTGATGTTCAAGCATCGGGCAATGGACATGGCCGAACGAACCGCAGACTCCAGCAATGGCACCCCCGGAAACGCCCAGGAACCGGCGAAGAAAACCCGCCTGTCGGGCTCAGTGTGCAACTGTTGCAGCGTCGCGAGTGCCTGCCGGGTGCCGCCATGGACGACGGCGCGTGCCAGTGGCGTGCGTGATATCACGGTGTCGGGGTGTGGCTCGAAAAGTGGGTTCCAGGTTTGCAACACCGGCGGTGCGGACGCCAGGCTGGGTTCCACCCGGTTCACCCATACCGTAAACATCGCCGAGGAATAATCCGGTGTCATATGATAATTCAGCGCGCTCCAGTCGCGCTTTTCACGCGGCATAAACCGCTGATCGCCATGCACCCACAATTCCCCTTTGTCGAAGCGGATCTCGCTCAATGCAGTACGTTCACGCCCAAATTGAGCGGCATCGAGAAAGGCGGTCTGGTTGGCAGCGGTTGCCACGATCACGCGCTGAAATTCGCCGCCATCGCCCCGCGCGTTCCTGATCGTCACTCCGTCGTCATGCTGCCGTAACGCTACGACTGGGCTGCCCGATACAAACGTCAGGCCTTGCCCCAGACCCTTGACGAGCGCTGGCGTGCCACCCTGTAATCGACGCAAGGTGGCCCCATGCACAATGGTCCCGAGGAGTTGTAGCAATGGTCGCGCTGGCCACGCAAGCAGGTGTTCCTCGCTACAGGTGCAGATCGTTGTCAGTAACGGCAAGAGCAAGCCGCGCCAGAACGCCGGGTGGAAATCCTGTCGTGCGAGAAAATCGCCCAAGATAGTCTCGTCGTCTTGCACGGTGTTCAGTGCCGAGGACAATTGCCAAAACCCCATGGCAATATGGGCACTCTGCAGATTGAGGTAGCGCCAGCTGCCCAATGTGGGCCAGCCGGTGAGCGGCATGCGACTGCTGCGAAACCACGTCTTGCCGTCAAGGTTGCTGCAAGCGGCAAAGGTGTCGACTTCGAAAGTGCCAACACCACAATGCTGCGCGAGGGCCAGCACACTGCGCCAGGCAAGCGGACTCATTACCCGCAGGGGCACATCGATCAAACCGCCATGAACGTGCAGGGAATGCGCATCCATACCTCGGGCCTCGACGGCTTCGAAGACAGTCACCTCGTGCCCTGCGTCCTTGAAAATGCGTGCTGCTGCCAAACCTGCCATGCCGCTGCCAATGACTGCCATGTTTTCACGCATTGGGGCGCTCCTGCTGCCGGTGGAAAGACGTTGATTTTATCGGGTTTTCGCATAATGACCCATGGTCA
>JBPOHS010000019.1:0-7529 GCA_052035295.1 Pseudomonadota bacterium
TCCTGATCTACACTTAAAAGCACGAACACGTCAGACGGTGCTTTCCATGTTTTTCAACGCGAAGAAGATCCAGGCTCTCGAGGAGCAAATTCAGGCACTGCAGCGCGAACAACGCGACCTGCAGGTTCAAAACCAGCAACTGCGCCAGCAAGTGGACGACGAAAGACGTGCGGCAGATGGCCGTGTCGATGACGTCCAAGGCAAGAGCAAAGCGTTCTCCTCCTTGTTGCTGGATGGCTCTGGCCAGGTCGCCGTCATCCGCGAGGCTGTTGCCGAGTTTTCCCAGAAGCTCGACACCCAGAATCAGGACTTTGCCGGCGCAACGGCCACGTTTGACCAGAGCAATCAGGCCCTGACACGTATTTCGCACGACCTGTCCGCCATTGAAGATGAAGCGCGCGCCAGTTGCTCCAGTGTCAACAGCCTGCGGCAGGTGACCCAGGACATTACCCGCTTCGTCGGCGTGATCAACACCATTTCGGAACAAACCAATTTGCTGGCACTGAACGCGGCGATCGAAGCCGCGCGGGCAGGCGAGCAAGGCCGTGGGTTTGCGGTGGTCGCCGACGAAGTCCGGGCGCTTGCCCAAAAGGCCAGCGAAGCCACTTCCCAGATCAGCGCCCTGGTCGACACCATCAACCGGGAAACCTCGGATGCCGACCAGCGCATCAACGGCATGGCCAACAAGACCCACGAACTCGCTGATTGTTCGGGAAGCATCACCCGCACCATCAACAACGCCCTCGACAAGGCCCACGGCATGTTCAATCTGCTGGATGCCGCCGCACGCGAAAGCTTTCTGCAAACGGTCAAACTCGATCACATGGTGTGGAAAAACAAGGTGTATTCGCAGTTCATCGGCATGGGCCGCGAGCAGCACACCGATCACCACCAATGCAGGCTGGGGCAATGGTATTTTCAGGGCGAAGGCAAGTCGCGCTATGGCCAGCTACGCAGCTTTGGCCAGCTTGAGCAACCGCACCGACAGGTGCATGAGCTGGGACTCGAAGCCTTGCGCCAGCACGAAGCCGGCAATGAATCAGCAGCACTGGAAAAACTGCATGCCATGGAACGCGCCAGCCTGCAGGTCATACACGCCATTGACAGTCTTGCCCGGGAGGCTGCGGCTCGGTAGGCACTAGCGGGCGTTTTTGAGCAGGGAATCCGGCGGCACCAACGACCCCGTCACCGGCAGCCAGACAATGGCTTCCAGACCGCCACCGTCGCGATTGCGTAGCTGCACTCGACCATGATGCATATCGACGACCCGTTTCACGATCGCCAGGCCAAGGCCGGAGCCTTTCGTGCCTCGCGACGCATCGCCTCGCGCAAAGGGCTGGAACAATGCCTGCAAATTCTCTTCGGACAGGCCGGGGCCCCGATCAGCCACACAGACACGAATCTCGCCCTGCTCCACCCCTGACGAAATGTCGACCTCGCCACCACCGTGACGTAGCGCATTGCCGATCAGGTTCGCAAACAGACGCTTGAGCGAGAGACGCTTGAGCGAGATGGGAGGCAATTCCTGCAGGTCTGCCCTCAACGTCGCACCTTCGGATTCAAACTGGACGGCGACTTCATGTATCACTTCGTTGAGGTCCCCCACGTCCACCGATTCATCACGGCCATCGCGCACGAAGGCAATGAACTGGTCAAGGATGGCGTCCATGTCCTCAATGTCACGTATCATGCCTTCGGTAAGTTCCCCGTCCGACGCACCAAGCAATTCCGCTGTCAGTCGCATGCGCGTCAGCGGCGTACGCAAGTCATGCGAAATGCCCGCCAACAACAACTGACGCTCCCGTTCGACTTGCTGCAGATTACTGTTCATCTGATTGAAGGCCTCGGTGACCGCCTTGAATTCGCGGGGCGATCCCGTGCGACGAATTTGCTGCACAGACTCACCGCGCCCAATACGACGGGCCGCCAGTTCCAGCAGGCGTAACGGTCGGTTTAACTGGCGCACATACAAGGCAGCGGCCACGAACGCGAGCACGGGCGTGGCAAACAACCAGATCAACAACCACACCCCCTGATAACGCCCAAAATAGGGCAGCGGCAAACGAAACCAGATTCCCTGCAACTCGTCTTTGGTGAACCACACACCAGGAGAAGGCTCAAAGTGCAAACGCATATCGACCTGATCACCCAGTTGTTCGCGAATGGGATCGATCAAAAAACCGGTAAACGCATATTCACGGCGAGGCGGAATACGGCCAATCTCATCGGTAATGGTGAGCCCGTGCTTGCGCTGCAAGCCTGCCAGGAATTGCTCCTTGCCTGACAAGGCAATACCGTTTTGCAGCGTTTCCAGCTCAAGGGAAACCAACGCAGCACTGTTTTTGGCACCCGGCAGATAAAAATAGAAATAGCTGAGCCACAGCGTCGATATCTGGCTTAACAAGATAATCAACCAGATGAACAACACGGTGCGCCAGAAATAAGAGGAAGGAACCAGTTTCACCAAAGACTCACTGCGGGTTCAAAAAAGAGAGTCTATTTGTTTTGACCATCGGGCACAAACACATATCCCACGCCCCATACCGTCTGTATGTAGCGCGCATTCGAGGGATCATCCTCCACCAGGCGACGCAGGCGCGACACCTGTACATCGATGCTGCGTTCCATGGCGCTCCATTCGCGGCCGCGCGCCAGGTTCATCAATTTGTCGCGGGTCAACGGCTCGCGCGGGTGCTGCACCAATGCCTTGAGAACGGCAAATTCGCCGGTGGTCAGCGCCACATTTTCGCCATTTTTCTTGAGGCTGCGGGTCGACAAATCCAGTGCATATGGGCCGAACCCCACCAGTTCATCGGACTGGCTGGGCGCGCCCGGCAGCTCTTTCACCTGACGACGCAGCACCGCCTTGATACGAGCCATCAGTTCGCGTGGATTAAATGGCTTGGGAAGATAGTCATCGGCACCGGCTTCGAGGCCGTTAATGCGATCGTTATCATCCCCTTTGGCGGTCAACATGATGATGGGAATACGATTGCTGCCATCGCGCAAGCGACGGCAAATCGACAAACCGTCTTCACCGGGCAACATGAGGTCCAAAACCATCAGGTTATAAATTTCACGCCCCAGCGCCTTGTCCATTTGGGACGCATCGGCCACGGCCTTGACCGCATATCCCTGCTCTTCCAGATAACGCTGCAGCAAGGTGCGCAGGCGCGCATCATCGTCGACCACCAGGATCTTGGATTGCAGCTCGGAAGAGCCAGCCGGATCGGCCATGGACGAGTTCCTTATCGGGTTGCCAGTCAAAGTTCATACCCTACCGACTGCTCAAGAAAAAGTCAGGCGGGTATTTGTTACAAGTCATGAATCCTGACGCCGCATCATGGGATACGCCGGCAAGCGGTTGCTGTACAATGGGAAACTTACGGAATTTTCCATGTAACAGGGACAGACATTACACCTGTTTAACACAGGATGGATCAACATGGCATTCACAAGGACTCGAAATGTACCGCGCTCGTCGCGGTTGCAAAAGTTGCAGGCACGCTGCGTAGAGCGGCTGGGGCACCGGCTCCGGCTCATGCTCGACCACATCGATGATGTTTTTTTTGATCTCGCCGACGGCGCCATCAGCGATGATCACCAGAATGAGTATTTTCAGGCCATGCGTGAAGTACGCATGCGACGGGACAACATTGAAAGCCATTTCCGGGCAGCACTCGCGAATGCCTTTCTGGACGATGAATCCCCCCGTGAAGATGAAGGTGTTCGCGCCGATTTGCCAGCAGACATCATTGTTGCCGTTGATGCGATGGCCAGCCGCATGCGTTCCCAGCATCCGGCCGCGCTGCTGCAAATCGAAACCCGCTTGCGACTGTTGATGCCCGGAATCACCGCAGCCGAAGAATTGCCGCTGGCACCTGAAAGCATCTGCAACACGTTCATGAGCAGCCTGCAAAGTGTCGATATTTCACCGAACGCGCAACTGATATTGCTCAAACATTTTGAACGCGAGGTATTGCCGGAATTCGCGCCCTTGCTGCGCGACGCCCTCGATATTTTGCGCGCCGCCCGTTTTATAGAGAAAGAAAAAGCCGTGACCATATCTTCAGCAACACCAACACTATCGCCTGCAACTCCAGCGAATTTCATGCACCGACTGGAGCAGTTGCAGAAACAGGTCCTGGAACAGGACCCTAACGCCAGCCCTGAAATGCAATCTTACTGGCAACATCAGATTCGGCAGAGCGCGCAGACACCGCGCCAGGAAAACACCATCAATGCTGTGTTCATGCTGTTCGAATACATGCTGGAACGGCAGGAACTGAGCCCACCGCAGGCGACGGCCTTTGCGAGACTGCAAATTCCGGTCATTCGGGTGGCCCTGCAGGACAACCATTTCATCCGCGATGCCGGGCTTCCGGCGCGGCGCTTGTTGAAAACGCTGGCCAACGTGACCCTGCGGCATAAACGTTCCCATCATGACGAAGACACACTCACGCGCGCCCTGGACGAGACGGTGCGGGTGATCCTGCAGCACGACAACGTGCTGGACGAAGCGCTCTGCCGACAGCTGGAAAATGATTTTCTCGCCGTGCTCAACGGTCAATCGTTGCCAGCCAAACCCTCCACGAATGACCGACTGTGGGATACATCGCCCAGCGATGCCAGCCAGACCCGCGCACTGGTTGACCACTTGCTGCAAAACCGGCTGCAGGGCAAAACCGTTCCCGAAGACTTTGTCGGTTTCATGGGAGGTCCCTGGACCACATGGCTTCGCTATTGCCGGGAACTCAATGGCAATGCATCAGCTGCGTGGCTGGATGCACTGAAGCTGACCGACGAGTTGATCTGGTCGGTTCAACCCCACGCGGATGAAGCCGGCCACCAACAATGGATGAAACGTCTCCCTTCACTGGTAAAAAGCGTCACCGATGTTCTCGGCCAAAAGTTGACCTCACAGGAACGGGACAGCGCGATAGAATCCCTGTGGCGCATGCATGCCGCGCTCTTGAAAAGTGATCCGGCACTGCGCTTCGTCACGCTGGACTTCACCCCGACAGAACCTGGCACGCCAAACCCTTGATTCACAGGTATAATGCCTGTCTTCAACGTTGTACCTTTCATCAATGCTCCTAGAAGGCTGTTCGAGACACGACTCATGACCCACATTGCCCTGACTATCGCCAACGAACTGGGAGTAAAGGAAGCCCAGGTCGCCGCTGCCGTTGCACTGCTCGACGAGGGCGCCACCGTTCCCTTTATTGCCCGTTATCGTAAGGAAGTCACGGACGGCCTGGATGACACCCAACTGCGCAACCTCGAAGAGCGCCTGCGCTATTTGCGCGAGATGGAGGAACGCCGCGGAGTCATTCTCAACAGCATTTCGGAACAGGGTAAGCTGACCCCGGAACTCGAAAGCGCGATCCGGGCAGCAGACACCAAGAACCGCCTCGAGGACCTCTACCTTCCCTACAAGCCCAAACGTCGCACCAAGGCTCAAATTGCCCGGGAAGCAGGTCTGGATCCCTTGGCCCAGGCACTTTATCAGGATCCTACGCTGTCTCCGGACGCCGTCGCTGCCGACTATGTCAATGCAGAAAAAGGTGTCGCCGATGTGAAGGCCGCCCTCGATGGCGCCAAGCACATTCTCATGGAGCAGTTTGGCGAAGATGCCGAGTTGCTGGGCAAGTTGCGCCAGTTCCTCAACGATTACGCATTGATCACCGCCAAAATGGTCGATGGCAAGGAAGAAGCCGGCGCCAAGTTCCGCGATTATTTCGCCCACAACGAACCTCTCAAGGATGCACCGTCACACCGGGCCCTGGCCATTTTTCGTGGCCGCAATGAAGGCATCCTGCAAGTCGCGCTGGCACTGGAGAACGAGCAGGAGATGCTGCGTCATCCCTGTGAAACCATGATTGCCGAGCATACCGGTATCGGCGACAAGGGCCGTGCCGCCGACAGTTGGTTGCAGGACGTTGTGCGCTGGACCTGGAAGGTCAAGCTGCTCGCTCACCTGGAAGCAGAGCTGCTGGCCGACCTGCGCGAACGCGCCGAAGAAGAAGCCATTCGCGTTTTTGCCCGCAACCTGAGTGATCTGCTGATGGCCGCGCCGGCCGGCCCGCGTGCGACCATGGGACTCGATCCGGGGTTGCGTACTGGTGTAAAAGTCGCGATAGTCGATGCGACCGGGCAATTGCTGCACCATTGCAGCGTGTTTCCGCATGCGCCGCGCAACGACTGGGATGGCACAATCGCCGTGCTGGCCGTGTTGTGCAAAAAATTCAACGTGGATCTGATCAGCATTGGCAACGGCACCGCTTCCCGCGAAACCGACAAGCTGGCCGCGGATCTGCTCAAACTGCACCCTGACATCAAGGCGCAGAAGATCGTCGTCAGCGAAGCCGGCGCATCGGTGTATTCCGCCTCGGAATTTGCCGCGCGCGAATTTCCGCAGCTGGATGTGAGTTATCGTGGCGCCGTATCGATTGCGCGTCGTTTGCAGGATCCACTCGCGGAACTGGTAAAAATCGATCCCAAAGCCATCGGTGTTGGCCAGTACCAACATGACGTCTCACAAACCAAACTTGCCCGCACCCTCGACGCCGTGGTGGAAGACTGCGTAAACGCCGTGGGCGTTGACGTGAACACTGCATCCGAGCCGTTATTGGCGCGCATTTCCGGTTTGAACAAAACCATTGCTGGCAATATCGTTTCTTTCCGCAACAAGAATGGCGCCTTCAAAACGCGTGACGCGCTTAAGCAAGTGCCACGTCTTGGAGAAAAAACATTTGAACAGGCGGCGGGATTCCTGCGCATCATGGCCGGTGACAACCCGCTGGATCGTTCCGCCGTGCACCCGGAAGCCTACCCGGTAGTAGAGAACATCGCGCAGAAATTCAGCCGCGAGCCTCGCACGATCATTGGTGATGGCAGCTTCCTGCGACAGGTGAAGCCGGCCGATTTCGTGACCGAGAAATTCGGTATTCCCACGGTCACCGACATACTCAAGGAACTGGAAAAACCAGGCCGCGACCCACGCCCGGAATTCCGCATGGCGCAATTCAAGGACGGCATCGAAAAGCTGGATGATCTGAAGCCCGGCATGACGCTGGAAGGCTGTGTCACCAACGTCACCAACTTTGGTGCATTCGTGGATATCGGCGTGCATCAGGATGGACTGGTGCATATTTCCGTGCTGTCGGATAAATTCGTCAAGGATCCGCATGAAGTCGTGAAAGCAGGCGACATCGTCAAGGTGAAAGTGATCGAAGTCGATATTCCGCGCAAACGGATCAGTCTCAGCATGAAAATGGATGAGCAAGCCGGCCAGGTGATTGGTGGGAAAGGCCAGCGTCCGGCACAAAACGGGGGTGGTCGCCCACAAGGGGGCAAACCAACAGGATCTTCTGGTGGAGCCGGCGCCCCTCGTGGCGATAAAAAACCTGCGCAGGCACCGCGTCAGCAGGAACCCGCCATGAAAGGAACGTCGTTTGCCGATTTGTTTGCAAAGGCGAAACAGATCAAGAAGTAAACGCTAGCGTAGAAATAAAAAAGGCCGAACA
>JBPOHS010000040.1:0-1742 GCA_052035295.1 Pseudomonadota bacterium
TCATGGGGCGTTACCTGCTGCATTTTCAGCAGCGACGCTGGTTTCCGTTCAAGCCGGGAACGCTGGACAAATCACAGGCGTGGTTCAAACGCTACGGTCTCTGGACGCTATTGTTCGCCTGGCTGCCTGTCGGGGGGGATGCATTGCCCTTTATCGCAGGCGTTATGCGGGTGAATCCTTTGCTGGTGTTGCTGCTGTGCGGCTTGGGAAAAGCCGCACGATACGCGGTGCTGGTGTGGCCGTTGTGAATCTGCCGGAAACACCGAATTCACGTGGAGAACCGCCAGGGTGCCGAAACTTTTGCCCACGACATGAAATGTTGCAGCAACACCGCAACCTTGCGCATGCCGAGCCGGTTGGCAGGAATGACCAGCCACATCGGCAGCGAATAGGTTAACGTTGGTAGCAGGGTTTGTAGTGCTCCACTGGCAAGATAACTGTTTACCACTACCTCAGGCAGCCAGGCGATGCCACAACCATCGAGGGCGCTTTGTCTGGCAATAATGACTTCATTGCATTTCAGACGGCAGTTTTCAAGTGCGGAGTGCAACACGCCCGGCAGAAACAAAGGATCGGTAAACGCCCGACACAGAATGATGTCATGGGTGGCAAGAGCGTCTTCATCGGCGGGAACGCCCTTGCGCGCAAGATAGGCCGGGCTGGCACACAACATCATCGGAACTTCGCCAATGCTGTGCACCTCATGACGGGTGGCCGGCTTTCGGCCATGAATGAACATGATATCGAATTCGAGCGCGTCGATGTCGAACACTTCGGGCAGCATGGTGGCATCAATACTGATTCGCGGATAACGCTGCAAAAAATCCGAAATCAGTTGCCCGACCCAGCTGATGTCAGAACCAAAGGTACCGGCCAGGCTCAGCTGCCCGATCGGTTCTTCGCGAAGATCCACGAGGGCCTGCGACGCCTGTTCGGCTTGCGCGATTATGGTCTCGCAGTAACCATGATATATCTTGCCGGCTTCGGTGAGGTGCATGTTGCGCGTGGTGCGACGGAGTAATTGTTCCCCCAGTCGCGCCTCGAGCGCGGCCAGGCGTCGGCTCAGGGTGGCCACCGGAATCCCGGTCGCCTCGGCGGCTCGACTGAACCCCTTGGCTTTCACGATGGCGGCAAAGAGCACCATGTCATCAAGTGCAATCATAGTCACCAAGCACAATCATATTTTCATTTTTGGAATAAACAATTTCATTTAACCCTGTTTATTGATCAATGTGCCACGAATTAAGGTGTCTGTCTATCGGGTCACACCACACCGTTCTTGTGGGGCGCCGATGGAATCCTTACAGGCGGAGACAGGGTTATGGAACTGATACTGATTACCGGCATCTTGTCATTGTTGAATATCGTGTTTGTGCAGCAGCTGACCGGGGATACCCCCTCGGTGCGTCCCGAGTCGGTAGATCGGTTGTTACTGCAGCCAGCGGCGGAAGGCCCCCAAAGCTTGCAGGAAGCAATCTGGGGTACACGGAAGGGGGAAGGGTT
The DNA here is from genome assembly GCA_052035295.1 of Pseudomonadota bacterium. Lineage (GTDB taxonomy): Bacteria > Pseudomonadota > Gammaproteobacteria > Pseudomonadales > Ketobacteraceae > HdN1. Next base: position 1,504 of record JBPOHS010000040.1, read on the forward strand.
CGAGACAGTTTCGGCAATTAATCCCTGATCCGGCAGTGGGCAAGGCTCGCTTGCGCCTCAGGCCGCACGAGGTTGCGGGGCATCCAGCATATGGGCGAGCGCCTGCAGCTCCAGGGGTTTGCTCAGGAAATCATCCATGCCGGCGTCAAATCCCTGTTTGCGATGTTCCTCCAGCACGTGGGCGGTGAGCGCGACGATACGCAAGTGCGGCCAGCCACGCTCACGCTCGGTGGCGCGAA
>JBPOHS010000058.1:0-46381 GCA_052035295.1 Pseudomonadota bacterium
GCATCGCGGGTTGGATGTCCCGGCTTGTCACAATAATCGAGTGTCAGCACACTGTGGGCTGCCGTCTTGATGCGATGCTTCGCATACAGCGAACGATCAATTTCGATGCGACGAAAATTCTCGCCGAACAATTCGCTCAAACGATCGAAACGTTGCTGTGTGCACATGATGTCTTTATCAAAGCGCACGCCCAACACCGGCACATCATCGCGCTTTGAGCGCTCAACCGCGTCACGAACAACACCGTCGGGCATGCCCAGCGAGAGGTTCGCAGCAGCTCCCAACAGTCCACCCACGTGCGATGGCTGACTCATCACCGGCGCAGCGACCGATTCATCCACCATCAAGGCGAGCACGAATCCCCCGGTGAAACACATGCCAATGGCGCCGACCGGGCCACCGGTGTCTTCCTGGAGACGCCGACAGAGGGCGCGCAACCAATCGGTAACCGGGCTCTTGCGGCGATTGGCGAGCACCCGGAACTCCAGACTGATGCAGACACGGCCCAGATTTTTCATGGGTTCCGCCGGCACGTTCACATCACCGAACAACACAGGCATGTAAACGACAAACCCGTCGTCGTGCAGGCGTTCAGCCAGCGCGACCGTTTCCGGCGTAATTCCGGGAAGTTCCTGCACGAGCAGCACACCCGGACCATGGCCCTCGCGACCTTTCCTGTACACGGGGTGTTTGTACCCGTTGGCGACAAAATCGAATGTCTTGAAGCCGGGCAGCGGCGGTACGGCCATGATTCACTCCTGAGTTATCGTTGATCGGCTTGCGCCCGTAATATATCAATGGTGCTGGTGCTGCTCGCCCTGATTGCCGCCGTACATCATCATCACGGGAAAACTGGTTTCAATCTTGCCACTGCGTTTGAATTCCAGCGTCAGCGGAATTTTCTCGCCTTCCTGCAGCGGGGACGTCAGCCCGATCAGCATGACATGATAGCCACCGGGTGCGAAATCCAGACGCGTTGCGCCGGTAATACGGACATTGTCGACCCGCTGCATCGACTTGGCCAAGCCCACCGTGACGGTCTTGTGCAGTTCCGCGACACGGGCACGCGGGGAGCTTGCGCCCACCAGGATATCGTCAGCCAGGGTGGGGTTTTCAACGGTGAAATAGGCAGCACTGTTGCGTGAAGTTGGCGGTACCCAGCGCACCCAGCCATCCTGTTTGACCACCACCGGAGCGGGGGGCACGTCCGGCTTGGCATTCAAGGGCTCGGTAACGCAACCGCTCAGCGGCATCAGCAGTGCCATGGCCAGCGTCAGTTTCAACAGTGCTTTCATTTGCTATTCCTCACCCAGTAGTTGTTTGACCGTGGTGGCCATCGACTCGACACTCTGCTCGTTGTTGAAAAGCGCACGCACGCGCCCTTTCCTGTCGAGCAGATAAATAAAATCGCTGTGACCAAAAAGTTTTCCGGCAGCGGAATCACCCGGTTCTTCAAAATAGACGACGCCGTACTGTTTTGCCGCCAGAGAAATCTGTTCCGGCGTACCGGTCATGCCAACCATGTCCGGATAAAAAGCAGTGACGTAGGTATTCAGGTGCGGAATGGTATCGCGTGCCGGATCAAAACTGACAAATATGGCCTGCACCTGGCTGGTGTCCACAACACCGCTGCGCATCACCCGGGACAGCCGGTGCAACACCGTGGGACATACATCCGGGCAATGGGTGTAGCCAAAATTGAGCAGCACCACTTTGCCGCGAAAGGCCGACAGACTCTGTTGTCCGCCCCGGGTCGACAGCAAAGTAAAGTCACCACCCAGTCGCGTATTGACGGGCAAGGTCTCGGCACGGACCACCGACACCAGCGCCCAGATCACCAGAAGCAAAGCGGATTGCTGTAGCTTTCGCATTCGCCTTTCCCAAGCCGTTGAAAAAACACATTGTATCTGATGACCGGGCGCCGGCAATGGGGGCATGTCAATACCACAGTGCTTTCCGGAGATGCAGGGGCGAAGACCAGGGGGTATAATCGCCGGCCTTTACCCATGGCGTTCCCGTAGACCTATTTTTTCTGCGGTTTTATGACGCCTTGCCTGAGTGGATGAGACATGGCCAAAAAGCTTTTTATCGAAACCCACGGCTGCCAGATGAACGAGTACGATTCTGCCCGCATGGCCGATCTGCTTGGCACGACCGAGGAATACGAGCGCACCGACAATCCCGCTGAAGCCGACGTGATCTTGCTGAATACCTGCTCGATCCGTGAAAAGGCCCAGGAGAAAGTCTTCCACCAGCTGGGCCGCTGGAAGAAACTCAAGGACCGCAATCCGGATCTGGTCATCGGTGTCGGTGGTTGTGTCGCCAGCCAGGAAGGCCCCGCCATCCTCAAGCGGGCGCCTCACGTTGACATGGTGTTCGGGCCACAAACCCTGCACCGTATCCCCGACATGATCGGGAAAGTGCGCGACACCCACAAATCAGTCGTGGACGTCAGCTTTCCGGAAATCGAAAAGTTCGACAAACTGCCCGAGCCCAGCGTCGAAGGTCCCAAGGCCTACGTCTCGATCATGGAAGGCTGCTCGAAATACTGTTCGTTTTGTGTCGTCCCCTACACCCGAGGCGAAGAAATCAGCCGGCGCTTCGAGGATGTCATGCATGAAATCCGGCACCTCCAGGCGCTGGGTGTGCGGGAAGTCAACCTGCTGGGCCAGAACGTCAACGCCTACCGGGGCGAAAATGCCGACGGCGACATTGTCGATCTCGCGGAACTGATCGAGCACATTGCCGCCCTGCCCGGCATCGGCCGCATCCGCTTCACCACCTCACACCCCATGGAATTCAATGACGCGCTGATCAATGTCTACGCGCGGGTGCCCAAGCTGGTCAGCCATCTGCACCTGCCCGTGCAGAGCGGATCCGATCGAATACTCGCGGCCATGAAGCGCAACCATACGGCGGCCGACTATCTGGCGCGTTACCACAAACTCAAGGCCATTCGCCCGGATCTGTGCATGTCGTCGGATTTCATCATCGGCTTTCCCGGGGAAACCGAAGAAGACTTCAACGATACAATGAAGTTGATCGACACCATTGGCTACGACATGTCGTTCAGCTTCGTATATAGCGCGCGCCCCGGCACGCCCGCGGCAGATCTTCCCGATGACACGCCGGAAGAAGACAAAAAGCGCCGGCTGGCCTTACTGCAACATCGCATTCTGCAGAATGCCGCCGAGATTTCCCGGCGCATGGTGGGCACCGTGCAGACGATCCTGGTCGACGGTTATTCGAAAAAAGACCCCGGGCAGCTGCAAGGGCGCACCGAGAACAACCGTGTCGTGAACTTCCGCCACGATGACGATGCGCTGATTGGCAAGTTCGTGGACATCAGCATCGAGGAGGCCCTGCCCAATTCATTGCGCGGGTTGTTCGTGCGCATGGCGGAATAGGTGCTCATCCAGGGGAACCCGACAGGGATTCCCCTCCTCTCGTCGACGGTATATTCTTGAGCCCATGTTCATCATCATGAGGTTACGTGGACTCCCTTGAGCACAGCCAACCCTACCCCTACTGTCTTGCAAAACCTGGTGCTTGAGCCGCACGATGCGCGCCGGATCGCCAATCTGTGTGGTGCCTTCAACACCCATTTGATGCAAATGGAATCCCGGTTGAAAGTGGTGATCAAACACCGAGGCAATCAGTTCCAGATCTCCGGGCTTCCCTCTTCTGTGGAAACCGCCAGCCATGTACTTGAGGTCCTGTACCGGGATACCGCCAGCGGACGCGAAATCACCCCGGATGCCGTGCACCTCCACCTGCGAGAATCCCAGATGAACACCGACGTGCTCGACCACCTGCCTGCCGATGTCGCCGATGGCGCTGTCCACGATGAAGAAAGCCTGGAACTGGTAATACATACCCGCAAAGGCGCCATCAAGCCCCGAGGCGAACACCAGAAAGCCTACGTTCGCAATATTTTCCGTCATGACATCAATTTCGGGATTGGCCCGGCCGGCACCGGCAAGACCTATCTGGCGGTCGCCTGCGCCGTCGACGCGCTTGAGCAGGAACAGGTGAAGCGCATCCTTCTGGTGCGTCCTGCCGTCGAAGCGGGCGAAAAACTGGGCTTCCTGCCCGGCGATCTGTCAGAGAAGATCAATCCTTATTTGCGTCCGCTCTATGACGCCCTGTATGAGATGCAGGGATTTGAGCGGGTGGCCAAGTTCATCGAACGCCAGATCATCGAAGTCTGCCCGCTGGCTTACATGCGGGGCCGCACCCTCAACAACGCGTTCATCATTCTTGATGAAAGCCAGAACACCACCCGCGAGCAGATGAAAATGTTCCTGACCCGCATCGGTTTTGGTAGCAAAGCTGTCATTACCGGCGACTACACTCAGGTGGATTTGCCGCGCGGGGTTCAATCGGGATTGGTACATGCCATGCATGTGCTCAAGGGAGTCAACGGCATAGGCTTTACCGAATTCAGCTCGCGTGACGTGGTGCGCCACACACTGGTGCAACGCATCGTCGAAGCCTACGACGCCTTCGAACAGCAGGACAAAAGCAGGTCCCAGCGCGTGCCGCCCGGGCTCCATGAATCGACACAGGATGCCGGCTGATGGCCACGCTGGATCTGGTCGTACAAAACGATGACGAGCTGCTGGGTATTCCCGACGACGCTGATTTCCTGCGCTGGGCAGACGCGGCGTTGCAGGCTGCCGACGCGGCCCTGGAACTCGAAGAACCCTACGAGCTGACGATACGGATCGTCAGCCAGGACGAAAGCCGGCAACTCAACCGGGATTATCGCGGCAAGGATTATGCAACCAATGTGCTGTCGTTTCCTTTCGAGGCGCCACCCGACGTTGACGTCGCCATACTGGGCGATCTGGCGATTTGCGACGATGTCGTCCGGAAAGAGGCAGAAGAGCAACACAAAGAAGTAGCGGCCCATTGGGCCCACATGGTCATCCACGGCACGCTGCATCTGCTGGGCTATGACCACATTGAAGACGACGACGCCGAAAACATGGAAGCCCTGGAAATCAGGGTACTGGCCGGCTTCGGTATTCCTGATCCCTATGGAGATTCGTAACACCCATGAGCGACGACAGTAGAAACGGCTCATCCGGGCGCACTTTTCTTGAAAAGATCGCCAACTTTTTATCGGGTGAGCCACAAAACAAAAGCGAGCTGCTGGAAGTATTGCACTCTGCACAAGAGAACGGCCTGATTGATCCGGAGGCCTTCAATATTATCCAGGGCGCGCTGCAGGTCTCGGAGATGCAGGTGCGGGAAATCATGATCCCGCGCAGCCAGGCCACCCTCATCGACGTCAATGCCACCCCCGATGTCTACCTGCCGATCATTGTCGAGTCTGCGCACAGCCGCTACCCGGTCTACGATGAAAGCCAGGACGAGGTGATCGGGGTTCTGATCGCCAAGGATCTGCTCGATCTTGCGACCAAAAACCGCCTCGACAAGACGCCGCTCAAGGATTTGATCCGCCCCGCCGTGTTCGTGCCCGAAAGCAAGCGCCTGAACGTGCTGCTGCGGGAGTTCCGCCATTCCCGTACCCACATGGCCATCGTTATCAATGAATACGGTACCATGTCGGGACTGGTGACGATCGAGGACATACTTGAACAGATCGTGGGTGAAATTGCCGACGAACACGATTTTGAAGACGACCACATGATCAAGCGGGCCCACGGGCGCGAATACATCGTGAAGTCAGTCACCCCGGTCGATGAGTTCAACGAACATTTCAATACTGCCTTCGATACCGAGGATTTCGATACCATCGGTGGCATCGTGCTCAGCCACTTTGGTCGCCTTCCCAAACGACATGAGTCCATTCAGATTGGCAAATTCCTCTTCAAGGTGTTAAATGCCGACCAGCGCACGATACGTCTCTTGCAAGTGACGCCCGTGGACTGAAACCGGCACAGAAGTTTATTCATGAGCAAAATTCGTCCCCCCGGTGGTAACGCCGGCCACGCGCTTGCCTTATTGGCAGGCGCCGTGTTTCCCCTCGGCCTTGCGCCGCTCAATTTCTGGTGGCTCATCATCCTCTCGGCAGCCGCGCTGACACAGCTGCTGCAAGACCTGTCGCCCCGGCAGGCCTTCGTGCGCGCCTGGTGGTATGGGCTGGGTTTCTGGGGCGCCGGGGCATCTTGGGTCTATGTCAGCGTACACGACTTTGGCGGGACGAATTTCATCCTGGCAGTGGTGCTGACCTTTGCGTTCGTCGCACTACTCGGATTGGTTCATGGCCTGCAGGGATATATTTACAGCAGACTCCGGTTGCAGCGCTGGCACGTCGTGAGCTTTCCCGCGCTGTGGGTGCTGATGGAATGGATGCGCATCTGGTTTTTGAGTGGTTTTCCCTGGCTGTTTGCCGGCTATGGATTCATTGACACGCCGCTCAAACACTATGCGCCGGTGCTTGGTGTGCTGGGCTTGAGTTTCCTGGTCATCATGACCGGTAATCTACTGCTTGAGCTGGCACGACGCCGCGGCATCCTGCGGGTCATGCCGCTCGCCATTGGTGCCCTGATCATTTTCGGCGCGTTGCAACTGCAATCACGACAGTGGACTTTTCCTGACCTGAAGACGCCCCTGACGGTCGCGCTGGTGCAGGCCAATATTGCTCAGGAAATGAAATGGGATCCTGCGCATCGTGACCACATCATCGAGACCTACACGTCGTTGACGACGCCCCTGTGGGGCAAGGCCGATGTGGTGATCTGGCCCGAAGCCGCCTTTCCAGTGTTCTATTCCGATGCCCTGCCACTGATCGGCGCCCTGGATCTGCAGGCGGAACAAGCCGGATCAGCCTTCATTTCCGGTGTGCCCTACTGGGAACCGGGCAAGGGTGAGGGGCAAATCACTTATTACAATTCCATCTTCGCGGCCGGACAAGGCAGTGGCATTTACCACAAGCAGACACTGGTGCCCTTTGGCGAATATGTGCCTCTGGAAGGCCTCATTCGCGGGCTGGTGCCTTTCTTTGATTTGCCGATGTCGAGCTTTACCCCGGGCTCGGCCAACCAGGAACCGTTGCTTGCCAAAGGCTTCTCGTTTGCGCCCTATATCTGCTACGAAATCGTGTACCCGGAACTGGTGCGACAACTGGGCTCCCAATCCGATGTGCTCCTGACGATCAGCAATGACGCCTGGTTCGGCCACTCGTTTGGCCCGTTACAGCATTTTGAAATGGCCAGGATGCGCGCCCTCGAAATGGGACGTTATCTGGTGCGGGCCACCAACACCGGGATTACCGCCATTGTCGATCCACAAGGCCAGGTAGTGAAGCGGTTGCCGAGCTTCGAACAAGGCGTCCTGATGGGCGAGGTCTATCGCACCGTGGGCGTTACTCCCTTTGCCCGCTGGGGCTATTGGCCACTATTGGGCGTTTGCGCCGCGCTGGTATTCCTCGGCGCCCTGAATGGCTATCGCAAGCAGGATCTCGACACCTGACGACAACGTGCCCCGGATGCAGCTCAATCAGCGCATCCGGCAAGGCCGTCAATCCATTCTTGCATGACGGCCAACGCGGCCGTGTCAGCCATATTGCTGCCCAGCGGCGGCATGCGCACACCATCCCGACGCGCCATACGCTGATACAGCACGGAATTCACCGCACTTCCGGGCGCGACGATTTTCGCACCGGTCACGCCCAGGTCGCCGGCCACCGGATCCACATTGCAAATGCCTGTTTGTGCCAGGGGTGTGTCGTAGCGCAAATCCATGTGCGTCGGGAACCCTTCCGGCTGGTGGCAACCACTGCAGTTGCTGTGCAGGTAGGCACGTGCGCGATCTTCCACCGAGGCCGCTGCATCCTCCAGCCCGGGGATGACGCGATTACGTTGATTACTGCTCAATCTGGCCGAAAACATCCCGATTCCTTGCCAGGTGTCCAGTTGCTGACTGGTGACCCCGGAGGCTTCGTAGGTGTGCTGACGATTCAGTTGCGCCGTTTCGGGTCCCAATGCGAAATTCGCCGCTGCGGTATGGCATTGGATACACTGCGTACTGCTGGGGAAAATGTGCGTGTAGCCACTGTCGATCACGCGGGTGTGGGCCGCAGAGGAAAGCGTGGCATCGGTACCCGCGTCATTCCACTCGTAGTTGTATCCCGCCCAACCATTGGCATGATGCATGAGGAACCGGGTTTCAATCAGCCGCTCCTCATGGCGGAAATTCTTGATCAACACCGTTCCCACCGGAAAATCCAGATCCCCACGCGCATCCACACCAATGGTTTCGCCATCCGGCAAAGCGACAAAACGCTCCTTTTCGGCCCCGTCCGACCAAAGAGCGCTGTTGACAGAATACGGAATAACGCCGGCACTCAACTGCTGACGCGAGGCATCGCCAAAACAGGGATGTTCGGACAATCGTTGAGGTACTTGCGGTTGCGTCGACACATTGGTCCGCACAAAGCGGAACAGCAGACCCTCCACTGTTCCCATCAGCAATTCACCGTCATTGGCCTCACCAAAGGTGGTAATCGCATTCGGCGCCTCTTCAAAGGCGGATATCGCCGCATGGGTCTGCGCTGGATTGGCGGGCATGAACGACTGCACACCACTCATGCAGTAATCCCCGAACACGAAACGCCCCTGCAGTTCCGGCACGGCGCTGCCACGATAGACAAAACCTCCGGTAATGGAGCAACCGGCTTCATGATCGTATTCATAAATCGGCGCGGTCAAACCTGCAGTATTGCAAGAGGTGGCATCAAAACAATGATTGCCTTCGGTAATCGGCCAGCCGTAGTTGCGCCCCGGCTCCACCAGATTGACTTCTTCCCAGCGATTTTGACCCACGTCGGCCACGATCAGCTGACCGTTGTCGCGATCAAAACTCCAGCGCCAAGGGTTGCGGAATCCCTGGGCATAGATTTCCGGCAAGTGCGTGCTGCTGCCATAGAACGGATTACTGGTGGGCACCCGGTAGGGTGTTCCCGCATCGACATCGATGCGTAGTATCTTCGAGAGAAAGGTTCGCGGGTTCTGACCGTTCTCGTAGGTATCACCAGAACCACCGCCGTCGCCGAAACCGATATAAAGGTAACCGTCGGGCCCGAACCCAATATTGCCACCGTTATGATTACCCGCTGGCTGCACCTGCTCGAGAATCAGTAATGGATTACTGAGGTTGTTGTCTTCGCCAAGCTCGTAGCGGGTGATCCGGGAAACGATGTCAGCGCCTGCCATGGCGGTATAGGACAGGTAAACGTGCCTGTTGCTCCCCACTCCGAAATCCGGGTGAAATGCCATCGACAACAAACCGCCTTCCGACTGGATATAGAGGGGCGGAACACCCGAGACCTGGGTCACACCGGTGACTCCAGCCGTGTTTTCAAACCAGACCAAGCGTCCGGTTTTCAGTGTCGCATACCAGCGCGTGTTGTCATTGGGCGCCTGGTAAAGACCGGTGATCGTGGCGCCCAGATCAAGGCGAGGAAACGCCCGCTGGGTACTGACAGATCCGGTCCCCGCGCCACTGTCTGCCACGCAGTCGGGATTCGCAGGTCGTTCAGTGAGCCCTGCGGGCGGTGCCGCAGAGCGCCCTGAGCCGCCCCCACCCCCTCCACATCCGACAATCAGGGCAGTGGCGGCCACCCAAGAGATCCACGTCCAAGAAGGTTTCATACCCAGCCACTCCCGTTTTCGTTTTATTCGTGTTCAGTGGCGGCCATTCTAGAGCAAGAGTCGCGCCGACTCACCACCGACGGTCTGCCTTGGGCACGCGTGCATCCGTGGTTTACACTGAGAACCATCCTAACGCGCATCCGGGCTCTACTATGACCAACGCAACGCTGCCCTTGCTCCCGACACCGAAAACCATTCTGTTCGATTGGCACGGCACGCTGGTGGATACCCAAGACGCCATGACATCGGCCATGGATGAAATGCTCGACCAGCTGGAAGAATTGAGCCTCGTGGAGCGGTTGATTCCGGAAGCGGAATGCCGCCACCAGGACGACGTCAAACTGGTCCGTTACATCCGTATTTTCCGTCGTTTGCACCCCAAGATCCTGCTGGAAAAACGCATCAGCCGTACTGAAATTTTCAACGCCATTTTTGGCCACGACACCGAAGCCAAGCACTTGGCGCATCGCGCCTACAACAAGTGCTACCGCAACTATTACGGCAAGGTAAAACCCTTTCAGGAAGGCGTGCGTGAATACCTCGCAGCGTTACAGCGCCTGGCCCTGAATGTCGGCGTTGCCACCAACCGCAGCCGCGAATTCCTGGAACATGAGATACACACCGTCGACGATGGTTCCTGGCCACGCCTGATTGATTTCACCACCTGCGCTGACGATGTCACGCTGTACAAGCCTGACCCTCAGATCATTCGTTATGCACTGGCCAGCATTGACACCTATCCGCGCCCGGAAACCTGGTACATCGGCGACAGCCATCTCGACATGGTGACCGCCAAGAATGCCGGTGTCACCGGAATCTTCTACAACAGCGCCCACCGGGATCATCGCGAAATTCTGGAAACCTTCCTCTATGATCCGCAGCACAAACCCGATGCGATCATCGACAGTTTTGACGAGCTGATGGATCTGCTGCAGATAGTGCAGGAACACGAGCCTCTGGCATTTCCGAAAATCGTCAGGAAAGTGCGCCCGCGACCTTTCCCCGGCCCGACACCACCGCCCATGCGCATCGAACCCGACTGGCACCCCTCGGTGGCAAAACTCACGCCGCCGAAAGTCATCCTGTTTGACTGGCACGCCACCCTGGTTGACACGCTCGATGCCATGTATCACGCCGTCGATGACATGCTGCCCGAACTACAGAAACTGGGGCTACTCGATCGCCTGGTCGATCCTGCCAACAGCAAATCCCCGGAGGATGCGCGCCTGGTGGAATACGTGCAAAGCTACGCACAATTGCATCCCAAGATAAAATCCGACCGCAAGATCTCGCGCACCGACATTTTTGAAGTGCTGTTCGGCGAGGATCAGGATGCCAAACAGATCGCGCATCAAGTCTTCAATCACCACTACCGGAACCACTATGGAACGGTGCTGCCTTTCGAGCCGCGCGTGGGTCGGGTGCTGCTCGGGCTGCAACTCCTGGACCTGAAGCTGGGCGTTATCACCAATCGCGATCGTGAGTTTTTCGAGCATGAAGTCAACGCCGTCGACAATGGCAGCTGGGCTGGCTTGTTCGATGCCATGGTCTGCGGCGATGACACCGAATTGCGCAAACCTCATCCCGATCAGGTACTGCTTGCCTCGCGCCTGATGCATTGCGAGCCCGGCCCGGACGTCTGGTATGTCGGCGACAGCACCACCGACGTGATTGCCTCTCGCACGGCGGGTATCACCAGCGTGTTTTTCAACGGCGCGCAATGGGATCAGGATTGGTTGAACAAGATCTTCCCCGGCAATGAGCGTTATCCGCACAAGCCCCATGTCGTGGTGAACGATTTCTCCGAGTTCTGGGCGCTGGTGCTGGCGTGTCTGAATCGCCCGTCAAATCAGGAAGGTATTCCCTAGCTCCCCACCCGCCGGCTGCGGTATCCTTACCGGTTTTCGCACCGCTTGAGAGAGCCCTACCGTGATGGAAGAGATCTACCACCCAGAACAGGTGGAATCCACCGCCCAGCAGCACTGGGAGACCGAGAAAACATTCCAGGTCAAAGAAGACAGCAGCAGAGAGAAATTCTACTGCCTCTCCATGTTCCCCTACCCCAGCGGTCGCCTGCATATGGGGCACGTGCGCAATTACACCATCGGCGACGTGATGTCGCGCTTCCAGCGCATGCAGGGCAAGAACGTGCTGCAACCCATGGGTTGGGATGCTTTTGGTCTGCCTGCCGAGAACGCGGCCATCAAGCACGGCGTTCCGCCGGCCAAGTGGACGTACGAAAATATCGATTACATGCGCAACCAGCTCAAGCGCCTGGGCTTCGGCTATGACTGGAGCCGCGAGATCGCGACCTGTCACCCCGAATACTATCGCTGGGAGCAATGGTTCTTCACCAAGCTGTTTGAAAAAGGGCTGGTGTACAAGAAATCCTCGATGGTGAACTGGGATCCGGTGGATCAGACAGTCCTCGCGAATGAACAGGTCATCGACGGCAAGGGTTGGCGCTCGGGCGCCACGGTGGAACGCCGCGAGATTCCGCAGTGGTTCCTGAAAATCACCGCCTATGCAGACGAATTGCTCAACGATCTCGACAAGCTCGATGGCTGGCCGGAACAGGTCAAGACCATGCAGCGCAACTGGATTGGCCGTTCGGAAGGACTGGAACTCGATTTCGCCATCGACGGCGAATCCCCGCTGCGCGTGTTTACGACCCGCCCGGATACGCTAATGGGCGTGACCTATGTCGCCGTTGCCGCCCAACACGCACTGGCCCGCCAGGCCGCTGAAAGCAGCACCGAACTCGCCGACTTCGTCAAGGAATGCAACGCCATCAAGATGGCCGAGGCCGACATGGCCACCATCGAGAAGAAAGGCATGTTCACCGGCATTTACGCCCGCCACCCGCTATCGGGCGAACCGGTGCCCGTGTGGATCGCCAACTTCGTGCTCATGGAATACGGTCAGGGTGCAGTCATGGCCGTGCCGGCGCACGATCAACGCGACTACGAGTTCGCCTGCAAGTATGGTCTGCCGATCAAGCAGGTCATTGCCCCCCTGAGCGATGAAGCCATTGACCTGGGCAAAGAGGCTTTCACCAGCAAAGGCCGTCTGGTCAATTCCGGTGAATTTGACGGGCTGGCGTTTGACGCCGCCTTCAAAGCCATCGCTGGCAAGATTAACGCCGAAGGCAAGGGGCAGGTCACGGTCAACTTCCGTCTGCGCGATTGGGGAGTTTCCCGTCAGCGTTATTGGGGCTGCCCGATTCCGATCATCAACTGCCCGAGCTGCGGTGCGGTGCCGGTGCCCGAGAAAGATCTGCCGGTGGTTCTTCCAGAAGACATTGAGTTCGACGGTGTCGGTTCACCGATCAAGAAAATGCCTTCGTTCTATCAGACCACCTGCCCCTGCTGCGGTGGTGCAGCGGAGCGCGAAACCGACACCTTCGACACGTTCATGGAGTCGTCGTGGTATTTCGCCCGTTTCACCTGTCGCGACCAGAAGGCCGCCATGCTCGATGAGCGAAGCAATTACTGGCTGCAGGTGGACCAATATATCGGTGGTATCGAACACGCGATTCTTCACCTGTTGTATGCACGTTTCTTCCACAAGCTGATGCGCGATCAGGGGCTGGTGAGCAGCGACGAACCGTTCACCCGCCTGCTGACGCAGGGCATGGTGCTGAAAGACGGCGCCAAGATGTCCAAGTCCAAGGGCAACACAGTCGATCCGCAAGCACTGATCGACCAGTACGGCGCCGACACCGTACGTCTCTTCACCATGTTCGCGGCACCGCCAGAGCAGTCGCTGGAGTGGTCTGACAGTGGTGTGGAAGGCGCCAACAAGTTCCTGCGCCGTCTGTGGCGCCAGGTGCACGCGCAAGCACAACAGGGGCCGAGCGTAAGGCTCGACGTCAGCGCCTTGAACGATGATCAAAAAGATCTTCGCCGCAAAACCCATGAAACGCTGCAGAAAGTGCGTGACGACTATGCACGACGCTATACCTACAACACGGCCATTGCCGCTGTCATGGAGCTGCTGAACGCCATCAGCCGCTTTGATGACAACAGCGAGCAGGGGCGCGCCGTGGTGCGTGAAGCGCTCGACATCATCGTCGTCATGCTGGCGCCGATTACACCGCACGTTACCCATGCATTGTGGCAACACCTGGGCCACCAGGCGCCGCTGGTGGACACGCCATGGCCAGAGGTCGACACAAGCGCGCTGGTCCGGGATGAAATCGAACTCGTCGTGCAGGTCAATGGCAAGGTGCGCGGCAAAATCCTGGTGCCCGCAGAAGCCGACAACAAAGCCGTCGAAGCCTTGGCGCTGGCCAATGAAAACGTGATCCGTTTTATCGAGGGCAAGCCTATCCGCAAGCTCATCGTGGTGCCGGGCAAACTCGTCAACATCGTGGTGTAACGCAGATGCTCAGCTTTCGCGGTGAAATCCGGCAAGTGATGGCCAAGGCAGCAAAGACCGGGCTCATCGCCCTGTTGGTCCTGGGCCTCGCTGCCTGCGGATTTCACCTGCGCGGCGAGAGCAAATTGCAAACCAGTTTTTCGACCCTGGCTCTCCAGGGCCTGGAAGGCCATCAGTTCCGCCAGATCATGGTGAGCCGGCTGGAAAAATCCGGTGTCAAACTGGTGAAAACAGCACCCTACACCATTCTTCTGCTCAATGAGGATTCCGAGCGTCGTGTATCCGCCTACAGCACGCGCGCCAAAAGCGCCGGCTATGAACTCAAGCGGATCGTGACGTTCAAGATCATTGGTCCGGCCCAGAAGGAGGCTGACGTCATTGCAACGGAGATGCTGAGTCGCCGCCACCTGCTGTTCCGCCAGGCGGAACTGGTCGGCAAGCTCGATGAAGAAAGCATGCTCTGGAAGGAAATGCACGAGGAGCTCGCCGAGCGCATCGTACGCAAACTGGAGTCCATTCAGACTGTACCCCTGCAGATCGAGCCCGCTGCATGAAGTTACGGGCCAACCAACTCAAGCAGCATTTTGAGCGCGGTGGGCCACAGCCGCTCTATATCGTCAGCGGCGAAGAACCCCTGCTCATCCAGGAAGCCTGTGACGCCATTCGCGCGGCAGTAAAAGCCGCCGGTTTCCTGGAGCGGGAAGTGTATCCGGCCGACAACCAGTTCAACTGGCACGCGGTGCTTGAATCCGCCAACAGCATGTCCCTGTTCGGCGATCGCAAACTGATTGAAATTCGCCAGGACAAACCCAAATTCGACGATGCCGCCAAGAAGGCACTGACCGATTATCTCGGACGCCCGAATCCGGACACGGTCATCCTCATTATTTTGCCAAAGCTTGAGAAAGCCTTTACCTCGAGCAAATGGTTTACTGCCCTTGAAAACACGGCACAGCACGTACAAATCTGGCCGATGGAAATACGCGAATTGCCGGCATGGATCGATGCACGCATGCGAGCCCACGGAATGATTCCCAGCCGCGATGCCGTCAAGTTATTGTCCGAGCGCGTCGAAGGCAACCTGCTGGCAGCGTCCCAGGAAATCGAAAAACTGCGACTGCTTGCCGGCACGGGCAACATCGACGCGGAAGCCATTGCCAATGCCGTCACTGACCATGCGCGTTACAACATTTATGACCTGGTGGACCAGGCCATCGAGCAGCAAACCGAACATGCACTGAAGATGCTGTATTTCTGTCGCGCCAGCGGTGAAGAACCTCCCGTGCTGCTGTGGGCATTCGCCAAGGAATTGCGCACACTGACAGCGATGCAGTATCAGGCACAGAAAGGCGTACAGCTCGCCAAGCTCTTTCAGGATTTCCGGGTCTGGGACAAGCGCAAACCGGTGGTACAGCGCGCGCTTGGAAAGCAGCCACTCGCCAACCTGGAAGCCGCCGTTCAACTGATTTCCCGGATAGATCGCACCGTCAAGGGTTGGGCCCCCGGCGATGCCTGGGAAGGCATTGCCGCCCTTATCCTGCTGCTGGGCGGACACCCTTGCTCGATCAAGGACATTCCATGACGCAAATCCTTGTGCCCATCGCCGACGGCTCCGAAGACATCGAAACCGTCGCCATCATCGACGTGCTGCGCCGCGCGCAATTTGACGTGACCGTGGCCAGTGTAATGACAGCGTTGCAGATTACCGCCGCCCGGGGAACCCGCATTGTCGCGGATATGTTTCTCACCGATTGCGAAACACGGCAGTTCGATGCCATTGCCTTGCCCGGCGGTCTGCCCGGCGCCCACCATTTGCGGGACTGCCCCTCCTTGATCCGGATGCTGCACGCCCAGAAGGCGCAAGGACGACTGTTTGCCGCCATCTGCGCAAGCCCGGCCGTGGTTTTTGCACATCACGGCATCGACGAAGGTTACGCAACGACGGCACACCCAGGATTCACCCAAACGCTTTGGCAGTTCCACAACGCCCGGGTGGTCACCGACCGCCAGTGCATTACCAGTCAGGGCCCCGGAACGTCTATCGAATTTGCCTTGGCCATCGTGGCCAAGTTGGGCGGGCAAGCCCTGGCCGATCAAGTCGCCGGCCCCATGGTACTGCCCTGACCGCAACACGACACTGCAATTGAGCGTCGCCCCCCTTTCCAGGAGTCTTTGCATGGAAGTAAAACCTGTCACCCTTACCGGTCAACACGTCATCGTACAACCGCTGAACCAGGCGCATGCCCTCGGGCTTCTGGCAATCGGTCAGCATGACCCGGACTGGCTCTACCTGCCCCGCCCCTGTCTTTCCGACATCGAAGATACCTATCGCTGGATGAGTGAAGCCCTGCAGGCGCGACATGAAGGCCACCAAATGCCCTTTGCCCTGATACAACCGGGCACCCGGACCGTGATGGGAAGCACCCGCTACATGAATATTCGCCCGCGGGACCGCGCGCTCGAAATCGGCTGGACCTGGCTGGGAAGCGAATATCAGCGCACGGCCGTCAATACCGAAGCCAAGTTCCTGCTGCTGAGCCATGCCTTTGAGGAACTCGGCGCCCTTCGCGTCGAACTGAAGACGGACTTGCGCAACCTCCGTTCCCAAGCCGCGATCACGCGTATCGGCGCGACGCGCGAAGGCGTGTTCCGCAAACACGTTCAAGTGAGGGATGGATTTCAGCGCGATACAGTGTGGTTCAGCATCATTGATGAGGAATGGCCCGCCATCAAGCAAGCACTGCGGGAACGACTGTCAAAATGACACGCGCTTTTCGCTTTCCGAGCTGACAAAACGTTCCAACCATTCCGACAAGGGCAAGGGACGGGCCAGTCCGTAACCCTGACCATAGTCTATTCCCATGGCGCGGATGCGGTCACGGATACCATCGTTCTCGACGAACTCGGCAATCGTTTGCTTGCCCAGCACATGCCCGATTTCATGGATCGCCTTGACGAGGGCATCATCCACCGGATCGTCGAGCACATCCTTCACGAACATGCCGTCGATTTTCAGGTAGTCCACCGGAAGTTTCTTGAGGTAGGCGAACGAGGACAAGCCACTGCCAAAATCGTCGAGCGCAAACTGGCAACCCAGCGACTTCATGGCGCGCATGAACGAGGTCGCTGCAGCGAGACTGGCAATGGCCGCGGTTTCTGTGATTTCAAAGCAAACGCTTTCGGCCGGCAGCTCCCCCGCCCCCACTTTTTCCTGCAGGAACAGGAGAAATTCGTCGTTCGACAGTGACTGCCCCGACAGGTTGATGTTCATGATGCGTTGTTGACGCAGGGACTGAGGGGCGCGCTTGTAGAGTTCGATGACTTCCGACACCACGAAACGGTCAATCTGCGTGGCCATGCCATAACGTTCGGCAGGCGGAAGGAACACGCTCGGTGATACCCACTGGCCGGAAGAGTTCCGGTAGCGGATCAGCAACTCGGTGTGCATCCGCTTGGCAGCATCCCCTTGCAACGGAACAATATCCTGCGCCGCCAGCTCGAACCGGCGATCCCTGATGCCGCGCGGAATACGATTCACCCAGTGCATTTCACCGCGCCGCTCAGCCAGCTCCTTATCGTCCTCACGAAACACATGAATCCGGTTGCGCCCAGCCTCCTTCGCCGCGAAACAGGCCGCATCCGCCGCGCCCATCAAGGCATTGGGCGTCGAGCACTGGGCATCCACATGCACGATACCGATGCTCACGCCGACGTGATAACTATGACTACCCCATACAAACTGAAACGCCGAGACTGCATCGCGAATTTCACGGGCAATGGACTCCGCGATTGCAGAAGACGTTTCCAGCAGGATCAGACCGAACTCGTCACCCCCCAAACGCGCCAACAGACCGCGATCCCCCAGCACCTCTTCCAGCATGCGCCCGAGCTGACGCAGCAATTCGTCACCCGCGACGTGGCCCGACGTGTCATTGACGACCTTGAACTGATCCAGATCGAGATAGCAAAACGAATGATGTAACTGGTGCTGCCTGGCCGAGAACACCGCATTCGAAAGCTCGATCTCAAATTGCCGGCGATTGATCAATCCAGTGAGCGCATCATGCGACGCATGATAAGCCAGCTTCCGCGACAGGTTATGGATGTCGGTAATGTCTTCCGACACTACCAAAATTTCGCGTCCACCCGTCCCCGAATACACGACACGGTAGTTTTCCTTTACCCAGATCACACTGCCATTGCGGCAGCGTTTGCGCGTTTCGAACTGGAAGACTTCTCCTTCGAGCTCCACCGCCCGACCGATGGTTTGCGCCACAAAAAGCTTGTCTGGCTCGGACATCAATTCACTGTAGTGCACACCGAGTAGCTCACCCGGTTCCCACCCCAAATGACGGGCACCAAATTCATTGACTGACAATATTTCGCCCTGCTCGCTCAACGTGAAGAACATCGCAGGATTGTCGTTATAGAGGTTACGGAACTTGTGCTCGCTAACCACCAGAGCGTTGCGCGTATTCCACGATTCCACTGCAATGCCCGCCAAATGCGACAGGCGGTTGAGGTATTCGTATTCCTGCGGTGTCGGCTCGCGTCGTGTCTTGAAATAAATAGCGAAGGAACCCAGCACCTTATCCTGCCTATCCCGGATAGGGGTAGACCAACAGGCGCCCAAATCGAAGGGAGCGAAGAGTTCAGCAAAAGGTATCCAATTGGGATGACTGGAAAGATCACTCACAATGACTTGCTGCCCAGAATAAATGGCAGCGCCACAGGACCCCACGGTCGGGCCAATCTGCATGCCGGTAACCAAGGCATTGTATTCGGGCGGAAGATGTTTCGCCGCCGCCGTCCGCATGGTTGTGCCATCCGCATCAAGCAACACCACCGAACCAATTCCCCCGGGAATTGCCGTAGGGATCACATCATTGATGGCGTCCAGGATCTGTTCGAGAGAAACCCCGTGGGCCATGTAATCAAGCACCTGCTTTTCCGAGAGGAAAATCTGCTCGGCGTGCTCACGATAATTGATTTCGGCGGCAAGCGCCCGGTTGAGCGATTCCAGCTCATGAACCCTTTCCTTGACGCGCTCCTCAAGCCGCTCGTTACTCGATTGCAGCTCCAGGTTGAGGCGACGATGCACGATCACGCCAACCGACAATACCAGCGCCCCGCTGCCCACTACCAACATGAACGTCTGCAGCTGCAGCAATCCCATCGTCCCATCCAGGGACACGAAAGGTCCTGATCCGGCAATGGTTGCGCTGATCGCGTAGACAGCCATCAACAAGAGCCCCAACACCACTTCGGCAAACGTCAACGACAGGCAGCCCCAGACGAGCACCGGAAACAACAAATAAAGAGGCACAAAAGGAAAGGAAGGAAACGTACCCGGCGTGAACAGCATCACCAGCATGATGCCCATGCAGATGAAAAAAGCCGTGCTCTCCACCCATTTGCGGATATCCCTTGGCGGCTGACTGACGATGGGGGTGCTTTGTCCCCTGATCAACAAGCCATGCCAGCTCCAGATCAGAGGCGTCAACAGCACCATGCTGGCAGCATCGCCAAACATCCAGGTACTGAAAAACCGCAGGCGACCGGCATCCTCGACCACCGGGCCCAGCGACAGGATGGCCGTCAGGGCGGCAACGGATGCCCCCACCAAACACGCAAACGGGAAAAATCCGGCAAAGCCGATAGTGTCAAACCAGTGTCCCCGGGTTTGACAAAGACGGGACAGCAGCCACCAGGTGATGATCGCTTCACCTGTATTACCCAACGCGATCGGCGCGCTCTTCAGGAAGGCGTAGCTCCACGTCTGGACCAGCGACAACTGAAAAAGATTGGTCAGCCAGGCGCCGGTCATGATCGCCGGAACCATTCGGATGCCGCCAAGCATCAAGGCAGCCAGCGCAATACCTGAAGGAGGCCAGACCGGTGTCACATTGGTGCCCGGCAACGCCAACGAAAGCCCGAGACGTGCCGACAGCCAGTAGACCGCCACCAACAGCACTGATTGGCCCCAAAACCCCTTCATCACCCAACCTCAAGCCCGTATACAGTCAGTCGCTGGATTGTTCTAATACGTTGTGTCGAAGAAAGCCGCAAAAATGCGCATCACCAATTGCGCTAGCATGCCAGCTCATGCAGTGCTAGAGTTCGCGCCATCAGAATAATAGACCATCTATCCTTTCAACTGGCATGGTCTTCAAACAATCATACGCACAAATTCATATTATCTATAGCAATGAGCACCTCTCCCACAATCCGCGCCAGAGATGGCGACCAGAAGCTTGCTCGCAAGCAAACATTGATGGATGCCGGCTGGCAGCTCTTTCTTGAGCAGGGGCAAATGCCTTCTGTCTCGCAGGTCGTGCAAGCCGCAGGGCTCGCCAAGGGAACGTTCTACATTTACTTCAAAACCAAGGAAGAGCTTTTTCTTGAGCTGATGGCTGGTGCTCTCAGCGAGTTTTTCGAAGAACTGAATGACTCGCTGTCACAGAAGGAAATCGATCTCGAAAGCTATGTGGATTCGTTTGCCCGCAAGTTCCACAAGGATCACATGCTGATCAAGCTGGGCGCCCTCATGGCTGGAGTACTGGAGCAAAACACCGAAGCCGAGGCAGTCAAGAAGTTCAAGATGAACCTCGTTTGCCAGCTGCAAAAAGCCGCGAAATCACTGCATGAACGGTTCGTCGTCATCGATGAAAGACAGGCCGCCCGCATGATTTTGCGCAGCTACGCCGTATTGCTTGGTGTTGCGCAGCTGATACCCTCCACTCCGGTACAAACCAAACTGATGGAAGATCCTGCGCTTGAAATTCTTGCGCTGGATTTCGGCGAAGAATCCAAAGCGATCTTGAGAGGACTGTGGGCCAGCGCGCTGTTGCTGTCGCCCACCTGCACCACCATCGCGCCTTGACGCTGCCTCGAACTCCGACAAAAACAAAAAGGGCGTAGATCACTACGCCCTTTTTGTTTTTTGATCCAACCAGGATTTTATTCTTCGGAAGCCACCGAAATAGCATTAGCGGCAACCGCCGTATCAACCGGTTCCTTCACGTAGGCGTAGGTCACTTCGGTGTATCGATCGAGCGACATGGCATTCATGTTCTGGATGGTTTTAACCGGCATCTCATAGACGAACATATTCTTCATCCACTCCGGAACACGTTTCATGCCTGGGTCGATTTCTGCCTGGTATGTCACATGAACGTTACCGTTCCCAGTCGGCAACAAACGCCACTCGGCCTTGTAAAAAGCCTGACGCTGCCTGCCTTTGGACTCATTCAGATATTCTGGCTCAGCCATCACTGTCTGGACCATTTCATAGGTCACAGAATCCTGATGCCACTTGGAATAGAGTACGTTGTCCTGATCCTTGGCAGGCCAAGGCGCATCATAGACGGTATAGAAAAGGTTCTCGCCATCCTTCATCTGCTGCAGTTTTTCAACAGACAGGACTTTATCCATCCACTTGGGTTGGCTGGTGTGATCATTGAGGAGAGCCACCAGGGAAGAAAGGCTGCCCCTGACGGTGGTGGATACCTTGTAAGACTTCATCGGGCTGCGGTCACTGTCACTCGTATACAGTTTAACGCCACCTTCATCGAGTTCGAGTTTCCAGCTCTCTGCCATGGCTGTGGTGCTCATGAGCGCTGCGCCCAAAAGCATACCTGTCCACTTGGCTGCCTTGTTAATAGCCGGCATATCCCTTACCTCCATCTCTTGTTTTTCTGATTTATTGTTTTACTTCGTATTTTTTTTCACGCTGCCGCGCGATGAGGTGTGCGGTCTCATCGCCATTGCTAATCCGTGCCTGGCAGGAATGACTCTCCTAAGCTTACAGCACTGCTTTTCATAATTACAAGTTCACAAACGGCACATACAGTCATGCATCGCCCAAAAGTGACCACCCAGTTCAACAGCCCGAGCTAGCCCGGGTGAATGCATCGCTCCTCATATGGCCATGCAAGCGAGGCAAACAAAGGCTTATCAACTAGTTGCAATGTCATTCCAAACGCGAAGAAATCGTGCACCACAAAAGCCCACGTTCGTCGGAAATTATCAAAGATACAATAAAGAAGGGGCCCGAAGGCCCCTTTCGCAAGATCGAATTAGCTCAACACTGCCCTTAGGCGGTGGGAGCCTCTTCTGACTTGGCTTCCTTGATACTCAGCTTGACGCGACCACGGTTGTCGATATCAAGCACCTTGACACGCACTTCCTGACCTTCCTGGATATAGTCAGTCACCTTGTTCACGCGCTCATCGGCGATCTGCGAAATGTGCACCAGACCATCCTGACCAGGCATGAACGTGACAAACGCTCCAAAGTCGACGATGCGCGCCACTTTGCCTTCGTAGATACGACCAATTTCCGGTTCGCTAGTGATGGCCAGAACCCGTGCCAAAGCGGCATCGGCAGAACCGCCATTTTCACCATAGATACGCACGACACCACTGTCTTCGATATCGATAGTGGCCGAGGTTTCTTCGCAAATGGAGCGAATGGTCGCACCACCTTTACCGATAACGTCGCGGATTTTCTCGGGATCGATTTTGGTGGTCAGGTACACCGGCGCATCCTTGGAAACTGCCGGACGTGAAGCACCGATAACCTTCGCCATCTCACCAAGGATATGCAAACGACCTTCACGTGCCTGGTTGAGCGCGACTTCCATGATTTCTTCGGTGATGCCGTCGATCTTGATGTCCATCTGCAACGCAGTCACACCGCGAGCTGTACCGGCCACCTTGAAATCCATGTCGCCCAGATGATCTTCATCACCAAGAATGTCGGAAAGAACGGCAAATCGCGCACCCTCTTTCACCAATCCCATGGCAATACCGGCGACCGGCGCCTTGAGGGGAACACCCGCGTCCATCAACGCCAAGCTGCTGCCGCAAACTGACGCCATGGAAGAAGAACCGTTCGATTCGGTAATTTCCGACACCACGCGAATGGCGTACGGGAAGCTTGCAGATTCAGGCAGAACGGCTTGCACACCACGACGAGCCAGACGTCCGTGACCGATTTCACGACGTTTGGGGCCCAATTGACCGCCGGTTTCCCCCACACAGAAAGGAGGAAAATTGTAGTGCAGCATGAACGGCTCGCTGCGCGCACCTTCCAGATAATCTACGGTCTGGGCATCGCGCATGCTCCCCAGCGTTGCCGTCACGATGGCCTGGGTTTCGCCACGAGTGAAGAGAGCGGAGCCATGCGTCTTGGACAGCATGCCGACTTCGATCGCGATGCGACGTACCGTCTTGTTGTCACGACCATCGATACGTGGACGCTGTGACAGGATGTTGTCTCGGACCACAAAATACTCGAGATCCGCCAACAAGCGGGAGACTTCGTCTTTGGTCGGGTTGGGTTGGTCTGCCTTGACCAGATCCGCAACGGCCTGAGTCTTGACCGCGCCGACACGCTCGTAACGTGCCTGCTTTTCAGTGATCGTATAAGCTTCGCGCAAGGGCGCCTCGTACGCGGCCTTGATCTGATCCTTGAGTGCGGTGTTTTCTGCAGGAGCTTGCCAGTTCCAACGCGGAGTGCCTACTTCGGCTGCGAATGCCTTGATGGCTTCGATGGCCACCTGCATTTCCTGATGACCGAAAAGCACGGCACCCAACATCTGGTCTTCCGTCAATTCTTTCGCTTCTGATTCCACCATCAGAACCGCCTGGTCAGTACCTGCGACAACCAGATCCAAGGCGGAACGCGAAAGATCGGCGTAACTCGGGTTCAGCACATAGGAATCATCGACATAACCAACGCGCGCGCCACCGATTGGGCCTGCGAAAGGAATGCCGGAAATGGCCAGGGCTGCTGAAGCGCCAAGGATGGCCGCGACATCCGGATCAGATTTCTTGTCAGTTGAAAGTACTGTCGCAATGATCTGCACTTCGTTGAGGAACCCTTCCGGGAACAGCGGGCGAAGGGGGCGATCGATCAGACGGCTGGTCAGGGTTTCTTTTTCGGAAGGCTTGCCTTCGCGCTTGAAGTAACCGCCAGGAATACGACCGGCAGCATATGTTTTCTCCTGATAATTGACCGTCAGGGGAAAGAAATCCTTGTTCGGGTCAGCCTGCTTCTTACCGACCGCTGTGACCAATACAGTGACATGGGGGGTGGATACCACGACGGCACCCGTGGCCTGACGCGCGACTTTACCGGTTTCCAGCGTGTAGATTTGGTCGCCGAAGCGAAACTCTTTTTTAACCACTTTAAACATATTTACCTTCCGTTCTTGTGCCCCAATCTTGCGTGGATTGCCACACGGAGCACTTGTTCATTTTTACATCATATTGGTTTTTCTCGACTGCCAGTGCTTCACGACTGCTCAGAAGGTGTAGCGAAGATAGCCGACTGGATTCGCCAAAAAGACGAACGGCACTTACCTCGCGATAAGTGCCGCTGCTGCCACGAGGGATGAGAAAACCTCACCAGTACCGACAGCAAATCGGCTCTGAAGTGGTCTTCTATCCAATGACCGTATTCCGACGGAATTAACGACGGATACCAAGCTTCTGGATAAGGGCGATGTAACGGCCCTGATCAATGCGCTTCAGGTAATCCAGCATTTTACGACGTTGGTTTACCATGCGAATCAAACCACGACGGGAATGGTTGTCCTTCGGGTGAGCTTCGAAGTGCGATTGAAGTTGGTTAACCTGTGCGGTCAACAGCGCAACCTGAACCTCTGGAGATCCGGTATCGCCTTCGGCGCGTTGGTTTTCTTGAACGATCTTGGCTTTTTCTGCAGCAGTCAATGGCATGGTTTTTCTCCAAATATGCATTTAACTTTAGATGACTCACCACCGCGCATATTTACAGTGGTTTCTCATCACTTCATGTTCCTTCGCTTGGTACCTGGACAGAATGTATTTTGCTGCCTGTACTACGAAGTCTTTATAAGGCGCCGGGGAGCGACTCGACCATCGTCAAGCATTTCCCCCACACCTATAAATTCGTTTTCCGCCCCCATCAGCCTGACCCAACCCTCCAGCGGGGCATCCGGAACTTTCACCGCTTGCCCAGATTTAAGGTAATACGCCGTACTTTCAGTCAGCGTAATGGCGGGCCAATGCGACACACTCGAATCCACAGGCTTCAGAAGTGTGTCCAGCAATTGATGCCCACCCTGTTCAAGCATGGCCGCAACGGCATCGAATGTCTGTGCATCTGCAAGCGTATAGGGCCCTGCCTGGGTTCTGCGGAGTTGAATGACGTGAGCATAATTCCCCAACGCCAAACCGATGTCCTCCACCAACGTTCGCACGTAGGTGCCCTTACTGCATCGGACGCTCAGTTTAAACTCATCGCCGTCAAAATGCGTAAGTTCAAGCTGATATATTTGCACCGGTCGCGCCTTGCGCTCTATCTCGACGCCCTGGCGAGCCAGCTTGTAAAGAGGCTGCCCCTGGTGCTTGAGCGCGGAGTACATGGAAGGCACTTGTTCGATGTGACCGCGGAAGCGTGGCAACACGCCCTCCAGAGCCCCCTGGGTAATGCCATCCACGGATTTGGTGTCGATCACCTCACCCTCGGAATCGCCGGAGGCCGTTCTGACGCCCAGCTTTGCCGTTACCTCATAAGCCTTGTCGGCATCCAGCAGATACTGGGAATACTTTGTTGCCTCACCAAAGCAGATGGGCAGCACCCCAGTCGCCAACGGATCCAGTGCACCGGTATGACCCGCTTTGGCAGCACCGAAAATCCTCTTCAACCTTTGCAGGGCATCATTGGAAGTGACTCCGACCGGTTTGTCGAGAATGACGATGCCATCGACATCCCTCCCACGAGGTTTTCGCGGCTTACTCATCACCTGCCTCCCCGCGGGTGGGAGACTCATGGTGACGAGCTTCATCCTCACGAATCGCCTTATTGATCAACGAGGTAATACGCGGACCCGAAACAATAACCTGATCAAAATGGAAACGCAGCCTGGGCATCACACGCAACTTGATACTCTTGGCCAGCATGCTGCGAAGAAATCCGCTCGCATGCTCAAGCACTGCCAACGCTTCCTTGACCTCATCCTCTTTTTCAAGCGTCATGAAAGTCACGTAAACGTCCGCAAAAGACAAATCCTTCGCCACTTTGACGCCAGAAACTGTCACCATGCCGACGCGCGGATCCTTTATCTCCCGCTGCAACATCACCGCCAGATCCCGCTGGATCTGGTCGGCAATTCGATCTGTCCGATTGTAACCACGAGGACTATGACGCACTACAGAAAGCCCCGCTTGTTATATGGTTCTGGCCACTTTGGTGACCTGGAAGACTTCGATCTTGTCACCAGGACGCACATCGTTGTAACTCTTAACCGCGATGCCGCACTCGATGCCTTGAGCGACTTCGTTGACGTCATCCTTGAATCGACGCAGCGACTCGAGCTCACCCTCAAACACCACCACATCATTGCGCAATACACGGATCGGACGGTTACGGTACACGGTACCTTCAACGACTTTACATCCAGCCACCGCACCGAATTTCGAGGAACGGAACACATCGCGAACCTCGGCAATACCCACGATCTGCTCGCGCATCTCGGGTGAGAGCATGCCGCCCATTGCTTTCTTGATGTCATCAATGATGTCGTAAATGACGCTGTAATACCGTAGATCGATGCCTTCTTCCTGGCATATGCGTTTTGCAGAAGCATCTGCACGGACATTGAAGCCGATAATGAACGCACGCGAGGTCAACGCCAGGTTGACGTCTGATTCGTTGATCGCACCAACACCACCAGACACGATCTGCACCTTGACCTCTTCGGTCGAGAGATCAGCCAGTGCTACGGAAAGGGCCTCAAGCGAACCACGCACGTCGGTCTTGAGAACGATATTGACCGTCGGTTTTTCACCCTGACCCATATTTTCAAACAGGTTCTCGAGTTTGGATGCCTGCTGGCGAGCAAGCCGCGACTCACGTACCCGTTTTTGCCTGAATTCGGCGACTTCCCTTGCTTTGCGCTCATCCGGTACGACGAGGAATTCCTCCCCGGCATCCGGTGCGCCGGCAAGTCCCAGGACAGCAACGGGGATCGAAGGACCAGCACTTTCAACCATACGGCCGGCCTCATCGATAAGAGCACGCACGCGGCCATAGTGTTCACCGGCGAGGAGCATGTCACCACGACGGAGCTCACCGGATTGCACCAGCACGTTCGCCATGACGCCGCGGCCTTTGTCGATACTGCTCTCGATGACGATACCGCGGGCGGGGCCTGATGGCACAGCCTGAAGTTCAAGCAGCTCTGCCTGGATGAGAATACCTTCCAGCAAGTCGTCTATACCCATACCCGTATGGGCAGACACTTTCACGAACTGGGTATCACCACCCCATTCCTCCGGAATAAGGTCTTTTGCAGCCAATTCGCTCTTGACGCGATCCGGATCCGCACCCGCCTTGTCCATCTTGTTGACGGCAACGACGATCGGCACACCAGCGGCACGCGCGTGATTGACAGCTTCAATGGTCTGCGGCATGACGCCATCATCGGCAGCAACGACCAGCACTACAATGTCAGTCGCCTTCGCACCACGTGCACGCATGGCAGTAAATGCCGCGTGTCCCGGGGTATCCAGGAATGTCACCATGCCGCGAGGGGTTTCAACGTGGTATGCACCGATGTGCTGGGTAATTCCGCCCGCTTCGCCGGCTGCAACCTTGGCTCTGCGTATATAGTCAAGCAGCGACGTTTTGCCATGGTCAACGTGACCCATGATGGTAACTACCGGCGCTCTTGGCGCCAGCGCACCTTTCACTTCCTGTGCGACGGACTCGACGAGGGCGTCCTCGATCGCGTCATGCTTGATCAACTTGTATTTGTGACCTAGCTCTTCGACGACCAGAACGGCAGTTTCCTGATCCAGCACCTGGTTGATGGTGGACATGACGCCCATCTTGAACAGCGCTTTCACCACATCAGCGCCCTTCATGGACATCCGCTGGGCGAGATCGGCCACGGTAATTGTTTCGGGTATGGCTACTTCACGCACGACAGGTCCTGTCGGGACTTGGAACCCGTGTTCGCCTGAAAGACTGGAGACCAGCTCCCGCTGCGGCATTTTGCGCTCGGGTTGCATCTTGCTGGACTTTTTCTTGTTGCTACGACGACGGCGGGACTGCTTTTCCTCTTCATCGAAACTGTCTTCGTAAGCGCGACGAACGATGAAGTCATTGGTACCGATATAATCTTCGTCGGAGTCAGTACTGTCACCACGACGGCTTTCGAGCTGTTCGGCGATGCGTTTCGCATCTTCGAGAGTCTTGCGAGCCAGCTCTTCTTCAGCGCGACGTCTTGTTTCATCCCGCTTTTTCTGTTCTTCGGCCTTGCGCTTTTCTTCTTCAACGCGCTTGGCTTCTTTTTCCTTGCGCTTGCGCTCGTTCTCTTCCGCCTGACGCTTGAGTTCAGCTTCACGCTGTTTCTGCGCCTCTGGCGAAAGTGCTGCCATCTTGGCCGCCTCTTCCTTGCGAGCGACTTCTGCAGCCGCTGCCGCGATGCGTTCCTCTTCCTCGCGCCGGGCCTGCTCTTCAGCAGCCTTGCGTTCGGCGTCTACGCCGACCAATTCGTCCTGGTCATGCTGTGCCGATGCCTCCAGGGCTTCATCGACTTCCAGTGCATGCTCGTCCTCGTCGTGACCAGCAACCTCACCTTCGACCAAGCTGCGCTTCATGTAAGTACGCTTCTTGCGCACCTCCACGCTGACGGTCTTGCTCTTGCCCTGCGAATTGGAAACCTTGATTTGGCTTACGCTCTTCCGCTTGAGGGTGATCTTTTGCGGTTCAGCGACACGATCCCCATGCGAGCGTTTGAGGTAAGCCAACAGTTGCTGCTTCTCCCCGTCAGTGACGGCCTGCTCGGCCATGCCGTGGGGGAGCCCAGCGTCCTTCATTTGCTGCAGCAAGGTTTCCACCGGAATCCCTACTACCTCAGCAAGCTGTGCTACGGTTACCTCTGCCATATTTGAATCTCACTCCCGTCAGGTGCGCGCATCGCGTCAAGCACCTTCGCTGTTGCTTAACTTTTCATTTTTTTGATCTGCATGGGAACCCTGTCCATCACTGGAACCAGGGAGCCCGTGCGGTCATGATCAACTTGGCTGCCTTGTCTGCATCCAAGCCTTCTACACCCACCAGGTCATCGACTGCCTGTTCGGCCAGGTCTTCCATGGTGACGATACCAATCTTGGCAAGCGCATAAGCCAAGGTCTTATCCATGCCTTCCATACCCAGCAGATCGTCAGCAGGCGTATGGCCACTCTCGATCTGCTCTTCATCAACCAGCGCCCGCGTAAGCAGGGCATCTTTGGCACGACCGCGCAATTCATCTACAAGGTCTTCATCGAAACCTTCGATGTTGAGCATTTCGTCCTTGGGCACGTAGGCAACTTCTTCGACTGTCGTGAAGCCTTCATCGACGAGAATCCCTGCAAGCTCCTCGTCAACACCCAACTGATCCATGAACACCTTGACATAACTCTCGGATTCCTGCCGCTGTTTGGCTTCGGCATCCTTGACGGTCATGACGTTCAACTCCCAGCGGGCGAGTTCACTGGCCAGCCTGATGTTCTGACCACCACGCCCGATTGCCAATGCAAGCTGCTCTTCCTCTACGGCGATGTCCATGGAGTGACTTTCTTCGTCAACGACGATGGACACAACCTCTGCAGGAGACATGGCGTTGATAACAAACTGGGCGGGATTGTCATCCCACAGCACGATATCAATTCTTTCCCCACCCAACTCATTTGACACGGCCTGAACGCGCGCACCACGCATACCGACGCAAGCCCCGACGGGATCAATACGTTGATCGTTGGTTTTTACTGCAATCTTGGCGCGAGAACCCGGATCGCGTGCGGCGGCCTTGATCTCGATAATCTCTTCGCCGATTTCAGGCACTTCAATCTTGAACAATTCGATCAACATCTCAGGGCGAGTGCGACTGACAAACAGCTGCGCACCACGACTCTCCTTGTTGACGCTGGCAAGCACTCCACGCACACGCTCGCCGACGCGAACGGTTTCCTTGGGAATCAACTCCTCGCGGGGCAGCAGCGCCTCGGCATTGCTGCCCAGGTCGAGAATAATATTGTCTCGCGTCACTTTCTTGACCGTACCATTGACCAACTGGCCCAGCTTGTCGAGGAACGCATCAGCAATTTGTGCGCGCTCTGCCTCGCGCACTTTCTGGACGATAACCTGTTTCGCCGTTTGCGCGGCAATACGGCCGAACTCGATGGAATCGATTTTTTCCTCGTAGACGTCACCGAAATTGTATTTGGTGTCGTGCTCATGCGCTTCATCAAGCGTCATGTGACGGCCAGGGAACTCAAAATCTTCGTCAGTAACCACCGTCCAGCGACGATAAGTGTCATACGCCCCTGTGTGACGGTTGATGCTCACACGGATGTCCGCATCTTCATTGGGAAAGCGTTTTTTAGTCGCTGTCGCCAATGCTGTCTCCACGGCCTCGAATATTACATCTTTGGCCACGCCTTTTTCATTGGAAACAGTTTCAACCACCAGCAATATTTCTTTGCTCATTTCAATGCCTCATGCCTCACCCTGAACACCGCTCACGCAGCCATCAGTCGAACTTTGGAACCAGATTAGCCTTGTCAATTTGGGACATGGTCACCAAGAGTCGCTCGCCATCAACTTCGAACTCAAAACTGCCTTCTTTCGCTTCCAGCAATTTCCCGGTGAAATTACGCTTGCCGCTTTGCGCCAATTTCAACCGCACCCTGATGTCCTGACCGACATAACGCGCGCACTGCTCAAAAGTGAACAATGGCCTGTCCATGCCGGGAGAAGAAACTTCAAGATGGTACTCACCAGAAATGGGGTCTTCCACATCGAGGATCGCACTGGCCTGATGGCTCACCGCTTCGCAATCCTCAATCGTCACACCATGGTCGGAATCTATGTATAGACGCAACACCGAATGTTTGCCTTGCGGCAGAAACTCAATACCCCACAGCTCCATGCCCGCAGCTCCCGCTGCCGGTTCCAGCATGGTTCGAAGACTTTCAAGCCTGCCCGGTGCTGCCATTCGATTTTCCAACTCCCAGAAACGAAAAATGGGCACTATGGCCCACCTATCTTTTTGCAGTCCCGCCAGACAAACACAAACAGGCTGCTGCTGTAAAACATCAAGCTAATAAAAAGCCCCTTAAAAGGGGCTTTTTAAAATGTGGTAGCGGGGGCTGGATTTGAACCAACGACCTTCGGGTTATGAGCCCGACGAGCTACCAGGCTGCTCCACCCCGCATCAACAAGTCACGTACTTTATTGATTTTGAAACCGTTTGTCAACAAAGTTCGCTCATTTTAACCAAATCATTCTGGCCTAAAGAAGATTTGGTGCCGAAGGCCGGACTCGAACCGGCACGGCCAAAAGGCCACTACCCCCTCAAAGTAGCGTGTCTACCAATTTCACCACTTCGGCAAAGAGGCGCACATATTACTGGCTCGCCTCAATAATTACCAGCTTTTAAACGTCTATTTATTGAGATTTTTCCTCCTGCGCAGGAGTCGCTCCCGCTGCAGGTTCAGCCGCCTGGGTGGCGCTGGAAGCAGCACCCGGCGCAGATTCAGTGGCCACTGGAACTTCAACCGTAACGGGTGCTGCCGGGACGTCTCCTGCCCCAGAAGGTGCTGCAGGGACAGCAGGCACGTCGGAGGGGGCTGGGATTTCCTTCAGCTGAACTTCCGTCTCGGGACTGGAAAAATCAATGCTGCCGGCACGATTACCGGAATGATTGGAAAACCAGGCCAGCACCAGGCAACAGGTGAAGAACACGGCAGCGAGAATGGCGGTCGCGTGCGAAAGGAAATTTCCTGAGCCCGCACTACCAAACACCGTATTGGAGGCACCAGAACCAAAAGACGCACCCATGTCGGCGCCCTTGCCTTGCTGGATCAGAATCAAACCGATGATCGCAAGAGCGACGATAACCATGACTATCAGAATTGCTGTCTGTAACATTTTTAATTTCCTGAACCTTTATTGAGCCGCCCGACAAATTGCCAGGAATTCCCCTGCATCAAGGGAGGCTCCACCGATCAATCCGCCATCTATGTCTTCACAGGCAAAAAGCTCCGCAGCGTTACCCGCCTTGACGCTTCCGCCATAAAGAATTCGTACTTTTGCCGCCACATCTGCCGAAGCCTGCCGCAACAGGCCACGCAAATATGCATGTACCTCCTGCGCTTGCGCCGGCGTTGCCGTCATTCCCGTTCCAATGGCCCACACAGGCTCATATGCAATGACACATTGCTCCAGAGCCTGAATTCCCACCACGGAAATCACTGCATCCAATTGCCGCTGCACCACCGAAAACGTAACCCCTTGCTGTCGCTCTGCCAGCGACTCCCCCACGCAAAGAATGGGGCACAAGCCAGTACGAAGCGTTTGCTGTACTTTGCCAGCCACCAGCGTGTCGCTTTCTCCAAACAAGGCGCGTCGCTCGGAATGCCCCAGGATCACATACTTCACGCCCAGGCTCGCATACATCTGCGGCGACACTTCGCCGGTGTAGGCACCGGACTCGTGATCGCTGGCATTTTGTGCGCCAACCCCAATGACCGTGCCCTGCAGCGCGGACAATGCGGCAGGAACAAATACAGAGGGAGGACAAACAGCCACATCGACCGCCGACGACTGCCAGGCGCCTTGCTCACAAAAACCACGCAACACACCCAACAATGCATCTACCGATGCAGGGGTACCATGCATTTTCCAATTGCCAGCGACCAGCGGTTTACGCGCCAAGAGCCATTCCTCCACCCAAAGAAGCCGGGAATGTTAGCCGAGATGCCATTGGCATACAAGCGACTAGGCCTTGACCGCATCCGCAACTACGGCGGCGATTTGCTGGGCCAGATGCTGCACTTCCACGGCATCTTCCCCTTCGACCATGACGCGGATAAGGGGTTCGGTTCCCGACGGACGCAACAGTACGCGGCCGCGACCTGCCAACTGGGCCTCTACGGAGGCCACAACATCCTTGACCTGCGAATCCCCGAGCACATCCCGCTTCTCGGGCAGGCGCACATTGATCATCGTTTGTGGCATTTTGGTCATACCCCGCTTGAGCAGGGCCAGCGGCTTGCCGGTCGCGATCGCCACCGCAAGCACCTGCAGCGCCGCGACAATGCCATCACCGGTCGTGGTTTTATCCAGGCACACCAAGTGACCAGACGACTCCCCACCCAACTGCCAACCCCGGTCATTCAGTTGTTCCATGACGTAACGATCGCCCACTTTGGCACGCACAAAAGGAACTTCAAGCTTTGCCAGTGCTTTCTCGAGACCGAAGTTGGTCATCAATGTACCAACGACTCCGCCGGCCATTTGTGCCTGCTTTACCCGCCCATAGCACATGATGAACAGCAACTCATCACCATCGACCACCTCGCCGTTGCTGTCGACCATGATGACGCGATCGCCATCGCCATCAAAGGCGATGCCTACGTCGGCCTTGTGCTCGAGCACGGCTTGCTGCAGCAACTTGGGAGAAGTGGAGCCACACTTGTCGTTGATGTTGAGGCCGTTGGGCTTGACCCCCAGGGTAATAATGTCTGCACCAAGCTCTTCAAAAATGGCGGGGGCTACGTGATAAGTGGCGCCGTTGGCGCAGTCGAGGACTATTTTCAGTCCACGCAGGGTTATCTCGCGGGGCAGGGCGCTCTTGCAGAATTCGATATATCGGCCACGGGCATCTTCGAGCTTTTTGGTCTTGCCGATCTCATGGGAGGACACCATGGTCATCTCGGCGTCGAGCGCATCCTCTATGGCGTGCTCAATCTCATCAGCCAGTTTTTTGCCCTCGCTGGAAAAGAATTTGATGCCATTGTCCTGAAAAGGGTTATGCGAAGCAGAAATAACGATGCCAGCCGACGCGCGGAAGGTTCTGGTCAGGTAGGCAATTCCCGGAGTAGGCATCGGCCCAAGCAGAACCACATCTGCACCGGCCGCCGACAAACCGGCTTCGAGTGCAGATTCGAACATATAGCCGGAAATTCGTGTGTCTTTCCCGATGAGAATCTTGGGACGCGCTGACTGGCCACCAAAGCGCGGATCAGCAAACACCTTGCCTGCAGCCCAACCGAGCTTGAGCATGAAATCGGGTGTAATGGGTTTCTCGCCAACGGTGCCACGGATTCCATCTGTGCCGAAATAGCGTTTGGACATTGCAAGTTTCCTGTCTTGTTTGGGGCCGGTCGTATATCAAAACAGCCATGGTTTGGTCGGATTGGTTTAGCGTTGGGAACGGAGCGATGACTTCCCCGGCGTTGGCGGTGGGCGCCAGTCTGCGTCAGTCACATAATCGGGCGCGGATTTTCAGTGCGTCCACTGTAGGGCCAACATCATGGACACGCACGATGGCTGCACCCCGCTCGACCGCCAGCAATGCTGCCGCGACACTGCCGAAAACACGTTCATGAGCCGGCTTGCCCAAGGGGATGCCGATCATCGACTTGCGAGACAGGCCTACCAGCAGAGGGACACCCAACGCCGCAAATTGCGGCAGATTTTTCAATAACACATAGTTGTGTTCAAGGGTTTTGCCAAACCCGAATCCTGGATCCGCCAACAATTGCCCCTTCGGCACGCCCATGTCGCACAAAAGCGCCAGGCGTTCCCGCAGATAGGCCTTAACCTCGACCGTAACTTCACCATAAACCGGTGACACCTGCATGTCGGTCGGTTCGCCCTGCATATGCATGACCGCCAGCGCCACCCCCTGTTGCTGCGCCGCTTCCTGCGCCTCGGCGAGCGCGCCCTGACGGGAAAAGGCACGCACATCATTGAGCATGCCGGCGCCTGCCTTGCTCGCCTCACGCATCAAGGCAGGACTGCTGGTATCGATGGACAAGACCACATCAAAGCGGGCGCGCAAGGCTTCAAGCACCGGCATCACACGGTCGATTTCTTCACTGGAGGCGACGGGCAGGGCTCCCGGTCGGGTCGACTCACCGCCAATGTCGATGAGAGTCGCGCCTTCTTCGACCATGGTAGCGGCATGATCAATGGCAGCATCAAGCAGGTTGTAACGCCCACCATCGGAGAAGGAGTCAGGTGTGACGTTGAGAATTCCCATGACGTGCGGCCGGGAGACGTCAAGCGTCTGCCGGCCGCAGCGAAGGATGTGAGCTGAACTCATGCGGGAAAGTGTGCAGCGATCAGTGAGAGCCGGCCGCTCCGCCGATGGCACCACCACCTTGTGCGGAAGGCTTGTCTTCGACCGCGCTACCGCCTGGGCCACCTTTGGGGCTATCCCAGTCTTTGGGTGGACGCGGCTTCCTGCCTTCCATGATGTCCTCGATTTGCTCGGCATCAATGGTCTCATAGAGCATCAGGGCATCTGCCATGGTGTGCAGTTTGTCCATGTTGTCCTTGAGCATCTGGCTGGCGCGCTGGTAACAACTATCGATAATGGATCGCACTTCATCGTCGATCAGCTTGGCGGTGTCGGGGGACAACACATTGCTCTTGGTGTATTGCTTGCCAAGGAACACCTCCCCTTCTTCCTCTTCGTACATGAGCGGACCCATTTTTTCGGACAGGCCCCACTTGGTGACCATATTACGGGCCATCTGTGTCGCACGCTGGATATCGTTCTGCGCGCCGGTGGTCACGCCTTCAAAGCCGAGGATCAGCTCTTCGGCGATACGACCGCCGAACAAGCTGCAAATACGGCTTTCCAGAGAGCGCTTGCTGTAGCTGTAACGATCTTCTTCGGGCAGGTACATCGTAACGCCCAGTGCGCGTCCACGCGGAATGACGCTCACCTTGTAAACGGGGTCATGTTCCGGCACGAGGCGGCCGACGATGGCATGACCAGCTTCATGGAAGGCCGTGTTGCGCTTTTCGGCTTCGGACATGACCATGCTCTTGCGCTCGGTGCCCATCAGGATCTTGTCTTTGGCGAGCTCAAACTCCGCCATGGAAACAAAGCGTTTGTTGGCACGCGCAGCAAACAGGGCGGCTTCGTTCACCAGGTTGGCGAGGTCTGCACCAGAAAAACCAGGGGTGCCGCGGGCAATGCGGGAAGGATCCACGTCATCGGCCAACGGAACCTTGCGCATGTGCACACGCAGAATCTGTTCACGGCCACGGATATCCGGCGGCGACACGACCACCTGACGATCGAAACGACCGGGCCGCAACAAGGCAGAATCCAGAACGTCCGGACGGTTGGTGGCCGCAATAACGATGATGCCGTCATTGGGCTCGAAGCCATCCATCTCGACCAGCAACTGGTTGAGGGTTTGCTCACGCTCGTCATGGCCGCCTCCCAGGCCGGCGCCACGCGAACGACCCACGGCATCGATTTCGTCGATGAACACGATGCAAGGGGATTGTTTCTTCGCCTGCTCGAACATGTCGCGCACGCGGGAGGCACCGACACCGACAAACATTTCCACGAAGTCGGAACCCGAGATATGGAAGAAAGGCACTTTCGCTTCACCGGCAATGGCCTTGGCGAGCAGGGTCTTGCCGGTACCGGGCGAACCCACCATCAAGACGCCACGCGGGATTTTGCCACCCAGGCGCTGGAATTTGCCGGGATCGCGCAGGAACTCGACGATTTCCTTGACCTCTTCCTTGGCTTCGTCGCAACCGGCGACATCAGCAAAGGTGGTTTTGATCTGGTCTTCGCTCAACAGGCGCGCGCGGCTCTTGCCGAAGGTCATGGGGCCGCCACGACCACCGCCACCGCCCTGCATCTGGCGCATGAAGAACATGAAGACCGCCACGATCAGCAGGATCGGGAAGGTCGCCATCAACAGCTGGGCCCAGATGCTTTGCTTCTCGGGCTCACGTACGTCAACGTTGACGCCACCCTGCAGCATGCGGGGAATGAGGTCAAAGTCGGCAACATTCGGCAACACGGTGCGGAAGGCTTCGCCAGTCACACGTTCGCCCACCAGCAGTTGCCCCTGCATGGTGACGCGTTTGACTTTCTTGTTCTCGACGTCCTGGATGAACTCGGTATAGCTCACGCTATTGGGCGCGTTATGGGAGCTGAAATTGGTAAATACCATCAGCAGCACGACCGCGATGACGATCCAAAGTACCAGGTTTTTTGCCATGTCGTTCAAGGGAGTACCCTCTGTCTGTTGCGCGCGGCGGGCAATACGGTTCGCCGCGCAGTCGGTGGTGCCAATATTAACCTTACTATATAAAGCAAGAGAGCGGCTACGTCAGTGCAGGTTTTTTCCAGAATTTGGCGCCTTTTCAGCCGTCAAACCCATACACCTTGCGGGGTTCCCATTCATTGAATGTCTTCCTGTGATGTCAGCCCTTGAAATCGCGGGCCAACCAGTAGGTTTCATGCGACCGTGAACGCGATGCGTCGGGCTTGCGGGTCTGCAAGCGGCCAAAATGCTGTTGCGTGGTCTTGCGGAGCGCATCGAAACCCTCTCCCTGAAAGACCTTCACCAGAAAATCGCCGCCCGGACGCAAAACACGGGTCGCCATGTCGAGCGCAAGCTCAACAAGAAACATCGCACGGGGCTGATCCACTGCCCTCGTTCCACTCATATTGGGGGCCATGTCGGAGATTACAAGGTCTACGCCATGATCCCCGATAATATCCAGCAGCTGGTTGAACACATCCTCCTCGCGGAAGTCACCCTCAACAAACGTGACCCCTGCCAACGGGTCCATTGGCAGGATGTCAGAGGCAATCACGATGCCATTGTCACCCACAAAGCGCTCGGCCACCTGACTCCATCCACCCGGCGCTGCGCCGAGATCAAGCACGATCATGCCCGGGCGCAGGATGCGGTCCTTTTCCTGGATCTCAATCAGTTTGTAGGCGGCGCGCGAACGATAGCCTTCCTGCTGCGCTTTTTTGACATAGGGATCTTCAAAGTGTTCCTGCAACCAACGGGAGCTGCTTTTTGAGCGGGACATGAATAAGCCTCTGGCGGATTTTTGATGTCGGCAGTGCCTGATCCCGGTACAATGGCCGACCGCGTTTTCAAGAATTGACTTTGCGCTTTATCGGACGGTTGTGTCGCCATGCATTTAGATCAGGAACAAAAGAAGCATTTTCGCAGGATCGGGCATCACCTGAAACCTGTTCTTATCGTGACCGACAAAGGTTTTGGGGAGACGCACGCCGCCGAGCTTGAACGCGCCCTCGAAGACCACGAGTTGATCAAGGTAAAGATCAACGTGCTGGAGCGCGAAGACAAGCAGCTGGTGGTCGATGCCCTCTGCGAGACCAGTGGCGCCGCTGTCGTCCAAACCATCGGCAAAATGGCCCTGCTCTATCGCCCGGCCAAGAAGCCCAACCCCAAGCTGTCCAACCTGCTGCGTTACCAGACTCGTTGATGACCTGAGGTTACATTCCGCTGCATGGCCTGTCTGGTGCTGGACAGGCCGACGCCATGCCCCCCTGCGCAATCCTCGCCAATCTTTTCTTCTTTCGTCTTCTTCCTTGATCCCGGTTCGTTGTGAGCCAGGGCACGCTGTTGCACGATCTGCCACACTGATTCCAGGGGCTCACACGCGTCGTAATGAATGATAGCAAGCCCGGACAGCAAGCAGATGGAGTCGCATTCATGTTCGAAGCAGCGGAACTGGGTCAAACCCTCAGTGACAAGGATTACCAGAAGCAGGTCAAGCAGCTGCGCGAGCAAATGCTCGACATGCAGTACAAGCTGATGCAGGCCGGGTTCTCGGTCATTCTCGTGATTGCGGGAGATGACCGTTCCGGCCGGCATGAAACCATCAATGTGCTGCATGAATGGATGGACCCCCGTTTTCTCGAAGCCAACGCTTACGGGCCGCCGACCGAAGAGGAGATGGCACGCCCCTTCTTCTGGCGTTACTGGCGCGACCTTCCGCCCAAGGGCAGGATAGGCATATACCTGCGCGACTGGGCCACGTTCAGCATCGCTCAGCGCATGGATCGCGTGATCGATGACAACCGCATGGAGCAACGCATTTACTTCATCAATCGGTTCGAGAAAGCATTGGTGCAGGATGGCACGCTGATCGTCAAATGCTGGTTGCACCTGCCCAAGGACGAACTCAAGGCGCGACTGAAAAAGCACGAGAAAAACCCGGAAAAATTCTGGCGTATCAGCGCCGGCGATGAGCGCATCCTGAAGAAATACAAATCGCTCAGCACACTGACCGAGAAAGTGTTACGTCTGACCAATACTGCCGAAGCGCCCTGGCACATCATTGAAAGCACTGACGACAACTATCGGAACATCAAGGTTGGGGAAGTGCTGTTGCAGGCCATCAACAACCGTTTTGCAAGCACACAGGCCAGCGATCGACGCAAGCCTGTAACGCCACAAACAAGCAACGGAAATACGCTGACCATTCTGGACAAGGTGGAATTGTCGGCATCGCTGTCAGCCGCCGACTACGAACGCAAGCTGGCCAAATGGCAAAGCAAGTGCGCGCGATTGTTCAGTGCCGCACAGCAGAAGGGATTATCGAACGTGCTGGTGTTTGAAGGTTGGGATGCAGCAGGAAAAGGCGGGGCGATAAGGCGCATAACGGCGACTCTGGATGCCGGCTTTTATCGCGTGGTACCGATCAGCGCGCCTTCGGACGAAGCGTTGGCACGCCATTATTTGTGGCGCTTTTGGCGACACCTGCCACGCCAGGGAGGCACCGTGATTTTCGATCGCAGCTGGTACGGCCGTGTATTGGTGGAACGGGTGGAAGGCCTGGCTCAGCCCTCGGAATGGCAGCGCGCGTATTACGAAATCAATGATTTTGAAGAGCAGATGAAGACGCATGGCGTGGTGCTCAACAAATTCTGGCTGCACATTGATCCAGACGAACAGTTGCGTCGCTTCAAGGAACGCGAAGCGACGCCGCACAAACGTTTCAAGATCGGCCCGGAGGATTATCGCAACCGGGAACGCTGGGACGATTACGAAGTCGCCGCCAACGAAATGATCAAGTACACCAGCACGGAATACGCGCCTTGGCACCTCATCGCCGCCAATTGCAAACGGCACGGGCGGATTGAAGTGTTACGAAAGATGGCCTCTAGCCTCGAAGAGGCCCTGGACCGGAAGTAGCCGCCCCGAATGCCGACGAACGAAATTCCGGCTGCTTCTGTCTCGGTGACACCACAAACCGGAACTGTGTATTGCCGGCTGCGACCGGAGGATTGTACCAGCGCACCTGATAACGCCCCATATTGGCGGGCGCCTCTTCGACATAACGGATTTGCATGTCGTAACCTTGATCATTCACGACGACGCCGTTCCGCCGCAGGGGCTGCCACTGCCCGTTACCGTTATGAAACTCTACTGCCAGCAAAGGTTCGCTGAGCGCAAGCTGCGAAGGGTTGACGTCGATGTATTCGAATTCCCAGTAGGCTTCGCGTTCCATTTTGTTGTCGGTGAAGTGCGCTTGTTCAAGCTCGGCACGCTGACCGGCAGCAGCCAGCGGTGACGGGAAATAATGTTCGGTGGCGAGATCGAACGTCCATTCCTTGGGCAAGTCGCTGAAACCGTCAGCGGTGATCATGTCGTTGGCCAGCGCGGCCGCCGTGCGGGAAAGGAATTCGGTGGTACCAGGCCCGTAAATGGTGTGGCCGCCTTCATAATATTGACGGCTGTATTCCTCGGGGGTGGTGCTGTAACCAAAGAAGCCGTTGACGTGCGAGCTGACCGCAACGAAACGCGGCATGATGCCGTGGTTGGACAGTAAGTCGCGCACAGCGTTGGCAATGCGGTTTCCGGATTCGAAGGTAATTTCAAAGGGCATGCCGATCAACACCAGATCGCCTACCTGCGCCGCGACGGCGTTCACCCGGTGCGGATAACGCCCGGGCTCAACGCCCCATACCTGCAACCAGGACAGCATCCAGTTTTTGACGCCATGGCAATTGTCGGCGCCAAACGCAGCCGGCCAGCCGGCGGCAAACGGTGGCAAGTAGGAAATCGGGAAAACTTCATCGCCCTTGGCGGCGCCCACGGTCGCAGCCCCCACAATGGGGCGCTCGCACATCGGCTGGGCTTCATCGCCGCGTGGCGACAGCAAATCGATTTCACGCATGGCGTGACGCACCGGAAGGTCATCGCGAAGCTGGTCGTCCAGCTGACGAAACAGTTTCCAGCTTTGGCGGGCGATCATCTGTCCGATGCGACGCGATTCGCTGTCACCGCGCAGGCCACTGCGGTAATTGGGATTGTTGTCGCCGTGGTTGGCCTCGAAGGGACCGTGCACGGGTTTCCAGGGGGTGGCGTAATGCTGCTGGATGCGCGATTCGAGATCCCGCTCCATGAAAGCCCATACATCGCCGTGGTAAGGGTGGGTAAACGGCGGAATACCCGTGCCGTGGATGGCAAAGGTGCTGAAGGCACCCAGCGGTTTCCATTGGGCATCAAGGTCTTGGACGTCGATCCGCACCAAGGTGATTTTCGGATTGACGGCACGCAGGGCGGCCGCGTCATCAGCACGCTTGTCGAGGACATTGGCGTTGGCAACATACGCACCAATGGAACGGTTTTTGGTCGCGCCGTAGAGTTCGGTTTCGCCCACGGCCACTTTCGCCGGGCGTCGTTTCTGCCACGCCTCAATAACGGCATCACTCAGCTGCTGTACCAGGAAGCTGAAGACATCCGGATCAAAGCCCGGCTTGTTGGAGCCGAACGTGTTGTAGAAATCGCTTTCAAAAAACTGGCCTGGCCCGCTGTGGGTATGGGTTGCATGAATCGAAATGGCTGCAAACGGGATGTCGGTCGCTTTCGCCACCACTTCGGCGACCTTGTGCCGCAAGACCAGCGACGACGCGGGCAGATCGGCCTGTACGATGACCACCGGCGTGGCGTTATCTCGCTTCAGGTAGAATGCACGCGCTTTCAACCGGGTACGGAAGCCATCGGCTTCACGGGCCCAGGCCGAGTAACCCATCTTCGGGATGCCGATGGGCGGGGTAATATCGCGCTCCGCGATGCCGGCAACGAGAGGAGCCTTGTACGGGTTCGCCAGGGTCGGCAGCGCCCGGGGTTCGGGCTGGGCAATATGCAGTGTGGTGCGCGGCAGGCTTTTCATGGGCCAAATGGCAATGGATCCCCCAATGGCGGCAACGACAACCACGCCCACCAATCCCATTATCAAGCGCTTGATCCACTTCATTTTTTGCCCGCCCCCACTTGAATCCA
Source organism: Pseudomonadota bacterium (assembly GCA_052035295.1). Lineage (GTDB taxonomy): Bacteria > Pseudomonadota > Gammaproteobacteria > Pseudomonadales > Ketobacteraceae > HdN1. The sequence goes on from JBPOHS010000058.1 coordinate 42,146, forward strand.
CACGAAGCACAAACGGTGCCCCGCCAACAATTGCACGATAGTACCACATCAGGCCAGCCCGAGCACAGGTTGCTCAGGTCGCGCCCACCGCGTAATCGAGTACGCCTTCTACCAGATTCTTGAGTGCCCCGTAGAGCTCACGATTGATGTTGAGACTGGTCGACAACTCCGTCTCGGTGACGCCGTCGCGCAAGCCCCGCTGAAAAAGATCCGTCTGGATTTTGAGGTAGGCCACTTCAAGATCCTTGAGCAGACGCGCGCCCTCCTCCTCAACAAACATCGGATCATTCGCATGATCCAGCAACGTATGCAGGCGGCTATAAAAAGCTTTTTGCTGATGGGTCAGTTCGGCATAGAGGATCTCGACAGATTCCGAATCGGCGTGACGAAATTCCGCCAGATTTTCGCGAATGTCCTTTAGTGATTTGGCGGAATAGACCCCGTGTCGTACCGACGACAATAGCCGCAGGATTTTTTGCCCTAGTTCCCGGTTGCGGGAGTGCGCCTGCACGATGCCGGCGTATTCGAGAATCTGGCCTTCCAGTTTTTTCACCATCGCATAGCTGTCGTTATAACTGATGTGCGGAGGGAAGATATTCTGCAGATCTTCTTCGGCTCTTTGGGCAAGCGTCAGGCTGTGGGGATCGATTTTCAGGTTGCGCAGATTGATGGCCATGGTCTGATGCAGGAGCCGGGCGGTTTCCTTGACCATGGCGGTGATGGCGTCCTGTGTCATGCGTGGCGGAACGTTGTTGATGTACTGACGTACGTCTTCATCGTCGCCCTGGAAATATTTCTCCATCTGGCGCGCATACCACGGCATGATCGGCAGCATGAGCAGGATCCCCATGGCGTTAAATGCGCTGTGAAAAGCGACCAAGGCGTACAAGGGATCGGTCACACCCGCCAGAGCCACCAACTCGCGCGCAAAGGGGAACAGCAGTAAATAGGCCACCAGGCCGGTGAAAAGATTGAAAATGAACTGTGCCGCCGCCAGCTGCTTTTTGACGGGGCTTCCTTTCAGTGCGCCGAGCACCAGTGTGAAGGTGGTACCGACATCGGCGCCGATGACCATGGCCGCCGCATCCTGGAATTCAATAATGCCGGAGTTGAGGGCCGCCAGCGCGATCATGACGGTGGCCGAGCTCGCCTGCATCAACGCAGTCATCAACATGGCCACCAGCAGGAAAGCGATGGAGGGGTATTCACGTATCCACGCCAGGTCGAATTCCTCGCCGAGACTCAGCATGCTTTGCTTCATGACGGTTAATCCCAGCAGCAGACTGCCAATGCCCACCAGGAGATACCCCCAGGCCTTGACGCGTTCACGATTGTTCAGGAGCACGATCACCAGGCCACCGACACCCATCAGGCTCATGGCATAAGCGCCGAAATCCAGCTTGAAACCGAGCGTAGCGACGATCCAGCCGGTAAAGGTCGTACCCAGATTGGCACCCAGCATGACACCGATGGCGTTATAAAGCGGAATGACACCCGCCCCCGCCAGCGCCATCGACATCAGACCGACCATGGTGCTGCTTTGCACCAGCATGGTCACGACTATACCGCTGGAAACCGCCGCCAACCGGTGACGGGTCGTAATGCGCAACACCCGGCGAAAGGAATTGGAACTCAGCGCGCGCAGGGCCTGTTCCAGCCATAACATGCCCAGCTGGAACAGGCCCAAGCCGCTGATGAAGCCCGCGAAAATCTCGAAATGGGTCATGCTGGCCTGTATCGAATAGGGAGGATTTTTTCACAGTGTATCTGTCGGTCGGCAATTATACCGGCACCGGGTCAAGGAATTGGCTCGATGTTGGATCCATTCAGAACGCCGCAGGCAGTTTGCTATCATAAGGCGGTGCATGCTTTGGTTTGGCATGGCTGGTTTGGCATAAAACTGGTTTGGCATAAAAAAAGGAGTGGGTGAATGTCAGAACAATCCCTGTGGAATTCACGTGCCCCCCTGTCGCGGCGGCATTTGCTGTTGTTGAGCGGCGCGACGGCACTGGGCGCCACGACGGCAAGCCTCACCGGTTGCGCGGTCAACCCGGTGACGGGCAGGCAGGAATTCATGCTGATGTCGGAGCAGGAAGAAATCAGCATCGACAAACGCCAAAGCCCGCACCAGTTCTCAGCGGACTACGGCGCCGTGCAGGATGCCGAATTGCAGAACTACATCCAGAGCATCGGTCGCAGCCTGGCCAGCCAGACGCAGCGCCCGCAAATGCCGTATTCCTTTCGGGTGGTGAACGCGAATTACGTCAATGCCTATGCGTTTCCCGGCGGCAGCATTGCGGCCACGCGCGGCATTCTGATTTCGCTAGATAACGAGGCCGAGCTGGCAGGATTGCTGGGCCATGAGCTCGGACATGTCAATGCCCGCCATACGGCTGCCAGTATGAGCCGGGGCGCGGTGCTGGGCCTGGCCCTGGGCGGATTGGGCGCCGTTACCGGCCAATCCGATGGTCAGGGCGGCTTGGGCGATCTGCTGCAACAAGTGGGACAGCTGGGTGGGCAGGTATTGCTGGCCAGTTACTCTCGTGATAACGAACGGCAGGCCGATGCGCTGGGCATGGAGTACATGGTCAAAGCTGATTATTCAGCCGATGGCATGGTGGGACTGATGGATCTGTTGCGCAGCCTGCATCGCCAATCACCTTCGGCGTTGCAACTGATGTTCGCCACTCACCCCATGAGCGATGAACGCTTTTCGACAGCACTGAACACCGCCAACACCCGCTACCTGCACGCCGCCAATTTTGCCTTGAATCGCGAGCGTTACATGGACAAAACGGCGCGCCTGCGGGCCCAGGCTCCGACCATCAAGAAGCTGGAGCAGGCGGAACAACTCATGGGGCGCAAGGATTTTGGCCAGGCCCAACCCTTGCTGAAAGAAGCCATTTCTCGCGCCCCCAATGACTATACCGGGCGTGTTCTGCTCGCCAAGTGCCACTTGATGCAACGACAGGCCATCGAGGCCAGACCGCAGCTGGAAAAAGCCACGGCCATTTACCCGGAAGAAGCGCAGGCACATAACCTGCTGGGCATGACGTATCTGGTGACGAAACAGCCCGACCGCGCGCTCACTCAATTTACCGCTTACGACAAGCTGATGCCGGGCAATCCGGGAACGACCTTCCTGCAGGGCTACAGCCATGAAATGATGAGTCAGAAACCGCAAGCAGCGGACTATTACCGCCGCTTCTTACAGCAGGTGAATCAGGGGCCGCAGGCGCAATATGCGTACACCCGCCTGCGCCAATGGGGCTATCTCTGAGGTTTGTCGATGGCTGAGGCGGTGGCCAGTGCGGTATCGACAAGGGTAGGCTCGCTGGTGGTCTGAATCCATTTCTGCAGGAAATCATTGGCGCTAACCGGTTTGCCGAAATAATACCCCTGGTATTTGTGGCAGCCGTGCTCATTGAGAAAATCAAATTGTTCGCGCGTTTCGACACCTTCCGCCAGCACATCCAGTTCCATCGTTTGTGCCATCATGATAATTGTTTGCACGATGGATCTATCATTGCGATCGGAGGCCAGATCACGGGTGAAACTCTGGTCGATTTTCAGTTTGGAAATCGGCAGACTCTTTAAATAGCTCAGACACGAATAGCCGGTGCCGAAATCGTCAATCGACAAATAGAAGCCTTTTTCCTTGAGCAGATGCATTTTGGCGATGTTGCTGTCGAGATTGGACATCAACATACCTTCGGTGATTTCGAACTCCACCCACGATGGTTTGACGCCTGACGATTCCACCAGTTCACAGACCCGTTCGGCAAAATCGTCGATAATGAATTGGCGCGGGCTGATGTTGATGGCCACACGCTCGAAACTCGCGGGCAAGCCCTTCTGCTGCCAACGTTTCAGTTCACTGCAGACTTTGCGGATGATCCAGTCGCCCAGCGGATGTATCAGGCCCGATTCTTCGGCGGCGCGAATGAAATATAACGGCGAAATGTAGCCGCGCTCGGGATGGACCCAGCGCAACAGGGCTTCGGCACCGATGAGCTGCTGCTCGTGATTGAGCTGCGGCTGGAAATATACTTCGAATTGTTCCTCCTCCAGCGCTTTGGGCAGCAGCATCTGCAACTGCAGGGTGCGTTCGGCTTCCTGCTGCAGCTCCTTGGTAAAAAAGCGCACCAGATTGCGGCCGTCCTGCTTGGAACGGTACATGGCAGTGTCGGCCTGCCGAATGATGTCGTGAATGGTTTCCTGATCCTGGGGGTAGAT
>JBPOHS010000119.1:0-7465 GCA_052035295.1 Pseudomonadota bacterium
TCGCTATTCGCTCGAGGATATCGGTGATTTCGTTTGGCGAATGATTCGCAGCGCGGTGCTTGAAGAACGCGAACAGCGAATTATCAGCTGATCCGCAGTGTTTCGAAGTTGCCGTTTTGCAACAGATCCGGTGGCAGAATGGGGAACATCCGGCAATTCAACGGTTTAGCAGGCTGTTGAAAAACCCAATTCATGCGAAAATAACGCAACCTCAGTATGCGAGCAAAGATCCATGCGCGGAGAATCAGACAAACAAGCGTCGCTATTCAGCTATGTTAGCCTTGAGGCCCGAATTCCGCATCATCATCCCATCCGCAAGGTTCGTGCTGTAGTCGATAAGGCGCTGGCCGAGATGGAACCGGAATTCGATGGCATGTACGCCGTGGTCGGCCGCCCTTCGATACCACCTGAACAACTGATTCGGGCGCTATTGCTACAAGTGTTCTTCACGATTCGCTCTGAACGACAGCTGATAGAGCGTCTGGACTACGATCTCATGTTCCGCTGGTTTGTCGGTTTGAGCATGGATGATTCTGTCTGGAACCACTCCGTATTTTCCAAGAACCGGGATCGGCTGATGCGGCACAATGTCGATGAGTTGTTTTTTGAAGCGGTCAAAAAGCAGGCCTATGCCAAGAAATTGATGTCCCGCGAACACTTCACCGTTGATGGCACTTTGCTGGAAGCCTGTGCCTCGCTGAAATCGTTCAAGCCAAAGGATGGCTCTGGTGATGACGACGATGGCCAGAATTTCCACGGGCAGAAGCGCAGCAACAAAACGCATGAATCCAGCACGGATCCGGAATCCCGGTTGTTTCGCAAGGGAGAAGGCAAGGAATCCAAACTCTGTCACATGGGTCATCTGTTGACGGAGAATCGTAATGGCTTGATCGTGGAAACCGAAGTTACCGAGGCCGGGACACGCCAGGAATGGGATGCGGGAACCACCCTGCTGGCAGCGTTGGGTACTCGGCCTGGCATGACGGTTGGCGCAGATAAAGGCTATGACACTGCGGAATTCGTTGACGGCTGTCGGGGGCTGAAGATTACCCCTCACGTTGCGGCCAAAATATCGGGCGGTGCTGTGGATGGCAGGACAACATCCACTGCTGGATATCGAATCAGCCAGACTAAACGCAAACGGATAGAAGAGTGCTTTGGCTGGATGAAGGATATCGGCTTGATGCGCAAACTTCGCCACGTTGGCCGCGCCAAAATTTCCTGGCAGTTCCGCTTTACGGCGGCGGCATACAATGTGACCCGGTTGAAGACGCTATTGACGTGAATATCGCGCACAAGAGCAAGTTTGAGCGGTGAATTTCAGGTGTTACGGATTTGATCTGAGAAATTTGTTAAAGAGCATTTGAAAATTTTGGCAACTAAACGGTTTGTGGCGCCGAAACAAAATATTCAGGATCGATAAAGCGGTGTCATATACCGACCTTTTACAATAGGGTTTTTCAACAGCCTGATAGCCGCCGCCGAGTATACGGAATTGGAATTCGATGATTCCCCCATAGTGTCAGATACGATTTCTTGGTACGTATCATTGGGATATCGCTGGAATAAATTCACTTATTATGTCGTTTATTCTGAAGACGAAGACAAAACCAACGAAGAAACCACGAATATTGTTGATACCAAAGTCATGCCAGTGCTGGCTTCTTTGCCGCCGGAAGCAGCGGCACCAATTAATGGCGCGCTGAACAGTCTTTATTATGTCGAAACTGAAAGCAATTCCTATAGCATAGGCTTACGATACGATTTTCATTCAGCTGCGGCGCTCAAGACGGAGTACTACACCACCGACGATGACATAACCGGTATGAATCCCTCGATGATTCGTATGTCAATTGATCTTGTCTACTAAGGGAGGAGCCCCGACATGAATTCCAACGTTAAAAGTATTCTTTGCGCTTCCCTGCTGGTCATTTTCTGCAATGTTGTACATGCAGAAATTGCAGTCATCGTCAATCTGGCCAATACCGACGCTATTAAAAAGGAAAGCATTGCATCCCTGTATTTAGCCAAAACCAGGACCTTCCCCGGTGGCACAAATGCGATTCCGCTGGATCGCCCTGAAGGTTCCCCCATCCGTGTGGAATTTGTCAGCAAGGTGATCGAGAAGGACGAATCACAGATGAAGTCCTACTGGTCGCGCCTGATCTTCACCGGCAAGGGTGTACCTCCCAAGGTGCTTGAATCCGATGCCGAGGTGAAGGAAATGGTGGCCCGCAATCCAGATGCCATCGGCTTTATTGACGCAGGTGCAGTGGACAGTACGGTGAAAGTGGTGGCCACATTCTGAGGCTTGCTTCCAACTTTTATTTTTTGCGCTTTTTCAACTATTGCGACCCCGGCCTGATGGCACCGGGGTTTTTATTTTCCGCCCACCATCACCTGTTCAAGCAGAATGGGTCAGGGGACGCATACCCCTCTTGAATGAACCCGAAATCTGTGCCGCATATCTATCTGCCTCTTTTGTAAAAAGGTCATTGTGAATCACATGCCCCTTCTTCCGACGAGCTTTCCCCATGCAGTCGCAGGAACATTGTGACTACAAATGCTGCATGTTCTTCAAGATCCTTTTCTGAATAGTGCGGTATTACACCGTAAAGGGCGCGGACAAGATCCATGCGCAGCAGCATTCCCAGAAACAACTCTGCGCTGCGTAAGGGGTGACAGCATTGAATCTGCCCCTCGGCAGCGAATGCGGCCAACCCATGCGCCAGATGTTCCAGGATATTTTGGGGGCCTTGACCGTAAAAGCCTTGCAGATCCAGCTCGGCCCCCTGGGCGGCAATGAGCGCCCGCAGGAATTGCAGATGGTCCTCGCTCACCAGAAAGTCGAGAATGGTGCGGCTAAAGGCAAGCAACGAGCGCCGAACGTCCATCTTGCTACCCTGTGCCGGGGTTAAGGCCTCCGAGAACACTTCCGCTTGTTGCCGCATGACCGCCGAGATCAGATCGTTGCGATTGGCGTGTCGGCTGTACACGGTCACTTTGGAGACTCCGGCTTTCCTGGCGACGGATTCCATCGTGACGGCCTGCGGCCCCTCTTTGAACAGCAATTCGCGTGCGGCTTGCAGAATGGTGAGATCCTTGCCGCAATCCATGGGGCGTCCGGGCGTAGCGGCTTGTGATTTTGGATCGGACGTGATATCTGTACGCTCGCGTTCATTATTGGTGTGGGGCTTGCTGTTCATGCGTTTGATACTCTTTATCACCTTGCTGGTGCTTCTAGGTGGTTGCAAAGCGCCTTCCGATGCCGAGGCGGCAGCACCGCCGGTTAAGAGCGTATACACAGTCACGCTCTCGGAGCAATCTCAGATTTTACCGCAATCGTTCTCGGGCACGGTGCGCGCGCGCCACGAAATTCCGGTGGCGTTCCAGGTGGGCGGACGGATTCAATATCGGCTCGTCAATGCCGGACAGACCGTGGTGCCCGGCGATGTGCTGTTCAATCTCGATCCGCACGAGCTGGAACAGACGCTGGTGGCCGCAAAAGCCATGTTATCTGCGGCGACTGCAGAACTGGAGGTGGCAGCGGCCGATGTCGTCCGCTATCGTGAGCTGTTCGGCAAGGACAGCATCAGTCAACAGGCGTTTGAGCGGGCGGAAATGGCGGCACGGGCGGCCAAGGCCAAGCGGGAATCCGCACTGGCGCAGGTTCGTCAGGCAGAAATCGCCCTGCAGCATACCGTATTAAAAGCAACGGTGCGGGGTATTTTGATTGATGTCAGCGGCAACGTTGGGCAAGTGGTGGCAACCGGGCAACCCATTGCGTTGCTGGCCGACCTGAGCGAATGGGAGATCGAGGTTTTCCTGCCGGATGGGTTGCCGCCTCCACCAACGGCGATGGCCCACGTCGGTAACCGGACGGTCGGTCTCCAGCTACGCGAAGTCGCCGGCGCGGCGGATGCCATCAGCCGCACCTGGCGAGTGCGTTACACCCTCGAGAAAAGTCTCGACCTGAAGCTGGGCATGCTGGTGCCCGTTGTTATGCAGGCCAACCTGGACGATCACACCACGTTCACGGTCCCCCTGTCCGCGCTGGATGAGCGCGGCGACGGCGTTCACGTTTGGAAGGTCGTCGAACAGAGAGCGCAGCGTTTCCCCGTGCGCGTACTGGAGGCGGACCCGCGCCAAGCGCGCATTCATGGCCCGCATCTGCAGGGAGGTGATCGAATCATCGCATTGGGCACCCACCTGCTTGAACCTGACCAGCCGGTGAGGGAACGTCAGCCATGATGTTTCCCAACCTTTCCTCGCTTGCGGTAAAGCAGCGGTCGGTAACGCTTTATTTCATTCTTCTGTCGGTGCTCGCAGGCGCGTACGCGTTTGCGTCCCTGGGGCGGGCCGAAGATCCTGCCATTACCCTGCAGATGGTGGTGGTGTCGGCGGTATGGCCGGGTGCGACACCTGCAGAAATCGAGCGGCAAGTCGTGTTCCCCATGGAGAAGAAAATCCAGGAGGTGGATTACGTCGAGGAGATAAACACCACAATCAAGGCGGACCGGGCCGACCTTCAGGTCAAATTCTACAGTTACACGCCCATGGATAAATTACCGGAGCTGCAGTTCCAGCTGAGAAAGCGCATGCTGGATATCGCGGCGTCCCTGCCCCTAGGGGTCGTCGGCCCCCTTGTCAATGACGACTTCGCCGACGTCTATTTCAGCTTGTTCAGCCTTAGCGCCCCAGGCCTGCCCATGCGCGAAGTCACTCGCTTTGCCGAGCGTTTGCGCGATGAGTTGCAGCTCATTCCCGGTGTGCGCAAAGCCATGCTGATCGGTGAGCGAGAAGAACGTATCTATGTCGACCTCGACAATATCAAGATGACCAACAGTGGCATTTCATCGCAGACGGTGTTCGATGCCATCCAAGCCTTCAACACCCTGATCCCCTCGGGTCAAGTAGACACGGCGGGGCCGCGCTTGCGCTTTCGCCTCGATGCGGATATTTCCGAGCTAAAGCGACTGGAGACGTTGCCGATCCGCGCCGGTACTAATGTCTTGCGTCTGGGGGATCTGGCGAGGGTCTCCCAGGGTTATGAAGAGCCACCGCCATACATGGTCAGGATCAATGGCCAGGATGCCCTGCTCATCGGTGTGGTCATGGCCAAGGGCGAGAATGGCCTGGACTTTGGCGAAAGGTTGGCCGCATTTCTCCAAAGGGCGAAAGTGGAATTGCCGCTCGGCATGTCCTTGGACCAGATCACCAACCAGGCCGACGCGATAACGGCGGCAGTCAACCTGTTCCAAGTAAAGTTCCTTGTCGCGGTGGCGGTCGTCATGGGCGTGGGGTTTCTGGCCCTGGGCTTTAGGGCGGGCCTGATCGTGGGGATCGCCGTGCCGATTACCCTGGGGCTTACGTTCGTGCTGATGAAATCCAGCGGTGTCAATCTCGACCGCATTACTCTCGGCGCTTTGATCATTGCTCTGGGGCTGCTGGTGGATGATGCAATCATCGCGATCGAAATCATGTTGGTGAAGCTTGAGGAAGGCGCGAACAAGATGACGGCGGCCACTCATGCGTGGACAGCGACCGCATCACCCATGCTGTTTGGCACGTTGATCACGATGTTTGGTTTTGTGCCGATCGGGTTTGCCAAATCCGGCGTCGGAGAGTATGCCGGTAATATTTTTTGGGTACTGGCGTTTTCACTGTTGATTTCCTGGCTGGTTGCCGTCACCTTCACGCCTTATCTGGGCGTGCAATTGCTGGCGAAACCGCGCCATGAAGCGGGAAAGAAGGATCATCATGGGGTGTATGATTCCCCCTTTTACAGCAGGTTTCGCGCGGTGGTGGATGTTTGCGTGCGCCGCCGCGGCGCCGTGGTGCTCGGTACGTTCACCCTCTTCGTCCTGGCAGTGGCGGGCATGGCCGGAGCGGTGGAGAAGCAGTTTTTCCCCGGCTCGGACCGTCCGGAAATTCTCATCGATTTATCCTTGCCTCCTAGCACTTCCATCGCCGTCACCGATGCGACGGTGAAGCGTATCGAGCACCTGCTGCAAGACCTGGAGGGCGTCAAAAACTATGCGAGTTATATCGGTGGCGGCTCGCCGCGTTTCTTCATATCGGTGAATCCCGAGCATCCCGATTCTTCCTTCGCCAAAATCGTCGTAACTGCTGTGGGGCCTCATGAACGCGATAGACTCATGCATGTTCTGGAGAAGCAGGTGGAGGCCGGCGCATTTCCCGAGGCGCGCGTGCGCATCCGGCAGTTGCTGTTCGGCCCCCCGGTGGACTGGCCGGTGAGTTTCCGTGTGGTGGGACCGGACCCCACCACACTGCGCGAACTTGCCGGCAAGGTGCGAGAGGTGATGTTGCAACACCCCCATGTGGTCGACCCGCACCTGGAATGGAATCAGCGCGCGCCTACCCTGAAGCTGAACATGGATGACGAACGCTTGCGCTTGCTGGGGATGACGCCGCGGGATGTGGCGCAGCAGATCCAGTACCGGTTGCAAGGGCTCTCGGTGACCGAGGTTCGGCAAGGCATCAGGACGGTGGATCTGTTGGTGCGGGGTCAGGGCGGCACGCAGTCGCCGTTGGACACGCCGATCTACGAAGTTCGCAACGACGCAGGTCAGAAAATCCCCTTGAGTCATCTGGGCACCACCGAATTGGTCTACGAAGATGCTGTGATACGCCGCCATCAGCGCCAGCCGTTCCTGGCGGTGCAGGCTGAAGTCAAGGGCGCGCAGGCGCAGGATGTCACCAAGGCGGTGTGGAAAGATCTGCAGCCGCTGCGGGAGGCATTGCCGGAGGGGTATCGTATTGACATCGGCGGCAGCCTGGAGCGCTCCAAAGAGTCGGAAGATTCCATCAATCAGGTGTTTCCCTTGATGCTGGCCTTGATGATCACCTGCGTGATGATGCAAACACGCACGTTCACCGGCACGTTGATCGTGCTGGCGACGGCGCCCTTGGGTGTGATCGGCGCCGTGATGGCGCTGCTGGTGTTCCAAAAGCCGTTCGGCTTCGTCGCCTTGCTCGGACTGATCGGCCTGGCCGGCATTCTGATGCGCAACACGCTTATTCTGACCCAGCAGGTCAGCGACAATCTCGCCGACGGATTAACCCCTCGGGAGGCGGTAATAGAAGCGGCGGTACGACGTGCGCGGCCGGTGGTATTGACAGCCCTGGCGGCGGCGTTGGCATTCATCCCATTGACGACGGATGTGTTTTGGGGGCCCATGGCCTACGTGCTGATCGGTGGCGTAGTCGCCGGGACAGCTATTACCCTGTTGTTCGTGCCGGCACTCTACGCACTGGCGTTCAGATTCTCGGCGAAGGAAGAGAGCGGGAATCTGCCATGAAACCATCCGCACGCCAAGGACCAGCGGGACCATTTGAACGGAAACCTGCGTATTTGAACGGTCGGATAGCAATGAGACTGCTTCTAACACACACCCGAACCCGATGCGCTGCTTGTGCTGACGCAGGAAGTGGCGCAACCTTT
>JBPOHS010000181.1:0-9457 GCA_052035295.1 Pseudomonadota bacterium
GTGCGCAAACTGGAGGATATGCCCAATGCCGAAGCGGAAGTTCGCCCCTCCGCTCCGGTCGAACGTAAAGTAACGGCAGAATCATCAGAGGACAAATCCGCGGCGGAAGGTGAGGATACCGAAAAGAAAATGGGTGAGAGCGAAAAGCCCACAGCACGTGAAGCCCTCGAGAAAATTCTGTTGGCAGGCCAGTCGTTGACAGCACAAGCCGGTGCCGCTGGTTATATGCGCCCCGATGCTCCTGCTGGCGATAGTGGCTTGCTCAACGTTGTTATCTGATGGATGGGAATGCCTGCTAAACGCGCTTGATAAGCCGCAGAACGAAGAGCAGGATGATGGCGCCCAGTGTCGCCACCAGCAGGCTTCCTAACAAACCACCTTCTGGGGACATGCCGGTAGAGCGAAAGATAAACCCGCCAATCAAAGCACCAATCACACCGACGACAATATCGCCTACCACGCCAAAATCGGTTCCCTTTACCAGTCTTCCTGCCAGCCAACCGGCGGCAAGGCCGATCAGTATGAACAAAATGAAATCCATGTGCGCTCTCCCTGCGTGTTGATTAAGCCATCAATTCTTTAGACCTCGCGATTTGGTGCGGTTCCCTGTGGGACTGACAAAGTGGTGAGCTTCTTGATGTTGCTGTTCGCGCCACGATCCATTGATCCGGAAAAAAGAGAATGTTCTGCAGGTATAATAATTTATGGAAAAAGTATATCGCGGCCAGTAGACTGCTGGAACAGCCATGAATGGCGAAAGCATTGTTGGTTGTTTTATGGTTGTAAAGGCGGCAGCGCTTTTGGCAAAAAAAGCTATTTTTTAAAGGGTTTTTGATAGAAAGGATAATTGTTGAAAGCCTGTTGTCGAGAAGCACTATCTATCAAGAAACGACAGGGAAAATGATCATGAAAGGGAGATCAAAATGGTCACTGAAGCTGCAGCGGAAATGGAGTTTTCGGAAGTTGCCGGCGTTACTGCAAGATCGAGACCTGGCGTGCGATCATTGCAGGATGAGCAGAAAATTGACAATCTTCTCAAGAAAATCGTTGATAAAAAGGTTGGAAAATCACCTCTTCATGTTCCGGATGAGGAATCAATAGAAGCACAGTTAAAGGTCTGGGAATTCCTGCTGGATTATTACTTTCGAACGGAAACCAATGGCTGGAACAATATTCCGGCACATCCCTCAATGATGGTGGGCGTTCATTCCGGTAGCTGGTTGACCATGGACGCCTGGGTGTTGTGTGGCGAGTGGGCGAGACATTTCAAATCCAGTCGCTATTTGCATGCGACGGCTCATGACATGCTGATGATTTTGCCTGGTTTGGGCGAGTATTTCCGCAAGATGGGCGTTATTTCCGCCAAGCGCGAAGTCGTTACCGAGGCCTTTGTTTGTGGTCGTGATGTTGCCATCTGGCCGGGCGGGGAAGTCGATGCCATGCGTTCCTGGAGCAAACGGTATCAGGTCGTGCTGGGCGGGCGGAAAGGGTTTGTTCGTCAGGCGATCCGCTCTGGGGTTCCCATTGTTCCGGTAGCGACCGTCGGCGGTCATGATACGGTATTCGTGTTGTCGGAGTGCCGCCCGCTGGCGAAAATGCTGGGTCTGAAAAAATGGATGCGCAGTGATGTGTTGCCGTTGGTTCTGGGCTTTCCATTTGGGGTAACGTTTGAAGTCATGCCGATGCATATTCCGTTGCCATCAAAAATATGCACCGAGTTTCTCGAACCGATTGAAGTCGACAGCGATCCGGAACGCGAAAACGACGCGGTGTATGTGGAAAAGATTTATCGCGAAGTTGAGGCGGCAATTCAGGCGGGTGTGGATAAACTTGCCAAAAAGCGGAAATTTCCGGTGATTGGGTGAAGTGTGGTATCGCAGGTTGCAGAAATGTAGCCTGCAATAGGTTGCCCCGGGGAGTCGTCATGCCGGGGCAACTGTGATCCTTGGCTAAGCCTGCTGGAATAAATCAGTCGTCATATTTTCTCGCCAGATCCCGGGCCATCTTCAAATGCTGCTCCAGTATCGGCACCCTGGTTTTGGCAAACATGTTGAGATCCTTGTCCTGGACATTTGCGGCAGCGTTTCGAAACAGTTCTACCGCCTCTTCGTGTGCAGACACCTGGTTGTTGATATAGCCTTCATCAAAGGATTCGCCTTCACGCGTTTCCAGGGCCTTTTCCTTGACCCGATCCATCATGCTGGCTTCGTCAGCCAGGGGCAGGGCTTTCTTTTTCGCCAGCTTTTTAAGTTCCTCGTTGATGTTGGTGTGATCACTGATGATTTTTTTTGCGAAATTTTTGACTTCCACCGATTGTGCTTTTTCGAGGGCGAGATTGGCAGTCTGTATTTCCGCCATACCCGCCGCTGATGCGTTATCAATAAATTCTTGAGCGCTCATTTCATCTGCCGCCATGCTCGGACTGGAAATGGCGAGAACAATGACTGCCACGGCAGCGTTTGCCGACAGGAATCGAAAGATGGTCATGTGAGTCCCTTCCCTGGGTGGATGGTAGTGTGATCAAGTCGTTGCGTGCTGCGTTCCGCTGCTGGTCGTATGCCTGATACGCCGTATATTTTTCACGCCCGCCATGCCACCCGCCATGCTGCTCGCTGCGGAAAGCAACACAGCAAAAAACAATATCCATAGCGCGGAGCTGGCCACATCCACGGTGCGATTCATTTCCGCGCGTGTTTGCGGTGATGCGAGTTCGGGGCTTCCGGATGCAACCAGCAGGCGATCCACGATTTCCGTGGACTGGCTCGCATCGACCCCCATCGTAAAGGTCATGAAATCAATGGCTCCTTGTCGATCATGATTGGAAATCATGGTCTGTAGACGCTCAAGGTTGTCGTTCGTCAGAGCGTTTGCATTGATGTCTGGCATCAGTGAGGCGCGCAGACTATCCAGCAGCATGGTAGCTGTATTATCGGATTGCATGGAGACTGCTGGTTGCGAGGGTTGTATCAGGCTGTTGAAAGCGCCGCCAAACAGTTTGGCCGTTGCACTGGCCGAAAGCGCAACAAATAGCAGGGTGGTGGCACCCCATACGACAACGCCATGCATGACGCCATCCAGCTTGCGACGCAGGCCGGACATGCGCGCGGCAACGTATCCGCCGGCAAAGGCGGAAATCAGCATGGCCAGTCCATTCCACGCGGTGGTCCAGGTAGAAATGTTGTCGATGCCTGCCCCTTGCGTACTGATGTCCAGGGCGCTCAAACCTGTAGCAACCCCCATGAGGGTCAGCAGAATATAAGTGGCAAGACCTGCCACCAGTCCTGCAAAGATTGAACTCCAGTTCATGAGCGGAAAAATGCTGTTGGCCCGCATCAGTAGTGATGGCGTCGATGTCGTCCGCTGACCTACCAGATTGTCTGCTTCCGGATTGTACATGGGCTTGCTCCTGAAAAATCGTCGTTGGTACTTGTTGGCTTCGTGCCGTCACCGGCAGCAGCAAGCACTTATGGTGCCAATCGTGAAGCAGCGCTATTTCGGGCAAATCGAAGCAAACTCCGCTTGATCCAACGCGAATTCCTGTATTTTTTACAAACGAATGCATGCCATCCGGTAATCCTTGCCGATGGTATTGTCTGGCGCAATGCAGAACGTGCTTGGCGCTATGTGCGTTACTGCCAAATATAACGCCTGGCATAAGGATTGCTCGGATTCGCAGGAAAAGTCGTATTCTGCAAGGAGAGTGTCATGGTAGAAGCCGTCAGCAACAAGACCGTGAGCAAACAGCTCAATGAACTGATCGAAATGGATTTTGATGCAATTGCAGCCTATCAGGCCGCTGTCGAGCGCCTGGAGTCGGAAGGGTTAAAGACGCAGTTATTGCAGTTCATGCGCGACCACGAACAGCATGTGGCCAGGCTCAGTGCCGCAGTGAAAGAACTGGGTGGAATGCCTGTGAAAAAAGGTGACATCAAACGCTTGCTAACCAAAGGCTCGGTGTTTATCGCGGATCTTTTTGGAGACAAGGCAATTTTGATGGCGATGCGGGTTAACGAAGAACACACCAACAAGGCGTACGAGGCGGCAGTGAAAGAGCGGTTTCCGGAAGATATTCATCGTATCGTCCTGGGCGGTCTGAGCGACGAACGTCACCACCGTGACTGGATTGTGGCGAAAATCAAGGCGATGGAATAATCACTTTTCTGGTTGGTTTTTCAGCGTTATCCATTTGTCTCACGGGCGCTGCAGTGCGCCCGCATTTGCATGATTACAGCCAATCGGTCAACAGCACACCCACGCCGATGCGGCGATTCTTGTGGTCGTAGTCGATCAGACTTTCCCCATAACCTTCAAAGTATTGCAGATATCCTTTCATGCGCCCGTGCACTGGAAAACTGATTGCCAGCTCGTGTGCGCCATGCCCTTCGTTCCAGTTGCGGCGTTGCATGAGCGAAAGCTCGAGCTCGCCCCGTTTGTATGCACCATTCATTTCGTAGTAGCCGAGGTAGTCGTCGATATCCGGGTTGTCATCGCCTTTGGATGGGCGAGGCGTCTCCGGATTGCCGTCGTCGGGTTCCTTTTTATCTTCCGGAAGTCGATACCACGGCTGCACGCTGAGTGTCCAGTTGTCAGCCATAAAGCCCAGCGTCATGTAGCCGCGGTTCCAACTGCGACTGAGCACCTGAGTGCGACCGTTGGATTCATGCTCCATTCCCACGCGTCCAAACCAGGCGCCTGAAGTTGTCGAAATCGGTAATGGCATTTGGTAAAAAACTTCCGGCCGATAGTTGGTTTCGCGAAAGGGGGCCGATACTTCGTCGTTATAAACTTGCCAAAACGATTTGAGTGTAAATGCGAAATAGAGCGCGTCGTTGTTGACCAGCAAATCCTGGGAGGCGAGGGGAGACTTGATGCTTAACTGGAACTTTGCTTCGGAATGCTGCACCAGATTTTCATCGCCGGAGAGTCGATAAGGTTCCTGATTGGGGAACTCGTTGTGCGTCCATGGCAAGATGTAGTTCTGGCGGTGCGGGGTCAATACGTAGGCGTTGGTTTCGGCGCTCTTGGAGGCGAGCATGCGTTCGGGGATGTGATGTCCTTCGACCAGTTGCAAGCATTCGGCCTTGATGTCTGCTGACGTGCGCTGATCATTGGCGCTCATGGCGCGTATCTGGAGGCAGTCTTCCATCCTGTCGATCGGCGTGGTGCCATTTTCGTTCGCTTGGGCATTGCACTGGTGACGAATTTCGCCCATTGATGTCCGTGGATCCGCCTGTTTTAGTGTTTCAGACAAGCATTCCCTGATGCCCGCAGACAACGCCGGCGAGCAAGCGAGGGTGAGTGCGGTTAGTACCGGAAACCGTAAGGTCTTGGCGTGGGGGCGGCTCGTGAAACGATGTAAGGCTGTAAGAACTGTTGTCAGGTCTGCGCCAAGCGTGTTGGTCTTTCGCGCGACTGCCAAACCAGAATTGCTCAAGTCTCCGGAAGCCATTGCTATCACTCAGATAAGTAAGGGGCGTGTGGGGGTGGGCTTGCCGCTGGGCGCAGCAAAGTTCGCATGATCATCTTATGTATTCGTCTACTATATGCATTTTACGGTATATATGAAATATAATATATTTGTAACCTCAGGGGGTTACATTGTGCCTTGGCAGGCAGCGTTCAACATAGGGCGATGAGGTGTCTGGTCAGCACTTTGACACCCTGGTGACCTTTTATGTCAAGTTGAGCATTGGCGCGGCAGTTACCTCCATATTGGCGAAAATATAGTTCGGCAGCAGAATATATAAAGGACGCAATTGATGGATCCTGTGCTTTTTTACAAGAATCTCGCCGACGATACCCGCCTGCGGTGTCTGCTGCTGATTGCTCGCGAAGAAGAGCTTTGCGTGTGCGAGTTAATGGAAGCGCTGGATGAAATTCAACCCAAGATCTCCCGGCATCTCGCACAACTACGCCGCAATAAATTACTGGTTGATCGACGCCAGGGACAATGGGTTTTTTATCGCATCAATCCAGCGCTTCCTGACTGGGCGAAAGCCGTGCTGGAGACCACCAGGGAATCCAACGCCTCCTTCCTTGCAAAGAATGTAAAACAGCTCTGCAAAATGGGCGACCGTCCCACCCGTGCGCAGGCCTGTTGCTAAGCCTGGTCGCCGACCCACTCAATAGTAAATGCACGAAAACAGGTGGAAAACGCTGATGGGGATCTTTGAACGCTATCTCTCGCTATGGGTTGGACTGTGCATTACCGCAGGTGTTGTCCTGGGCAATCTGGTGCCACCGCTGTTTGCAATGATCGCCACGCTTGAATGGGCTCATGTGAACCTGGTCGTGGCCGTTCTCATCTGGATCATGATTTACCCCATGATGGTGCAAATAGATTTTTCGGCGATTCGTAACGTGGGCAGAAAGCCGCAGGGGCTTGTGCTTACGCTGGTCGTGAACTGGTTGATCAAACCCTTCACGATGGCAGCACTGGGGTGGCTGTTCTTCAAGGTGATCTTCGAACCGCTGGTAGAGCCCGCTCAGGCCACGGAGTATATCGCGGGCATGATTTTGCTAGGCGTGGCACCGTGCACCGCCATGGTGTTTGTCTGGAGCCAATTAACCAAAGGTGATCCCAACTATACCCTGGTGCAGGTGTCTGTAAATGATCTGGTGATGATATTCGCGTTTGCGCCGATCGCCGCCTTTCTTCTTGGGGTGAGCGATATTGATATCCCATGGGAAACGTTGCTGATTTCCGTTGTTCTGTATGTGGTTTTACCTCTGGTCGCCGGGGTTGTTACCCGCAAACAGCTCGAAGCCAAGGCGGATGGTTTGCAGCTGCAAAGTTTTCTGTCGGCTGCCAAACCCTGGTCGGTGATGGGGTTGCTGCTGACCGTGGTGTTGTTGTTTGGATTTCAGGCCGAAGTCATTATTTCTCAACCTTACACCATCGTATTGATTGCGATTCCGCTGCTGATACAGAGCTACGGGATTTTCGCCATTTCTTACGCAGGGGCTTATGCGCTCAAACTGCCTTACAACATCGCCGCGCCTGCCGGAATGATTGGCACCTCCAATTTCTTCGAGTTGGCGGTTGCTGTCGCGATTTCGCTGTTCGGTTTGCATTCCGGGGCTGCGTTGGCCACTGTTGTCGGTGTGCTCGTGGAAGTGCCGGTCATGCTGTCTTTGGTGGCATTCGCGAACAGAACACAGCACTGGTTTACTCGCTAATTCACTGCCGGCTTGAAAGCAAACTATTTCATTTCTGAATTTACATTCACCCACAGGGAGTCACGCACATGAGCATCAAAGTAGGCGTCAACGGATTTGGCCGCATGGGGCGATTGAGCTTTCGCGCAGCATTTGATTGGCCCGACGTCGAGTTCGTTCGCATCAATGACCCGGCAGGTGACGCTGCTACGTTGGCCCACCTGCTGAATTTCGATTCCGTGCATGGGCGTTGGAAACATGAAGCCCATGCTGACGATCAGTGCCTGTTGGCGAATGGAAAACGCATCCTTTGCACGCAAAACAAGGCCATTGCGGAGACGGATTGGTCTGACTGCGATGTCGTGATTGAAGCTTCCGGAAAAATGAAGAAGAAAGCGGTTTTGCAAGCCTATCTCGATCAGGGAGTGAAGCGGGTGGTCGTCACTGCCCCCGTGAAAGAAGCGGGTGTTCTCGATGTTGTCATGGGTGTCAATGATCATCTTTATGACAAATCACTGCATCGTATTGTCTCGGCAGCGTCTTGCACGACGAACTGTCTGGCGCCGGTAGTGAAAGTCATTCATGAACGTTTGGGCATTGTCCACGGGTCGATGACGACCATTCACGATATTACCAATACGCAGACCATCCTTGATGCGCCGCACAAGGATCTGCGTCGCGCGCGCGCCTGTGGCATGAGTTTGATTCCGACGACGACCGGATCGGCCACTGCGATTACCCACATTTTCCCCGAACTCAAAGGCAAGCTGAATGGCCACGCCGTGCGCATCCCGCTGGCGAATGCTTCGCTCACGGATTGCGTATTTGAAGTAAAGCGTGCCACCACGGTGGAAGAGGTCAACCAGATGCTCAAGCAGGCGGCTGACGGCGAATTGAAGGGCATTCTCGGTTATGAGGAGCGCCCGCTGGTTTCGATTGATTACAAGACCGATCCCCGCTCCAGCATTATCGATGCACTCTCGACCATGGTCGTGAATGGCACGCAGGTAAAAATTTATGCCTGGTATGACAATGAATGGGGCTACGCGAACCGCACAGCAGAGCTGGTGCGACGCGTGGGTAGCATGGACAGGGCCTGAGCGGGGTAGGTGACAATGAGTGCGCTTGCAAAAATGTCGACGGATCTGCGCCAGTATTGGGTGGTCACAGGCAATTACTGGGCTTTCACCTTGACCGATGGCGCGCTGCGCATGTTGGTTGTGTTGCATTTTCACGACCTGGGTTTTAGTCCGTTGCAAATCGCGCTCTTGTTTCTGTTCTATGAGTTTTTTGGTGTAGTAACGAATCTTGTGGGTGGCTGGCTTGGCGCACGGCTCGGGTTGAACCGGACCATGAATATTGGCCTGGCCTTGCAAGTGCTCGCGTTATCGATGCTGGTGGTGCCGGCGGCGATGCTGACCGTTCCGTGGGTGATGGCCGCGCAGGCACTTTCCGGGATCGCCAAAGACCTCAATAAAATGAGTGCAAAGAGTTCCATCAAATTGCTGGTGCCCGGCGATGCTCAGGGGACGCTGTACAAGTGGGTGGCGATTCTTACCGGTTCAAAAAATGCACTCAAGGGAGCCGGTTTTTTTCTTGGCGGCGTGTTGCTGACCTCGCTGGGTTTCCAGGGCTCTGTCATTGTGATGGCTGCCGCTCTTGGCGTGATCTGGCTGCTCAGTCTGTTTCTTCTCAAGCGTGACCTCGGTAAAGCGAAAAACAAACCAAAATTCACGCAGATTTTTTCCAAGAGCAGGGCGATCAATTACTTGTCGGCGGCGCGCCTGTTTCTGTTTGGCGCACGGGATGTCTGGTTCGTGGTGGCGTTGCCCGTTTATCTTTCCACCACGTTGGGGTGGGACCATTGGACTGTGGGCGGCTTTCTTGCCCTCTGGATTATTGGGTATGGCTTTGTGCAGGGTTTTGCGCCGGTCTTGACGGGCAAGGCCAAGGGCAAGGTGCCCGATGGTCGTAGCGCCTTTGCCTGGGCGTTGGCGCTCTCAGTTACGCCGTTATTGATCGCGATCGGGCTGCATGCTGATCGGGGTGTATTGCCACTGATAGCCGATATTCCCGCAGAGCAATGGCTGGTGGGCGGGTTGCTGGTGTTTGGTGCGCTGTTTGCAATCAATTCATCGTTGCACAGTTATTTGATCGTGAGCTATGCCAGCGAAGACAGCGTGTCGTTGGATGTCGGCTTCTACTATATGGCCAATGCCCTCGGGCGGCTGCTGGGGACGGTACTGTCGGGGTGGGTTTTCCAGCGTTACGGGCTGGAGGCTTGCCTGGTGATCTCAAC
>JBPOHS010000131.1:0-7929 GCA_052035295.1 Pseudomonadota bacterium
GGGAGAGAAAAAATCATGAATGGTTTCATCGTATTGACAGGAATCCTGACCACGGGCTTGTTGGTGTACCTGATTTACGCATTGCTTAACCCGGAGAAATTCTGATGACCGCGCACGCCTACCTGCAACTGGCGCTGTTTCTCGGTGTACTGTTGCTGCTGTCCTATCCCCTGTCACGCTATATCGTTAAGGTAATGAACCCGGTTGGTGGTGTGAATCGCATTGAAAAAACCGCGTATAAGATCTGCGGCATCAACGCCGACCAGGAAATGAGCTGGAAGCAATACGCACTCGCCATTATTGTCTTCAATTTCCTGGGCGTGCTGGTGGTTTACGCGCTGCAACGCCTGCAAGGAATGTTGCCATTGAATCCGCAAAACTTCGCAGCAGTGTCGCCGGATTCGTCCTTCAACACGGCCATCAGTTTTGTCACCAACACCAACTGGCAGGGCTACGTGGGTGAGGCCACCATGAGTTATCTCACCCAGATGGCCGGCCTTGCAGTGCAAAACTTTCTGTCGGCAGCGACCGGCATTGTCGTCGCCTTCGCGTTGATACGTGGCATCGCGCGCCACAGCAGCAAGACTATTGGTAACGCCTGGGTGGATATCAGTCGCGCTACCGTGTACATCCTGCTCCCCTTGTCTTTCATCATCGCATTGATGTTGATGCAGCAAGGCGTCATACAGAATTTCGACGCCTATCAGGATGGCACGACCTTATCTGGTCAAACCCAATCCATCGCCATGGGTCCGGTTGCTTCGCAAGAAGCGATCAAGCAACTGGGCACCAACGGTGGCGGATTCTTCAATGCCAACTCGGCGCATCCCTTCGAAAATCCAACGCCACTGAGCAACTTCGTTGCGATGCTGGCGATTTTCCTGATTCCCGCTGCGCTGTGTTTTTGTTTCGGCAACATGGTGCGTGATGAACGTCAGGGCTGGGCGGTGCTGAGCGCGATGACCCTCATTTTCGTCGTCATGTATCTGGTCACCGTCAACTTCGAACAAGTCGGCAATCCGATGTTCACTGCAGCCGGTGTCGATCAGTCGGCCAGTGAACTTCAAGCCGGCGGCAACATGGAAAGCAAGGAAACACGCTTCGGCATTGTCGCTTCAAGTTTGTTTGCCACCATCACCACGGCAGCATCATGTGGGGCGGTCAACGCCATGCACGACTCCTTTACCCCGCTCGGCGGAATGGTACCCATGCTGTTGATACAGCTGGGCGAAGTCGTGTTCGGCGGGGTCGGTTCGGGTCTTTACGGCATGTTGGTGTTCGCCATCATGGCAGTGTTCATTGCCGGACTGATGATTGGCCGCACGCCGGAATACCTCGGCAAAAAAATCGAGGCCTACGACATGAAAGCCGTCGCGATCGCCATTCTGGTCACCCCAACGCTGGTGTTGATCGGCACCGCGATTGCCGTCATGAGCGATGCAGGCAAGGCAGGCATCTACAATCCGGCCGCACACGGTTTCAGCGAAATTCTGTATGCCTTTTCCTCTGCAGCCAACAACAACGGCAGCGCCTTCGCAGGTCTTTCAGCCAACACGCCGTTCTATAACGGCTGGCTGGGTCTCGCCATGTGGTTCGGGCGTTTCGGGGTGCTGATTCCCGTACTTGCCATTGCCGGTTCCCTGGCATCAAAAAAGAAACTCGCGGTCACCAGTGGCTCCCTACCCACCCACGGCCCCCTCTTTGTGGGATTGCTGGTGGGAACGGTAATGCTGATAGGTGCATTGACCTATGTACCTGCGCTTGCGCTTGGACCGGTCGTTGAACACCTGATCATGAACGGCTATTGATTAGGAGATGAATATGAGTAGCCAAAAAACATCGCTGTTGGATACCCGCCTCGTCGGGCCGGCCATTACGGATTCCTTCAAAAAACTCGCTCCTAACGTGCAGATCAAGAACCCGGTCATGTTCGTGGTCTATGTTGGCGCCTTATTAACGTCGTTACTCGGCATTCAAGCACTGGGCAGCACGGGCGAGACCTCTGCCGGATTCATTTTCGGCATCAGCCTCTGGCTGTGGTTCACGGTGCTGTTTGCCAATTTTGCAGAAGCCCTGGCTGAGGGGCGCAGCAAAGCCCAGGCGGCGAGCTTGCGCGGCATGAAAAAGCTGATTCTGGCGAAGAAACTGCAGGAACCCCATCGTGATGCCAAACATTACCCCACCACCAGCAGTGATCTGCGCAAGGGGGATGTAGTCCTCGTGGAAGCCGGTGAATTCATTCCGGCGGACGGCATGGTGATCGAGGGCGTCGCCTCGGTCGACGAGTCTGCCATTACGGGCGAATCCGCCCCCGTGATCCGCGAATCCGGCGGGGATTTTTCGGCGGTCACGGGGGGAACGCGGGTACTGTCCGACTGGATTGTGGTTCGGGTTAGCGTTAATCCGGGCGAAGCCTTTCTCGATCGCATGATCGCCATGGTAGAAAGCGCCAAGCGCCAAAAAACGCCCAATGAAATCGCGTTGACCATCTTGTTGGTGGCGCTGACCATTGTGTTCCTGCTGGCAACGGCCACACTGCTGCCTTTCTCGTTGTTCAGTGTCAGTGCGGCCGGTCTGGGAACCCCCATCACCATCACCGTACTGGTGGCGTTACTGGTCTGTCTGATTCCGACGACCATCGGCGGCCTGCTGTCTGCCATCGGCGTGGCGGGCATGAGTCGTCTTCTGCAAGCGAATGTGATTGCCACCTCGGGGCGCGCTGTCGAAGCCGCTGGCGACGTCGACGTGTTGCTGCTGGACAAGACCGGCACAATCACGCTCGGCAACCGCCAGGCGTCGGCATTCCTGCCGACACCCGGTATCGCCGAGATGACCCTTGCCGATACGGCGCAACTCGCTTCACTGGCCGATGAAACACCAGAGGGTCGGAGCATCGTGGTGTTGGCCAAACAGAAGTACAACCTGCGCGAACGCAACGTCAACGAGCTGGAAGCAACCTTCATTCATTTCTCTGCACAGACGCGCATGAGTGGCGTCGATCTGGGTACACGACAGATTCGCAAGGGAGCGGTCAGTGCGATTCAGGCGTGGGTGGAAAGCCAGGGCCAGCCGTTCCCGTCGGTCGTGACCAAAATGGTTGAGGAAGTGGCGCGTCGTGGCAGCACCCCCCTGGTCGTTGCCGACGGCAACAGAGTGATGGGGGTCATCGAGCTGAAAGACATCGTCAAGGGCGGCATCAAGGAACGCTTCGCCGAACTGCGCCGCATGGGCATCAAGACCATCATGATCACGGGCGACAACAAGCTCACTGCCGCAGCCATCGCCGCCGAGGCGGGTGTCGATGATTTTCTTGCCGAAGCCACACCCGAAGCCAAGTTGAAATTGATCCGCAGCCACCAGGCCGAAGGCAAGCTGGTCGCCATGACCGGAGACGGCACTAACGACGCCCCTGCGCTGGCGCAGGCCGATGTGGCCGTGGCCATGAATACCGGCACACAAGCCGCCAAGGAAGCCGGCAACATGGTGGATCTGGATTCCAACCCTACCAAGCTGATTGAAGTGGTGGAAATCGGCAAACAAATGCTGATGACACGCGGCTCACTGACGACGTTCAGTGTGGCCAACGATGTGGCGAAGTATTTCGCCATCATTCCGGCGGCGTTTGCGTCTACCTATCCGCAATTGAACGCGCTCAACGTGATGGGGCTGACCAGTCCCGACTCGGCCATTCTCTCTGCCGTCATCTTCAACGCGATCATTATCGTGTTCCTGATACCGCTGGCGTTGAAGGGCGTACCGTATAAGGCACTGGGCGCTGCGGTCCTGCTACGCCGCAACCTGCTGATCTACGGCCTGGGCGGATTGATTGTGCCGTTCCTCGGCATCAAGCTGATCGACCTGTTGCTCACTGTTTTGGGATTGGTATAAGGAGAAGTCTCATGAGTACCGTTATTCGTCCAGCGATTACGTTGTTTGTGCTGTTGAGCTTGGTGACTGGCATTGCCTACCCGCTATTGACCACCGGCGTCGGTCAGGCCCTGTTTCCCGAACAGACGCGCGGCAGTCTGATCGAGAACAATGGTAAAGTGGTGGGATCCACGTTGATTGGCCAGGAATTTACCGCACCGGAATATTTCTGGGGTCGACCTTCGGCCACCGGACCCGCTGCGTATAACGCCGCAGCCTCAAGCGGTTCCAACCTTGGCCCCTTGAACCCGGCGTTAAAAGACGCTGTGGAAGGCCGCGTCAGAGCACTGCGCGATGCCGATCCCGGCAACGACACACCGGTGCCCGTCGATCTGGTAACGGCGTCAGCCAGTGGCCTCGACCCCCATATCAGCCCTGCCGCCGCAGCCTATCAGTTACCTCGCATAGCACGCTTGCGTGGCATGACGATCAAACAGGTGCAGGGCCTGATCAATCAGCATACCCAGGGACGCCAGTGGGGTTTGTTTGGCGAACCGCGTGTCAATGTGTTGTTATTGAACCTTGCCCTCGATCAACGCACGACACAGGGATAACGCCTTGACTGACGTACAACGCCCCAGCCCGGATGCCTTGCTTGAACGGATTCAACAGGAGGAAGCCAGACAAAAACGTGGGCGCCTGAAGATTTTCTTCGGTGCCAATGCGGGCGTCGGCAAAACCTTTGCCATGCTCACCGCTGCCCGCCTCAAGGTGCAGGAGGGCGTTGACGTCGTTATAGGGTTAGTGGAAACCCACGGGCGCGCCGATACCGCCGCGCTCGTCAGCGATCTGGAAATCCTGCCGCTCAAGCAGATTGAGTACAAGGGCAACACACTCAAGGAATTCGATCTCGATGCGGCGCTTGCCCGCAAGCCGCAACTGATTCTGGTCGATGAACTCGCGCATTCCAACGTGCCAGGGTCACGGCACCAGAAACGCTGGCAGGATATCGAAGAACTGCTCAACGCCCAGATCGACGTCTACACCACGGTCAACGTGCAGCACCTGGAGAGTCTCAACGATATCGTTGGCCAAATCACTGGCGTCCGCGTCTGGGAAACCGTGCCCGATCATGTGTTTGACCAGGCCGACGAAGTTACGCTGGTCGATCTCTCGCCCGATGAATTGCTGATGCGGCTGGATGCCGGCAAGGTATATATCCAGCAGCAAGCCGAACGCGCCGCCAAGAACTTCTTTCGCAAAGGCAATCTGATGGCCTTGCGCGAACTGGCGTTGCGACGCACGGCAGACCGCGTTGACGCCGACATGCGCGTGTATCGGGCCGATCAATCGATCAGCGGCGTGTGGCAGGCTCGTGAGCGTCTTCTCGTCTGCGTCGGACCGGGCACTGCCGGTGCCAAGCTGGTGCGCAGCGCGGCGCGACTGGCCGCCAATTTGAAGGCCGACTGGCTGGCGGTTTATGTCGAAACGCCTGCGCTGCAAAAACTGCCGGATCAGGAGCGTGAAGACATATTCAAGGTACTGCGACTGGCGCAGGAATTGGGGGCTGAAATTGTCACGCTCTCCGGCGAAAGCCTGACGGCCACGTTGATCAGTTATGCCCGCACCCGCAACGTTACCAAGCTGGTGGTCGGACGTTCGATCCGATCGGCATGGAAACGATGGCTGTCGCCAGGCGTCGCCGAAATCATCGCCAATCAGTCCATCGACATGGATTTATATATCGTTGGCCACGAAAAGAGCGACAACATCAAACCAGGTCGAGAGAATCGGCGGGATCTGGTTGAAGCACCCCATCAACGTTCCAAACCCTTGCATTATCTGATGGCATTCGGTCTGTGTGTGCTGGTCACCGCCACGACATCGGGCTTGCTCAAGTTTTTCGATCCCGCCAACGTAGTGATGCTGTATATCGCGGCGGTATTGATCATCACGGTGAAGCTCGGGCGCGGGCCGGGAATATTCGCTTCGTTCGTGAGCGTTGCTGCGTTCGATTTCTTTTTTGTCGAACCCTATTTATCATTCAGCATCAACGACACGCAGTATTTGTTCACGTTTTTCATCATGCTGGCCCTAACGCTGGCCGCGAGCGGCCTGACGGCCAGCCTGAGCTATCAGGCACGCATTTCCCGCTATCGCGAAACACGGGCCGCTGCGCTCTATGCGCTGTCCAAGGAACTCGCCGCTGGTTTGATGGTACCCAACATCATCGACACAGCAACGGCACATGTCAGTGGCTTGTTTCCGGGCAAGCTGGCCTATCTGCTGCCCGATGGTGAAGACAAGGTTCACCTGCTGGGCAGCGAAGCGCCCCCGCCATGCTGGCTGGAGCATCCCGATCTCGGCATCGCGCAATGGGTCTACGATCATCAGGAACCGGCCGGGCTGCTGACACAGACGCTGCCATCGACAACCGCCATTTACCTGCCGCTGAAAGCTCCCTTGCGCACCCGGGGGGTGCTTGCCCTGCAACCCGATCACCCCTCACAAATCTCACAGCCCGAACAATACCAGCTGCTGGAAACCTGCGCGGCACAAATCGCCCTGGCACTCGAACGGGTGCACTTTTTTGAAGTCGCCCGCGATGCCCTGGTCAACATGGAATCCGAACGGCTACGCAATTCCATCCTGTCGGCCATCTCCCACGACTTGCGCACGCCGCTGACGATTATCGTTAGCCTCGCCAGCACCCTGCATGCAGGTGCGCATCTGAGCGATCAGGAACGCACCCGCCTGACCGAAAGTATCCATGAAGAAGCATTGCGCATGATCAGCCTGGTGGTGAATCTGCTCGACATGGCACGCTTGCAGGCAGGAGGGTTGCGGCTCAACCAGCAATGGCAACCCATCGATGAAGTCATCGGCACGTCGCTGCGGGCAACGACGCGTGCCCTGGCACGACACAACATTGTCACCGACATTCCTGCTGATCTGCCCCTGGTATCGTTTGATGCCGTGCTGATAGAACGCGTATTGTGCAACCTGCTGGAAAACGCTGCGAAATATACAGCCCCTGGCAGCACGATCGTCATCGGCGCCACACTGGACGCATCCCGCCTCGTGGTCAGCGTCAGTGATAACGGCCCTGGATTGCCCAAGGGCATGGAACAGCGTATTTTCGACATGTTCGCCCGTGGCGAAAAAGAATCGACGACCCCCGGCGTCGGCCTGGGATTGGCGATTTGCCGCGCCATTGTCGAAGCGCATGGCGGCAGGATCACCGCGTGCAACCTTCCCGCCGGGGGAGCGCGATTCACTTTTACCTTGCCTGCTGGTGAACCACCGGTGGTACCAGACCCAGCGCTTTAACCGTCGAGTCCCGTGATGCCACATGACCCCGCTCCGCGCGTAGTGATTATTGAAGACGAACAGCAAATTCGACGTTTCCTGCGTTCCTCGCTGGAGAGTGCCGGTTTTGAAGTGCACGACGCAGAGACCGGCCAGCAGGGTCTGGTGGAATGCGGCACCCGGAAACCGGACTTGCTGATTGTGGATCTCGGCCTGCCAGACATTGATGGGATTGAGGTCATTCGTGACGTGCGCAATTGGAGTCGCGTGCCCATCATCGTGTTGTCTGCACGCACCCAGGAACAACAAAAGGTCGAAGCCCTTGATGCCGGTGCCGATGACTATCTCAGCAAACCCTTTGGCACTGCGGAATTACTGGCAAGAATGCGTGCGCACCTGCGTCGCAGCGAGAGCCAGCGCGAAAATCCCTCGGATGAGTTTTCGTTCGGCGATGTGGTGATCCACTTCAGTCAACGCAGCGTGACGCGCGCGGGTGAACGCTTGCACCTCACCCCCATCGAATATCGCTTGTTGATGGAAATGGTCAAAAATCCGGGCAAGGTCATGACACACCGTCAATTGCTCAAGGATGTCTGGGGCCCTCACAGTGTCGAGCAACCACATTACTTACGAACTTACATGGGGCATTTGCGGCAAAAAATCGAAACCGAACCCGCCAACCCCAAGTACCTGCTGACCGAAACCGGCATTGGTTACCGGTTTCAGCCAGAGGGCCGCAGTGCCTGATTGTCC
>JBPOHS010000052.1:0-7300 GCA_052035295.1 Pseudomonadota bacterium
GACTCGCCCAATGCCAGCACGTTAAGCGGTGTTGCAAAACGCCAGCACAACACGCCCAGGAACACCAGCGCCACGGCGACCATGCTGACAGCCTTCCAGCCCGCACCATTGAAACTGCCGAGCAGCCAGAACATGAGATTGCGCAGCTGCTGGTCATCCGCCACATAGGAAAGAAAGGCCAACACAGCGCTCACCAGGGCATTCACGGCAACACCGACCAACAACATGCGGGTAACGTGCAATCCCCAGCGCGTGCGACCCACGCGATAGACGCACCAGGTACAAATGGCAGCGCCAAGGCAAGCCCCAATATTAATGGCCCAGCTCGAACCCGCTGCGCCCAGGACAATCACCAGCGCCGCGCCAACGGCAGCCCCGGAAGACACCCCCAGCAAACCCGGGTCGGCCAGTGGATTGCGAAACAGTCCCTGTGCAAGCCCGCCCGCCCCCGCCAGCGCGGCGCCAACCAACGCGGCCAGTAATGCCCGCGGCAGGCGCAACTCCCAAAGAATGGTGCCATCGGAAGACTGTGGATCATGCCAGGCATTGGCCAGCGCACTCCACGGAAGAGCAACCGCGCCCGACAGCATTGACCAGGTGAGGCTGAGCAGCAGCACCGCCAACAAGGCAAACTCAAAATGGATGGGAAGTTTTTTCACGGCGGGCTCCGTCAAGCGACGGCGGATTATAGAGGATGGGGGACGACAGCCGAAAGCGGGGATGCATTCGGTGGTGTACCGATATGGCCACGCGTATCCGCGACGAGGAGAGAGGGGCCGTTTGAGGAGCTGCGTGACCTCGGCTGTCGTCGCCCACAACACAAATAATACTGATTATCATTTGCATGTCAAGCGAGACTTTAGGCAGCGTCGTTCATCCATGCCCACCTGCCCAGCCGACCAAACACCATGTTTACATTTTGCCTGGCCTTGCGTAGGCTTGGGACTCTGACTTTCATGCTGGCAGGTGTGCATGACCATTTCCCTTTGTTCCATCAATGATATTGCTGATCCCGGCGCACGCGGTTTCGAGATTGGCGAGCAAAACGTTTTTGTCGTCAAACGTGACGGCGATATTTTCGTGTACCTGAATTCGTGCCCGCACATCGGTATTCCGCTGGAATTTCTGCCAGACGATTTTCTCGATAGCGAACAGCGTTACATCCTGTGCGCAAATCACGGCGCGCTGTTCGAAATCGATAACGGTCTATGTGTGGTCGGCCCCTGCAAGGGGCAAGCCTTGTTGCCAGTGCCGTTCACACTCAATAACGGCGTTATCGAAATCGATGAGATTCCTGCCGGCTTTTGATGTTTCCGGCGACGCCGCTCCGTTTTTTGTGTTGCACCCCCCTTTGATTTGACAGCCGAGGTGGCATATGGATTCTTCGAGCATCAGCTTCACAGCGCTGTATACCGGCCATGTCTGGTATGCCAATGAAATGTCAGAATCGTTCCTCACCTCACCCGGGGGATATGCACTCTACTGGGCGATGCAGCCGCTGGAATATGCGGCGCGCAAACTGGCAGGCATGAATATCATTGAAACCCTGCTGCAGCGCCACCTGATTCTCGATCACCGGCTGGAACACCTGATTCGCGATAACGGTGTCACTCAGATACTGGAAATCGCCTGCGGACTCTCGCCGCGCGGCTTGCAGTTTACCCGCCGGTTTCCAGATGTACGCTATCTGGAAGCAGACTTGCCCGGCATGGTGGCACGCAAGCGCGATCTACTGGAACGGCATCACACCCTGTCAGACCGGCACGATGTTATTCCCTGCAATTTTTTCGAGGTCGACACCCCGGCCGCGCTGGAAACCATTCTGCGGGAGCGTTTCAATCCAGACGAGCCCATAGCCATTGTGACCGAAGGGCTGGTGAACTATTTCGACCTGCCGACCATCAGCAAGGTATGGGCAAAAATCGCCCTTCATACCCGCGACTTTCCGGCGGCATGGTATCTGACCGACCTCTACCCCGACACTCGCAGCGCGATCGCACCCCTGATCCACCTCGGCCGCAAAACGCTGGGAACCATCACCCGCTCGAAAACCAACCTGCATTTCGATTCCGATGCAGCCATTGAAAACGGATTCAAGACCTGTGGATTCAGCGACGTCACCGTCCACCAGCCTGAACAGTATTATGACCGCCTGCCCATCCCTCGCAGTCGGGCAGGCAGCTATGTGCGGGTAGTGGAAGCAAAAGCCTAGAGTGCAAGGCGAACCGAGGCAACGGACAACGCACCTTCCCCATAAGAGTTCAGAAATTTCGGCTATGTTTATCAGGTAATGTCATTGGTCGTCAGCCGCCCCTGACCGACCCACTGCCCAAGGGATTGCCTCGATGAAATTTCGTGCCCGCATACTGTTGTTGAGCGTTCTTGCCCCTATCGCCGCCGTGCTAGTGGGCACCGTTGCCATGCTGGTCGAATGGCGATTACAGACGCTCATGGAACAGAACATCACGCTGGGTGTCGCGATCCGCAATCATGTTGAAATGGACATGCTGCACGATGGCATCCGCGCAGACACCCTGGCGGCCCTGCTTGCCAGTGCCACCAGCCAGGGAGACGAAACCACCATCAAGACAGATGTCCGCGAGCATGCCGACTGGTTCATCAGGCTGCTGGAAGAGAACGCAGCGCTCGCGCTGGAAGAAAACAACCAGCGGGCCATTGCCGATGTGCGTCCAACCCTCGAAACCTATGTCGAACAGGCCCGGCAATTGGTCGATCTTGCGTTTACGCCCGGTGCCAACACCAAAAACGCCCTCGTCGAATTTGAAGCTGCCTTCGAGTCCCTGGAAGTGCGTAACGCGCAAGTCAGCGACCTGCTGACCGAGTCCCTCAAAGACAGTCAGTCCACCCTTGAACGTTGGCTCATGCTCTCCAAGCTACTGATCTTGTCCATCGTGCTTGCCACCGCCGCCGGCGCAGCATTTTACGGGCGCGCCGTAATCAGGAAGGTCAATGAAGCTCTCGGAGGCGAGCTTGAAGACGCCATCATGCATACCTACCGCATGGCCTCGGGGGATCTGAATGTGAAGGTAGAGATCCGCACAGGCGATACCTCCAGCATGCTGGCAGCCATGGGGCAGATGCGCGACAACCTGATCAAGATCGTACGCGATACACAACAGAAGCTGGCGTCGGTCGTACCCGAACTCACCAACACGGCGACCCAGACCCGCGATGACATGCGCATCCAGGTCGATGACACCACGACCGTACTGACGGCCACCCACCAGCTGGCACAAGCCTCCGACGAAGTCTCCCGTAGCGCCACACAAGCGGCCGATGCCTCGCAGAACGCCAATCAGCAGGCGCAAAAAGGCCGTACCACGGTTGAAGAAGCCATCCGTTCCAACCGTGAACTATCCACCCACATGTCGAATGCTGCTGATGTGGTCCTGAAGCTCGACGACGGTTCCCGCAAGATCACCAGCATTGTCGAAGTCATTCGCACCATCGCCGAACAAACCAACCTGCTGGCCCTCAACGCCGCCATCGAAGCCGCACGCGCTGGTGAACAAGGGCGCGGGTTCGCAGTCGTCGCCGATGAGGTGCGCACCCTTGCCCAACGCACCCAGACCGCCACAGAGGAAATCGGCAAGATCATTGCCGGGCTTGCCGATGCATCGCAGCAGGCCGTGCAGACCATGCGCACCGGCGAAAACCTGGCCGAAGCCAGCGTGACCAACGTCAACGATCTGGGCACCCTGCTGGGCACGATCGTGGATTCGATCGGGATCATTGACAACATGAACGCCCAGATCGCCTCTGCCTCCCACGAGCAGAACAGGGTGGTGCAAACCATCACCGACCGCTTGCAAGGGCTTGCGGTCAGGGCTGATGAAACCTCACTGGCGGCCGAACAAACCATGGGTTGCGTGAAAGAAATGAACAGTGTCGTCGAACAACTCGACTGGATGGTGAACAGCAAACGCCGCAAATAATGTTTGGCGACGCAATCGCACGACGCACCAAAGACATCGATCAGATTTTGGCTAACGCGACCGCGTTCATGGCCTGTCCAGCCATTTCCCCCACCCTTCTGCTCCGCTAGCATGGGCGCCGTCTCAACCCTGTTTAGCCGTGGAGCTTTACCCCATGATCCGTGCCCCCATGATCCGCGCATCCGAATTACGTCAGGCTGGTCATATCGTCCGCAACGCGCGTGATCGCCTGTTAAGTCCCGGTCGCCTGATACGCACCGGCAACACCCCCTACGAAGTGCTGCACGACAACGGGCTGGTGAAGTTACGCTACTATTCCCCTCAAGATCAGTCACCCCCAGTTCAATCGCCACAAGTTCAGTCGCCACAAGC
Source organism: Pseudomonadota bacterium (assembly GCA_052035295.1). Lineage (GTDB taxonomy): Bacteria > Pseudomonadota > Gammaproteobacteria > Pseudomonadales > Ketobacteraceae > HdN1. Next base: position 4,329 of record JBPOHS010000052.1, read on the forward strand.
CCCGTTGTCGCAGACCGGTACCGCAAAGGCACTCACCCCACTCGTTATCGTGCCGCCGCTGGCCGTCAACATGCTGGTCTACGATCTGTTCCCCGAGCGCAGCTTCGTGAAACATTTCACCTCGCTGGGTTTCCCGGTGTATTTGATCGACTGGGGCAGCCCGGGCAAACAACAGGCGCACTATACGCTCTCGACCTACGTCAAACGTTTGATGCCGGAATTCGTTGCCAAGGTACGCGAACATCACGGCAGCCCAACGCTGTCCCTGCAGGGCTGGAGCATGGGCGGCGGTTTGTGTCTGGCTTATGCGGCTTTCCATGGTGACAAGGATATCCGCAACATCATCACCACCGGCACAGCCATCGACGGCCATGCCAATGGCGTGCTCGGTCGCCAATATCAGGTGCTGAGCGAATGGCTGCAGAAATGGCGCTTGGACGCACGCAAGATTCCGGCGTCGATGGCGTATTCACCCGGCTGGCTGAATGTCATCGGTTTCAAGCTGTCGGATCCCGTCGGCAGCGTGCGGGGTTACCGAGATCTGATCAAGAACCTGCATGATCGCGATTACGTGTCACAACATGCCACGCAGGCCGCTTTTATTGACAATCTCGAAGCGTATCCCGGCGGTGTCATTCGCGACTGGATGGCCTCGGTGTGGATGGAAAACGAAACCGCACGCGGTCGTATCACGCTGGGGCGGGAGAAAGCCTTCCTGGATCAGGTCACGGCCAATATTCTTTGTGTTGCCGGCCAGAACGACACCCTTGCCAACGTCGACTGTTGTCGTGGTCTGATGAACGTTGTCGGCAGCAGCGACATGGAATTCTACGTCGGGCCAGGGGGGCATACCGGCATCATGAGCGGTAGCCAGGCACCCAACACCGTGTGGAAGAAAACCGCCGAGTGGTTGCTGCAACGCTCATCCTGAGAGCCTATTGGTTCGCGCTCTGCAAAGTAACGCCGGGGTAGTTTATGTCAGGGTAGCCCCTTCCCTGCCCATCAGACAGGCAGGGCGGTCCGGTCGAGCACCCGGCGCAAGACAAAACTCGAGTGCACGCCGGTCACCCCTTCAATACGGGTGATCCGGTTCAGCAACAAGTCCTGATAAGCGTCCATGTCCCTGACGATCACCTTTAACTGGTAGTCGGCCGCCTGCCCGGTAATCAACAGGCATTCCAACACTTCGGGCAAGTCATTGACCTTGCTCTCAAAATTGGTAAAACGCTCCGGTGTGTGCCGATCCATCGAAATATGAACCAGCGCCATCAAGGTCAAGCCCAGCTTCTTGCCATCGACAATAGCGCGGTAGCCGGCAATCAAACCGGACTCCTCCAGCGCCCGCACCCGCCGCAAGCACGGCGACGGTGACAGGCCAATGCGTTCAGCCAATTCCTGATTGCTCAGCCGTCCGTCTGCCTGTAGCAGCGACAAAATATGTCTGTCGTATCGATCCAGTTCCATGTGTAACCCCCGCCGCACCCACAAAGACACAATATTTCGCAATCAATGCGAATATTGACATATTATAGCGCGAAACATCAAATATAAGCCTCACTTCGCAAGCATCTGCTCCGCGTCCTGCATTATTCTTTTGCTATCGGTTACCCCCGATACCTCACCGCCGCTGCATTACCCCGCAAAGGCGTGCACACCGCCCCACAAGGGCGGTAAAAATCTCACCCACATGAGGAACCCAGCCATGCTCAAGCAGCCCGCCCGCAAATACCGCCCATTCGCCCCAGTGCATTTGCCCGACCGCCAGTGGCCTTCACGCGTCATTGAACGCGCCCCCCGCTGGATGAGCACCGACCTGCGCGATGGCAATCAGGCACTGTTTGAACCCATGGACAGCACACGCAAAATGCGAATGTTCAAAATGCTGTGCGACATTGGTTTTCGTGAAATAGAGGTCGCGTTTCCGTCAGCGTCCCAAACCGATTTTGACTTCGTGCGCGAATTGATCGAGGGCGGACACATTCCGGATAACGTCACCATTGAGGTACTGACCCAGGCGCGCCCCCACCTGATCGAGCGCACCGTGGAATCCTTGCGTGGCGCACGCCGCGCCATTGTGCACGTGTACAACGCCACCTCACGACCATTCCGCGATGTGGTGTTCAACATGAATGAACAAGCAGTGATTGATCTCGCGGTGTCCAGTGTGCGCCTGATCCGCGAATTGACATCCACCCAGCCTGACACCGAATGGGTATTGCAATATAGCCCGGAATTGTTCAGTGGCACCGAGTTGCCTTTCGCCAAACAGGTCGTTGATGCCGTGACCGAGGCCTGGGGTGCAACCCCGAACGACAAGGTCATCATCAATTTGCCGGCCACGGTCGAAATGGCCACACCCAACGTCTATGCCGATCAGGTCGAATGGATGCACCGGAATATCGATCGTCGCGACAGCGTGATACTCAGTGTTCACCCGCACAATGATCGGGGCTGTGCAGTGGCAGCAGCGGAATTGGCTGTCATGGCGGGCGCCGACCGCGTCGAAGGCTGCTTGTTCGGTAACGGCGAACGTACAGGCAACGTTGACCTCGCCACACTTGCCCTGAATCTGTACACGCAAGGCGTTGACCCGGAACTCGATTTTTCCAATATCAACGAAGTAGCGCGCACCGCGGAAGCCTGCACGCAACTGCCAATACACCCACGCCACCCCTATGTCGGTGATCTCGTCTTCACGGCCTTTTCGGGTTCGCATCAAGATGCCATCAAGAAGGGCTTCAGTGCCAGACAACCCGACGATCTTTGGGAAATGCCCTATTTACCGATAGATCCAGCCGATGTGGGCCGCAGCTATGACTCCATTATCCGGGTCAATAGCCAATCCGGAAAGGGCGGAATTTCGTATCTGCTCGAAAATCATTACGGGCTGATCATGCCCAGACGCATGCAGATAGAATTCAGCAATCTGGTGCAGAAACACACAGATCAACAGGGTGGCGAAATTTCTGCAC
>JBPOHS010000041.1:0-6418 GCA_052035295.1 Pseudomonadota bacterium
ATCGCTGGATAACGCCTTGCAGCAGCGCGCCATGGAAGCCACCGAGAGGACCAACAAATGAGCCTGGTGGAAGAGCAAGCGGCATTCCTCAAAGATATTCGCAAACTGCTGGATTATGCCGAAGAGCAAGCGTTTGTGGTCACCGGTGGCGAACTTGAACGCACACCGGAAACCCAGGCCGGCTATGTCCGAATGGGGCTGGAAAAGAGCATGGACAGCCCACACCTGCGCAAATGCGCCATGATCCTCAATTTCTTTCGCAAGACCGCAGACGAACGGTATGAATTGATACAAACCGCTGAGGCCCTGGAACGCATCGGCAAGTTCTGGGAAGACCTCGACCCGCGCAACCGTTGGGGCGGCCGTCAGGGCAAATCGATTGAAGCACTGCGTTTCTATCGCGACCAAGGTGGCTGGCCTTCCAGCGCAGTCAATACGCTGATTAAACCCGACAGCGCCAACCTGCAGGTGGAAGCCGTCGCCATTGCCGACGAAGCACGCCCGGCCACGGTGGTGTTACCCGCATCACGCGCAACGACACCGCTGCTCAAGCGTGGTTCACCAGAACGCGACGCAATCGCGCGCCTGCAAGGTTTGCTGGTAAAAATCGGCAAGCTCGACGCGACCAATGGTGTCTACGACGACAAGACCGCCACTGCGGTAAGTGAATTTCAACGCAGCAACGGGTTGGTGGCCGACGGCATCGCCGGAGAAAAAACCTGGGTCACCCTGCTCTCGCAAACGTCCGACGCCCAACGTGACATGGCGCAGCGCTTTATCGGTGACGCCGATTTTGCCGCCGCCGCTGACAAATACGGACTTGAACTGGCGGCGATTAAATCCGTGTACAAAGTCGAATCCAATGGCAAAGGCTTTGTTGGCGACGAACCCAAGATATTGTTTGAAGGCCATGTCTTCTGGCAGCGACTGAAAAAACTCGGTATGCGCCCGGAAACGCTGACCAAGGGCAATGAAGATATCCTCTACCCGACCTGGACCAAACAATTTTACGTGGGGGGCGCCGCCGAAATGCACCGTTTGCTGCGCGCAGAAGCGATTCATCGCGACGCCGCGCGCGAGTCCGCTTCGTGGGGCTTGTTCCAGATCATGGGCTATCACTGGAAAGACCTGGGCTACGCATCGATTGACGACTTCGTCACCTGCATGCGCCGCCACGAACGCGATCAGCTGGAAGCCTTCTGCAGGTTCATCGAGAAAAAGAAAAACCACAAGGGACTGACGCTGGTGCAACTGCTGAAAAACAAGGATTGGGCATCCTTCGCTTATGCCTATAACGGCGCCGGTTATCGGCAGAACGCCTACGACGACAAGCTGAAAGCGCAGTATCAGCGCTTCAAGGTTGCGTAAGGAGACTGGCACCATGACTGATGAACGCTGGAAAACCCTGATGTCGTTTGCCCAGTTCATGCTGGGCACGGTGGTGCTGGGCGTGTTCGGAACCATCATCAATCACCAGATACAAACAAGGGAGGTCGAGATCAAGGAGCAGGAACTGATCTCGAAAAATCTGTCGACGGTGCTGAGCTCCAACACTGCAGATAAACTGTTGATGGCACAATTCTATGCCACGGTGACGCGTTCCGAGGAAATTCGTGTTCGATGGCGGGAGTACCACGAGGTATTGAAAGCAGAAATCCGCGATGCCAAACAGACCCGCGAAAAAATCGCCAGCGAAATCAATGCTGACATGGATGCCAAGGAACTCGATCAGAAACAGGCACGCATCCAGCAAATTGACGCCAAGGTAACGCCAGGGCTCACACCCCAGGCGGGGCAGGCTGACTTGCCGGCGCGCGTATATTTTCACATCCAGAACGAAGCACAACGAACGCGCGTGTCGGGTATTGCGAAATCCTTGATGGCTGATGGCACCATTGTCGTGCCAGGCATTCAGCAGCGGGATAACACCCCCAATGAGTGTGAACTGCGGTACTTCAAACTCGCCGATGCCACCGAAGCAGAATCTTTGGTATTGTCATTGAAGCAACAAGGCATGAATGCAAACGCGAAATATGTTCCTGGCTATGAATCTGTGCAGAAATTGCGGCCAAGACATTATGAGTTGTGGGTACCGGCGACCTGGAATTGAGGTCGCTGTAACCTTCCAGACAAATTCCCGCTCTGCCACAATTTCCCTCCTCCCCCTTGTCGCATTGTCAGCATTCCCACACACCGATAACGGCCTTTGTCAGGACAACAACGCCCGACAAACCTGCGCCCACCAAAACAAATCATTGATAAACAATAACTTAGCCGCACCCTCCGCCGCTGGCACGCGCCCTGCACTATTAAAAGTGCATTTAGGCAAAAGCAACTGCCTACAGCCCACACACAATACTGTGGAAAGAAAAACCGGAGGAGAATTTCATCATGGCTATGCGTCAATGTGCGATCTACGGCAAAGGTGGCATCGGCAAGTCCACCACCACCCAAAACCTCGTCGCTGCGCTCGCTGAAGCGGGTAAAAAAGTGATGATCGTGGGCTGCGACCCGAAAGCAGACTCCACCCGCCTGATTCTGCATTCGAAGGCCCAGAACACCATCATGGAAATGGCGGCTGAAGCCGGCACCGTGGAAGATCTGGAACTCGAAGACGTGCTGAAAACCGGCTACGGCGGTATCAAATGCGTTGAGTCTGGCGGCCCGGAACCCGGTGTAGGCTGTGCAGGTCGCGGTGTTATCACTGCTATCAACTTCCTCGAAGAAGAAGGCGCCTATGAAGACGATCTCGACTTCGTTTTCTACGACGTACTCGGCGACGTAGTGTGCGGCGGCTTCGCCATGCCGATTCGTGAAAACAAGGCACAGGAAATCTACATCGTTTGCTCCGGCGAAATGATGGCGATGTACGCTGCCAACAACATTACCAAAGGTATCGTGAAATACGCGAACTCAGGTGGTGTACGTCTGGCCGGCCTGATTTGCAACAGCCGCAACACTGATCGTGAAGACGAACTGATCATCGCGCTCGCCGATAAGCTTGGCACGCAGATGATACATTTTGTTCCACGTGACAACGTTGTTCAGCGTGCAGAAATCCGCCGCATGACGGTCATTGAATATGATCCTAAAGCCAATCAGGCCGATGAATATCGCGCCCTGGCCAACAAGATCATCCACAACAAGAAACTCGTCATTCCTACGCCGGTCACCATGGACGAACTCGAAGCCCTGCTGATGGAGTTCGGCATCATGGATGAAGAGGACGTTAGCATTGTTGGTAAAACGGCAGCTGATGAGGCCGTAAGCGTTTAAGCAGTCTCCCACTCACGGGGCAGGGCGGATGGGCCCTGCCAGCCACTCACACTGGCTGTTACCCGGATACTCAACTCAGGAGGCAGACAAATGTCTGGCATGTCACGCGAAGAAATCGAGTCCCTGATTCAGGAAGTTCTCGAAATTTATCCCGAAAAAGCCAAGAAGGATCGCGCCAAGCACTTGGCACCCAACGATCCTGGCCTGGAACAATCGAAGAAGTGCATCACTTCGAACAAAAAATCACTCCCCGGAATGATGACCATACGCGGCTGTGCCTACGCTGGCTCAAAAGGCGTGGTGTGGGGGCCGATCAAGGATATGATACACATTTCACACGGCCCTGTGGGATGTGGACAGTATTCTCGAGCCGGTCGCCGCAATTATTACATCGGCACCACGGGCGTCAACGCCTTCGTCACGATGAACTTCACCTCGGATTTCCAGGAGAAAGACATCGTGTTCGGCGGCGACAAGAAGCTCGCCAAACTGATTGATGAAATCCAGACTCTGTTCCCGCTGAACAAGGGGATTTCCATTCAGTCTGAGTGCCCGATTGGTCTGATCGGTGACGACATCGAAGCCGTCGCCAAGAAAAAGGCTGTCGAGCATTCCACTACCGTCGTGCCTGTCCGTTGCGAAGGTTTCCGCGGTGTGTCGCAATCCCTCGGTCACCATATTGCCAACGACGCCGTACGCGACTGGGTACTGGGCAAACGCGATGAAGACAATACGTTTGAAAAAACAGCGTATGACGTCGCCATCATTGGTGACTACAACATCGGTGGTGATGCCTGGTCTTCTCGCATCCTGCTGGAAGAAATGGGTCTGCGCGTCGTCGCTCAGTGGTCTGGCGACGGCACGGTTTCCGAAATGGAACTGACGCCGAAGTGCAAACTGAACCTCGTCCACTGCTACCGTTCGATGAACTATATCTCCCGTCACATGGAAGAGAAGTACGGTATTCCCTGGATGGAATACAACTTCTTCGGCCCGACCAAGACGATCGAATCGCTGCGCAAAATCGCTGCCTTCTTTGACGAAAGCATTCAGGCCAAGTGCGAAGAAGTCATTGCCAAGTACAAGCCGGAATGGGATGCGGTGGTTGCCAAATTCCGTCCACGCCTGGAAGGCAAACGCGTCATGCTGTACATCGGCGGTCTGCGTCCACGTCACGTGATCGGTGCCTATGAAGACCTGGGCATGGAAGTGGTCGGTACCGGCTACGAATTCGGCCATAACGACGACTATGACCGTACGCTCAAGGAAATGGGTGACTCCACCCTGCTGTACGATGATGTCACCGGCTACGAATTCGAAGAGTTCGTGAAGAAAATCAAGCCCGACCTCATCGGTTCCGGCATCAAGGAAAAATACATCTTCCAGAAAATGGGTGTGCCGTTCCGGCAAATGCACTCCTGGGATTATTCAGGCCCGTATCACGGCTTTGATGGCTTCGCCATCTTCGCCCGCGACATGGACATGACCCTGAACAATCCATGCTGGAAGAAGTTGCAGGCGCCCTGGAAACAGTCGACTGAAACCAGCGAAAAACTGGTCGCCAACGCCTGATTTTTCTGATCAGTAGGAGATAGTGCATGCCGTTGCGGCATGCACGCCACTCACATTAACCCGCCAGTGTACAGATGAGTGCCGCGGGAGGAGAGATTGCCATGAGTCAGCAAGTTGACAACATCAAGCCGAGCTATCCGCTGTTCCGTGATGATGAGTATCGCGACATGCTCGCGAGAAAACGCGATGATTTTGAAGAGAAACACCCACAGGCGAAAATTGACGAAGTGTTCCAGTGGACCACCAGCCAGGAATATCAGGATCTCAACTTCAAGCGTGAAGCCCTGACCGTCAACCCGGCAAAGGCCTGCCAACCCCTCGGTGCCGTGCTGTGTGCGCTTGGCTTTGAAAAAACCATGCCGTACGTTCACGGCAGCCAAGGCTGTGTCGCCTATTTCCGCACCTACTTCAACCGCCACTTCAAAGAGCCGATTTCCTGCGTGTCCGACTCGATGACGGAAGACGCGGCGGTATTCGGTGGTCAGCAAAACATGAAAGACGGCCTGCAGAACTGCAAAGCCACTTACAAGCCTGACATGATTGCCGTGTCCACCACCTGCATGGCGGAAGTTATTGGCGACGACTTGAACGCGTTCATCAACAACTCGAAGAAGGAAGGATTCATTCCGCAGGAATATCCGGTTCCCTTCGCCCATACGCCGAGCTTCGTGGGCAGCCACGTCACCGGCTGGGATAACATGTTCGAAGGCATCGCGCGTTATTTCACGCTCAATTACATGGAAGACAAGGTCGTTGGCAGCAATCACAAGCTGAACATTGTGCCGGGCTTCGAGACTTACCTGGGCAACTTCCGCGTGATCAAACGCATGCTCAAGGAAATGGATGTCGATTACACGATGCTGTCCGATCCGGAAGAAGTGCTCGACACGCCCGCTGATGGCGAGTTCCGCATGTACTCTGGTGGCACCACGCAGCACGATATCAAGGATGCACCCAATGCCTTCAGCACGCTGCTGCTGCAACCCTGGCATCTGGAGAAAACCAGGAAGTACGTGGAAGGCACCTGGAAGCACGACGTACCGAAGCTGAACGTTCCGATGGGACTGGACTGGACGGATGATTTCCTGATGAAAGTCAGTGAAATTACTGGTCAGCCGATCCCGGAAAGTCTGGCGAAGGAACGTGGCCGCCTTGTTGACATGATGACCGACTCACACACGTGGTTGCATGGCAAGAAGTTCGCGTTGTGGGGCGATCCGGATTTCGTGTTGGGCATGGTCAAATTCCTGCTGGAAGTGGGCGCTGAGCCGACGCACATTCTTTGCAACAACGGTAACAAGCGTTGGAAGAAAGTGGTTGAGGGTCTGTTGGCAACGTCGCCTTACGGTGCGAATTCAACGGTGCATATCGGCCGCGATTTGTGGCACATGCGTTCGCTGGTGTTTACGAACAAGCCGGATTTCATGATCGGTAATTCGTATGGCAAGTTTATCCAGCGTGATACCTTGCACAAGGGCAAGGAGTTCGAGGTGCCGTTGATCCGCATCGGGTTCCCGATTTTCGATCGTCATCATCTGCATCGGCAGACGACGATGGGGTATGAGGGGGC
>JBPOHS010000024.1:0-39070 GCA_052035295.1 Pseudomonadota bacterium
TCCCCCTCAATACTGACATCGGCCACGATCAGCTTGAGCATCTTTTGCTGACCCTGCAGGCGGGTCAATCCTGCTGGATTGTAGTGGATGGAGTCTATCCCTGGCGGGTCTGCAGTCACGGCATTACCAAGGGACAATGCCTTGGCGTTACCGATCAACAGGTTTTGGGCAAGCTGAGCCTGAGCGGCCTCGGCAAAGGTGAAAGCACCGACCAAAGCCGGCAAGAGGCGTAAGAAGTGACGCATGGCGCTGCAAATCCTGTGTAGCTTGTTATTGTTTTGACACTACCATCTGAAATCGATCATCCTGATCCAGCCAGACTTAGGCGTTCACGATAATAAACGAAAAAACAATTTTCTTTTACCCGCCTTCTCGAAAATTATATTTTCGCTTATAGTCGACTCACAAGCCTTCTCGTGTTTTTTTTCGTAACCCTGTCATCGTAGCGCCGCCGCTACTGCTGGCCAGACAGGGCATGGCCAGCAACAAGTCTGCATCATGGATGCGCCGCAGACGACCCAAAACAAGAAATAACAGAAAATTCAAAAGGGATATTACAATGTTTCCCAGCAGACCATGGTTGGCCACACTCGTCGCCAGTCTATATTGCGTCATCGCCGGATGCGCGACGACAAACACCTCTACCCCTTTTGAAACACGCACAGATGGCGCCCTGCAACAGAATCATTATGACGTAAGCATCGAAAGTCATGATGGCACGCGCCTGCGCGCCACCGTGTTTCAGCCCGAGCTTGCCCCGGGTGAAAAAGCCCCACTGGTCATACACGCGCATGGATTCGGGGTTTTTCGCATGTCTGGACCGCTAAGCATATACGGTCAGGCAATTTATTCCGGCATTGCAGCCAAAGAAGTCTGGCAAAACAAATACTGGGTCATCAGTTACGACGAGCGCGGTCACGGGCAAAGTGACGGCATGATACGTGTCATGGATCCTGACTACGAAGTCAAGGATGTGTCGGCCATTATCGACTGGGCAACCGCCAATATCCGTCGTATCAGCGCTGATGGCAATGGCGATGTTGCGATTGGCATGATCGGCGAAAGCTATGGCGGCGGAGCGCAGCTGCTCAGCTCCATCCTGGACAAACGCATTGATGCACTGATCCCCATCACGACGTGGAACAGCTTTCAAACGGCGCTCACGCCGGGTCAGGTACCCAAAAGCGGATGGCTCACCACGCTCGTTGTTGCCGGCAATACCCTCAACCCCGGCCACATGGAGCCCGTACTCAACCGGGCTTACTGGCAGGCCCGCAGCGGTCGCGTCGAAAAAGAAATCTTCGATTTTCTCGCCACCCACTCACCCCGTTATCACTGCGACAATGGTGACAAGCCAAACGCTGACATCTTGTTGATACAAGGCATGCGTGACGTATTGTTTCCGCTGAACGAAGCCGTTGAAAACTACAAGTGCATGGCCGATGGCAGACACGATGTGCGCCTGATTGCCACCCAGGGAGGGCATCTGCTTCCCTTTACACAGTGGTCACTCATTCCGGGGTATCAGGTCGAGAGCACCATTCAGTGCGACGGGAAACAGATCGACCTTTCGGAAATGGCGGTCCACTGGTTCGACGAAAAACTCAAAGGGGTCAAAGGCAAGGCGGATAGCATTCCCGACATCTGCATTACACACGACGACCACACCGGAACGTCGTTCGCCCACATTCCAGAAGTCACTCAACGCCATACGTTTCAACGCATCACCCTGCAGAACAATTTCACCGGTTTTTTTGAAGCGCCGCTGGGCATGTTCGACACGGCTGCTGGCTGGTTTCTGCCGCGCTTGGATGCACCCGTCCTGACGGAACACACAAAAGCCGAAACGAGTATTCGCCCCGCATTTATTCCAATCAAGGTTGCCCGGTCGGAGGGCATACTTGCCGGCATTCCCGAGATTCGGGTCACCATGAAAGCAAGAAATCCGCAGGATGAACCCATCGCGTTTCTCGGAGTCGCCGTCAAACGCGCCAGTTCGCGTAAAATTGAACTGCTCAGCGACCAGATAACACCTGTTCGCGGGGCAGGTCTCCACACGGGACAACTGGCAGGCATCAGTACGCGACTGCACAAGGACGACATCGTCGGCGTCTGGGCCGGCGGGTACAGCAACCAATACCGCTTCAGTGGCGGCGACTGGTTCACCTCGACCACCCTCCAGGGTGAGATAGGCTTGCCCATGTTCGGCAAACATCCTGCTGGTGTCGCCGACGCGCACTGACTTTCGCAGACGAACATCCGTTCTCCCTGCGCCATGGGCACCGAGAGTTGCTCATGGCGACTCTTGACCTCATCCTTCACCGAAATAGCCGCTCCAAATCATTGGAGTTTGCCTATTTACTAAAATATAATACGCCCGTTTGAAACAAGGGAGCGCCTGTCTCAGTCGGGGGGCAAGCGCCCTACTCCTGACGGCCAGTCTGCTTTCTGGCCCCATTAGCTGAAACGAGGAGAGACGCTGTGGAAAGAGATTCAATGCAATATGATGTACTGGTGGTAGGCGGTGGACCAGCCGGTTTGTCGGCAGCGATCCGTTTGCGCCAGCTGGCTTCAGAATCCGGTCACGATATCAGCGTCTGCCTGGTGGAAAAGGGCTCTGAAGTCGGCGCTCACATCCTGTCAGGTGCAGTGCTGGAGCCGCGCGGTCTGAATGAACTGTTCCCCAACTGGAAAGAGCTGGAAGCGCCTCTCAACACCCCCGTTAAAGAAGACCGTTTTTATTTCTACACCAACGGGCAAAGCGCGATCAAACTGCCCAACGCCCTGATTCCCAAGCCCACCCATAACGATGGCAACTACATCGTCAGTCTCGGCAACGTCTGCCGCTGGCTGGGTCAACAGGCGGAAGCCCTCGGTGTAGAAATCTATCCCGGCTTTGCCGCCCAGGAAGTGCTGTTCAATGCGGACGGCAGCGTCAAGGGCATTGCGACCGGCGACATGGGTGTCGACCGTGAAGGCAATCCGAAAGACTCTTATCAGCCTGGCATGGAACTGCACGCCAAATACACCATCTTCGCCGAAGGTGTTCGCGGTCATCTGGGCAAGCAACTGATCAAGCACTTCAAACTTGACGAAGGCAAGGATCCGCAGCATTACGGTATCGGCATCAAGGAACTGTGGGACATCGACCCCGCCAAGCACGAGCAGGGCCTGGTCATCCACGGTCTGGGCTGGCCACTCACCGAAAGCAAATCCACCGGCGGCGTATTCCTCTACCATCTGGAAAACAACCAGATCGTGGTGGGGCTGATCACCGACCTCAACTACAGCAATCCGCACGTCAGTCCGTTCGAAGAGTTCCAGCGCTTCAAGACACACCCCTCCGTACGCCACTACTTTGAAGGGTCAAAACGCGTTTCCTATGGTGCACGCGCCGTGGAGAAAGGCGGCCTGAATTCGCTGCCCAAGATGACCTTTCCCGGTGGTTTGCTGATCGGTTCTGATGCCGGCACGCTGAACCCGGTCAAGATCAAGGGCAGCCACACGGCGATGAAATCCGGCATGTTGGCTGCAGAAACCGTATTCGAGTCGCTCAAGGGCGGCAGCGAAGGCGGCGAAGAGCTCAAGGCATTCGAAACCAAGTTCAATGCCTCCTGGCTGCACGAAGAGCTCTACACCACCCGCAACTTTGTGGGTGCAATGCACACCTTCGGTACATTTATCGGTGCTGGCTATATCTGGGTGGAGCAGAACATCTTCGGTGGTCGCCTGCCATTGAATTTCCGTGACACCAAGCCGGACTACGCAGCCCTGCTGCCGGCCGATCAGTGTCCGAAAATCAATTATCCGAAACCCGATGGCAAGATCACTTTTGATCGTCTGTCTTCCGTGTTCCTGTCCAACACGAACCACGAAGAAGACCAGCCCTGCCATTTGAGACTGAAGGACGCCGAGATCCCCATCAAGGTGAACCTGGCCAAGTGGGACGAGCCGGCGCAGCGCTACTGCCCAGCTGGTGTTTATGAAGTAATGGACAACGACGACGGCAGCAAGCGGTTCCAGATCAACGCGCAGAACTGCGTACACTGCAAAACGTGCGACATCAAGGATCCATCGCAGAACATCAACTGGGTTGCACCAGAAGGTGGCGGCGGGCCCAACTACCCGAACATGTGAGTGCGTCACCAACAAAAAAGCCCGGATTTTCCGGGCTTTTTTGTTGGATGAGCAAAGAATCCAAGTGGCGACATACAGAGGCGATAAACAACAATGCTTAAACCGGCTGCTGCTGATTGACGACGCAAGGCTGCAGGTTTCCGAGCCGGTCGAGCACCAGGCCCAACACACTACCATCCGAAAACTGCCGCGCATCGAAGGGGCGATCCTGTCTGTCTTTCAGGCGCAACTTGCGTGAAACCGTGCCAAATTTACCGGCATCCGCCAGTGCCAGAATCTTCTTGCCGTCGATTTTGGATTCCTGCGCATAACCAATGGCAACTTGAGCCGACGTCGTACGAGCACCAAGGTGCATCAACAACTTAACGATCTCCTTGTGGCGCGCGAGAATGGCAACATGCACGGCACGCTCGCCGCGCGAATGAATATTGGCCCCGAGTTTGATGGCCCGTTTGACGGCTTCGATATCGCCGAAATGAGCCGCCCGAATCAGCTCATTATCGAGCGCGTCCTGTTTGGGATCCATGCGTACACCTCTCCACCCGCCACAATCAACCGACTCAACCATTGGTCGGTTTTGGTGGTGTCTACAAGGAAGCATAGTCTACGCGCCTGAAATATGCCCACTCACTGCACGATCCGTGATCTCAGACAAATTCTCCGAGGACAAAGTCGGTGCCTTCGCTGCGAAGCATCAGACGGGTACATTGATCGCCGGGTACTTCGATGGCCTGCTCGATCAGCGAATAAAACACATTACGGTGTATCAATGCGTCGAGATTGCGTCGCACCCGCACATAGGGGCGCGGTTCCTGGGTGGAGGAGTACTCCACCCGCAAGGGGTGTTCGGCATCCAAGGAAAACCGATCGCCGGTCAGGGTAGAAAAGACAATCGTTTGCAACTCAGCGGTACCGCTATATTCCACCTGGGTAACGAGGAGTGGCGCATCCTCGACCTGAATGCGGACCTTCTCGACAGGCGTTACCAGAAAATACTGATCCCCTTCACGCCACAATACCGAAGCAAAAAGGTTCATCAAGCCGGCACGACGGATCGCCACACCTTCGTGATACCAGGTGCCATCGGCCGCAATACGGATGTCGATATCCCCCGTTACCGGGGGATTCCATTTTTCCACCGGAGGGATACCATGCGTATCGCCACCGAGCAACTGGTTGTATATACGTAATTCATTCATTCGCCATCCTCCCTGGAAGCCTCAGCATCGCAAGTCAACCAACGGGCGAGGATTTGCCGCAACGCATCAGCTTTCACCGGTTTGGCAAGATAGTCATCCATGCCGGCCGACGCGCACAACTCCCGATCACCCGCCATCGCATGCGCGGTCATGGCAATAATACAAGTACGTGGCCGCCCGTCACGCTCCCATTGACGAATCGTCCGTGTCGCCGAATAGCCGTCGAGCACTGGCATCTGACAATCCATCAGCACCGCATCATATTGTCTGGCTCGCATTTTCTGCAGTGCAATCTCGCCGTTATCCGCCACATCCACCTGATACCCCAGCTTGCCGAGCAAACCGACGGCGACCTCCTGATTGATGAGATTGTCTTCGACGACCAGCACCATGCGCGATCGCGCCGAGCCACCTGCCACTGCTTGTTGCGATTCACCTGTTGGCAGACAGCCCATCAGCAACTTTTTAAGATGTGACAAACGGATGGGTTTGATCAGCATCTCATGCGCACTGTTATCCTTGTCCTGGCGGAATATATTTCGCTGGCCAATCGAGCCATAAAACAACACGTCTGCCGGCTTGAAGCGCGCATTTACTTCATCGATGGATAGCAGGCGCCTGATCAGCGACATGCCCAGATCCAGGCTGATGAGCAAACGGGCATAAGGAATGCTGCACGTTTCCAATCGGGACAACAGTTCAAATTCATTGGTGACGATATCACCATGCACTCCGATTTCCTCAAGGTAATGACTCATGGCATTGGCACTGACCGGACTGGGGTCAAGCACCAGCATGCTCACCGGCGGAGTCGGCTGGGTATCTTGCGCCGTTCCGGAAGACTCCAACGCCTGCATTTCGACAGACTTGAATTCCACCTCAAACCAGAACAGCGATCCGTCATCAACCTTGCTGTTGACGCCAATCCTGCCGTTCATCAGCTGCACGATCTGCTTGCACAGCGACAATCCCAGCCCGGTTCCACCATATTTCCGGGTCGTGGAAGAATCCGCCTGGGTAAAACTGTCAAAGATCCGATCGCGCACCTCTGGTTCGATGCCTACGCCCGTGTCCTGGATTTCAAATCGCAACGACACACTGTCGCTGTCAATTTTCAGTGGAATGCAGTTCACTGACACAAACCCTTTGTGGGTAAATTTGATGGCGTTTCCAACCAGGTTGAATATCAGCTGCTTGAACCTTGTTGGATCGCCCATCACGTGGACCGGCACGTCCGGCTCTCGCAGCACCACCAATTCAAGTTCCTTTGCATAGGCGGATTCGCCCACGATGGCGACCACTTCATCAATGGATTCACGTAAATTGAAAGGAATGCATTCCAGCGCCAATTTGCCCTGCTCTATCTTGGACAAATCCAGAACGTTGTTGAGCAGTTCCAGCAGGATATTGCCGGATTCATAGGCCACATCGACGTAGTGGCGCTGATCATCGTTCAGGCGCGTTTCCAACAGCAGCGACAACATTCCGAGCACGCCATTCATGGGTGTTCGCAGTTCGTGACTCATGTTCGCCAGAAATTGCGCCTTTGCCTCCGCACTCGCTTCGGCGACCCGCTTGTTCTCTTCGGAAATCCGTATCGCACGGTTGGCCTGCTGCAAGGCGTGCACCGTCTCTTCGAGATGACGGTTGGCTTTTTTCATGGCCTGGGTGCGTTCCTGCACTTCGGATTCCAAGCTCATCTGCTGCCGTGAAAGCTCGGCATCGCGCTGTCCGATCTCTTCCAACATCGCATTGAAAGCATCTGCCAGTTCACCGAATTCATCATTGGCCAACTTGGCCACGCGAACATGGTAATCCTTGTCTCGCCGCACGGCGTTTACCGTAAACAACAATTCCAGAATGGGATCGGAAACAATTTTCACCATGGGCGCCAGCAGTAACAACGCAACCAGCATGGCGATAACCAAAGCGATAACGCCCAACACAATCGCCTGTTGCGAATAGGCATTGAAATTATCGAGAGAAGATCGGATGTACAGCGCACCGACCCGTTCCCCGTCAAGCGTCACGGGCGTATAGATGAATATTCCTTCATCCGAAAACACCACGTCGTGGCCGGGTTTGTTTGGCCACTGCACACGCCCGCCGGCAATTTCGGTGTAACCACTGTGGTAGGCCCCCTGCTCGTTCCGCAGGTATCTTGCGAAGACATCATTCTGGAGATTGAAAATAATGGCTTCCTGCACCTGGGGTACGGCCTGGAATGCCTCCAGGATGTCCTGGGCCGAGGCCGCCTCATCAAACGCCAGTGACGCGGCAGAATTGAACGCCACAATGTCCGCTTGCGCAACGAGCTCATTGACCACGCGTTCGCGCATGGCGGTGCGCTCTACCAGAATCAGCACCGCGGCCGTAACAAAGGACGCGACCAGAATAACGACGAAATTGACCGAAAACAGCTTGCGGGTAATCGGCATCCGCGCCAGGAAATTCCTCATGGGGCAGCCTCCCGCCGTTTGGCGAGATTGAGCAAACGCGCACTCAACACCAGAGAGGAAGCCCGGGCATTTTCGACATTGATGTCAAAACGCAGTTTTCCGCTTTGCAGGAAATAGCTGATGGTTCCGCCATGCGGCAGGAAGTCGTCGGAATCCCCGACCAGTAACAGCCCTTTCCGCATCGCGGCGCGGCCACCGGCCGTCGGTGTTTGTTGACCGACATACAGCACGTGACAACCGTCTTCACCGTTGAAACTCTTGATGGCTTTGATGCTGACGCGACGATTGTCTACGCGGCGCTCACCCAGGGCGCGGAGTGCCACGATCACCGGTTCGTTGACAAGACCACAGAACACCAGCGGATCGTTGGCAGACTTGAACTGATCGACCGGCCAGGTGGTGAATTTGGCAAAGTTGAGGAGATAGGCGGCCTTGAGCTCGTCGACGGGAGCCGCCAATGCGGGGGTTGCGCACAAACACAGGGCGAGATAGGCCAGGACTCCAAGAATCCTTGAACTCCACGAATTCACAGGCAACCCATGCTCATTCAATTCCCTCTGAATCGTCATGCCGGACAGTGGACACGACCTGCATATTGCCACTCCTTATGCCGTCAGGGCGCGAGTGCCTCCACCATTCGGGAAAGCGTATCAATGATAAGGGGAGAAACGTCATCAAATACCCAGCTCTGCATACCCAGGGTTGCATCGACGATCATCAGATCCACGACACGCTGGTTGACGACATCATACACCTGCAGCGCCAGTTTCATATCCGGGTCGACAGACGCGACATCGCATTCATCCTCCCGTCGTTCCGGGCAAGAGGATGCTGCGGGATCGACAAATCCGCCGGGCCACCGATGCAACTGTATGGTCAACAGAAAATCAGCTTCCTGACGCCGTGCCCGTTCAATGGCTTCGTCTGCCATCAAAGGCTCTGGGGCAATGTCCTGTGGCCCGAAATACTGGGGAAGTATCGACCGGAAGTGCGCCAACACACGGGTTTCCTGCGGGGCGTGCCCCTCGGCCAACACCACTGCCGTCAGCTTCGCTTCACGCGGCAGCACGAAACTGCTCCGGCGCTGAATCTCGGTGTTGCCCCAAGGCTGCACCACGCTGGCCATGGCAGGCGAGCGCGTCGCCAAAGGCACCGCCCCACTTTGACAGCCAGCGCCCGCCATGACGACCGCTCCAACCAGGAGCGCGTGTGCGGACGCCGCCCTGACGCCAGGCCACATCGTTTAGGCGTCCTTGCCTTTGCGCCGGTTCCCCATGCGAATACCAATTTCGGTGAGGAAGTTGAAGAAGCCTTCCTTGTCCTCAATGAAGTCGTTGTAGAACTTGGAATGATGCAGGGCTACGGCACCGTGCACCAACGCCCATGCGGCGAACACATGGAAGTAAGGTGGAACATCTTCGAGTTTCCCTTCCTCGATGCGGCGGTTGATGATGTCAACCAGGTTCTTCATGTTGCCGGCACGCGTCTGGTGCAACTTTTCCACGAGTTCAGGACAGGTGGTCTGGCTGGTAAGCTTGTGTTCGAGACGGTCGAACAACGAATATTTCTTGGGGTCACGCATGCGGAACGAGAAATATTCCTTGGCGAGACGGGCGCGATCCTGTTCCACCCCGTTGTTGAGACGGGTAAATACTTCGGCGAGCTCTTCCTCGTAGCGGATCATCAGGCGCAGGTAGATTTCGTCTTTGGTTTCGAAATGCTTGTAGATCGTGCCCTTTCCAATTCCCACCGCATCCGCAATCATTTCAACGGTGACTTTGTCTTCGCCATGTTCAATGAAAAGCTCTTGCGCTTTCTGCAAGATATCTTCTTCGCGACGTCTGAATTCCTGTGCTTTCAGACTGGCCTTTTGCAAATCACTCATCCAAGGTTCTCCTACCCATGTTGACCCGGTTTGCCATACCCTTTCGGCGGCGCAATTATGTCGAAATTCGTATCGAAATCCTATGCATTGGCCCGCATCTTCACCAACTTGCAGTCAGCGTGGTGAAATAAACACTATTTTACTCCTGCCCGATGCAAGGTATAGTGACTTTTCGGTCGCCCTCCGTTCACTATAGCTGATGCGCTGGAAATTTAAGGACATTCGGCGGATGACAAAGCCCCTGAAAAACGCCGGTGCGCATGACGAGTTTCCACTCGATCCCACCATCGCGTACCTCAACCACGCGGCCGTAGCGCCCTGGCCCCGGCGGGCAGCGCAGGCCGTGGAAGATTTTGCCCACGAAAACGCCCGTTGGGGTGCCACCCACTATGAGCGCTGGCTCAAGCATGAAGCCACACTGCGCCAGCAACTCGCCATTCTCATCGGTGCCTCCAGCCCCCACGATATTGCGCTGCAAAAAAACACCAGCGAAGGGCTGTCGGTGATTGCGTATGGTCTGCCCTGGAAAGCGGGCGATCACATCGTCATTACCGACCAGGAATTCCCGAGCAATCGCATCGTTTGGGAAAGCCTTGCCAGCAAGGGCGTTTCGGTGGTTCAGGCCCCAGTGCAGACCTTGCACCCCGAGGACGCCATTATTGCCTGCCTGGGCCCGTCCACCCGGCTGTTGTCTGTCAGTTCCGTTCAATACGGCACCGGGTTGAAACTAGACCTGGCAAGACTGGGCGAAGCATGCAAACAACGCAATGTGTTGTTTTGCGTAGATGCCATTCAGAGCCTGGGCGCTTGCCCGTTTGATGTTGGCCAGTGCCAGGCCGATTTTGTCGTGGCTGACGGCCACAAGTGGATGCTGGGACCGGAAGGCATCGCCCTGCTGTGGGTCAGACCGGAAATCCGCGAGCAACTGACCGTCAATGAATTCGGCTGGCACATGATCGAGCATGCCGGCGATTATTCCCGCAAAGACTGGACCATTGCCCGCACGGCCCGTCGGTTTGAGTGCGGAAGCCCCAATATGCTGGGAGCCGTGGCGCTTTCCGCAAGCCTGTCGCTATTGCTGGAAACCGGACTGGACGAGATTCAGCGGGAAATAGCGCTTCGTATCGACTACCTGATCGAGGCATTACCCCGGATCAAGGGAATTCGCCTACTGACGCCCGAGCCATCCTCTCAGCGAGCAGGCATATTGACCTTCAGCTCGGAAGGGGTAGGCACCGACGTCTTGTTTTCTCAGCTGAAGGCAGACAACATTGTCTGCGCGGCGAGAGGCGGTGGTATTCGTTTTTCCCCTCACTTTTATACGCCGTTCGATGTCCTTGATCGTGCGGTACAGGCAGTAGCAAGGATTACCGCATGAGCCAGGGCCCTCACAAGTTCGTCAGCCTCATTACCGATTGGTTGGGGGATCCGGAAGACCCGCTGGTGGCAGCGGCCAGTGATTTCGACGAAATCAGACGTCAACTACGCCTGGCAGATGTCATTCTGGTAGAGGGCACACGGCCGGTGGATCGAACGTTGAAGCGCATCTCCGGCACCTCCTGGACCCAGGCGTTGCTCTATATCGGCCGCCCCCTTGACCTCGGCGACGCCGACCTCAAGAACACCCTGCTGAGCTATACCGATACCGACAATGAAACACCACTGGTGTTGGAAACCACCCTGAATGAAGGCGTAAAGATCCGGCCGCTGGGGGATTTTGAACGCTTCAATCTGCGCCTGTGTCGGCCCCGCAGCCTTACACCCGCCGATGGGCTGCAGGTCATACGTTATGCGGCAAGTCGCCTGGGACCCCGACGCAGCCTGCTGAACTTTCTTGATCTGATGCGTTTCTTTCTGCCTTGGTGGTTGGTACCACGGCAATGGCGATTGGCCTTGTTTCGTTACCACCCAGGACGCCATACTCGCCATGCCTCCTGCGCATTGATCGCCGAAGCGTTCAGCTTCATCCAGTATCCGATTTTGCCGCTGGTCAAACTCGCCAGCGATCATGGTACCCAGCTCTTTCGCCGCCAGGTCGACATCTGTTTGCCGGTGGACATTGAAACGTCGCCCTATTTCGAGATCATCAAACCGACCTACCTGGATTTTTCCAACTATAAGAAGGAAGAACTGTTTCCCTGGAAAGGCAGCGGCGTGTTCACAACCGATGACGTCATTCAACAACTGCCGGACAGCCGACCCCGCAGCGAAAACGTGCTGGCGGTTAAATTTCGCGAACACGACTGACCCAAGGCGCCGCCAGTAATCAAAGACAAAAAAAAGCCCCGCACGGCTCTCGCCGGCGGGGCTTTTTTACGCAACCCGATTACTTCTTGGATTGCGCTTCTTTACGTGCTTTCACTTCAGCGATGACTTTCTCAGCCACGTTGTTGGGTGCAGGCATGTAGTGCGAGAACTCCATCGAGAACTGGCCACGACCTGAAGTCATGGTACGCAGCGTACCGATGTAGCCAAACATCTCGGACAGCGGAACTTCAGCCTTGACGCGAACGCCGGTGCTGCTGGGCTCCTGATCCTTGATCATGCCGCGGCGACGGTTCAAGTCACCGATGACATCACCTACGTGTGCATCCGGAGTGAACACGTCGACTTTCATGATCGGTTCCATCAGCTGGGCACCAGCTTTCGGAATCGATTGACGGAATGCACCCTTGGCAGCGATTTCGAACGCAATCGCCGAGGAGTCAACCGCGTGGTAAGAACCATCGTACAGCTCAACTTCGACGTCCAGCACAGGGAAACCAGCAAGTACACCGGTTCCCATCATGCCTTCGAAGCCTTTCTGAACAGCAGGCCAGAATTCCTTGGGAACGTTACCGCCAACAACCGTCGACTTGAAGCTGAAACCAGAACCAGGTGCGCCCGGACGGATGCGGTAATCAATTTTACCGTATTGACCTGAACCACCGGATTGCTTCTTGTGGGTGTAGCTGTCTTCGATCTCACGGGTGATGCTTTCGCGGTAAGCCACCTGAGGTTGACCAACCACCAGCTCTACACCGTAAGTACGTTTGAGAACGTCGACTTTGATGTCGAGGTGAAGCTCGCCCATGCCCTTGAGGATGGTTTCGCCCGTTTCCTGATCGGTTTCAACTTTGAAGGTGGGATCTTCTGCCACCATCTTGCCGATAGCGATACCCATCTTCTCTACGCTGCCCTTGTCTTTCGGTGCAACGGCGATAGAGATAACGGGATCCGGAAAGACCATCGCTTCAAGCGTACATTCATGTTTCGGATCGCACAGTGTGTGACCGGTCTGAACGTTTTTCATGCCCACGATCGCGATGATGTCGCCCGCTTGCGCGAAGTCGATCTCGGAACGGTCATTGGCGTGCATCTCCACCATGCGGCCGATACGCTCGGTCTTGCCGGTGAAGGAGTTCAGGATCGTGTCGCCCTTGCGAAGCTGACCAGAGTACACGCGGGTAAAGGTCAAGGCGCCGAAACGGTCGTCCATGATCTTGAATGCCAGCGCGCGGAAAGGCTCGTCGGGGGAAACGATGGCGAATTGGCCAGTCGGGTTGCCTTCCGGGTCGGTCAACGGTTGCGGATTGACTTCGGTCGGTGCCGGCAGGTAATCCACGACAGCGTCGAGCAGCAATTGCATGCCTTTGTTCTTGAACGCGGAACCGCAGAACGTCGGGAAGAAGGCCAGCTCACGGCAACCCTTGCGGATGCAGCGCTTGATGTCTTCAATGGATGGCTCTTCGCCTTCCAGGTAACCCATCATGAGGTCGTCATCCATTTCTACCGCAGTTTCGATCAACTGCGCGCGGTAGAGTTCGACGTCATCCTTCATGTCTTCGGGAACCGGCTCGACCTTGTAATTTTCAGGTTGGCCAGATGCATCCCAGATATAGGATTGACGGCTCAGCAGGTCTACGACGCCCACGAAAGTATCTTCGCGACCGATCGGCAGTACCATGACCAGCGGTTTGGCGCCCAAAACGGTTTCGATCTGCTTGACGACACGGGGGAAGTCCGCACCGATACGATCCAGTTTGTTGACGAAAATGATACGCGAGACCTTGGAATCGTTCGCATAGCGCCAGTTGGTTTCGGACTGGGGTTCAACACCGCCGGAACCGCAGAACACACCGATACCGCCGTCGAGCACTTTCAGCGAACGATACACTTCAACCGTGAAGTCAACGTGCCCTGGGGTGTCGATTACGTTGAAACGGTGACCGTTCCAGTAACAGCTGACCGCAGCGGACTGGATAGTGATGCCGCGCTCGGCTTCCTGCACCATGAAGTCGGTGGTGGATTCACCCTCGTGAACCTCACCCATTTTGTGGATCTTACCGGTGAGCTTGAGGATACGCTCGGTGGTGGTGGTTTTGCCCGCGTCAACGTGGGCGAAGATACCTATGTTTCTATATTTGGATAAATCCGTCATAACATTACTCATCAGCCGACCCAAAAAATTTGGGCATAACTTTACATGGTTTTCGTATTAATTTCTCGTCGTTTTTGGTTCGCGGGCCAATAAACCTCCGCCCGGGGCCCTGTCGGATCGATTTGAATCCTCGGGATGCCTGGGAATCGGGAAATAATGGTCACATATCAACCAAGCCTGTCGAACGCTAACTCGACGCTGTTACTGGCGCAGCAACTGTATACGCTCGCAAGCGGTTTGTAAAAGCACTCCTTGCCTTAAACCGCCTGTAACCAGTAGGTAAGCTTCTCCTGGAGTACGTCCTTGTTGAGTGGCTTGGTGATCAGATCATTCATGCCCACATCGAAACAGCGGATCCGCGCTTCGTAATCCGAATTGGCCGTGACCGCCACGATCGGGCAGTGCACCCCCAGTTTGCGCATCGCCTGCGCTGATGCAAACCCATCCATCACCGGCATCTGCAAATCCATCAGGACGATATCAAAGGGACGCCCCTTTACCTTGTCCAGGGCCAACAAACCGTTTTCGGCAAGGTCTGCGCTGAAACCAAGCTTCTTGAGCAGAGCATTCAACACCTTGGCGTTGACTTCATTGTCCTCGACCACGAGGGCGTGCCCGCCTATGCCTGTGGCCAGCACGGGTAGCGGCCCGGTCTCGGCACTGACAGGAACGGACAGGCAGAAGCGCGTTCCTGCTCCCGGCTCACTGTGAAGATCCAGGGTGGCGTTCAATAAACGGGCAATGCGCTGACAGACGGTCAACCCAATACCCAAACCACCAAACTCTCGCTGATACCCTGTCGATTGCTGGGTGAAACTCTCAAACAAGCGGGAGCGCATCGCCGGATCAATACCGGGACCGGTGTCTTCAAAGCAGAACGTCAGTTGTGCCTCCTCCTTGACCACCTTGAGGCTGACACTACCCCTTTCCGTGAATTTACAGGCGTTTTCAAGAACAGGTGTCAGCAGACGGATCAGCAGATAATCGTCCCCATGATAACCGGCGAACGATTCGCCGGATTGTTCGATCGAAAATGTCACCGGCTTGTTGAAAAGATAACCCTCGGCCAGTCGGCTAACCCGCTGCAGCAAGGACGAAACCAGAAACAAGCGCGAATGTGGCTTGATCTTCTGCTGATCAGTCTCGGCGAGCATGATCAGGTTTTCCACCTGTGATGACAGCCGATCCGTTCCGAACTGGATGTATTGATGGAGCATCGCCCGTTCCTGCTCTTCGCGAGAATCGGACAGCTGTCCAAGAGACGCACTGATCGCGTTCAGTGGCGTACGCAATTCATGGCTGACCGCCATGATGAATTGGTCTTTCTGACGCTGGTTTTCTTCCGAGAGGGTCAGGGCATTGCTGAGTTTCTGGTTGGCCTCCAATAATACCTGCGTAGCCTTTTGATCGACCTCACGGGCATACTGCAGGGCCTGCGCCTTTTCCTGACGCATGATATTGATGCGATCCGCCAGGGCGATCGCCAACAGCAATACATCGATGGTCTGGGTAACCAGGGTGACGAGATATTCCTTTTGTGTCAGACGCGGCATTCCCAGATAGGGCAACACCACCATTGCGCCACCCACCGCCATACAAAAGAAACCGCCAATGTAAAAGCGCGCCGGTTTGTAGCCCTCAAACCAGCGAATCGCGCCGGCCAACAAACCTCCGGCTAACCAGAAGCCCGTCATCAGGTTGATCAACAGATAGCTGGTCCACAAAGGTAGCCACGGATAGGCCAATGCCAATCCGAAAGACACTACCGCTACCGCATTGCCATAGTAGAAAAGCATGGGATTGCTTTTCTGGGAGATCGCCAGAAAATGCCGGTAGAAGAATATGTTGGTGACGATATTGAGATAGAAGGGAACGATGATCAGACCCGCATGGGTTACATTGATGGTCTGAGAAAACACCTTGAAAACTGCCGCCCAGCCAGTAAATGTCGTAGCCAGATAAAGGGCGTAGTAAAGATAGTCCCGCGACTGCGTCCAGACAGATAACAAGAGGTTATACAGGGCCAGGATCATGATCGACCCCAGGCAGCCGATAATCAGCAGATTATCGATCAGGACCTCATACGAATAATCCTCTTCCGGCAGTAAATGGGCCGTCGGCATGCCGGTAAAATAGCGGCTCTCGAAGAGAATCCAGACATCGTAGTTCTTGCCTGGTTCAAAATTCAGTCGCACGCCGTAATGCAGCGGATAATCATTCTGATAGAACTGGCCGGACTTTCCGTACTGGGTGGATTCACCGTCAAAGGACCACACCTCGACGTTTTCAATGTAGGAACCCAATCTTCCCAACGCCCAGCTGGTCTGAGCGCCTTCCACCTTGACCCGCACATTCAGCCAATAACGCCCACCCCGCAGGTCAACCGCCGGTACGCGTAAAATGGATTGACGGAATTCTGCAAAGCTTTCTGCCGAAGGAACGGATGTCGACTTGGCGCGATAAACCGCCCCCACCGTAAACATGTCGGTCGATGAGGGTAACGAAACCACATCGGCCCTGACAAGGGTTGGCCCCGACAGGATTGCAAAGACGAGGAAGTACATTGCAACGCACTGCAAGCGCAGCAAAACCGTCAGTACGTGCTTACGCAACAGTCGAGACATCAGCCACAGGTTTCCGGAGGGCGCATCTTGCATGACATAGCCAACATGTTGATTTTCCATAAAAGGTACAACGATCGAGCGGCATCCTTGAGGCGAGTCAGCGCAGGCGCCATTCAGTAAAGCTTAGAACACGAATACAAAAGAACTAGGGGCTGCGGGGCCGTTTCAGAAAGTTGGCGATTTCTGCCGGGGCGCACCTTTCTCTCCTAAAGGACTTAGCTATTCTTGATGTTTCTCCCGCTCAACCTCGCAAGGAACCCGCCATGCCCTATTCGTCGCGCCCACCCTATATCTATCCCGGTGGCAGCATGATGATGCACGCCCCCTTCGAACAACAGAACTCCCTGATGTTCGGATTTTTCCTGAAGGGCGATCTGGCAAAGTTGCAGCAATTGTGCGATCAGCAACTCAATGCCGTCGCACGCGGGCAGTACCGTTTTGAGCCCCTCAGCAATTACGTGATGCTGACCTTCACCAGGATCAACAAGGATTACTCCCAATATCCGCAGGATCGTGCCAAGGGTTGGGGGCAGGAGATTGACACCTCGATCTGGATTCCCGTGGGGCAGTACGCCTTCATCAACAACAAGAAAACCCTGGAAAAAATTCACTGGATCATGCCCTACATCTGGGTGGATCATCCGATGACCATTATCAATGGGCGGGAAATTTTCGGTTATCCCAAATACCTGGGACGATTCGAAATGCCCGACTCCCCAGCCAATCCGGATTATTTTTCGCTGGAAGTCAATGCATTCAAGACCTTCTCGCCCGACACGGAATCACAGTGGGGAAAGGTGCTGGAAGTCACCAAAAAGCCCGGCGATTCCCTGGCACAGGACAAGAAGCAATTTGAAAACTGGGAAACCTTTGCCAGAACCATTTTCTGCGAGCTGTCGAAAGTCGAAGATTTCGCCCTGTCGGATCGGGAGGTCGACGAGCAGATTATTGAGGGACTGTTGCAGCCACAATTGCCCCAACTTTTCCTCAAACAATTTCCTGATGGTTCCGGCCAACGTGCGGTATACCAGGCGCTGACCACCTCCCCCGCCATCATCAACGGGTTCCATGGGGCGGGTCTGTTATTCGGCGATTACGAATGCATGCTGCACGACTTTGCCAGTGAACCGATTGCCCAGGACCTGGGGCTGAAACCGGGAATTCAGGCGTCTGCCTTGTCGTTCTGGATCAATTTCGATTTCTCCATTCAGCCACCGCAAGAACTGGTCAACAACAGCAGCGTGGAAAAACAGAAAATCGCTGTCCTGGGTGGTGGTCTCAGCGCCATGACGGCCGTGTACGGCATTACTTCCCAACCGGATTGGCAGAGCAAATACGATATTACGGTCTATCAAATGGGCTGGCGCATCGGCGGCAAAGGTGCCAGTGGGCGCAACGCCGCGATGGGGCAGCGCATCGAAGAGCACGGCTTGCACATCTGGTTCGGTTTCTATGAAAACGCCTTCAGGATCATGCGCGAGGCATATGCCGAACTGAAGCGCCCTGAAGGTGCACCGTTACGCACCTGGGATGAAGCCTTTCGCGAACAGTCGTTTGTGTTGGTGGACGAATACATCAAGGAAAAGTGGGAACTCTGGCCCTTTGATTTTCCGGTCAAACCCGGCATTCCGGGCGACGGGGAAGAATCACCCAGCCTGTGGAACATTGCGCAGACCATGTATGCCTGGATCAAGCAAGCCATCGAAAAACTTCTGGAAGAAGTCACCGGCCTCGACATTCACCGCCCACAACGCGCCGCGGAAGCCAGCGGCTTCGGCGGACTGCTCAACCGCATGGCGGAGCGCATACAAAAACCATTTGAAGCGATGGCACACGAAGGCCTGAATCTTCTGGGGCATTTGCGGGACTGGACCGATCTCGATGACAAGCTGCTGGACAGCAAGGACGCTGATCTGGTGATCGAATCCCTCGTGAATATCAAGGGCTGGATAGAACGACTGATCGATGATTTCCTTGAAGACCATACCGTATTGCGTCGACTGTACATTGGTGTGGATCTTGGCCTGACGACCCTCAAGGGCATGTTCGAGGATCAGGTATTCACGAAAGGTTTTGCTGCCATCAACGACATTGATTTCCGCGACTGGCTCGCCAAACACGGCGCCAATGAAAAAATAACGGTCAACTGCGCTCCCGTACGCGGTCTTTACGATCTGGTATTTGCCTATGAAGACGGTGATACCTCTCGCCCGAACATCGAAGCCGGTACCTGCCTCAGCGGCGCCATGCGCATCCTGTTCTGCTACAAAGGCAGTATCATGTGGAAAATGCAGGCCGGCATGGGCGATGTCGTTTTTACACCGTTCTACGAATTGCTGATGGCGCGGGGCGTAAAATTCGAGTTTTTCCACAAGGTAGAAGAAGTCCTTCCCGACCCGGCCGACCCATCGCGCGTCGGAAGCATCCGTCTGACTCGTCAGGTCGACCTCAAGCAGAGCGAGTACCAACCACTGGTTCGGGTCAAGGGTTTGGATTGCTGGCCGAGCGAGCCCCTGTATTCCCAGCTGGATCCGGCGCAAGCACAGTTGCTGCAAGCCAACAACATCAATCTCGAATCCAGCTGGTCCCCGTGGCCCGGCGTCTATCAACAGGCGTTCGGAAAGCCTCTGCCGGAAATAACGCTGAACGTAGGGAGCGATTTTGACCTCGTCATTTTCGGCCTGTCGGTGGCGTCGGTGCCGGTGACCTGCAGCAAGCTCATGGCCCTTAGCCCGGCCCTGCAGAAAACAGTGGATAACGTCAAGACTGTGGTTACCCAGGCCTATCAACTCTGGCTGACCGAAGACCTGAAAACGCTTGGCTGGAAGTTGTTTCCGGAATCAGGAGAGGAGCCCGTGCTGACCTCTTTTACCGAACCGGTAGACACCTGGGCATCCATGAATCAGCTGCTTTGTCGCGAAGACTGGAACACGGCCCAGGCGCAACCACGCAATCTGGCGTACTTCTGTGGCGTGCAAAACATTCGTCATTTTCCGCCGTATGATGATCATGCCTTTCCCGCCCTGTGCAAGGATGCCGTGCGGAATGCAGCCATTGACCAACTGAATCACCAGATACACTGGCTATGGCCGAATGCACAAAACGATGCCGGATTTTGTTGGTCCTGGCTGCTTGCGTCGGCCGATCAGCAAGGCGCGGCACGCTTCAATTCACAGTACTGGCGCAGCAATATCGATCCGTCAGAACGCTACGTACTGTCAGTCGTCAACAGCACCCGATATCGCCTGGCTACCGACGGCGCAGGCTTCAACAACTTGTATGTCACCGGCGACTGGATCAAGAACGGGATCAACGCCGGTTGCGTAGAAGGCGCGGTACAATCTGGCCTGCAAACCTCACGTGCGATTTGCGGTTTCCCCCGTCATATCAAGGGGGAAAAGGATTTCGCGTAGTACACGCGGTGCGACAGAAAGTCCATCACGCGATATCACTTTTGGGTATCGCGTGGTGAACGATCGGTCATGCCAACTGGGGTGCGGGAGTTGCCAATTCGCCCGCGTGACGCGCATCGGAAAAGGCAAAGCCATGGAATTCCTGTTCCCGCGTGTTACCCTTGCCGTCATTCATCCCTGCGCGAACGAAGGATTCCACCATGAGCAATAGCAATACCTTCAGCAATAACAATACCGTTCTCAATTACTGGAACAAACTCTCCGGACTTCCCGGCGGCAAGCTCATTTTTTCCAAGGCGGTCCAGTTCAAGGCGCCCTACTTTCGCACCGTTAATGCCATCGTTGACGAACTGCGCCCCAACTACGCACGTCTCAACATCAAGAAGCGCCACGCTGTCGAAAACCATATTGGCACGGTGCACGTTATCGCGATCTGCAACCTGCTTGAAATGGCCATGGGTGTCGTCGCTGAAGCCTCCATTCCGGGTCATTTGCGCTGGATTCCCAAAGGGATGAGCGTTGACTACACCGCCAAGGCGGGCAGCGACATCACGGGCATCGCTGAAATCAATCCGGAAGACTGGAAACCTGGCGATCTGGACGTCAAGGTTACGGCACTTGACGATAAAGGCACCGTCGTTGTGAAAGGTGTTATCAAGCTCTGGATCAGCGAGAAAAAATAACGTAATCAGCGGGAAATTCGCGGGGCGTTGAGCCAACAGGCGGAGGGCAAAAAAAAACCCGAGTCTCTGGGGGGAGAGTTCGGGTTAAGACCAATAGGAGTTAATCTGCGGTACGCGATTTCCGCATACCTGGGTATTAAACCCAATCGATGAAAAAGCTCACATCTGGGGGGGAGCGAGCACCACCGATAGGCTAAGTATTGACGATTCTGTCCGGACTTCCAGAAGCACATTAAACTTTTTCGGCATTAAGCCGGAGGGGATTTGCATAAGGAGGAATTAACAGGAAATTCAGGGCATTGGCTCGACATCCACGGTGTCTGAGGTGTCGCCGTGTGCCCCGGCAGCCTCCCCCTCTTCCCGCGACAGTTTGCGTCGGGTTTTGGCTCCCAGTGATTCAAGCTCCGCCACCCGCTTGATGACATTGCCTTTGCCGTCCACCATGCGCTTCCAGAGATTGTCATAAGTCTGGTTGGCCTTGGCCAGACGTTCGCCCAGTTCCTTGATGGCATCGATGACCATGACAAACTGGTCGTGCAGCCCTCCGGCGCATTCGGCTATACGCAAGGCATTCCGATTCTGGTATTCGTAACGCCACAGGTTCTGGATAGTCCGCAGGGTCGCCAACAAGGTTGATGGACACACCAGCATCAAGCCCTTGGCGTATGCTTCCGAGAACACCTCGGGCTCGGCTTCCATGACCTTCAGGAACGCCGCCTCAATGGGAATGAACAACAACACAAAATCCAGACTGCGAATGCCCGGAAGATTCTCGTACTGCTTTCCTGACAGACCACGAATGTGTGCGCGCAACGACTGAACGTGACCTCGAAGCGCTTCAGCGGCGTCGTTATCGTTGGTGGCAGCGCAATAAGCATCCCAATGCAGCAATGACACCTTGGAATCAATCACGACATCCTTGCCGTCCGGCAGATGCACCACCACATCCGGCCGCAGCCACTGACCGTCGGCGGTACGGTACGAAGCCTGGACGTCGAATTCACGGCCCTTGACCAGGCCGGACAATTCCAGCACGCGTTCCAGCACCAGTTCGCCCCAGTTCCCCTGCGCCTTGTTGTCTCCCTTGAGGGCCTTGACCAGATTTTCTGCTTCGTGGCTGATACGCACGTTAAGATCACGCAGCAACGATATTTCCCGGTGCAACGCTACCCGATCCTTGGTTTCCTTGTCATAAACATCTTCCACCTTGCGACGAAAATCCTGCAGCTGCTCTCGCAATGGCGACAACAATTCGCCGACCTGGATACGATTCTGCAGTGTGATGCGTTCTGATTTTTCATCAAGCAACCGGCTGGCTACCTGGTGGAATTCCTTTTCGAATAATTGACGGGATTCCAACAACAACTGTTCCCTGCGGGCAAATTCCTGCTGCTGTAGCGTCAAGCGTGTCTGTAACTCGGCACACAGCTGTCGCGATGCATGGAAGTCGTTGCGGAGATCGTCGAATTGCGCGCGGGACTGGCGCAGCTCATCCCGCAGAATGGGCAGTTGACCGGCTTCGGCAACAAGAACCGCCTGTGCCCCCCTGACATGAAGCCGCAAGCCCCCCCATGCCAACAACGCACCCGCGATCAAGCCAGCCAACAGAAACAAAAGTTCGGAAAGAGAAAGGATCATTCACGATTCCAGGTAAGCCCGACCTGGCGCCCCGGAATGCAGACGCACCGTTACATGGTGTGCGTAGGGCGATCCGACTGCAAAGCGCCAGCGAGATAGTTTTCGATTTTTTTCTTGGCGGTGTCATCCTGACCGTCGAACTGGACGCCGATGCCAGCGGGTCGACTGCCTTGTGCACCTTTGGGCGTGACCCAGACAATTTTGCCGGCCACCGGAATTTTTTCGGTTTCTTCCATCAGGTTGAGCAGTAGGAAAACTTCCTCGCCCAGCTTGTATTGTTTATTGGTAGGAATAAACAAGCCACCGTTTTTAACGAAAGGCATGTAGGCCGCGTAAAGTACCGTTTTATCCTTTATGGTCAGCGAGAGAATGCCGCTTCTTGAGCCACCAATTGACATAGCCAGTCCCTTCCGTTTACCGATTTACCCTTTGCAGGCGCCCATCAACAGAACAAGGTTAGCATAAACTGTCAATTCGCCAAGATTTCATGCCCTTAGCGCGGCAATCAGTCCTTCCATCGCCATTTGCGGGTTGAAGTTGGCACCACGCATGTAGGCCGCACGCAATTCCATGACCCGGTCATAGCTATCGAAAAAATGTTTCGCATGCGATTTGTCAGACAAAGGCATGAGGCGCCCACGCTTTTCCTCATCCAGTAACGGCGCGGCTGGATTCAAGGAAAGACGCGCAATATCCACATACCATCCGGCCAACCATTCCATCACGTCCACTGCCGGATATTTGGACAACGCCTCTGCAACCTCGATTAAACTGGTCTTTTTTTGCACACAACCCAGCCAGAGTTCGAAAGTGTGATCACGCTGTTTTTGCCAGTCACCTTCGGTGAGATTCCTGGCCTTGAGCGGGCTGCCGCCCGCCAAAGCCAACAGGCGCCTGGCCGCTGACTCATCCCCCGCCTGACGTGTCAGCCAGGGCAAAGCCAGCGTTGGATCGGGTACCGGAAAGTCTACGCACTGACACCGACTGCGAACCGTCGGCAACAACTGACTGGCCTGGTGAGTAACGAGCATGATCAGGGTATTGCCACCCGGCTCTTCCAGACACTTCAACAGCGCATTCGAAGCATTCACGTTCATCGCTTCGGCCGGGTGGATGAGTACCACCCGAAAACCTTCGAATTGCGCCTTCCTGCTGGCAAACCCGATGAGCTCCCTGATCTGCTCCACCTTGATGGCACGACTGCCCTCTTCCGGCTGGACCATAAAAAAGTCCGGGTGTGTATGCACAGCAAACAACAGACAGTACTTGCAGTGCCCACACGCCACCCCATCCACCGGCGCCATGCACAAGAGGCGTTGTGCAAGCGCTTGCGCGAAATGGACCTTGCCTGTGCCGGATGGACCACGAAACAGCAAGGCATGCGGGAGTTTGCCTGACTCGCGCAGACTGATGATCCTGTCCCATTGGGCGTGCTGCCAGGGAAAGGGCGTAGGAGTTTTGGTGGACATTGTTGGCGAGTTCATGTGTGACGCGCCTGCAATAACGCCAGCACTGACCTCAGCGTTTGCTGAACTTCAAGCAGGGGACGGCTGGCATCGACCACGAAATAGCGCTCCGGATCAGCGGCAGCACGCTCAAGATAGGCCGCTCTGACACGCTCGAAAAACGGAATACGCTCCGCCTCAAAACGATCGGGCTCGCCACGCAGCCGTGCCCGCTGCAGTCCGATGTCCGGCGCAATATCGAGAATGATGACAGCATCAGGTCGCAGACTTCCCTGCACCAGGGTTTCCAACGCAGCAATGGTGGACCTGTCGAGCCCCCGACCTCCCCCTTGATAGGCATACGTCGCGTCGGTGAAGCGATCACAGATTACCCAGTCTCCCTGGGCAAGCGCAGGTACAATCCGTTGCGCCAGGTGTTGGGCTCGGGCCGCGAACATCACCAGCAGCTCCGCCAGAGGATCAAAAGGCTCTTCCCGATTGGCGAGCAATACCTCTCGCAATGTCTCCGCCAAAGGTGTGCCGCCGGGCTCACGGGTACAAACGTAAGCCAGCCCTGTTTCAGCCAACCAATCGCAGATGAACTGGAGATTGGTCGACTTGCCAACGCCTTCGGTGCCCTCTAGCGTGATAAATAGTCCGCGTTTCAAAATAACCTCACAGGGGCTCAGCGTGGGGGCGACGAACGATAATCAGAACGGCGCTTGCGCTGATATTCGTCGACCGCTTTTTCATGCTCTTCCAGCGTCACGGAAAAATAATGCTTTCCTTCGCCGGTTGCGACGAAATAAAGCACCTCACCGGGTTCGGGATTCAGGGCAGCGTGAATGGATGCCTGTCCCGGGCTCGCAATCGGCGTCGGCGGCAAACCAGGAACAAGATAAGTATTGTAGGGATTGGGCGTAAGCAGGTCCTGCCGTGTAATGTTCCCGTTATAGTGAGATCCCATCCCATAGATAACCGTTGGATCCGTTTGCAGGCGCATGCCTTTCTGCAGGCGTCTGACAAACACACCAGCGACTTTGCCACGCTCTGATTCGACAGCGGTTTCCTTCTCGACGATGGACGCCATGATCAGGGCTTCATACGCGGAAGCGTAAGGCAAATCCTTGCTGCGTGCTTGCCATTCCCTCTCCAGCACCTGCTGCATGTGCGAGTAAGCGCGCTTGAGAATGGCGACGTCGGTTTCGCCTTTTTCATAATTGTAGGTATCCGGAAACAGCCAGCCTTCTGGTGAAGGGTGGGATATGCCCAGCGCTTTCATAATACTTTCGGCATCATAGCGTTTCAGCGTTCTGGCTACGCCTTGCGTGTTCTCCAGCGTACGCAGGAAATCCTGAAAGCTCTGCCCTTCGACAAAAGTGAGCTGATAGACGATGACGTCGCCCTTGCGCATCTTTTGCAGCAATTGCTTTGCCGTCATGCCGGGTCTAAGAGAATATTCGCCAGCCTTCAGCCCATCGGCATACCCCAGCACGCGGCCATACAAGGCCAGAAGGCGCGGCGAATTCACCCACGAACGTGTTTCGAAATCATAAGCCACCTGCAACAAACCAGCCCCTTTCCGGACCTCGAAACGAGTATCGTCGCTGGTAAGCGGCAACGGTTTTTCAAGCGCAGCCACCTCAACACGAAGAAAAACGCAAAGCAGCACAAGCCCCCACAGGAACACCTGCACCAGACTCATGATATTCAATTTTTTCAATGCAGCTTTGCTCATTCAAACACTCTATGGCAACGATGGGACTGCTGAATTCAAAAGATGGCTGCTAACGCCTTCTGTAGGGTACGCGTCCAGGGGCCTGCATCATACCGACGACGCTCAATGGCCGTCACCGGCCAGAGACCACTGACACTGTTACACAGGAACACCTCATCGGCGGCCAGCACATCTTCAAGTCGCAGGTCACATTCCCGACATGGCAAACCCAGAGCGGGGGCGTTTTCCAGTACCCAGCTCCGCATTACGCCCGCAACCCCTGCCGCTTCAAGTATAGGAGTCAGCAGGACGTTCCCGGAGACTATGCAGATATTACTGAACGCACCCTCGATCACCAAGTCATCGATATCCAACACCACCCCTTCGAGGAAACCGGCGCTTTGGAGGGACTGCCTGATCAGCACTTGCTCAAGCCGATTGAGATGCTTCAACCCGGCCAGCAATGGGTTGCGCCCCAGACGGATTCGGCTTACCCCGATGTCAATGCCCTGGCCATAGTCATGCTCGTACACCGGCAATGAATGCAATGAGACAATTTGCACCGACTCGGCCTGCGGTGGCGGCAAATACCCACGTCCGCCTTCACCCCGCGTAACGATGAGCTTGAGGACACCGGATTCAGTGGAGGCACTGCAATCCAGCAGGAACGATTGCAGCATTTCGGGCAGTGGCAAGGAGATGTTCAGACGCGACAGACCGGCTTCCAGCCTGCGCCAATGAAGAGAAAGCAAGGGGATTCGCCCCTGGTGCACACGCATGGTCTCAAACAGACCATCACCATAGGCCAACCCCCGATCGAACACGGAAACGCCGTCAACGACGACGCCTCCTTTCAACACCCAAGAGCGGGGCAGGCTCAAGACCTGATCTCTAGTAGCGCTTGAAGATCAAGCTGCCGTTGGTACCACCAAAACCAAACGAATTGGAAACGGCGACTTCAAGGGGCCGCGCCTGCGCCTGCAGTGCGACATAATCAAGATCACACCCGTCTTCCGGGTTCTCAAGGTTGATGGTCGGCGGAGCGACCTGGTCACGCAGGGCCAGCACCGAGAAAATCGCTTCAATGGCCCCGGCGGCCCCCAGGAGATGCCCGGTCATAGACTTGGTCGAGCTGACGCAAAGTTTGTAGGCATGGTTACCAAACACTGATTTCACTGCGCGGGTTTCAGCGATATCACCTGCGGGCGTCGACGTACCGTGGGCATTGATGTAATCCACTGCCGTGACGGAAATACGCGCATCATTCAGCGCGTTACGCATGGCGGCAGCGGCACCGGCGCCATCTTCTGGCGGTGAGGTCATGTGATAGGCGTCGGCGCTCGCACCGAAACCGATGAGCTCGCCATAAATAGTTGCACCGCGGGCTTTTGCATGTTCCAGCTCTTCAAGCACCAATACACCCGCACCATCGGCGAGGACGAAGCCATCGCGATCCTTGTCCCAGGGGCGACTGGCATGCGCAGGGTCGTCGTTACGCGTGGAGAGCGCTCTCGCAGCAGCAAAACCTGCCATTCCCAACGGCGACGAACCACACTCGCCGGCACCTGCAAACATCACATCCGCATCGCCATACTTGATCAAGCGGGAAGCATACCCAATACAATGTGTTGCACTCGTACATGCCGTCGCAATGGCAAAATTGGGGCCTTGCAAACCGTACATGATCGAAAAATTCCCTGCGATCATATTGATGATCGATCCAGGCACCAGAAAAGGAGAAACTCGCCTCGGACCACCGCCCAACATGGCTTCATGGTTCTTTTCAATGGTGTTGATACCGCCGATACCGGCACCGATAGCGACGCCGATGCGATGACGGTTTTCATCGGTGACAGTCAGCCCGGAATCCTTCATCGCCTGTATGCCCGCCACCAGACCGTACTGAATGAACAAGTCGTGCTTGCGAGCCTCCTTGCGGGAAAGATAGGCTTCGATATCGAGATCTTTCACCAGTCCGGCAAACCGCACCGGATGATTGGAGGCATCATAGTACTCTGGCGGAATCATCCCGATGCCGCTTTGCCCGGCCAGAATCCCCTGCCAGGTTGCGTCCACCGTATTCGCCAACGGTGAAACCATTCCCATCCCCGTTACTACCACTCGACGCTCTGTCACGCGATGCCTCCTCTCCTGCCCAGTACGTTCCGGTATGCTGCGCTTCCTGCGGCTGATCCGGAATTGTTAATAATGTAATGACTATTTGTTACATGAATGATTCAAAACCTGCTGGCTCCCTTGTCAGGAACCAAAAGAAAAGGCCGCATCTTTGCCAGATTGCGGCCTTTCTGTCAGCTCAGGGCGTCCAATGATTACTTGGAAACATGCGCCAGAACGTAATCGATAGCTTCTTGAACCTTGGTGATCTTCTCTGCTTCTTCGTCAGGAATTTCAGTTTCGAATTCCTCTTCGAGAGCCATCACCAGTTCAACGGTGTCGAGCGAATCCGCGCCAAGGTCTTCAACGAAAGAAGAGTCATTGGTGATCTCTTCCAGTTTAACGCCAAGTTGTTCGGCAACGATTTTTTTGACGCGTTCTTCGATATTACTCATGGACTATTATCTCCTGTTTGGTGTCCCTGAAGCTTTCGGGGGTATAGTGTATAGAAAGCCTTATTGTTCTTTCAAGCGCTAAGCCAGTCACCCAGCCCGGTTTCCCAATCAAAACAACCGCTTAGCTCATTCTGGCAGCATAAAATAGGCTGCCGGTGCCTCACATGTACATGCCACCATTGACCGGGAGGGTCGCACCGGTAACGTAAGCAGCTTCCTGACTGGCCAGAAATGCAACCGCAGCCGCAATCTCCTCAGGCATCCCCAGACGACCGGCAGGAATTTGTGAAAGCATCGCTTCCTTGTTGGCCGCAGGCAGATCCTTGGTCATATCGGTGTCAATAAAGCCAGGGGCTACGGTGTTCACCGTAATATTGCGTGAGCCCACCTCCTTGGCCAGCGCCCGGGAAAAGCCCTCAAGCCCCGCCTTGGCTGCTGCATAGTTTGCCTGTCCGGCATTGCCCATTGAACCCACGATACTGCCAATCGACACGATGCGCCCCCATCTTGCGCGAGTCATGCCCTTCAGACAAGCCTTGGCGAGACGAAAAATGGAGGTCAGGTTGGTATCGATAACGTCATCCCATTCCTGTTCTTTCATTCTGAGCATGAGGTTGTCGCGCGTGATACCGGCGTTATTCACCAGGATCTGGGGGGTTCCAAACTGTTTGACTATGGCATCGACCAACGCCTCGATAGCGTCTGGCTGGGTGACATTGAGCACAACGCCCTGGCCTTTGGCTCCCATTTCCTCGAGGTACGAGGAAATGCTGCTGGCTCCCGCCTCGCTGGTTGCTGTTCCAACGACAATGGCGCCCTCGCGGGCCAAGCGCTGGGCAATGGCCTTGCCGATGCCACGGGTAGCTCCCGTCACCAACGCGACTTTTCCTTCAATTCCTGACGACATCCTGAAGCTCCTTGATCACTGAATTGCGGCACAGGCTTTCAGGGCGGCCGCAAATGCGTCGACATCCTGCAAACTGTAATTGGTGGCCGATTTCGCGATTCTTTTATTCAATCCGCACAGCACTTTGCCGGGCCCACACTCGACGATATTTTCAATGTTCTTTGATGCCATTACCGTGACGGAATCGACCCAAAGCACAGCGCTGTAGAGCTGGGTTACCAGTTTTTCCCGAATTTTGGCAGGATCCAGTTCAATTCCGGCATCAACGTTGTTAATGACAGGGATGCCAGGCGCCTTGAGGTCTGCCGTGGCCAGTGTCTCGGCCAGTTTTTCGCTGGCTGGGCGCATGAGGTCACTGTGACAGGGAACGCTGATGGCCAACGGCATGGCCTTCTTGGCTCCTGCTTCCTTGGCAAGGGCGACCGCACGATCCACCGCTTCGCTATTGCCTGCAATGACTATCTGACCTGGTGCGTTGAAGTTGACTGCCTGCACAATTTGCCCCTGACAGGCATCCGCACAGACTTGCCGGATCTGTACATCATCCAGCCCCAGGACAGCGGCCATTTTGCCCACACCGCCGGGACACGCATCACGCATGAGTTCACCGCGGGTCTTGACCACTCGAACCGCATCAGCCAAGGACAGCGACCCGGCAGCAACATAGGCACTGTACTCACCCAGACTATGACCGGCCAACAATGACGGGCGCATGTCGGTGATCGAACACCAGGCTCTCCAGCAGGCAACACCAGACACCAGCATCAGTGGCTGGGTAATTTCGGTCAGCGAAATGACGTCTTCCGGACCTTCCTGCGCCAACGCCCACAAGTCCCGACCGAAGACTTCGGACGCTTCCTTGAACGTATCAATAATGACAGGATAGGCATCTGAAAGATCTTTCAGCATGCCGACAGACTGGGAACCCTGGCCGGGGAAAACAAATGCCAATATGGGATTCATGACAAATTGGAAACCTTTATTTTTATTGGAATTTCAACAAGCGAATTCCTGCTGGCGGCTAGAGTACCCCAAGACGACAGCAAGTCCAGAACTCAAAAGTAACAAAAATTTAGAAGGCTAGGCCAGCTCCCGCTCGATGGCACTGGGGATGTCCTCACGCGCTTCGGTCGCCGCCAGATGAATGGCACGCGTGTACTCAAGCGCATTGGCGCCACCATGACTTTTGACCACCACACCCTTCAAACCGACCAGACTGGCACCATTGTAATAGCCGGGATCCAGCTTCTTCAAAAGGCCCTTCAAGAGCGGCTTGAGCAAATACGCAATAATCTTCGCCATCCAGCCTTGCGTAGCAACCTGCTGAAATTGACCCACCAGAAAACGCGCCATGCCTTCGCTGGTTTTCAACACGATGTTGCCAACAAAACCGTCGCAGACGACAACATCCGACTTTTCCGTGAAGATATCATTACCTTCGACGTAACCAACGTAATTAATCCTGTCGTCGTTCCGCAACAACTCGTTCGCCAGCTTAACCCGGTCGTTACCCTTGTTTTCCTCTACACCTACATTGAGTAACGCCACGCGTGGGTGCTGGTTTCCCGTAAGCACTTTCACTGCGGCCGCCCCCATGAGACCGAACTGATGAAGTCGCCCGGATTGAGAATCAATGTTGGCGCCGGCATCAACGAGAAAGGTAAATCCCTGCCCACGAGGAATGCGGGCGAGAATGGCCGGACGCTCAATTGCCTCGATGGTCTTGAGCACGTACCAGCCAATAGCCATGAGCGCACCCGTATTACCAGCGCTCACGCAACCCTGGGCTTTGCCGTCACGAACAAGCTCAACAGCGACCCGCATCGACGAGCGCTTCTTGTTGCGCAAAGCCATTGAAGCGGGCTCTGCCATTTCGACCTGCTCTGGCGCATGCACAATCTCAAGACGTTCAGGAAACATATGGGATTGCTGACCCAGCGAACGCTGGAGTGTCGATTCATCGCCAACAAGCAAAACCCGCAGCTGCTGGTCTTCGCTCAACGCGAGCAGCACTGCGGGTATGACTACGGAATGGCCATGATCGCCACCCATCGCATCGACTGCTAAGGTGACGAACGAACTCAAGGCTTATTCTTCGCTGACTTTGGGAGCAATCACTTGGCGGCCACGATAGAAGCCATCCGGAGTGATGTGGTGACGACGATGCACTTCACCAGTTGTTTTGTCTTCCGCCAGAGCAGGGTTGGTCAGCGCGTCGTGGGAACGACGCATGCCGCGCTTGGAACGGGTTTTACGGTTTTGCTGAACTGCCATGGTTCTGGGCTCCTGATCTATATAACCTAAACGTCTTACTTATTTCCGGGCGACTTGCC
The DNA here is from genome assembly GCA_052035295.1 of Pseudomonadota bacterium. Classification (GTDB taxonomy): domain Bacteria; phylum Pseudomonadota; class Gammaproteobacteria; order Pseudomonadales; family Ketobacteraceae; genus HdN1. Next base: position 31,431 of record JBPOHS010000024.1, read on the forward strand.
TTTGGCGAGCAACTCGGACAAACCTGCGAAGGGACTCTCTTTCTGAGGCAAGACCTCAGCGGGCTCTTCAATAATTTCCAGCGGTTCCGGCACCGCCACCCATTCACAATGCTCGTGAGAAGGGACAATGGGTAACGCAAGAATGAGTTCCTGTTCCAGCAAATCAGCCAAACGGACCTGCTCGCCTTCTACCTTGACAGGCTCGCACCCTTCCGGGAGAGTGTCTTCATCGACTTCTTCTTCATACACTGCCAGAAGTACGTCTGCGCCGATATCTACATTGACCGGGTCGAGACAGCGCTGGCATTGAAATGGAATCTGCGCAGAAATCCGCCCTGACACCAACGCCACACCGCCAGGACCGGTTTCAAAACGAACGTCAACCTGCACCATAGCAGGCGCACCCGACAAATCCGCACCGGAGACGATATTTTCAAATGCATTCAACGGCATAAGCCCAACGAGCCGGACGTTTTGACGTGCCAACTTGAAGGGTTTTACTGTTTCAGGGAGTACTCGTTCAAACATAAGCGCGCAATCATAGGGACTGATCACAAGCATGTCAAAAACATTTTGCATGCCAAACCATTCCCGTGAAACACTTGCGCAAGGAACCCAAGAAGCTGTTCTGATTCATAAAACGCCCGCCCCCATCGCAAGGACAACGATAACATGACCCCCATCGTGCTAGGCTCGAGCTCATTATTCAGAAAGCAGCTGCTTGAGAAATTGGGACTACCTTTTGTCTGTCATTCTCCGAAGGTCGATGAAACCCCGTTTCCCGACGAGAGCGCAGATGAACTCGTGCGGCGACTCGCCATCTCGAAAGCACAAGCCGTCGCCATGACGCATCCCCAGGCACTTGTTATTGCAAGCGATCAGGTGTCTTTGCTTGACGGAAAAATAAATGGCAAACCGGGGACAAGGGAAAACGCCGTTGAGCAATTGTGCGCAAGCAGCGGGAAAAGCGTTCGCTTTTACACCAGCCTTTGCGTCTATGACGCAAAAACCAGACGTCACCTGATTGATGTCGAAACCTACGACGTCAATTTCCGGACGCTGACGCGCGAACAAATTGAACGCTATGTTGACAAGGAAGCACCATTTAATTGTGCTGGGGGTTTCAAATCCGAAGGTTACGGCATTACTCTTTTCAAATCACTTGAAGGAAGAGACCCTAACACCTTGATCGGTTTGCCATTGATATTATTGGTTGAAATGCTGCAAAAATTCGGCATCGATTTACCCTGAATAAGCCGCCGGGAACTTGCATCGACCGAGAAAATACCGTCTACACTTAGATTATTAGGCTAGGAAACAAACACCTTCCCTGTCTTTCTCTAAGCAGTTCATCCCCAAGCGGAGCGGGATTTATGACGGAAGATCAGTCGACAACCAGACCTCGTCGTCGCAACACCAAAGAACGCATTATCGACGAAGCCGAAACGCTGGCAGCCATTCATGGTATCGAGCATTTGAAGCTGCAGGAAGTTGCCGACAAAATTGGTATCAAATTGCCGTCGGTATACGCCCATTTCAGCGGCAGGGAAGACATCCTGGCCGCAATGGGCAGCCGTATCAACATGGCGTTTTCAGGTTTTTATCAATCCCGACCCGGCGAAACAGCTAGCAGCACACTTATGCGCGGCGTTAGAGAGCTGGCAGAATTCCTGGTGGGCAACACCGCCTATTTTCGTTTGATATTGCGTGATCTTTCCGTTCCGCTCGGTTATGACGCAACGAACAGACGGTACTCCATGCACGCCAGCGGTCAATTACCTGCGGAAATGTCGCAACTGCTGGGAAGACTGGACGCCCTGTTGCACAAGGCAGCAACGGAAGAAGGGGCGAGAAGCATCACTGCCATGGAATTCATGGCGGCCATTCATGGTGCAGCGCTGGTGCGACTAAGCATGGAGACCAGCACATCAACTGAAAACCTGTTGCCATGCCCCCCCAGCGCAGACATTCTCTCACAATATTTGCAATCGCTCGCGACACAGATTTTGGGATGCAAATCGTAAACCGCAGCAGCGAGCATTTTCTTCGCCACTGCGGTTGCTTCTCGTCAAACGTTCAACGCAGGACAGGTGCTGCCGACAATCCAAGCTGGGCACTGATGGCCTTGGCAAATGTCACGCCCACAGAGCTGGCAAAGGACTCAAAGGGACTGGGACGCAAGGTGTAGTCAACAATCTTTTCAGCCTTGATCACCTCCCTGGCAACAGACCCGGGACTGCCGTAGCCATCGATCAAACCCAGCGGAAGTGCTTGCTCACCAGACCAGACCAGACCGCTGAAAATTTCCGGCGTCACTTTCAAACGATCGCCACGCCCTTCCTTCACCGCATTCATGAATTGCTCATGCACGTTGGCCAGTACCTTCGCGAAGAATTCCTTGTGTTTTGGCTCCAGGGGAGAAAAAGGATCCAGGAAGGCCTTGTTTTCGCCGGAAGTAATCAGGCGCCTCTCTATGCCCAATTTATCCATGCCACCCACAAATCCGAACCCTTCACTGATCACGCCAATGGAACCGACAAGACTTGAAGGATCCGCGTAGATTTCATCGGCCGCCGAAGCAATGTAATACGCGCCAGAAGCACCAATGTCGGTAATCACTGCGTAAACTTTTTTCTCCGGATATTTGGCACGCAGTCTTTTTATTTCACGGTAAATGGTGCCGGACTGGACCGGGCTTCCGCCAGGACTATTGATGCGAAGCATGACTGCTTTGGAATGCTCTGCTTTGAAGGCACGCCGCAAGCCCTTGGCCATCTTGTCAGCATCCACTTCACCGTCAGGCATGATCATTCCGCTGACATCAACGAGCGCAGTGTGCGGTTTGGTGGGGCTGGGTGCGGACTCGGCATCCCACATGCCCGGAGAAAATATCAGCAAAGCAGCAAACAAATACGCAAACATCAGCAGTTTGAAAAATATACCCCAACGACGTGCACGCTTTTGTTCCTGTCCTTGCTGCAACAATAACTTTTCAAGAAGTTGCCACTCCCGACTGTTGCGGGGGCGCTGCGTTTCATTTGGCTTGATTTCTGTTTCGTCCATTCGAATACACCTGGTCTATTTATTGTCTTTATCAAAAACCCAACACTCGCCTGAGTGCCGGCACGTCCTGAACACACAAACCTCGCGGAAAACCAGACAGACGCTCGATCGGCTGGGCTCCCCAGGCCACACCAATACTATCAATGCCCGCTCTGGCCGCCATTTCTAGATCGAAATGACTGTCGCCTATCATCACGGCTTGCGAAGCATGCACCTTCAATCCTTCAAGCAATTCGAGAACCATATCCGGCTCGGGCTTGCCACGCGTCTCGTCTGCGCAACGGGTCGCGTGAAAAAGATCCTGCACCGAAAGCAGCTGCATGACCCGATCGAGGCCGCGCCGGCTTTTTCCTGTCGCGACAGCCAACAGGCGCGACGCTTTTTGCAGGTCTTCCAGCAACGCAGGGATCCCGGGAAAGAACTGCGTCGGCTGATGCTCCTGCTCGACATAAAGGCGCGAATAATGATCCCGCAAATCCAGCACCTGCGAATGGGTCAGCTCAGGATAAAGCGTTGCAATGGCTTCCACCAGTTCCAGACCGATGATGTCCTTTATCTGACTGTCCGTGCGCTCGCTGCCACCCACGATCGAAGCAGCGCTACGCATGCTGGAAATAATCCGCCCCAGCGAGTCCACCAGCGTGCCATCCCAATCAAAAATGATGCACTGATATTTCATTGCGGTGTGGCCGTCGCCAAAACATCCAGAAACCCCTGAAAGGCGTCATCCAGCGGTGCGTCGAAGCGGATTTTCTGTTGGTTTTCGCCAGGAATTTCCAGCGCCTTGGCATGCAGGAACATGCGGCTTGCCCCCAACGATTTAAAGTGGCGCAAGCTCTCTTTGGCCGCATATTTTTCATCACCGACGATGGGGTGACCAGCGAACAGCGCATGCACCCGAATCTGATGGGTGCGTCCCGTCAGCGGGCTGGCCTCGACAAGCGTTGCCCCCTCGTAATGTCGTACCAACGAAAACTCTGTGCACGATGGCTTGCCTTCGGACGATACCTTTACAAAACGCTCGCCACCTTGCTCACCGAATTTCTGCAGCGGCGCCTCGATACGATGGAATTTTCCTTTCCAGCGGCCGTCGACCAGTGCCAGATAAATTTTGCGTATTTCTCCCGTCTGAAACTGTTCGTGCAGTCTTTTAAGTCGGGAACGCTTCTTTGCCACCATCAGACAACCGGACGTTTCCTTGTCAAGGCGATGCACGAGCTCAAGATGCTTGGCTTCGGGGCGCATGGCACGCAATGCTTCGATAACGCCCCAGCTGACACCACTACCTCCATGCACCGCCATGCCTGCTGGCTTGTTCAGTACGATCAACCCGTCGTCTTCATGCAGGATGGCGGACTGCAGCAAATCCTTGATGCGGTCACCGACCTTCATCTCACTGCCAGCGGCCGCCGGATCCGGGCGTCGCAGGGGCGGTATGCGAATACTGTCGCCAGCCTGGACACGGTAGTCGGGCTTGATACGGCCTTTATTGACGCGTACCTCGCCTTTTCTCAGGCAACGGTACACGACCGACTTGGGCACCCCCTTCAAACGGGTCACCAGAAAGTTGTCGATACGCTGCCCGGCGTACTCGGCGTCGACTTCGATAAACTGCGGTTTTTGTGTGGATTCCTGCATTCGCTTCTCTGTCTTTGGAAACCGATGGGTATCCGTTTGATGTGGTTATAGTTTCCTGCTATAGTCTCGATTGCCTTTGTAAAGTTTGTGTGATAAGGCTCCGTCGCCACTGTTCATATCCTGAAAGCACAAGGCAAGATCGGAATGACAGAGGGGCGACTCAGGCTGACAAAGCCCAAGACAAGGGGTGGCCAGGCACGCAGGTAAAACCCTGCTTCGATATCAGGATCGGCAACAAAGATTGCGATTCTATCAGAAACCTTGTGACCTGCCGATTTTCCCCGGGGGAGAATCCCACACAACACGAAGGCAAGCGTCTGACAGCGTCAAACGATGCCTCAGACCCTTTTACGCCCGCTGTAGTTAGGGCGATTGAACGTACGCAGCACCTATTGAATACAGGATTTGAAGATTGATTGAGCGCCCCATCGGCCACGCCGGTGATGCAATTGCGCTTGATTGAATGATGGAACCTCGCACCAAAGGGTTCTGTCACGCACCCTCAGCAGTGAACCGGAGTTAACGCTGGTTCCTGTGGTGGGTTGCCCCAGGGAAGCACCAACTGATCAGACACATAAGACGACGTGTCGCCGTGTTGATCAAATTACCACCCGGTATCGGGTGTCTGGTGCCAATAGCCTGGCAGTGCATTTGTGTATAGAGCACAGATCGATCTTCGTTTCATGTTCCAAGGGCGGCGTACACCAGAAACATTCAGGTGGAAACCCAAACTTCATGAAAAGAATGCTAGTCAATGCAACGCACCTGGAAGAATTCCGCGTAGCGTTAGTCGACGGACAAAAACTTTACGACCTCGATATTGAGCATCGCACCCGCGAACAGAAAAAGGCCAACATCTACAAAGGCAAAATCACCCGCCTCGAACCCAGCCTGGAAGCCGCATTCGTTGATTTCGGCGCCGAACGCCACGGCTTTCTTCCCCTCAAGGAAATCTCGCGCGATTACTTCGTTCGCAATCCCAAGGACATCCAGGGTCGTTTCACGATCAAGGACGTTCTGAAGGAAGGTCAGGAAGTCATCGTACAAGTCGGCAAGGAAGAGCGCGGCACCAAGGGTGCTGCACTTTCCACGTTCATCAGCCTGGCTGGCCGATACCTGGTCCTGATGCCGAACAACCCGCGCGCCGGGGGCATTTCGCGCCGTATCGATGGCGAAGAGCGCACGGATCTCAAGGAAGTCGTCAATGCCCTGAATATTCCCAATGACATGGGCGTCATCGTGCGTACTGCCGGTGTCGGCCGTTCCGTTGAGGAACTGCAGTGGGATCTGGATTACCTGCTGCAACTGTGGGAATCCATCTCGGCTGCCGCCACCAACCGCCCCTCCCCGTTCCTGATCTATCAGGAAAGCAATGTCATCATTCGTACGATTCGCGACTACCTGCGCCAGGATATCGGTGAAGTCATCGTTGACACTGCCGAGGTCTACCAGGACGCCCTGAGCTTTGTGCGCCAGGTGATGCCGCAATACGAGAGCAAGATCAAGCTGTACAAGGATCCGGTACCGTTGTTCAACCGTTACCAGATCGAAAGCCAGATCGAGTCCGCGTTCCAGCGCGAGGTCAAATTGCCCTCCGGCGGGTCTATCGTGATCGACCCGACCGAAGCGCTGGTGTCTATCGACATCAACTCGTCGAAGGCCACCAAAGGGGCCGACATCGAGGAAACCGCGCTGAACACCAACCTGGAAGCCGCCGACGAAATTGCTCGTCAATTGCGTCTGCGCGACATTGGTGGTCTGATCGTGATCGACTTCATCGACATGAACCACCAGAAAAACCAGCGCGATGTCGAAAACCGCTTGAAAGAAGCCCTCGATATCGATCGCGCGCGTATCCAGGTCGGCCGCATTTCCCGCTTTGGTCTGATGGAGCTTTCCCGCCAACGTCTGCGTCCTTCATTGGGCGAGACCAGCGGCCATGTTTGCCCCCGCTGTAACGGCACCGGTTATATCCGCGATCTGCACTCGCTCGCGCTCTCGATCATGCGCTTGATCGAAGAAGAAGCGATGAAGGAAAATTCTGCGGAAATTCACGCCCAGGTGCCGGTCAATGTGGCGACCTACCTTCTCAACGAGAAGCGCGAAAACATTGCACGCCAGGAAAAGCTCAATAACGTCCGCATTCTGGTCATTCCGAATCCCAACATGGAAACACCGCACTTTGAAGTGACGCGTTTCCGTGCGGACCAGTTGACCACCACCGGTCAACCGACCATGAGCTACGAGCTGATCAACGAGATCGAGGACGAAGAGGAAGAAGTGGTTTCCTTCGGCATCGAGAACACGATCAAGCGCCAGGAAGCTGCGGTACAGATGATACAGCCGGCAACGCCTGCACCCATGCCGGTGGCGCCTGCTGCTGCGCCGGCCGCCGATGCTCCCGTGACCGTACCTGCCGCACCCAAGCATTCGGGCTTCCTGAATCTTCTGTTCGGCTGGTTCTTTAATATGTTCCGCAAAGCGCCACCTGTGGTGGAGGTCGTGGAACCGGCACCCGAACCCGCCAAGGAAGAAGAACCGCGCCGCCAGCAACGCAATCAGCAGCGCAATCGCAATGATCGCCGCAATCGCGACCGTGATCGTGATCGCGGGGAAAAACGCGACAATCGCCCGCAGGGTGGACAAGGTGGTAACCAGCAAGGACGTCGCCCGGAAAATGCACGGGATGAAGCGGCTGTTGCCACACCGGAAGCACGCACCGACGGTGAACAGGCCAGCCAGCCTTCAGAGGCCCGCCAGGACCGCCAGCCTCGCGGTGATCGTCCGGAAAGGGGCGATCGTAACAGACGTGACCGCAACCGGGATCGTGGAGACCGCCAGGATCGTGGCGGCCAGGATCGTGGTGAGCGCCCAGAGCGTGGTGAGCGCCAGGAACGAGGGGATCGTCCGGAACGTGGTGAGCGTCCTGAGCGCGGTGA
>JBPOHS010000188.1:0-4491 GCA_052035295.1 Pseudomonadota bacterium
CTTCTGCCGATTCGGTATCGGTATGGGTAATTTGCAGGCCAAACCAGTCAGCGTACGGGCTCATGCCGGGCCCGATGGGATTCAAGGATGACATTCGAACCGGGCTTCAGGCGTTTTGTTTGCAGATGTCCGAACCAAAGGTGCCGGATTTTGCAAAATACGATACCAGCGCGAAAACGCCGAGCGGGGCAAACGCATGCAATAACCAATCGGTAATCAATTCACCGTAATGGCCCAGTTTCCAGTTGACGACGCGAAGACGCTCATGGGCGTATTGGTGAAATGAGGCGCAGTCGATCACCTGATCATGCGCCTGGGTATAAAGGGAATAGGCCGATTGATAATCACCTGCGGATTCGGCTTCACGCCCCTGATCCCAGAGAGTTTGCGCATTCAGAACTCGTTGTTCAATGGGTTGCATGGAACGCTCCAGTTGTACGGTCACGATCAAACAGGGTGGGACACAATACTGTCACTCCTGGCGTCAGGAACACAACCCCCCAAGCCCGGTTAGCGACGGAACGCTTTAACCCAGTACTGCCTCCTCTGCCCACGCCGCACTCTGACAGGCGCCTTCCATCGTGGTGTTCAGTCCGTTGATGTCCGATCACCACCCGGCGATTTCCGTTTTTCGACGAGCAAAAGCACGCATCGGGTGTGAACCATTGAATGTGGTAAACGCATGGTAATGCAGGATGACATCACTGCCGAGACTGCCAGACATTCCGGAGTCCAGAGTGACCCAAGTGGAGTGAATCTCCCGCCATTCCACACCGTAAAAAAAAGAACAATGTGTATAACGAAAAACTTGTTGCAAAGTCGGTCACAAGTTTGCGCAACTCGCGGTATACAGCGTACGCTACCGGGACTACACTTAAACCGCCGGTTTCGTGGCACGTTGTCAACTCAACAATAATCAATAACAAGGATGTCGCCCATGTCTTCCCAACGTCGTTCTGTTCCCCGCTACCTTACGCTCGCTGCACTTTCGGCTGCCCTGATTGGATGCAATATTGCAGCAACGCCCTACCTGTGGCGCAGTTATGCCGAATCACCCAACATAGTCGATCTCGACGCCGGAACAGCGGTTTTCACTTCTGATGGAAGCACGTTCCAACTACTGCATGGCAGCAACGGCCGTCTGCTGCGAAAAGTAAACGCAAACGGTGACCTTGCATGGCAACTGGAATTGTCACAGAACGCGCAGAAAGGATTGATACTTACCGATAACGGTGTTGCTGTCGTCGATACCGAAAACACAGCCACTCTCGTTTCAGACTCAGGTGACACACTTTGGTCTCGCGCGCTTGCACCCGAGAACAGCATGATTCTGAAAACCCTTCAGAATGATCAGCAGCTTATCGTCATTCATCAGGTTTCAGCCAGCAACAGCGCCACTATCGAGGCGATCGATACCAACACGGGGACCACCCAGTGGACAACAGGTATCGGCGACGACAACCAGCGTTTTTATTCACTGGTGTCAGCCAGCGCCAAGGAAAACGGTGAAACGGTATGGCTGAGCCGCGTGCACGAAGGCAGTGCCAATCCACGCCTGCAAACCCTTCGCCTGGACGCCAACGGCAACACCGTGCTGCTTCAGGACACCGCCTACAGCCTGCCCCTCAATGCCATTAGTTCACGGTATCAGCTGAACGATCGCCACGTTCTGGAATATTTCGACTTTGCCAATAACACCAGCCTGCTGATCGGCATCGATGATAACGGCGACGAACACTGGCGCAACAGTTTTACTGGGAGACTGTCATGCGACGAAGGTACGGGGTATCAATTCGGCTGTCTTGTCGTGGGTACCACCGACGATAGCCTGGTCTGGATCAATGCCGACACCGGTGTCATTACGCATTCCTACACCGGGCAATTTCCAAAGGCCACGCTTCTAGGGAACTACCCAAACAGCGCACGGCTCAAGTCAAACCAGAATGGTCAGTGGATCGTGATGAATTCGCACGTGCCTGCAGACCCAACCAGTCTCGTGCAGGGCAAAACGGAACGCCAATTTTATCATCAGTTTCTGGTGTATTCCGGGGAAGGTAAAAAGCTGAAGACCATTACGATGGAGCCCGGCTACGTCACGTTTATCTACGATTTGCTTGCATGGTGGGGTCAATCGCATTGGCGTCCCTTCACCACTCAAACCGGCGATCTGCCTACCTATTTTTCGGCCAACGCGAACACATTGACGGTTGTCGGACTGGAGGGGTACTACGGTGAAGCGGCACCGGGCACACCCACACCGAAATTCGTGACAGCCTACTCGCTGGAATAACCCAGCGTCTTGGTGGCAAAGGCGAGGCGCTCACGTCAAGCGCCTCGCCTCACCACCGCGCACTCACATCGTCATGTTCGATGCACCTACCACCACGACGGTCGGCAGACGCTACTTATTTCCCGGTAAACCGCGCCTCACGGCGTTCCAGGAAGGATTGCACGCCTTCTTTCGCATCCTCGCTGCGCATGACAGGCATGAGATCCTTGTACATGAGATCGATGGCCGCCTGCTCGCCGTAGAGTTCTGAAATACGCGTGTTTTTCAATGCACCCTGCACCCCCATCGGGGCCGCCTTGGCAATCTTCTCGGCAATTTCCACCGCCTTGGCAAGCTGCTCACCGGGTTCGGTGACTTCCTGCACCATGCCGAAACGGTGCGCGTCTTCTGCTGTCCAGGTATCACCGGTCAGCAAATAACGCTGGGCGTTGGCCCATCCGAGTTCCTTCGGCAAACGCAAGGTGGCACCGCAGCAAGGGTAGAGCCCGCGCTTGACTTCGAGCATGGCGAATTTGGCATCTCGCGCGGCCACACGAATCTCGGTATTCAACAGGAGCTCTACCCCCCACGTATAACAGTAGCCTTGCACGGCAATAACGACCGGCTTGCGATGCCGCTCCCCTTTCAGGCCAAAGGGATCCACTTCGTCGGGCAGCGTGGGCATGCCCTTGCCACTGCCGAAGGTCTCTGCCCACTGATCGAGCTCCACCCCGGCCGTAAAATGCTTGCCCTCGGCATGCAGCACTGCCACCCGCAAGTCGGCGTCATTATTGAGCAGGGCAAACGCCCGTCCCAGTGCGTGGTACATATCCATCGACAGCGCGTTGTATTTTTCGGGACGGTTGAGCTTGATGAACAGGATGTGGCCCTGCTTTTCGACCAGGACCTGCTTCTCTACCAAAACCTGTGACATGGGCGACTCCCTCTCGGCGGCTAAAAATTTGAAATTGTTATGATTTGGCCTTATAACACTGAGCAATAATGCAACCCTTTACATTGGCCGGCAAAACATTTTTTGCCTCCACTTGCGGCAAACGGGGCTTGGCCCAATACTGATGATATGAGCGCACATACCAGTTTCAAAAATCACTTCCTGATCGCCATGCCCACCATGGAGGATCCCAATTTTGCGCATACCATCACTTATATCTGTGAACACAGTGAAGATGGTGCCATGGGGATCGTCGTGAACCGGCCACTCGATCTCACCATTGCCCAGATTTTCGAGCATCTCGACATTGCACCCGTCGCTGAGCGCTTCCAGAAGCAGCACGTCTTGCGGGGTGGCCCGGTGCAAACGGAGCGGGGCTTTGTATTGCACCGTGACAAGCGCCCCTGGGACAGCACGTTGGAAGTACAGGACGGCATCTTTCTGTCGACCTCCAAGGAGATCCTGGTGGCCATGGCAGAAGATCGCGGCCCGCAAGATGCCCTGATCGCGTTGGGCTATGCTGGCTGGGGTGAAGGCCAGCTTGACGAAGAGATGGTCAACAATGCCTGGCTGAGTGTTCCTGCCACCGAACAAATCCTGTTTGATCTGCCGTTTGAGCAACGCTGGCATGCCGCAGCGCGGTTGTTGGGCGTGGATCTCTCCCTGCTGTCAACGCAGGTGGGGCATGCCTGATCACCCTTCACTGAATACAGTGATGGGCTTCGACTTCGGCACCAAGATGATTGGCGTCGCCATCGGGCAAGGCATCACACGCACTGCGTCAGCACTGGCCCTGTTACCGGCAAAAGACGGCGTGCCCGATTGGCACCATGTTGAAAAGCTGGTGAAGGAATGGCAGCCCGATGCCTTTGTCGTCGGCATTCCCCTGAATATGGATGGCACCGAAACCGAACTCGCCCCGCGCGCGCGCAAATTCGGCAATCGCCTCACCGGCCGATTTGGCAAGCCCTGGCACCCTGCCGACGAACGCCTGTCGACCCGCGAAGCCTGGGAAACCCTCGAACACTCGCACCAGCAGCGCAAACCGGGGCAACGCTTGCATGGCGATCGTCGTGTCGATGCCGTGGCCGCCGCCCTGGTGCTGACCTCCTGGCTGGAAAGCCATATCGACTGAAAAGCAGCATCGACTGAAAAGCAGTATCGGCGAAAAGCAACATTGCCTCAAAGTGCGTCTGGTTGCACGATCCGGATGTTAAACTGCCCTCACCCCACGGCATCACGCCCGTGCACCTTTCACTCCCTTGCCCCG
>JBPOHS010000076.1:0-22599 GCA_052035295.1 Pseudomonadota bacterium
GCATCTTCCACAGCCGATTCGGCTTGCCAGCCGTAGCCATGAGAGCGGGAGGCCGGATTGGCGAACACGCCATCAAGGGTAAGATAACGACACATCTCGGCGGCAACTTCCGGCGCTACCGGGGTTGTCGCTGCGTAATCGAGGTAAGCGGGAAGACTCATGATGGACAGCCTGCATCAGGGGTGAACAGGCTGCTCAACCGGGAATGATCAAGTGATCATGGATACCGGCACCACCTTCGCGGTGTCGGTCGGCTTTTCCCGCTGATAAACATCCTGCCGCACGGCAACTTTCTGGATCTCCGCGCGTTCTACCAGACTTTGAATGCTAATGCCACCGAGAAAACGATGTATCTCGGAAGACAACTGCTGCCAAAGGTCGTGAGTCAGGCAGGTCTCGCCATTCTGGCAGTCACCCATGCCCTGACAACGGGTCGCGTCGACCGATTCATCGACGGCATCGATGACTTCGGCGACATAGATAGTGTGCCCATCACGGCTCAGACGATAACCGCCTCCCGGGCCACGCACTGAACTCACCAGACCTTTGCGGCGCAACTTGGCAAACAATTGTTCCAGATAGGAAATCGAAATTCCCTGCCGCTCGGAAATGTCTGCGAGACTGACCGGCCCCTGCGTTGCATGCAAGGAAAGATCGAGCATAGCGGTGACCGCATAACGGCCCTTGGTGGTTAAACGCATAAAGCACCTCGCCTTTTTTAAAGGGAGTGATCACGCGCACCCAGACTAATGTTCAGTCAACTGCAAAGCTGCTGGAACCTGGCGCAACGTCAACATTCCGCATGTGGTTAAACGCCATTCTGAATTAACCTACTTTTTCGGTCAAGTATTTCCCGTTTCATCCATTACGGTATCATCCAACTCATCCTTGATCGCCGGCAGCTGCTGCTCACAAACCTTGATGCCGGCTTCCTGCATGGCTTTGCACATGCCATTGAGCTTCTCGTCGACGGCGTGCATGTGGTCAAGCATGCTGCGAATGGAATTCGCTATCGGGTCGGGCATGTCGGGTGTCATGCCGTAGGCATCAAAGCCGATTTTTTCCGCCATGGCGCGACGACGCTCTTCCTGCTCATCGCTATCCGCTTCGCGCCGACGCACGATGCGCCCGGGAATCCCCACCACGGTAGCCCCTGGTGGAATATCTCGCGTCACGACTGCATTGGAACCCACGCGCGCGCCCTCACCCACTTCGATCGGCCCCAGAATCTTGGCCCCCGCGCCAACCACGACGCCATTGGCGACCGTCGGGTGACGCTTGCCCTTGTTCCAGCTGGTGCCGCCCAGCGTCACACCATGATAGAGGGTGACATCATCACCGACTTCAGCCGTCTCCCCGATGACCACACCCATGCCGTGATCGATGAAAAATCGCCGGCCAATGCGTGCGCCTGGATGGATTTCAATACCGGTGATGGCACGGGAGATCGTCGACAGCAAACGAGCGGAAAGTTTCCAATGACGTTGCCAGAGGCCGTGTGCAAGACGATGGAAGATGACGGCGTGCACGCCCGGATACGTCAACACCACTTCCAGGCTGCTGCGGGCAGCCGGATCGCGGGCAAATACGGAACGAACATCTTCGGAAATTTGCTGGAACATGCTGGAAAGACATCCTTCTGCACAGTGCTTCGTTATGTTTTTGTTGGCGGCGGATGCCGAACGCGCATCAGCCGCCCTGGCGCAGCCCTTTCTGTACGGCGGTCAGGAAGCCCCGCAATACGTTGACTTCCATACGTTCAAGCCGGACACGATTGAACAGCCGCCGGATACGTGTCGGTAACTGTCTCGGGTTATGGGGATCAAGGAAGTCGACTTCAACCAGCGTCTGTTCGAAATGCTGGAAAAAGCGTTCCATCTCTTCATCAGTGGCTGCCGGCGAATCCCACTCACGCTTGCCCAACGATGCCGCCACCGTCGGAACAACGCCTGCTGCCGGCAATTCCACCAGGGTCTGCCGCAGCTGGTAACAAATTACCTGGATGGCCTGGGAAACATTGAGCACGCAGTAATCCTCATCCCCCGGTATCGTCACATGGTAGTGGCAGCGTCTCAATTCATCGTTACTGAGGCCATTGTCTTCACGGCCAAACAAGATGGCCACTTTGCTGTCGGCGGGCTCTTTCAACACCAGATCGGCGAGCACCGGTGGCGTTATCAGCGGCCAGGGAATGGTGCGCATGCGTGCCGAGGCTCCCACGACCAAGGTGCAATCAGCCAGGGCTTCGTCCAGGGTGTCAACGATACGGGCATGGTGCAGGACATCGGCAGCCCCGGACGCTCGGGCGATCGCCTTGGAGGTGGTCGGCGGATCGAGGGGTGCCACCAGACAGAGATTGCGGATTCCCATGGTCTTCATGGCACGGGCCGCCGAGCCCAGATTGCCCGAATCGCTGGTGTTGATCATGACGATGCGAATCTGATCAAGGGAATTCATGAGGCGCCTTCCTGCACAGAAAAGACGACATGATACACGGGTTGAGGTAGAATCCCGCACCAACATGCGCTTCCCCGAGAACAGCGCCCGCCTGAACAGGGCGACCTTTTTGTTTTTATCAATAAAGGCAGATCTTTAACATGCATCCCATGCTGAATACCGCTTTGACCGTGGCCCGGTCGGCTGGCGACCTCCTCGCCCGCGCGTTCGAAAATATCGACTCCCTCAATGTCGAGAGCAAAGGCGCCAATGATTTCGTGACCAATGTTGATCGCGCCGTCGAAGAGGCCATCATCACCGGACTGCGCAAGCGCTATCCCAAGCATGGGTTCCTCGCCGAAGAATGCGGCCGCATTTATGGCAAGGATGAAGGCGAAGATTACCTCTGGATCATCGATCCGCTCGACGGCACCACCAACTTCATTCACGGCATTCCTCACTTTGCCATTTCCATTGCCCTGGAAGTCAAAGGGCAGCTCGAAGTTGCCGTGATTTACGATCCCATCAAGAAAGAAGAATTCACCGCCACCAAGGGTCGCGGTGCTGCCGTCAATGGCAAGCGCATGCGGGTGTCCAACCGTCGCGGCCTCGAAGGCGCGTTGTTGGGAACCGGATTCCCTTTCCGCCCGGATCAGGCGAAATATCTCGATCCTTACATGAATATCTTCCGTGATCTGGCCATGCAGACCGCAGGCATTCGACGCCCGGGCGCTGCGTCGCTCGATCTCGCCTATGTCGCGGCCGGCCGTTTCGACGGTTTTTGGGAATTCGGATTGCAGATCTGGGATATGGCGGCGGGCGTTTTGCTGGTGCAGGAAGCAGGAGGCTTGGTGGGTGACCCGGTCGGTGGCATGACGCATCTGGATACCGGCAACATTGTGTGCGGCCCGATCAAGGTCTTCAAAGGGCTACTGCAAGTGACGCAACCGGAACTGAACCGCAAGGCCTGATGCAGGCTGGTTTGATCAAACAAAAAAGGGGTGCCTGACGGGCACCCCTTTTTTGTTTGTCGATCTACACAGAAATCAGCACCGTTCGTTTCCAACCCAACGCGCCGCCTGCCAGGCGGCACGCAACACGATCAGTGGAATCCCAATACCAGCTGCAGCACACCGGCCACGAAACCCATGATGGCGCCCATCGCGATCAGGATCCACTCGTCTTCCTGGAAGGCCGGACGCAACAAGTCCTGAAACTCTGCGGAACTCAGGGCTTTCATGCGGGTGGAAAATATCTTCTGGATGATGGCTGCACGATCCTTGTTAAAGGCGGGATCAGACAGCGGGCGCATAGAGAGATCCACGGCCTTGTCAGCGATACTCTGCTTCAATTCCAGAAAGCCTTCGGTGCCGACGCTCAGCTGCAGTGCAGTTCGGACCACGCCACCGTTCATCAACGGATTGAGATGCTTCTTGATCAGATAGCGGGTTCGCGCCGATCTGCTGCCGTTGAAGATCTGCCACATGATGTGTTTGATCGACAGAAGCTCTTGCGTCACCAGGTCAGAGAACTGCTCGGCGACTTCCGCCTGACGCTTGAGGAACACCCCTTGCAACACAAACGGCCCGATCTTGATCGGATTGAGCGGACGAAACACCATATTCAAGGCGACCCAGTTGGTCAGGTACCCGAGAATGGCGCCATAGATGGGAAGTGAAGCATCCCGCCACTCATCCGGACACATGATCCACAGCACCATTTGCACGGTGCCAAAAAACAGGCCTAGCCAGAAGCTGGAATTGATGATGAAGTTGAATTCGTTCTGCCCGACTTCCTTGAACACGCGCACCATGAGCGCCTTGTCGCTATCGAGGCGATTGACGACCATTTCCTTGAGATCCATGAGCTCGTCGATGTTCTCGTTCATGTCTTTCACGAGACCATCCATGATCACCGGCACCTGCTTGCGAATACGGGCGTAGACGCGCGACTTGATCACCATGGGCAGGTTTTCCCATAGTGTGGCGTTCCGTTCCAGCATGATTTCGTCGGTGTATTCCTCGACGCGATCGACCAGCACCTTGGCCATGTGCTGAGCGATTTTCTCGGGTTCCATCTGCTGGAAGACTTCCTGCAATGAACCAAGTTTCACAATGGTCTTGTCGACCACGATATTGGCCATTTTCTTGGCTTTGCGGGGAATGATTCCCTGCCAACCGAGCCAGGGTTCCTTGATACCCATGAACTCAATGGGATACAGCGTCATCTGTATCGCCAGCCAGACGTGCGCCCACGTCACCACCGCAGCAACGACAGGAATGCTCGCAAAGCCCCAGAAATGGGGGCTGTTGACGATGATATTCCACTCTGCAACCAGGTATTCCATCACGATCCGTATACTCCTTTCACTACGCTGTGGGGCTGCATTTTATTATGACCAAGCGGTCACGGCATATCATTTTCCGGACCTTTTTGGGATTCAATAAAGTCCTCACGAGTCACTTTGAGTGCCAGTGTAATGTTACATGCCACGTAGATAGAAGAATACGTACCCGCAATAATGCCCACGATCAGTGCCCAGGAGAAAGGCGCAAGTGACGGACCGCCAAAAGCTGCCAGCGCCACCACGACCAGAAGGGTTGCCACTGAAGTGAGAATGGTACGATCGAGCGTCTGGTTCAGCGCCGTATTCATGACCTCCTTGGGTTCACCTTCCCGCGACTCACGAAAGCGTTCACGCACCCGGTCATAAACAACGATGGTGTCATTCAGGGAGTAGCCCATGACAGCAAGAATTGCAGCCAACGCCGACAAATCGAAATGCATCTGGGTCACTGCAAAAAAACCGACTATCAGAATTGGATCATGCAACAGCGCCAAAATGGCACCCAAGGCAAACTTGAACTTGAAACGGAAAGAAATATAAATAAGCAGAAGAACCAGCGAATAAACCAGCGCAGCGCCACTCTTGTCCCGGAGTTCCTCTCCCACCTGTGGACCGACATCCTCCACGCGACGCAACTCCACGCTCGGTTCAGCTGCTTTGAGTGTATCCATGACGCGCTGTCCAATCTCGGATTTACCGGCATCGGCATGGGGAGGCACGCGCACGAGCACTTCGGTGGGGCGACCGAAGTTCTGCACTGATGCATTGGCAAATTCGCTGTTCTCCAGCGTTTTGCGCACGGATTCCAGAGAGACGGCATGGTCGTACTCGACCTCCAACTCGGTTCCACCCGTAAAATCCAGCGCCAGATTCAGACCATTCACCGCCAACGCAACAAACGAGCCCACAATCAACACTATCGAAAGGAGGGTGGAAACCAGTCGCGTCCGCCCCATGAAATCAAAATGCGTAACATTCTTGAACATGTCGTTTTCCTACACGCTGAGCTTTTTGACAGGACCACGACCATAGAACAGGTCGACCAGGACGCGGGAACCACTGACCGAGGTGTACATCGAGGTCAGGATACCCAGACACAACACCACGGCAAAGCCGCGCACGGGGCCGGTGCCGAAAATGAAAAGAACTATGCCCACCAACAACGTGGTCAAGTTGGAATCGAGTATGGTTTCGAAAGCCCGCTCATAACCCGCATCGATCGCCTTGTGCGCTGGTGTCCCGTTCTTGAGTTCCTCACGGATACGCGCATTGATCAGAACGTTGGAGTCGACCGCCATACCTACCGTCAACACGAAACCCGCCATGCCGGGCAGCGACAACGCGGCCCCCGGGATCACCGACATGACGGCGGTGAGCAGCAACAGGTTGAAGGTCAACGCCAGGTTGGCAATGACGCCAAACATCTTGTTGTAGACGATCATGAACA
Organism: Pseudomonadota bacterium; assembly: GCA_052035295.1. GTDB lineage: Bacteria > Pseudomonadota > Gammaproteobacteria > Pseudomonadales > Ketobacteraceae > HdN1. The sequence continues at coordinate 6,231 of JBPOHS010000076.1, forward strand.
CGGCCACGGCCAAAAAGCCATAAATCAGCGAGTTGATACCGGCTTCAATGTTTTCCTGACCAAGGCTGGGGCCGATGGTGCGCTCCGCGACAAAATACATGGGCGCGGCCAGCGCTCCGGCACGCAGCAACAACGCCAGCTCAGAGGATTCCGCCGGGCTGTCGAGACCGGTTATGCGAAAGCTGGAACCCAGTGGGCTCTGTATGGTGGCAACGTTGATGACATCGCGTATCTCACGGATGACCTGTTTCTTGACCTCTTTGCCATTTTCGACCGTCTTGATTTGTTCAGGCTTGAGCTCGATGAATACCACCGCCATCTGATCCTTCACATGCTTGCGGGTGACGGTGCTCATCATCTTGCCGCCCGAAGAATCAAGATCGATGCTGACCTGCGGACGGCCATTCTCATCGAATCCGGAGTTGGCATTCACCACGCGATCACCGGTGACGATCACCCGTTTTTCGAGAAGGACGGGGCGCTGCTCCGATTTCATCATCAATTTCTCGGCATCGGATGGCACTGAACCTGCGGCAGCAAAGTTGGCGGCATGCACCAGTCGGAATTCAAGGTTGGCGGTACGGCCGATGATACGTTTCACCGACGCAGTGTCTTGCACGCCCGGCAGTTGCACCACGATACGATCGATGCCTTGACGCTGCACCACTGCCTCGGAAACCCCCAGCTGGTTAACGCGGTTACGCAGGCCTGTCAGGTTTTGCGAAATGGCCAGATCCTGGATTTCCTTGAGGGATTCGGGGCTCAGGCTTAGCACCAGTTCATGAACGCTGCCTTCGCTGCGATCCTCTACCTGGAACTGGCGGTATTCCTTGGCGATCAGGTTGCGGGCCGATTGCAGGTGTTCATCGGTGGCGAAAGTGAACAACAGGGTAGTGCCCTGCTCCTTCACCTGACGATAGTAAATCTTGTCGGTACGGAAGCGATCGCGCAGTTCGTCCCGGTGCGCGCCCATGCGAATCGAGACGGCCTTGTCCATATCGACTTCGAGCACGAAATGGACGCCACCGCGCAAATCGAGGCCGAGTTTGATGGGGGCGCCACCCAGCGCCACCAGCCATCCGGGCGTGGTCGGCGCCAGGTTGAGAGCAGCCACGTATTCACCATTGAACGCATCCTGAAGGACCTCGCGGGCCTTGAGCTGCGAATCAATGTCGTTGAAACGGATCAAACCTGACTTCTTGTCGAGGGCGGCGCCCTTGAAGTCGAGATTGGCGTCCTGGAGGATTTTCACCGCCCGGTCGACCGTTCCCTGCGTCACCTCGGTTGAAGCACTGGCCCCCGACAACTGCACCGCCGGATCATCCGGAAACAGGTTGGGCAGGGAATAGATGATGCTGAAGATCAGCACCGCCAGCATGACAAGTGACTTCCACAACGGGTAGGGCTTCATGGGATCGCTCGGCCTTGAAATGTCAGGATCATAAAATGCGGGATGCGATGCACTTAGCCCGCATCCCGATGTTCAGATCAGATGTTTTTGATGGTGCCTTTGGGCAGGCTGGCGGTGACCGCCGACTTCTGAAAACGGATTTCGATATTGTTGGCGACTTCCACCACGATGTAGTCATCGACCACTTTGGTGATTTTGCCGATCATACCGCCGGCCAGAAGCACTTCGTCACCCTTGTTGAGGCTGGAGAGCAGGTCTTTCTGTTCCTTGGTGCGCTTGCTTTGGGGGCGCCACAGCAGGAAATAGAAGATCAGCACGAAGATGATCAACGGCAGCATGGTAGCCCAGATGCTGGGTTCCTGGGGTACGGCCGGGGCCGCTTCGGCCCACGCATCAGCAATGAAAAAACCCATGATATCCTCTTACTTCAATATGACAGTGTCGTTAAACCGGGGTCAGCCCGGGCGTTTCTTCGCCGCGTTGCTGGTAGAACTCATCCACAAAGCGCACAAATGTACCCTGTTCGATAGCCTGACGCAAACCGGCCATCAGATTCTGGTAGTAGCGCAGATTATGGATCGTGTTGAGCTGCGACGAGAGCATTTCCCCACAGCGATCCAGATGATGCAGATAGCCGCGACTGAAGTTCTTGCAGGTATAACAGTCGCAGTGTGGGTCGAGCGGCCCGGTGTCGTGTCGATGTGACGCATTGCGAATCCGCACCACACCCTGCGAGGTAAACAGATGCCCGTTGCGGGCATTGCGGGTCGGCATGACGCAGTCGAACATGTCGATGCCCCGGCGCACGGCTTCGACGATGTCTTCCGGTCGCCCCACCCCCATCAAATAACGCGGCTTGTCAGCCGGCATCTGCGGCGGCAGGAAATTCAGGATACGGATCATGTCTTCCTTGGGTTCCCCCACCGACAAGCCGCCAATCGCATACCCATCGAAACCGATCTCGACCAGCGCCTGCAACGACACCTTGCGCAGATCTTCGTACATGCCCCCTTGAACAATGCCAAACAGCGCATTGGGGTTGTCACCATGGGCGTCCTTGCTGCGTTTGGCCCAGCGCAAGGACAGTTCCATGGATTTGCGTGCCTCGTCCGTCGTTGCCGGGTACGGCGTGCACTCATCGAAAATCATCACAACGTCAGAACCGAGATCTCGCTGCACCTGCATTGAGATCTCGGGGCTCATGAAAATTTTGCTGCCATCGATCGGCGAGCGAAAGGTGACGCCATCCTCGGTGATCTTGCGCGAGTCGCCCAGACTGAACACCTGAAAACCACCCGAATCGGTCAGGATCGGCTTCTGCCAGCCTATGAAATCATGCAGGTCGCCGTGCGCCTTGACCACACTGGTACCGGGCCGCAACATCAGGTGAAAGGTGTTGCCGAGAATGATGTGGGCCCCGATCTCTTCGACGTCGCGCGGCAACATGCCTTTGACCGTGCCGTAGGTGCCCACGGGCATAAAGGCAGGTGTTTGCACCTCACCCCGGGGAAACCGGAGTGTACCGCGCCGCGCATGCCCTGCCGTGGCCAGCAAATCAAATTCCATGAACTCTCCCACTCAATCAATCGAGAACACAATAAACCGGCAACACCATAAAGGTCGTACCCCTGCCCTACACCACCAGCATGGCATCGCCGTAACTGAAAAACCGGTACCGCTGCTGGACAGCATGCGCATACGCCTTCAGTACGAACTCCCGCCCGGCCAGCGCGCTCACCAACATGATGAGAGTGGATTCGGGCAGGTGGAAGTTGGTGATCAGACCATCAATCACCCGAAACTGATAACCCGGGTAAATAAAAATATCGGTATCACCCTCGTAGGGTTGCAACTCGCCCCCCATGGCGGCCGTTTCAAGGCTGCGCACACTGGTGGTACCGACTGCGAACACGCGTTTGCCGGCCGCCTTGGTCGCCTGAACCCGGGCCACCGTATCCGCGCTGACGCGCAGCCACTCCTTGTGCATCTTGTGTTCGAAGATGCTGTCGGTACGCACGGGCTGAAAGGTACCTGCGCCGACATGCAAGGTAGTAAAAGCGGTATTGACCCCTTTGTCGGCAAGCGTCTGCAAGAATGCTTCGTCAAAGTGAAGGCCGGCGGTAGGTGCCGCCACGGCGCCCGGATGCCGGCCATAAACCGTCTGATAACGCTCACGGTCAGCCTGTGTGTCTTCCCGCTCTATATAAGGTGGCAAGGGCATGTGGCCCTGGGCTTCAAGCAGTGCCAGCAACTCGCCCTGCACGGGATCCAGCGCCAGCTCATAGAGCGCATCGTGCTTGGCCAATACCTGCAGCGAATTCTGCCCCACCTGCAACTGGCTGCCGGGCTTGGGTGACTTGCTGGCACGAATATGCGCCAGGCAGCGCTGTGAATCGAGCATGCGCTCGACCAGAATTTCAATCTGCCCACCGGTGGCCTTTTGGCCGAACAATCGCGCCGGAATCACGCGCGTGTCGTTGAACACCAGCAGATCCCCCGGGGAGAGCCAATCAAGCACATCCGGGAACTGCTGATCACGCAATGTCTGTGTCTGCCGATCCACCACCAGCAAACGACTACCCGCACGGGACGCGGCCGGATGAGTGGCTATCAGTTCAGGGGGCAGATCAAAATGAAAGTCGGATCGCTGCATGACACTCGCTACGTGACACAAGGGCTGCGGGATGGCAATGGGTCGCCGATTATACGGTCAGCCCATTGATGTCGAAAGGACTTATTGACGCGTTCATTCACCTTGATATAATGCGCCCCTCATCTTCATGTGATGACCTTGCCTGGGTGGCGAAATCGGTAGACGCAGTGGATTCAAAATCCACCGTTGGCGACAACATGTCGGTTCGAGTCCGACCCCAGGCACCATTTTCCTTCATCCATCTCGCACCTCCCCTATCAGCGCAAAGATTCCCTCCAATGCCGAGCGCTAAGAAAAAACCTGCAAAATTCCAGACTCGCACAGCAGAACCCCAGAGCATTCCATTGGCCAGCGCGCTTTCATCGTGTCCGCCTGCAGGGTTGTTTCGTCGCCTCGCGGCGGCGGTCTATGATTTTCTGATCCTGGTGGCAATCTGGATTCTGGTGGGATTTGTTTTCATGGCCGTCGTGCTCGGCGGCAAGCCTGCCGAAACCTCTTTGCCATTGCAGGCCGGACTCTTTCCTTTGCTGGTCTTGGCAACACTGGGCTTCTATTCCTGGTTCTGGATGCATGGCGGGCAGACGCTGGGCATGCGCGCCTGGAAGCTGAAAGTCGTGCACGCCCGCATGGATGGCACACCCATTACCTTCACCCAATGCATACTGCGCTGTATCACCGGTGTGTTCTCATGGGGTGTGTTCGGCGTGGGCTATCTCTGGGTGTTTGCCGATCCTTCCCGCGACACCTGGCATGACCGGGTTTCAGGAACACGCACACTGGTCATTCCCAAAGACCTGATGTAAGCCCGCCGATCGCTCCCGACGCTGAATTCCATCAAGCGAGCTGCGCCTAAACGCGACGCAGCATGCGAATGCCAACCCCCAGAAACACCAGTAACGGGACACCGGCCGCGATGATCGGCGGCACGCTGTAGACCACGCTGACGTGGCCGAGCAATTCCTGCGCGTAAGTGAATACCAGCCCAACCACGACGCCCGTCACGATGCGCTGCCCGACCGTTACCGAACGCAGCGGGCCGAAAATAAACGAGATCGCAATGAACACCATGATCAGGGTGGTGAACGGCTGCAGCACTTTCTTCCACAGCGCGAAGAAATACTGCCCGGCCTCTACTCCCTGTTCGGCCCGATAGGACGCGAAAGCGAACAAATCGGTAAAGGACAGGTTGGCCGGTTTCAACACCACAATGGACATCAGCTGAGGCGTTATTTGCGTGTCCCAGCGCAGTCGTTCGATCGTTTTGTGCTGGGTTCTGTCCATGTCGAAGCGGGTCTGACGCACGTCTTCCAGCATCCAGTGATCTCCCTGAAAAAGACCGCGCTCGGCATATTCAGCTTCAATCAGGCGCTGGTCGGCATCAAAGATATAGCGGGCCAGACCATAGACGACGCCGTTGGGCTGAATGGCCTTGATATGGAAATATTCGTCGCCTTCCCGATACCAGAAACCGTGCCGGGCCCGGATGGTATCGCTGCCATCAATCAGCAGGGTGCGCTGGCTCTGCGCATATTGTTCGGTTTTGGGAACGACATACTGCCCCAGCACCAACGCCCCAACCACCACCAGCAACACCGGTCGAATCGCCGACCAGACAATCCGCATCACGGAAATTCCCGCCGCGCGAATAACGGTAAGTTCGCTGGTGTTCGCCAGCGCGCCCAATCCGACCAGACAACCGATGAGTGTGGCCACCGGCACATATTCATAAACACGACGCGGCAGGGTGGTAACGATGAACATGAGGGCTTGCGGGAGTTGGTAGCGGTTTTCCAGCTCTTCGAGTTCAGCGATGAAGGCAAACACGGCATCCAGCCCAACGATGAGCAGCAGCACGCCGGCCACACTGAAAAGCACACTGGTGCCGATATATCGATCAAGGATTTTCATGGCCGGTCATTCCTTTCAAACGGCGGGCAAAGGGGGCATCTTGCGCCAGCGCAACCGCCATTCCGGCCATTTGTGCAGCAGCATCGCCGACACGAAAAACACGATGTGGACCCACCACATACCGATATCTTCCGGGATTTTGCCCTTGGAGAGCTTGCTCTTCATGGCCAGCAACAGTGACAAATAGGCCAGGTACAGAATGATGGAGGGCAACAGTTTCATATAACGCCCCTGGCGAGGGTTGACCTTGCTCATCAGCACCGCCAGGTAGGCGACGATCGGCACCAGCAAGGGAACCGCCATGCGCCACTGCAGCTCGGCCGTGGCCTGCGGTGTTTTTTCGGCGCGCAGCTGCACGTTGCTCATGAGTTCGTGCTTGCCCACCATTTCGAGCGGCTGTGATGGCTCCAGCTTGAGATTGTAGGTCTGGTAAGCCGTTCGATTGAATTTGGCAGTGCCCGGGGTGCCTTCAAAACGGAATCCATCTTTCATGACCAGATAACGCGCTCCCGACAGGGCATCTACCTTGTATTCGCCATGCTGGGCGCGGGTCAGTTCGACTTTTTCGGCGTCTTTCTGGTTGTAATTGACGATGAAGAGGTTCTGCATTTCTTTCTTGGGGCCGTCGATGGCTTCGACGTAGGTGACGGTAAGGCCATCGCGGGAGACGTGAAACTGACCGGGAGAAAGCAATTCCAGTGCGGATTTTTTCTTCTGTTCTTCCAGCAGCGTCATCGCTTTGTTATACCCCAGCGGGCTGAGGTAATTGCTCATGAATCCAACCAGCAAGGACATGCACACGGCGGGCAGCAGCGTATGCTTCACCAACTGGGTCTGACTGACACCGCAGGCTTCGAGCACCACCATTTCGTTTTCGAGATACATGCGACCGTACGACAGCAGAATGCCGAGAAACAACCCTAACGGCAGGATCAATTCCAGAAAGCCGGGCAAGCGATAAATCATGACCCAGAAAACGATCGCCCCGGTGAGGGTTCCTTCGGCGGCTTCGGCGAGGTATTTGATGAAACGGCCACAGACCAGAATCAGCACGAGCACGCTGCTGACCGCCAGGGTGGTGGCGAACAACTGGCGTGACAAATAGCGATAAATGATCATGGAAATCCTAGCCCACAGATATTGTGTGAAACAGTGTTTGCGTCGCAGGCAGCAAGCTTTACACTTAAGCGTTGCGCATTATCCAACATTCATCCCTTAATGTCTTGCAGGTAATCTCGCCATGGAATTTGCCGTCAAAGTAACCCTCCCGGAAAAAATGAAAACCGGATGCCTCGTCATCCCCGTGCTGGAGGGCGCCAAGTTGGGCAAGCTCGGAGCAGCCCTGGACAAGGCCTGTGGCGGAGGTCTGAAATCGCTGTTGGCATTGGGTGATGTCGAAGGGAAAGCGGGCGATGCCGCACTGCTTGCAGCACCCACGGGCATCGATGCCAAACGGGTGTTGCTGCTGGGTATCGGCAAGCCGGATGAGCTAAGCGAAAGTGGCGCGCGCAAAGTCATGCAAAAGGCCTATGCCCTGGCCAAGACCAGCAAGAGCAGCGACATCAGCTTTTTGATCGAAGATTTCCAGGTAAAAGCCCGCGAAATCGGCTGGTCGGTTCGCCAGTGCTGCGAGCTGGGCGCGAGCGCCACCTATGCATTCAATCAGTTCAAAGGCAAGGACAAACAGACCCGCATCAGCCTGTCGAAAACGTTTTTCGTGGTCGCTGGCAAGTCGGCGCAAAAGGCTGTGACCGAAGCCGCGCGCATCGGTCAGACCGTCGCCGATGCCATGGACTATGCCCGCACGCTGGGCAATCTGCCGGGCAATGTCTGCCACCCCGCGTATCTCGCCAGCGAGGCCCGGAAACTGGGCCGTACCTACACCAGTCTGAAGGTGAAAGTGCTCGAAGAAAAAGACATGCTCGCGCTGGGCATGGGTTCTTTCCTGTCGGTGTCGGCGGGCAGTCCGCAACCGGCCAAATTGATCGTGATCGAATATACGGGCGGCAAACGCGGTGAAGCGCCGCATGTGCTGGTGGGCAAGGGTATAACGTTCGATACCGGTGGCATCAGCCTCAAGCCCGGCCCGGACATGGATCAGATGAAATTCGACATGTGCGGTGCTGCGAGCGTCATCGCCACCCTGCAGGCCGTTGCCGACATGGAACTGCCGCTCAACGTGACCGGGGTGATGGCCTGCGCCGAGAACATGCCTTCGGGCAACGCTACCCGCCCGGGTGACATTGTCACCACGATGTCAGGGCAGACCGTGGAAATTCTCAACACCGATGCGGAAGGCCGTCTGGTGCTGTGCGACACGCTGACTTATGTCGAGCGCTTCAAGCCCGCGTCGGTGGTCGATGTAGCCACCCTTACCGGCGCTTGCATCATCGCCCTCGGCAAGGAAGTCTCGGGCATGTGGAGCAACAACGATGCGCTCGCCGATCAACTGCGCGCGGCATCCCAGTTTTCCCAGGACAAACTCTGGCAGATGCCACTGTGGGATGAGTACCAGAAGCTGCTCGACAGCCCATTTGCCGACATGGGCAATATCGGCGGGCCGGCGGCTGGGTCGAACACGGCGGCCGCGTTCCTGGCGCGGTTTACCAAGGCTTACCCCTGGGCGCACCTGGATATCGCCGGCACGGCTTGGGTGTCGGCCGGACCGGACAAGGGCGCGACCGGGCGCCCCGTTCCGCTGCTGACGCAGTATCTGCTGGATCGTTGTGCCTGATGGCCCAGGTCGACTTTTACATTCTCTCGGATGACAGCGGGCTCGACCCGCTGCGATACGGCGCACGCCTGATCGACAAGGTCTATCACCTGGGCATGAGCCTGTATGCGCAACTCCCGGATCAGGCGAGCGCGGAAGTATTCAGCGAGGGTTTATGGGCCCTCAGCGATGATAGTTTCCTGGCTCATGATCTCGGGAACGCCGACACCGGCGCACGCATTGCCGTCGACTGGCAAGCGCCGCTACGACGGGATTATCAGGTGCTTCTGAACCTTGCCGGCACCGTTCCCGAATTCCATGGGCAGTTTGAACGCATTGCCGAAATTGTGCCGGCCAGCACAGAAGCAAGAGATCAGTGCCGGCGCAATTATCGTTTTTATCAAGAACAGGGCTATGCTTTAAAAACCCACACCATTGGCTCGCCAACTCGTTAACCAGTCAGGGAGAGGGATTCTTTACCGATGAAGCCGACTACACCACCCGTTCTCGATCCGCAACAGCGCAAGAAAATGCTCAACGAGCTGGAATCATTGACCGGTATTCTCGACAGCGAGGACGAGAAGCCCAAGTTTGATGATTTGCCGGTGCTCAAGAGTTTTGTCGAAGACGTACCGGTGTTGAACGATCGTGTGGGCCACACGGATACCAGTTTCATCGACAATGATCCACTCGCGATCAGCGACGCGGTTCGGCGCCAGCATTCCGGTGTCGTTGAACCGGAAGCACCCGCCCCCGTTGCACCCGTGCAACTGCGCGCCAAGTCGGAATATGAACGTTTCCGCGAGCAACATTTCGAAGACGCCGCACTGAACGCCAAAGCCGCGCAGGAAAAAGCGCGCGAGCCCCGCAGCGACGCAGCAGAAGAACTGCGACGTTTGCTGAACACCCCGAGCAGCACAAAATTGCGTTTCGACAAAGACCCGGCCAGCCGCGAATATCAACAACTGCGGCAGAAAGCCTCGCAAGTCGTCAACGAAATCATCAAATCGTATATGCCGCGCATCGAAGCGGAATTGCGCATGAAGCTGGAAACCGAGGTCGACCGGATTCTCAAGGACAGCAAGTAGCGCCGCCTGCTTGCGGCGTTATTCCCGACATTACAAACACGCCCCACCTTCTGCGCTTCCCTCAAGCACGACCGGCACTTTGCCTTCTGCCAGATTCTGCAGGAAGCAACCGTATTGATGCTTGGGTTCTTCCCGCTGGAAGGTCACGTAATGGCCATCGAGATCCGTGCCCGGGTCGGGGGCATAACGCACTACCACCGCCGTTCTTTCACCCTGCCCTTCCACCTGCCGGTTTCCTTGCACCGGGTATCCCAGCTGTTGGGCCCCGCCCAGTGCAATGGCCGGGAATACCGTTTCTTTCGCCGTCGCGCCGACCTCCTCGCCCGCCAGATCGACACCTAACGCCCGCAGCAAGGGGCGCTGGATATTCTCGGGCACCTGATGATCCTGATACCCTTCAATCACCAGCACATTGGGCGCTGGCTTGCGGGGATGGCGCAGCAGCGTTTCCGCATAATGGATGTTATCGGCGACACCCATCAGCATTTCTGCCAGCATTGGCACCGGATGCCAGAGATCCAGATGCTGGATCAGCGGCAGCTGCAATGCGCCACCCTCGACCAGCCATTGCAAATTGACAGGATCGGTCGGCCCGAACACGAATTCAATCCAGCTGCCACCGGCACCGGTAAGAATGGCTCCCTGCAGGGGATCGGGATCGACGGCCGCCAACATGCCGGCGGTGTAGCTCCCCAGCGACTGCCCCATAACGGCTTGCATAGAGGGCGAAAAGCGGATCGCCGTTTCGCCCTGTGGCAAGGAGGCATCCGCACACAGCGAAGGATCAATACGCAAATCATTCAGCAGACGGCGGAACAGCACGCGTTCCAGCACCATTTGCACGAAGTTGCTGCGCATGGCGCGTGGATTGAGGAAGTTGTACGCCATGTAACCGTCGGCGGTTCCCAATACGCCCAAATGTTCCAGCGCCATATGGCCTCCCATGCCCGACGCGGCCCAGCCGCGTTGGGCGGCGATGCGGGCAGGGCCACCGCCGGCTTCCATCTCGCCATTGGGCAGCGTTTTGCCACGTTGATACACCTGCCCCGAATCACCGCCGGTACCATGGTTGTACATCAATAACGGGAAGCCTTCAGTGGGCATGGGCTGACGCGGTATGGTGACAACGAAAGGCGCGTCCCGAAAATACTGCACGTAAGGGGCGCCATCTTCATCATAAAGAATGTCACCACCATAATTCGGATAGGCGTAGGGTGCCATGCCAACCTGGAACCCCGGCACATTCCAGCGACCGGCCACCACACAGTAATCGGGCGTTTCCTCAATTTTCTGCAGGGACGCCGGACGCGGCGCAGGCCAACGCGCCACCTGCGTGGCCGCACGGAATAACGGTCGGGATGGATCGCCGGTGGTCCAGACGGTGGCTGCCACGATCCCCTGGGTTGCGATGCCTTCCTGCTGGAGCCAGTCCCGTAGCGGCGCGAACAGCGTCCAGGCCGATTGCTCCGCCAACGCCGGCGACTGATCCCCCAGCAATCGCGTCAGGGCGTCAGCCTGTTTCAATGCGCGAGAAGCTGCTACTGGCAGTGCCTGTGTGGCGATCAGCGCATATTGGGTATCGGGTCGGAGATTGAGCCCCAAGACGGGCAATACCTGCAACAAGTGGGCAGGCCGATAGACGTCCGCCCGGGCGGTGACGGCGACCTCCAGCGGAAAACGGCGGCCAACCTCGGGGGAATCCGGATCGATATCGATCAACTGAATCGGCGCATCAGGCTGCAGATAGGCCTCGGGAGACGTCGGTAAACGTTCCGCCGCCAGCGGCCCGGTGAAGGGTAGATATACCGGCTGTAGGGTGGAATAGCCGATGTCATCCTGCTGGATGGCCTCGACATAGAGGCGGGTGAGCCCATGATGCTGGCGCGGGAAATCATGCAAATCCAGATGGCCGTCGGGCTGGCGACGCAGATCGGTCGGAAAGCCATTGGCGTAAAAGCCCTGCCCTGTTCGCGCCAGGTCAAACTGCATTTCGACCGTCGGTTTGCAGCCGGAGAGTATCAGCAGCGCCACCAGCCACCAGGGCCGGGCGAACGAGAGTGCTTGGTTCATAGGGCTCTTTTCGCAGGTTTTATTCTTGTTGTGGTATTTGACCGGGTTCTGAACGAGGAACCGGTCGAGCAAGTGCCGCCATCCATTATGGCACGATTGTACAACACCCTGCCCGTCAGGATAATCCACTTCAAGGATGAACGATGTGAGCACTTGTAGTCACACAAGACAGGTTAACAGCGTATACCCAAACCCGTTATAGTGCCCCCTACCAAACAGGGAGTGACTGACATGTACGACATAGTGTTATGGGGGGCCACCGGCCACACGGGGCGCCCGGCCGCCCGTTACCTGCAGGCGCGCTATGCCCGCGAGGGCAAGATCCGCTTTGCCATCGCGGGACGCAATCGCGCCAAGCTCGAAGCCCTCAGAGCCGAAATCAATGCGCCCGACCTCGACATCCTGATCGTTCCCGGCGGCGACATGGCGGCCGCCGAACGCGTGGCCCGCAGCACGCGCGTGGTGTGCTCCACCGTTGCACCGGCGGCCCTGTTTGCCAGCGACATGGTCGCTGCCTGCGCGCGTCATGGCACCGATTATTGCGATTTGAGCGGTGAGCTGCACTGGTTGCGCCGGATGATCGATACGCATGATGAAACGGCCAAAGCCAGTGGCGCGCGGATCCTGAACGCCTGCGGCTTTGACTCGATCCCCTCGGACTTGGGCGTACAGATGCTGCAAGCCGAAGCTTACGCACGCATTGGCGAACATTGTCATTACATCAAGAACTGCTTTCACGAGGGGCACATCGCCGTATCGGGTGGGAGCTTCGCCAGTGGCAAGGGGGTCATGGAAGCCGCCGCGCTCGACCCGCAACTGGCCCAGGCACTGGAAAACCCACACTTCCTCAACCCTAACGACCGACTTGAGGGTGCACCCAGCCCGGAATTGCAGAAAGTATTGTGGGACAAGGATTTCAAACAATGGATCATGCCGTTCCCGATTGGCGGTATTAACGCCCGCATTGTACGGCGTTCGCACGCTTTGCAGGGATTCCCTTACGGCAAGAATTTCGTCTACGAAGAAGCCAAACTGGCGGGCACGTCACTTATGGATCGCGTCAAGGCGGAGGTAGAGACGTTTTTCACCATGCTGTTCATCGAAGCAGACCCGACCAGCCGCTTCGGCCGGATGCTGCACAGTCTCGGACCCAAGGAAGGTACCGGCCCCACTGACGAGCAGGTACGCAACAATGGCCCGTTCAGTTTTGAAATGATCGGCAAAACGCCCTCAGGCAAGACGTTACGGGCTTATGTCTACAGCGATTGGGATCCGGGACACGGTGGCACGGCTGCAATGCTGTGTGATACCGCGTATTGCCTTGCCAAACTGCGTGACAAGACCGGCAGAGAAGGTGGGTTTACGACCACCAGCGTGGCGCTCGGCGCGGTGTTGCGTGAGCACCTGGCGCAGAACGCGGGGGTAGAGTTTGGGGTTGGCGCTCGGGAGAAAAAGCCTGCGGGGGTTTTTCCGGGGGATGGGTTGGTGGTGTAACTGAACGAAAAGCAAGGAGGGTGGGCACTGGCCATGGATCAAAGGACAACGCAGACCCACGCAGATTTACCGCGTCTGCACAGGATTGCCGTCAGCCCCCTAAAACAGTACCATGGTACAACGTTCGCCCCGTATCTCCCGATGCGCAAGACCGACAAAAACAACAACAGGTAACCCCATGAAAACGGCCGTCATCCTTGCCGCTTGCACGCTTGCGACCCTGCCCCTAACGGCACAGGCGGAGGCAGACCTGCCCCTTTCCGTGCGCAAGGGCAGCCAGCCAGCCGTTGTTGATGCCCGGGATCGCACAGTATTGCTGCGGGGCGTCAACCTCAACAGTCTGGGGGACTATTACGCCGCCTACCCTGCCTACCCAACGGTGATTCCTGCCGAGGAGGCCGATTTCGAGCGGATGGCCAGCCTCGGGTTCAATGTGGTGCGCTTGCTGCTGAGCTGGTCTTATCTGGAGCCTATGCCGGGCGTTATCGACGAAACCTACATCAGCAAAATTCGTGAGACCGTCGCGCTGGCTAAAAAACATGGACTCTATGTCGTGCTCGACATGCATCAGGATGCATGGGGGAAATACATCGCCAGCACTGAAGCGGATCAATGCGGGTTCTTCGAGCGTTCGATTGGCTGGGACGGTGCCCCGCAATGGGCCACGCTCACGCAAGGCCGCTCCACCTGCCGTTTGCGCGTACGTGAAATATCGCCTGCCGTGGCCACGGCCTGGGAGAATTTCTGGCGCAATAAAAACGGGATTCAGGATCACCTGATCAACGTCTGGGCCCGACTGGCGCGGGAATTTGCGGCAGAACCGGCTATCGCAGGCTATGACCTGATCAACGAACCGAATTTCGGCTTGTCGGTGGGGCTGTCGCAGACACTGCTGATGGGGCGTTATTACAGCAAGACCCTGAAAGCGATCCGGGCGGCAGAACAGTCGGTTGCCGGCGGCTTTCCGCATATCGGTTTTTTTGAACCCAGTGTGGAATGGTCAGCCTTTGGTACAACCCTGTTCCCGGTGGGCACGTTTGTACTGGATCCAAACATTGTTTTTGCCCCGCACTTGTATAGCGGTTCCATCACGGTAACGGGCGATGTCGCGTCGGGTTATCGGGAGGCAGCGAAAGTCGCCAAGCTTTATCGCACGCCCTTCTGGTCGGGAGAATGGGGATGGTTCGGTGAACCCGCATCGGCGGAACCGCAAATCTGGACCTATGCCCAACACGAAGACAAATATCTCATTGGTGGCGCTGTCTGGCAATGGAAGCAGGCATGTGGCGACCCGCACACCCAAGGCAGCTGGCAAGGTCACGAAGTCACCGGCTATCAATATCACGTCAACATCACCTGGTGCCCGGGCGATGTCGATCTGGGCGTAAATCCTGCGTATCAGCAAGTTCTGACACGTGCCTATCCTCAGCACGCCGCCGGTGTGTTGACCTCGCTCAGCAGTGATCCTTACACGGGCAGCATGAATCTGAGCGGCAACACAGCTCGCGCGGAAGACGTTCGTTTGTGGATCCCGGCGAGTGATCGGGTAAAAACGCCGCAGATCAGCGGCGGAGAGATCCTGACACTCAAGGCAGTGACAGGCGGATTCGTTGCGGAGGTGCGGGTAGAGGGAGCGTATCAAATTCATGTGGATTATTGATCGGGGAACCGATTGAACTTTTCACCCAAACCGCAAAACCCCACCAGAATCTGTTGCATAAGACTGTGAGTGCGTAAATCAAGGTCAAACTTGCCATCTCACAGCCGAATCAAGGGGCATAAGCGCCCCTGTTATCTTGTTGGCCAATGGAAACCGTCCGCATCTCGACGCAACATCGGAATTACAGCTCAGCCCTTACACCGACCGTTACAGTCGCAATGTCCAGATTTTCGTAGCCGAGGTATTGCTCGTAGGCAGCGAACCACGAAAAACCTCCTGGCATAACGGCTGCGCAATCAAGCCCCAAAGTCTGATAGTTCTGGTCGAGCTGGTCTGGTTTCATTTCAAAGGTGCGGGTTTGAAGCTCATCAAAGAGCAAGCGGGCAACCACAGGTTCCAGTTCGGATTGCTGGTACCGACTGCCTCCCAGGTGCGCCCCCGGCGTCAGCACCCCCCAGCTTTGATTCCATACCCAGGTGGCCCGAACACCGCCCTCGTAGCGTGTGAGCCGGTTTGATTGCGGCGCATAACCAATACCCCAACCTTCGGCCTGCGACTCGGAAAAGGCATCAGCTTCAGATTCTATGGCTTCGAGCATCAGGTAGGGGCCGTATGTCCAGCCGCCATTCTGAAACTGGTATTCGGTGTTCAAGGAAAACGACGTGTCCTCACTACCCGTGTCGCCGCTGGGACGTGCCTGCACTCGATCACTCTGTTGGGTACTTTCGTAGTAATCGATTTTCCGCGCGGTTTCGCTGTCGGTAGTGGTTTTACCGAGTGACAGGTCCACCACCCAACCACCGTCGCTGTAGGAACCATAAATGATCGCGCTCATGGAATCGCTACTGATCGCGCCTTCACGGGAGACAAAGTCAGTCCTGGCTTCGCTTTGGCCCAGAGCAATCCCGGCGACCCAGTGTGTATTGATCCGATAATCAGTGCCAAGGGTAACGCCGGTAGCATCACTGTCATAGGAAGGCTCGCGATCGGTGGCATCCTTGCTGCTGGAATCGAGACTTCCATTCACAAACGCGCCCCACCGAGGTATGTCCAAGCCGCCAATATCGACGCTGAAGCCATCTGCATACTGGTAAAAGCCCAGGGATTTGAGCGGCGTTCTTTTTGTTGCGCGCAAACGCCCCATACGCTGGTTTACATTGCGTGACTGAATTTTGGCCCCACTGCGAGAGTTACGTTGCTGGCTGGCCATCTGTTCGGGGGAGACATTTTCCAACACAGTCTGGTAGGCGGCTTCGCCCTGATCCTGTCGAATATTCTGCAGGGCGACGCAGCGATCCCGGAGCAGAAGCTGTCCCGATGTCAGATTGCTCTGATCAGACTGCTCAAGACGCACGCAGGCCTCCATCAACAC
>JBPOHS010000139.1:0-7893 GCA_052035295.1 Pseudomonadota bacterium
CGATGTCGCCGCTGCGTGTCCCCATGATCAAGCCTTCCAGCGGGGTCAGTCCCATCGAGGTATCCACCGAGCAGCCATTTTCGATGGCAGTGATGCTCGCGCCGTTACCGAGGTGCAGACTGATCAGGTGGGATTGTGACAGAGGCTTGCCGAGCCATTGTGCCGCCAATCCTGCCACGTGACGATGCGATGTGCCATGGAAGCCGTAACGGCGGGCACCGGCGGCATGCCACGCCGGTGGTATGGCATAACGGCTGGCATGTGCGGGGAGGGTGGCATGAAAAGCGGTATCGAACACGGCATATTGCACCGCGTCCGGAAAAATGCGGGTGCAGGCGTCGATACCCTGGCGGTTGGCCGGGTTGTGCAATGGCGCAAGGGCGTCCAGTGTTTGCAGATCGGCAATAACGTCAGGCGTGAGTCGCAAGGGCTCGCGGTAACGCTCGCCCCCATGCACGACGCGATGCACAATGACCGAAAACGGCAGCGTTTGCGACAGCAACAGGTCGGCCATGGCCTGTAACGCCGTATCGACATCGGCACAAGGGATTTGTGCGCGGGTTTTCCGGTGGTCGGCCGATTCCGCTTGTCGACAGGTCACATGGTGCACACTGTCGGCACCGATGTTTTCCACCAAGCCTTTCAGAAACCATTGGCCTTGCCGGGGATCGATCAACTGGTACTTGATCGACGAACTGCCGCAGTTCACGACGAGGACAAGCGGGCTCTCCGACGCACTCATTTCAGCGCCATCCGCCGTTGTTGTGCGCACGCGAGCAACGCGCCAATGGCGCAACTTACCACCTGGTTGGGAACGGTATCGGCGCGGCTGGTCAATACGATAGGCACGCGTGCCCCCAGAACGATGCCGGCGCATTCGGCGTTGAGCAAGAAGGTCAGTTGTTTGGCCAGCATATTGCCCGCTTCCAGATCAGGCACGACCAGAATGTCGGGGTCGCCCGCCACGGGCGACTGAAAGCCCTTGGTGCGCGCCGCATCGGCACTGATGGCATTATCGAAGGCAAGGGGGCCGTCAATGATGGCGCCCGTTATCTGACCCCGTTCTGCCATCTTGCACAGGGCGGCCGCCTCGATGGTGGACGGTATTTTGGGGGTGACGGTCTCGACGGCCGACAAGATGGCGACCTTGGGAACTTCCACGCCCAGCGCGTGCGCGAGTTCGATGGCGTTCTTGATGATGTCGACCTTGTCTTCCAGGGTCGGGAAAATATTGATCGCTGCATCGGTGATATACAGCGGCTTGTGATAGGTAGGCACATCGAGAATGAACACGTGACTGATGCGGCGTTCGGTGCGCAGGCCGTGTTCCTTGGCCGTTACTTCATGCATCAGTTCATCGGTATGCAGGCTGCCTTTCATCAACAGCTGCGCCTTGCCTTCCCGGATCATGGCAACGGCGCGGGTGGCGGCCGCGTGGCTGTGGGGCTCATCGATTATTGGAAAGCTGTCAACCGGCACGCCGAGGGTGTCGAGCAGCGATGCGATTTTCGCTGCCGGGCCGATTAGTATCGGTTCGATGATTTTCTGGCGTGCCGCTTCAACGACTGCTTGCAGCGACGTTTCGGTGCACGGGTGCGCCACTACGGTGGGCACAGGCGGCAACACGTTGCTCCCGTGCAGGAATGTATCGAATTTACTGCTCATTTTCTGGCTTCCTGGTCAATCGTCTTATTCAAACAATCGTCTTACTCAAACAAACGTCATACCGAAACAAGGATCACTGCCAAACGACAGCAGGGTCTGAGGTCGATAAGTGCATTGGCAGGAGGGTAACTTTATTGTATGACAAAAAATAGCCCCGGATGTGGGGTCCGGGGCAGTGGGCGCGTTTTATCGTTATTGTTGAGGGAACGCCGTGGGTTTTGGCCGACGCGCTTGAGCGCGGCTGACACAGACCCAAAAATGCTCAGGGGTATCGCAGGGTCAGTCCCAGGACAGCGCGCCGCCGACCTGATAGTCGGTGACACGGGTTTCAAAAAAGTTTTTCTCCTTGCGCAGATCCATGATTTCCGACATCCACGGAAAGGGATTCTGCACGCCCGGGTACTGCTCCGGCAGCCCGATTTGCGCGAGTCGACGGTTGCAGATGAATTTCAGGTATTCCTCCATCATTGATGCATTCATACCGAGCACGCCGCGTGGCATGGTATCGCGTGCATATTCAATTTCGAGCTGGGTGCCTTCCACCAGCATCTGAATGATTTCCTGCTTGAATTCCGGCGTCCACAGTTGCGGATTTTCCAGTTTGATCTGGTTGATGACATCAATGCCGAAATTCAGGTGCATCGATTCGTCGCGCAGAATGTACTGGAACTGCTCGGCCACGCCGGTCATCTTGTTGCGACGCCCCATCGACAAAATCTGGGTGAATCCGCAATAAAAGAATATTCCTTCCATGACACAGTAAAACGCAATCAGGTTGCGCAACAAACGCTGGTCATTGACCGTCGTGCCTGTGCGGAACAATGGATCGCCGAGGCTTTGCGTATAACGCAGTGACCAGGCGGCTTTGCGGGCGACGGCGGGCACTTCCCGGTACATGTTGAACACCTCACCCGGATCGATGCTCAGTGACTCCACGCAGTACTGATAGGCGTGCGTGTGAATGGCTTCTTCGAACGCCTGGCGCAGCAGGTATTGGCGACATTCCGGGTTGGTAATATGGCGGTAAACGGCGAGTACGAGATTATTCGCGACCAGCGAATCGGCGGTCGAGAAGAAGCCCAGCGAGCGCTTGATGATGAGCCTTTCATCGTCGGTCAATCCCCCGGGTTTTTTCCACAGGGCGATGTCGGCGGTCATGTTGATTTCCTGCGGCATCCAGTGATTGGCGCAGCCGTCGAGGTATTTCTGCCAGGCCCAGTCATATTTGAACGGTACCAGCTGGTTGACGTCGGCACGACAGTTGATCATGCGTTTGTCGTCGACGTGTACGCGTGCGGCACCCATTTCGAGTTCTTCGAGGCCGGCGGTGACGTCGAGGTTGCGCAGGGCCTGTTGGGCATGTTGTTCTATGTCTATGGAAGTGATGACGGTGATGTCGCGCACGACTTCCGCGAGTGCGGTGGCCAGTGTATCGGAGTTTTCGGCGCGGGTTTCCTCGGCTATCAGGGCTTCGACCATTTCTGGTGTGATTTTTTTGGCTTCGTCGCTGTAGTATTCGTCCCAACTCAACATGGCTATTCCTCCACGGTCACTCTAATTTTTACTTCTTGTTTGCCTGGCTACTGCAATTATCTGCTTTTGTGCACAGGGACTTTGAAGGGGATGGTTTCTGGAAACGCCGCAAGTACATCCCTGTAGGCTCGACGGCGGCATCCATGCCGCCGACGTTCCATAAACCATCCCCTTCAAATCCCCTTACAACATCAGTGCCCACAAATAAAAATCCAAAACCCGGTCAAAATGTGCAGTTACCAATCTGTAATGATCTTTGCATCAATCCTGAATTACTGACACGCTTCGCATTCAGGATTGTCGATCGAGCATGCCTTGCCTGTGAAATCCTCCCCGCTCATCACCGGTTTCACCGCATTCAGATCATGCCGCGTGATGGTCGATTTTTCGGCGGTGGTCGCACCGATGGCGCGCAGGTAATACGTGGTTTTGAGGCCGCGATACCAGGCCATGCGATAGGTGATATCGAGTTTCTTGCCCGACGCGCCCGAAATGTACAGATTGAGTGATTGCGCTTGATCGAGCCATTTCTGGCGGCGGCTGGCGGCGTCGACCAGCCAGCGTGGTTCCAGTTCGAAGGCTGTGGCGTAAAGCGCCTTGATATCGGCCGGAATGCGATCGATTTTCTGCAGCGAGCCGTCATAGTATTTGAGGTCGTTGACCATGACGTTGTCCCACAGGTTGCGCGTTTTGAGTTCCTGCACCAGCCAGGGATTGACGACCGTAAACTCGCCGGAAAGGTTCGATTTTACGAACAGGTTCTGGAACGTCGGCTCGATCGACTGGCTGACGCCGGTGATGTTGGCAATCGTGGCGGTGGGCGCGATCGCCATGACGTTGGAATTGCGCATGCCGACGGCACGGACGCGTTCACGCAGGGGTTGCCAGTTCATGCGTTGGGTGCGATCCACGGCCATGTATTCGTCGCCACGGCTGGCTTGCAGCAGATCCAGCGAATCCAGTGGCAGAATGCCCTTGCTCCAGAGTGAGCCTTCGAAGCTGGAATACACGCCGCGTTCTTCGGCGAGTTCGGTCGAGGCGAGGATGGCGTAGTAGCTGATCATTTCCATCGAGGCGTCGGCGAATTCGACGGCGGCGTCGGAGGCATAAGGCATTTTCAGTTGGTAGAGCGCGTCCTGGAAGCCCATGATGCCAAGGCCGACGGGGCGGTGTTTCAGGTTGGCGCGACGTGCCTGCGGAACGGCGTAGTAGTTGATATCCACGACGTTATCGAGCATGCGTACGGCGGTGCGAACCGTGTTTGCGATTTTTTCTTCGTCGAGGCGGCCATCGACAAGGTGGCTGGAAAGATTGATCGAGCCGAGGTTGCACACGGCGATTTCATCTGCCGATGTATTGAGGGTGATTTCGGTGCACAGGTTCGAACAGTGGATCACACCGGCATGTTGTTGCGGTGAACGCATGTTGCAGGCGTCCTTGAAGGTAATCCAGGGGTGGCCGGTTTCGAACAGCATCGACAGCATTTTGCGCCACAGGTCAGCGGCCCGTACTTTCTTGAAGAGCTTGAGTTCGCCGCGTTCGGTCATGGCTTCGTATTCGGAGTAACGTTTTTCGAAGGCGGCACCGTACAGGTCATGCAAATCAGGCGCATCGCTGGGCGAAAACAGTGTCCATTCCTTGTCTTCGAAGACGCGTTTCATGAACAGGTCGGGTACCCAGTTGGCGGTGTTCATGTCGTGTGTGCGACGGCGATCGTCACCGGTGTTCTTGCGCAGCTCCAGGAATTCCTCGACGTCGAGGTGCCAGGTTTCGATGTAGGCGCAGAGGGCGCCTTTGCGCTTGCCACCTTGATTGACCGCGACGGCTGTATCGTTGGCCACTTTCAGGAACGGTACCACCCCTTGCGATTTGCCGTTGGTTCCTTTGATATAGGCACCCAATGCACGCACCGGGGTCCAGTCGTTACCGAGTCCACCGGCCCATTTCGACAGCATGGCGTTATCGCGAATTGCACTAAATATGCCGTGCAATTCATCAGGAACCGTGGTCAGATAGCAGGAAGACAACTGTGGCCGGAGCGTACCGCTGTTGAACAATGTGGGTGTCGATGCCATGTAATCAAAGCTCGACAGCAGATTGTAGAATTCGATGGCGCGGGCTTCGCGATCCTTCTCATGTAACGCCAGGCCCATGGCCACGCGCATGAAAAATATCTGCGGCAGTTCAAAACGCGTATCCTTGTGGTGAATGAAATAGCGGTCGAACAGTGTTTGCAATCCCAGGTAGGTGAATTGCAAATCACGCTCGGGGCGCAGGGCAACGCCCAGCCGCGCCAGATCGAACTTCGCCAGTTCGGGGGAAAGCAATTCCAGCGTTATGCCTTTCTCGATATAAAGCGGCAGTGCGAGCGGGTAGTAGTAGCCCATATCGCGCTGTGTCGCCGAATCGGCCAGCCCCAGAAAACGCAATGCGTCGGTGCGGACCTGGTCGAGCAGCAACCGCGCTGTGACCTGGCTGTAATTGGGTTCCTGTTCGATCAGGGTCCGTGCGGTGATCACCAGTGACGTGGTCAGATCCACAATGGAAACACCGTCGTACAGGGTCTTGCAGGTTTCGTCGAGAATGCGCTGCGCATTGACGTCAGCAAGGCCGTCACAGGCTTCGTGCACCAGGGATTCCAGACGCTCGCGATCCAGCGGCACCAGGCTGCCATCCTCAAGGGTGACATGAATGGTCGGAAACAACGATTGCTGAAATCCCGACTGCGCTTGTGCCCGCGCGCGGGAACGTTCATCGCGGTAAAGCACATAGGCGCGCGCCACTTTTTGTGCGCCGGAACGCATCAATGAAAGCTCGACTTGATCCTGTATTTCTTCGATATGTATAGTGCCGCCAGAAGACATGCGACGACGAAACGTGGAAGAGATCTGTTTTGTCAGCTGTTCCACTGTTTCATGAATCCGGCTTGACGCTGCTGCGGTGCCGCCTTCCACGGCAAGAAATGCCTTGGTGATGGCGATGGCAATTTTGTCATCGGTATAGGGCACAACCGTGCCGTTACGCTTGATGACGCGCAGGTTGCCGGGAGCGGTCGAGATCAGCTCCGATGCCAGCCCGGGGGAATAGGGCGCCGATCGGGTGGATTGAAGATGGGTTTCCGGAGAAAGATCCGTGTGCATTCCAGGGCCTCGCATTGCTTTTATTGGTGTTACTGCCTCAAGACGTTTCCTGACCAAAGCGGCGTCGGCGTATCCGGTCTCACCAAATGCGGGCAACAGAATCCCGTGCGAAGGGGATCCCCTCCACAATATGTAGTGGTGATGGGCAAGGACGACGAGGCCGCTCCGACACGCAACCCGGCTGTTGATAACTGGCCTGGATTGGTTGGAAATTAATCTAACCTCTTTTGTTTAACCCCAACATGTAGGGGTTAAAAACTGCACAGGTACAAGATAGTGCGGGTTTCAGGGTTGTGCAAGGCGAGCAAACTGGGGTTAAGTTGTGGATAAATTGTGTGAATAGTGTGGAGTATTCTGGACCTCGCGAATGGCGCGGCCTTCATGTGGGCACCACAATATGTTGTGTGGCGAAAAAAAATACTTATTCGCAACATGCCACAGGTTATTCACAGCTTTTGCCGCCGGAGTGGCGCCCTTCAGGATGGCCACCTACGCTGAATAAAGCAGGCAATCGCCTGATACACCGTTCAAATTACGCAAGACAGACGAGTTACTCGACGAGGTACCACCGATGCTGACGGATAGTGCAGACAATACTCAACCCCGGGTCATGATTGTTGAGGATGACGATCGTCTGGCACAGCTGACGGCTGATTACCTGATCAGTAATGGCATGGCCGTGGAAGTCATCCGGGATGGCTCCTCCGCCATTCCCGCCATCATCAATCGCCAGCCTGATCTGGTCGTGCTTGATCTCATGCTTCCTGGCGCCGATGGCCTCGAAGTCTGCAAGATGGTGCGCGACAAATACCGCAAACCCATTCTCATGCTCACGGCACGCACTGACGACGTGGATCAGGTGCTGGGCCTGGAAATGGGCGCCGATGACTACGTTCCGAAACCCGTCAAACCACGCGTCCTGCTGGCGCGCATCCGTGCGCTACTGCGTCGTTCCGATGGTCAGGACGGTGACGAAAGCGCCAAGTCGAAAGCTGGTGATGGCGTACGTCTCGAGTTCGGCGAACTGGTGATAGATAACAGTGCCCGTGAGGTCTGGTTGCGCGGTGACGCCGTCGACCTTACCAGCGCGGAATACGATTTATTGTGGTTGCTGGCCTCGAATGCCGGCACCATTCTTTCGCGCGAAGAGATTTTCGAGCGTTTGCGTGGCATTCAATACGACGGGCAGGATCGTTCGATCGACGTGCGCGTGTCGCGGATTCGTCCCAAGGTGGGTGATGATCCGATGAACCCGCGTCGTATCAAGACGGTTCGCAGCAAGGGTTATCTGTTCGTGAAGGATCTCAATTAACGCTGCCCCCAAGCTGCGTATATCTTGCCATGGCGGGTGTTGTCTGCTTGCACTGGTGTACTGAGGGAGGGTGTGATGCAGGGTTGCAGGGACGTCGGCGGCATGGATGCCGCCGACGAGCCTACAGGGATGTATTTACGGGCGCCGTGCAACGGCGTTTTCAGAACATCACCCCTTGCACCACGATTCAGCCCTCACGGCAAAAAACAGAATCAAGAGTGCAAGAGCGAAAACAATGGACAT
>JBPOHS010000035.1:0-14834 GCA_052035295.1 Pseudomonadota bacterium
CCCATTGGCAACGAGGGCTTTCGCTGGTTGAACTCATGATTTCCATGTTGCTGGCGTCAATATTGGTGTCGGCAGCAATTGCCATGCTGGTGACCGATTCACAAACGTCACGCTTTCAGATCAATCAAACGTCCATGCACACGTCGGGGCGTTTTGCCTTTGATTTTCTGCTGGCCGATCTGCGGCGGGCGGGGTACAGCGATCGCACACCGATTGATGTCGCTGTCGAGGGAGTCAATGGCGCCGGGACTGACAGTGATGAACTGACGATTCGCTACGATGGAGCGTTGACCCAAAACCTCGACTGCGCAGGTAACGCTTTGGTTGGGGCGCCCGGTGCCAATCCGGCCGTCAACGTGTATCGCATTGACGTGGATGACAACGGGCGCAATGTGCTGACCTGCAATAACGTGCCCATGATGGTGGGTGTGGACGGTTTCCAGGTGCTTTTCGGTGTTGATGCCAGCCCGTTCAGTGGTTTGCCGGATCTGTACGTGCAACCAGGGGCTGTCAGCGCTGGTCAGCGAGTGGTGACCGTTCAGGTGGCCATGTTGATTGCGACCCTGGAACAAGGGGGAGAGCGGGTTTCGCAGCAGTATCCCTTGCTCGACGTGACGGCAGGCCCTTTTGATGATGCGCGGGGCAGAACCTTGTTTACCACCACCGAACGCGTGCGTAACCGCAGCATGGATGATGTGTTATGAAAAAAGCGACATTGTCGGTTTCAAGCCGTTTTTCTCGGCAGAGTGGTGCCGCGTTGTTGTTGGCCTTGGTCATCTTGTCCCTGATCATGTTGGTCGGCGTCGCGTCGCTCAAGCAGAGCGTGGTGCAATCCCGCATCGTGTCAAATACCAATGCGGCAGGTGTTGCTTTCCAGGCAGCGGACACCGCCATTGAAGTGGTCATGCATGATCCGGAGCCGGTGTTGGCCGGTTTGTGGTCCAGCACCGAAGTGATGAGATGTGTGGGGCAGCAACAGGGGAATGGGTGCGCTCCTCTTAACGGCCCGGGTCAGGTGCAGGCAAACAGCGTGACGAAGCGTGCGGAAAACCGGGCAGACCGCCCGATGATCGGCAGTTCGACCAATACCAATGTGTGGCGTTTTTATGAAGTCACGGGAACCGGCAGCGTCGGCAGCAACGCATTTGCACAGGTGAGCAACACGCAGGAATTCGCCCGACCTGAAATAGCCATGACGGGTGACATTTTCGACGAGAAAGGAAGCGCAGCACAATGAACGACAGAAAGAGCGCGGCAATGAAATCCGGAAGATCCGTTCCATTAAAGTGTGCAAGTCTGCTGACATTGTGCTTGTCAGTGTTGTTTTCTGTTTGTGCCCATGCCGAAGACACTGAAATCTATCGTCCTTCGCGAGCGTTGACCCCCTATGTCATGTTGCTGCTCGATACCTCGGGAAGTATGAGCTACGACATCGATGAGGCTCATCCTGGTCGGCAGCGGTTGCCCGCCATGAAGAATGCACTCAACCAGCTACTGACCGATGCCGGCGATGATTACCATGTCGGGCTGGCGCGTTATACCTCGCCCGGTGGGGCCATTCTCTACCCAGTGCGCCGATTGGGCGATCAAGCCAATGTGGAAAACGCGTTCTGGGGGGCAACGCCGGCGGACGATTTCATGGTGCGACCGGCATTCGACAACGATGATCCCTCGATGATCGTGTCAGCGGCGGACAACAATGCGGCGGCCGTTCGCATTGCCAATATCAGTGTTCCTCGAGGGGCGGTGATACGTTCGGCATCATTGGTGCTGACCACCGATGTGGATTATGTCGGCAGCGCCCGGCTGCAGGCGCGGACCGCCCTTGCGGGCAACGTTGCCGCTATTCCCGATCAGGCTGGCTTTGATGCCCTGGAATGGCAAGACGCTGTCGCGCAGTCTGATCTGTTGCCGGCAGACCAGATACGTCAGCATTCCGCCATAACGATCAATGTCACCTCCCAGGTGTCGGCTCAAGTCCAGGCGGGTAATTGGGTATCGGGCAATGCGATGTTGTTCGAGGTGAGCGCGGTCGAGGGTAGTGTTGGATTTTATTCGGCGGAGGGTGCCCGGGTGGTCCGTGGCACGGAAGGTTCTGTACTGGACCAGTTCCGCCCGCGATTGTACGTGCAATATAGAGTGTATGAGGGGAACGCCGCCGGTAGTGCTCCATCTACTGTCCGCGATGCCCTGCGCGGCGTGGTCAATACCATGCCCGCCACAGGGGATACGCCATTGGTTGGCGCCTATTATGAAACCGCGCAGTACATGCTTGGTAATTCAGCGCATTACGGCTTGAATCGTGGTGTCAGTCGGTGGAATGCGCTGATGCGGACCAGTCATCTGGACAGCTTTGTCACAGCGCCGACGCTGAACAGACGCACGGCCTGCGTTGTGGACGCGTTGGATGACAGGGATTGTGGGCATGATGAAATTGCCGGTACACCGCAGTATCAAAGCCCTATCGATGGTCTTGAAGAGTGCACGGCCAGTCCGGCCATCGTGATGCTGACCGACGGTTATCCCAATAACGAGGTGTGCGGAGGTGATCGTGGTAATCGATGCGATCTGGAGTACGTAGCGAGCCAGGTCGCCAACATAAGCAGGTCCCCGGAGAACCCATTGACCTGCGACAGCACTGACTTGTGGGATTGCGGCATCAAACTGTCCATGGCCCTGGCGAACCCAAGTCGTTATGGAATTGACGATCATCCGCCCATCCCTACCTACACCATCGGCTTCGGCGGCGACGTGACATCGGCTGGTACGGCGGAGGCCAACCTGCTGACCTTGGCGCGGGGCGGGTATGGCGAGAACCCGCCGCAGGATGCGGTGTTTGGCGCGTATTACTCTGCTAACAGCGCAGAAGAGCTGTCAGCAGCGTTTCGGAATATTTTCGACGCCGTGGCAAATGGCAACAACATACAGGCGGCCACGGGTGTCTCGGTCGACCAGTCGAACCGTACGCAGCATACCGACCAGTTGTATTTCTCACTGTTTGAACCGTCTCGTGATGTGCTTTGGCCTGGCAACCTGAAACGCTATCGTTTGCGGGCGCCTGATGCGGATCACCCGGAGTTTTCGATTGTGGACGTCAATGATGACCCCGCAATTGATGATGATGGCGACTTTCTCGCCACTAGCCGAAGTTTCTGGTCGGCGAATGCCGATGGGCGTGCTGTGCGCGAGGGCGGTGCGCGCGAGCACATTCCCACCAATCGACAAATTTTCAGTTTCCTTGATGACTATAACGACAACTTCGATAACGACGGTGAAGAGATGACGTTGCTGGAGCCGGATCTCTTTGACGACGACTCACGTGCCGAAACGCTGAATACTCTGCTTGATACATCGGAGGGTGAAGAAGTCATCAACTGGCTGACAAGAAGAGATGGCTCTGGACCTCAAATGGGGGCCCCTATTCATGCCAAGCCATTGCTGATTAACTACGGTTTTTCAAATCCGGCAAGAACCCAGTCAATCGATACCTTGTTCCTGTCGACCAATCAGGGCTTGTTGCATGGATTTAACGCTGCAAATGGCGAGGAGCTGTTTGCTTTCGCGCCGAAAGAATTATTACGCAATCAGCGGCATTTCACTGGTCCGGAAGGTGGGAATCAGATTTATGGTCTGGATGCCTCCTGGATTGCGTATCGATATGATCATAACGGCAATGGCGATCTGCGTGACAATGACGATTTTGTCAACCTGTACGGTGGCATGCGCATGGGGGGGCGAAATTATTATGCCTTGGACGTGTCGAGTATTTATGGTGGCGGCACACCGCAGCCGGTACTGAAGTTTGCCATCACACCTGAAACAAATACAGGTACTGCAGAAAGCCCGCGCTTGCCTTTTGCGACACTGGGACAAACCTGGTCGGTACCGTTGCTGGCGCGTCTGGCCAATGAATGTGCGGCCGCGCAGCCGCGATCTGCCTGTACCAGCCGTGTGGTCATGATGTTTGGTGGTGGCTATGACTATGACTCCCACGAAATCACGGGGGATAGCATGCCTACGCCTGCCAGCGATGATCAGGGCGCAGGTATCTTCCTGGTGGATGCGCAAGACGGGGAGCCATTGTGGAGAGCGGCGGGCACTACTCTCGCGGGCGGTAATGTCACTGTTTTGGACGATATGGATTATTCCGTTACTGCCACGCTCAGAACCCTGGATGTCGATGCTGATGGCTTCGCCGATCACATCTATGCCGTTGATCTTGGTGGGCAGGTGTTGCGTTTCGATCTGGCTAAAAACGGCCATGGCCAGAGCATGCACCAGATAGCGAGTGCCAAAGTGGTCGCCCAGCTCGGTGGATCGGTGACGCTGACGCATGATCAATATCGCCGCTTCTATGATGCACCTGCGCTCACCCTCATGCGTGATACGGATGGCAAGCGTTGGACAGGCATTGCCGTTGGGTCTGGCTATCGCTCGCATCCCACCAATACAGAAACCGATGAAGCGTTCTTCATGATCAAGGATTACGAGCCTTTTGAAACAGATGCTGAAACGGCTGCAGCGGATCGCCCAAGCCCTATTTTGCTCTCTGATCTGAGCGATGCGACGACAGGGGCCGTCGATATCGAAGAAGACCAGACGGAAGGCTGGTTTATGCGGTTGCGGGGTGCTGGATCGAGTGACCTCGGCGAAAAAGTCGTGGGTGAACCGTTTGTGCTGAACCAAAACCTGGTATTCGCTACTTATGTGCCACCCGAAGAGCGTGTGTATGAGTGTAATGTTCGCACCGGCCACATGAACCTCTATCAGGTTCGCCTGCGTAACGCTGCAGGTGCATTGCCTAGTGGAAGCAATGATGGTTCTCTCGTGCGTTTTGCCGAGGAGGTGGCTCCGGGGTTGATTTCAGGTGTTTCCCTGATACAGGCTGTGGTTAATGGTGAGCGTGAAGAACTTGTGTCCATGGGGCCTCGTTTGATTGATATCGAGACGGATAGCTCATTTGCCATCCAGCGTACGCGCTGGCATTCCAACGAAGGTGAGAACCGCATCCATGCCGGCAATGGCGCTAACTAATCTTGCCCGCGATGCGGGCTTTACTCTGGTCGAGCTGATGATCACGGTCGCCATTGTGGCGATTCTGGCGAGCATTGCGTTTCCCAGTTACCAGAATCAGGTGCGGGAAACGCATCGTCGTGATGCCATTGCCCAGGTATTGGAAATGTCCCAACGCATGGAGAAAATCCGTGCGCAGACATATTCCTATACGGCGGGTAATGCGTTCAGTGTGACGCAGGAACGCTACGTCATCGCGAGTGCCGTCGCCGAGGCCGGTGATACCTATACGATCACGGCGACCCCTGTCGAAGGCAGCGATCAGGAAAACGATGGGTGTGGCGCGTTCAATTTTACCAGTAATGGCACCTGGACGTTTGCCAACGATCGAACCTACCTGGATTGCCGCTGAGTTCTTTCCTTAAGTCGTAAACGTCTTTATTCCCAGCCGGATTGAACTGCCGCTTCCGCGGCAGTCGCTGATTCCACTGCTGGGAGTCTTCACCTTGTCATTCTCTTGTTTTCCCGCCCTGTCGCGGGGCTTTTCTCTTGTCGAAGTGCTGGTGGCACTGTTGATCCTGGGTTGTGTGGTGTTGGGATTTGTTTCGCTTGCCCTTCATACCAGTCAGCAGGTGCATGCAGCGGCCTTGCGCACCCAGGCACATGGGCTGGCGCGTGATCTTGTCGAGCGTATCAATAGTAATCCAGCCGCTTGGCCTGCAGGTTTTATTTCCCCTGTCGCGAATGACGCTCTCTGTAGTGCCAACACGCCATGTATCGATCCAAGGGAAATGGCTGCCCGGGATTTAAGTGAAAGTCGTGAGCTGGCATCGCAAAACCTGCCGCAAGGGCGCATCGCCGTGTTTCCAAATTGTCATGCCGAATCGCCGACGCCATGTGTCGTCGTCGCCTGGCATGATGTCGCGGCCACTCCCTCAGCTTGCCGCGCGACATTTGTCACGGACACTGATGAACAACCCCGTTGCCTGATGATGCATTTCTGGCCGGTAGGTGCACCATGATTATCAAACCCAAATTCACCCTCAAACTCGGTATCAAGGGCATAGGTCTGGTTGAACTGATGATCAGCATGCTGCTGGCAAGCCTATTGATGGCGGCACTGCTGAGTCTGTTTTTGTCGCAACGGCAGTTAGGCATTCAAATCGAAGCCAGCACATCCTTGTCGGAGCGAATGAGCTTCGCCGGCGATTTTTTCTATCGCCACCTTCTCGAAGCTGGATTTGCCGAACCCGGCCTGCCTGCGCCTTATCCTGTGGGTGGTAATGGCGTTGGGGCAGATGGGCGACTCGCCGATACACTGGTGATTTACAGCGAAGGCGGACACGGCTGCACCGACGATGTGCTGGAAAATAATGCTGGTGTTGAGTGGCGAAGGTTTACCCTGCTGCGTGACGGCGAACGGCGTGAATTGCGTTGTGAAGACAGTGAAGGCGGCCCGTATCCTGTCCTCGACGGCGTGGAAGCCCTGCAGGTGCTTTACGGGGTGGACAACAATCGCGACGGCATCCCGGATTATTATGCCAGCGTGGCACAAATTTCGGCGAACACACCGGTTGTGAGTCTTCGCGTGGGATTGTTGTTGCGCGGCGAAAGAAGCCTCGGCGGCGCAACTGACTTGGCGACAGTGCCTCAAACCTTGCTCGATGCAAGCCTTCCTGCCGATCCCGCGCGCGGAATAAATGTGGGTGATGGCCGCCTGCGCCGCACGGTGGTCGTTACCGTTGCCATGAGGAACCGGGCATCATGAAAATTGTATTGCGGCATCCCACCACTGGTATGGTGCTGATTTTTACGTTGGTCACCGTGCTGCTGATGTCATTGCTGGGAATGACGTTGATGAAGACAGCGCTGTTTCACGAACGATTGGCGACCAACAATCAACTGGATCGTACCAGCTTTCTGGCGGCGGAATCTGTCATCGCCGCGTCCATTTCCCGTTTGGAAAGTGATGGCATGGTGCGTAATGCATTGGTGGGTGGCGGTGAATGGGATGCCTGCCTGCGCGCCCACGGCCTCAGTCGTGAACAATGTGACATTCCGGATTATATGCCGTTGGCGACATCATCGTTTTCCTCCCCCAATCCTGTCGTGGCGCAGGCACGCACCCGTTATCTCGGTGCGGCGCCTGTGCCGGGATTCGCCTCGGATCAAGTGGTTTTTCAGCAGTTTTCGACGGATGGGAGAGCCTATTTTGGACAGGCAACCGGGATTCCGTTCGGGCATCTCAACCGTCAGGTGTGGCGCAGGATGGATTCCGCGATCGGCGTTTTTCAGCAGTAATGTAAGGAGTGCAGGGATGCGCATGGCAAGGGCTGGATGGATGCAGGGTGGCTTCCTGCTGATGGCAATGATGTTCGGAAACGCTGCACTGGCAGAGACGGAATACGACATGTATCGGGCGCCCTCCGTGCCTTCCGAGACGATGGTCGTGCTTGATTTGTCGATGAAAATGGGGTGTTCCCCTGCACAAATGCCGCCGCCGGCGGGAGAAGTGGCATGCGGATATGACGTGAGCGGGATGCCGCCTTATTTTCCTGACAAGGATCAGCAGGCGCGCTCGCGACTTGGCATGGTGAAACAGGCATTCGCCGAGTATGCGCGGCAATCACCGGATGCCTTTCAGAATACGGGCCTCGCCACTTATGGTAATGGTGGTGGGGTGGTTCGCGTGCCGGTCACATTCCGCGAAAACGCGGATGCGGCGGGGCTTCTGCACACGGATTTACTACAAGCCTTAGAAACATTGCAGGCAGGAGAGGAACCTTCGCTGCTGGGCAGTTTGCTGGAGGTTGGCCAATATTTTTCCGGGCAGGCCGTGCTGTTTGGTCGTTACCGTTCTGCCTATCGCGAGGAAAGCCATGCCGAGAGCATTCTGACGGAAAATTACCAAGGATTCCTGCCCAGATCACGCACACAGACGGTCAGCCACCCGGCCGCCGTGGTGAACGGTAATCACTGGTTGATGCGGGAATCTGCGTGCACAAATGATATTGCCCTGCGTGGACCCAGGGCGCTTCTCGAAACCTACTGTGCGAGTGAACACTATAACGATGCGGCTACAGCGCAGCTGCGCTACCGTGCCCCCGCCGGAAACACCTGCTCAGCCCGGGAGGTAGAACCCGCCGAAATTCCCGAGCGTCATCTGTTGCTCATGGCATCACAATCCACGGCGGAAGCAGAATCCCTCGACCGATTGATCGACGGCGTCCCGCTTGGCGTGTGGGTCAATCGCCTGGTGACAGATAACCAAACCACCACGGAAACCCACCCCTCCTGCCGCGTTTCCTCCGGTGAGGGCAAAGCGTCTGCGTGGCAATCCTGTGCGCTCGCGCTGGTGGATTACCTTCATCATGTGCAACGGCTCAATGTCTCGGTGGTTACCTTGGGCGACGACAGTGAGTCGCTGGCGCGAATAAGCGCCACCGGTGGTGGGCGTTATTTTAGCGTTGATAATGTGGAGGCATTGCGCGGGGTGCTTGATGTCGTCCTTTCCGCTTCGGTGCCAGTGGCCAACCCACCGATTTCCCCTTTGATCAGCAATTATTTCACCACGCAAACGCTGGAGGGTGATACCCGGTTGGTGACGACGCAATTCCAGCCGCTGGCATCTGGGCAATGGCCAGGGAATGTAAAACGCTATGCGGCCAGCGTCGATAATCATCAATTGGTCTTGAGCGCAGAACAGGGTGGCTCGACCCTTTTGGCGAATTGTGGTGATGCACAGGCGACCTGCCTTCATTCCTCTGCCAGGAGTGCCTGGACACAGTCTTCGCGCCCCGATGGCAATATCGTGACACGCGGGGGCGCCGCAGACACATTGCCGCCCGTTCCGCAACGCGCTGCTTTTGTCCAGCTCGGCCGAACGCAGGTGCCGCTGCAAACTGCCGCATCGGTAGCTGCAATGACACTGGATCAGCGACAGGTGCTCGAGTTTATCGCGCATGCCTATGGGTGGCAGGGCAGTTCTGTGCTGCAGGATGCCCAGTACCCACTGGTAGAAAAAGCGCTTGCGCGCTACAACCAGTTTGCCGGCGTTGATCCGGGTAACGCTGAATTTCAGCGGCTCAGCACGCTGGGTATCGAACCCTGGCAGCATCGCTCGGGGGAAAGCAATACACTGGGTGCATCGGTGTTCGGTGCTCCACTTCTGGTGTCGTACGACATCGCAGCGGCGCAAGATTCTGCGCAGCCTGGCCTGCAAGTGCTGTGGTGGAGTGGCACCGACGGCTTCCTGCGGGCGATGGATGCCGAGACCGGGGAATGGTTGTCTTCCACCTTGCCCGAATCCGTGATTCCCGCTCTGATGGCGGAAGAAGCGCTGGGCACAGGTGAGGTGATCGCCGGTCTGGATACCTCATGGGTAGCGTTACGACACGATCACAACAAGGATGGCATGATACGCCGCACCGATGGCGACTACGTGTATCTCTACGGTGGCTTGCGCAGAGCTGGGCGCCGGGTGCTTGCCTTTGACGTGACCGACCCCGAAGTACCGCAGACGCTATTTGACCTTGGCGCCGACTCCGCGGGCTTTTCTGCGTTGGCGCAGGCGTGGTCAACGCCGGTGTTGGCGAAGCTGAAGCTGCCTGGGCACCGCGCAGCGCAAACCGTATTGGTGTTTGGGGGTGGTTACGATGGTCGTTTTGATGCGAATCATGGGTACGCCCCGTGTAACGCCAGTCCTGGGGTCTGCGGTGCCGCGATATATATTGTGCAGGCGACTGGAGCAGAGGCAGGGCGCTTGCTATGGTCGATCGACAGCCTGTCGGGACAGCAGGAGCATACGCAGGTGGATGCCATGGTCTCTCCCATCGCGGCGCCAGTGAAGTCCGTCGATATCGACGGAGACGGCATTACCGATACCCTCTTTGCCCTCGACATCGATGGAAAACTTTTTCAAATCCAATTGCCCTCTGCGACCGATGATAACGCATCACTTCAGGTGCGGTTGCTCGCCGCGCTGAGTTTCAATGCGCCTGAACGTGACAATGCATTCCTGTTGGCGCCAAGCGTAGCGCTGCAACAATCCGCTGTCGGCCAGCAGGAATGGGTCATCGCCGTCGGTAGCGGGCGTTTGCCGCAGCCGCATTCCAGTCAGGGGCAGGGAGGTTTGTTTGTGGTAAGGGCGCCGTTGGTGGCACAGGGCGATCGTCAGGCCGAGGTCGAGCCCATGATCATGGCCGCGGGGGAAAAACTCATGGCACCGCCGCTGATCCTGGATCACCAGGCTTATTTCCTGTCATGGGCGCCTGCGGCCAGTCAGGCTGAGCGTTGTGCGGTGTCTACCGGTCGGCAGCGCTTGTGGGCGGTCGATACCCGACCTGCAAATCCGCAGCAAGACAATACCGGGCAGCTGGATCCCGCAGGTTCCGACGATACAACGGGTGCTTTGCAGTCGCCCCTGACCACGCGGCTTTCGCCATTGTTACTTAATGGCGACATGTTTTTGATGCAGGGTGAGAATCCGGCCTCGCTGGGCCGTTATCCGGCCCAGTCAGAACGTATGCGTTGGCAGCAGGTCATGGTGGGGCCGCAGGTGCGGCGTCAGCGTTGACGTTGCCGGCTCAGCTGCAGCGTTGCGGGTCAGTGGGTTCAATACGGATGCGTCCGCCCAGACTGACCACCAGCCGGAACGTTTGCGCCAG
The DNA here is from genome assembly GCA_052035295.1 of Pseudomonadota bacterium. Taxonomy (GTDB): domain Bacteria; phylum Pseudomonadota; class Gammaproteobacteria; order Pseudomonadales; family Ketobacteraceae; genus HdN1. The sequence goes on from JBPOHS010000035.1 coordinate 10,680, forward strand.
CGCCAGTGCATCAGGCGAGCAATACAGCCAGCTCCCCATGTAACCTGCACCGCTGGCGTTGAATTCGAGCAGGCCACGGGTTCCTCTTATATTCGCATTGCCCAGTGTCTGGCTGAAAATCAATGACTCGCCTTCATTGCGCCGGTGATTGAAATCGGTGTCGTGAAAGGCGATGACATAGTCCTGCCAAAGACTTCCTCCCGCACACCGTTGACCGTCCCGCGAACCACAAATCACAGTAGCGGTGCCTTCGCTGACCGCCGTTCCGCGTGCCAGTTGCGCGAGCGAGAGGATTTCCTGACGTGCAGATTCGAGTTTTTGTTTTTGTACGAAATTTTGCAGGGCAGGTACGCCCATACTGGCGAAAACGGCGATAATCGTCATGACGATCAGGGCTTCGATCAGAGTGAATCCGTTCAGTGATTTCATCAGAATTTCCTTCAGTTGACTCTTGGTGGGTATGGTCTTGGCGGACATCCGCTGTCACCATAAAGAGCATGCCGGGGTAAAGGCGACGGAATAAATGTGCAGTGCGTACGTGTAGTAAAGAGGGGAGTGATATGCGTGTAGTTTTGGTGGGGGGCGGCATCATGGGGCTGCTGTCAGCCTACGAGCTTGTTCAGGCGGGCTGTGAGGTAGTGCTTTTCGACAAGTCGAACACCGGCACCGAAGCTTCCTGGGCGGGCGGCGGAATTGCTTCTCCCCTTTACCCGTGGCGTTATGAATCGCCCATTACCGCGCTTGCGACCTGGGGGCAAGGTTATTACCCGCAATTGACCGATCACCTGCGTGAAGTCACCGGCATTGATCCCGAGTACAACCCTTGCGGCCTGCTCATGCTTGATGCCGAAGATGAAACCGCCGCCTTGCAATGGTCAGCGCAATACGGGCGTGCCGTGACAGCGCTCGATGGTGCGGGCGCACGCGAACTCGAACCCCATCTGGAGTGTGCCGTTGCCCGTGCCCTCTGGATGCCCCAGGTGGGAAGTATTCGCAACCCGCGCTTGCTGCAGTCATTGCGACAGTATTTGCTTGCTCACGAGCACGTTGAGTTGCATGACAATGAAGCCGTGGTCTCGCTGGAATGCAGTGATAATCAGGCTCGTGCCATTGTCACTGACAAGGGGCGTTATGTGGCTGATGCCTTCGTGGTATGTGCGGGTGCCTGGAGCAGCGCACTGCTACAGCCTTTGGGATTGCGTTTGCCCGTGAAACCCGTGCGCGGGCAAATGGTTGCGATTCAGGCGCCAGTCGGTTATTTACAACATATCGTGCTGAGAAACGGCACCTATGTGGTGCCCCGCAAGGACGGGCTGATATTGGCGGGGAGTACGCTGGAATTTGTCGGCTTCGACAAAGGTACCACCGAAGCCGCACGTGAATTTCTGCTGGGACGTGCTTACGACATGATGCCGATCTTGCAGCAGTTTCCGGTCGTGGCTCAGTGGGCGGGGTTGCGGCCAGGGTCGCCCGACGGCATTCCGTTTGTTGGCGAGCTGGAAAGTGCGCGCGGATTGTTTGTAAACGCAGGCCACTACCGCAACGGACTGGTATTGGCGCCAGCTGCCTGCCGTTTGCTGGTGGACCAGGTGCTGCAACGGGAAACCATTCTCGATCCACGGCCCTACCTGCCTGAACAACGCCTGCGCGAGGGCGTCAACGCCAATCCCGAGTGGCATTGAGCCTCGTCGCGCCTCAGGTGTCGTCAGTATCCAGGCCCAGCTTTTTCAGGCGGTAGCGCAGCGATCGGAAACTCATGCCGAGCTTTTTGGCTGCGGCCGTGCGATTCCAACGCGTCTCATCGAGGGCTTTGAGAATGGCCGTTTTTTCAATGTCGGTCAGGTAGTCTTCCAGTGACTCGCCGACGGCTTCGAAGTCGGGCAGGGTTTCGCCGCTGATGCTGGTCGTTGCACGGCGCTCGGGAGTGCCGGCATCCGGCAATTGCAAATGCTCGGGCTGAATTACTTCGTCGTCGCACAGGGTGACGGCGCGTTCCAGAATGTTCTCCAGTTCGCGCACGTTGCCGGGAAACGGATACGCCTCCAGCTGTGCGATGGCTTTCGGGCTCAGACGCGGCAATGACATTTGCCATTCTTCGGCCAGTTCCTCCAGGAATTTGGCAGCCAGCAAGCCAATATCTTCTCCGCGCTCACGCAGGGGCGGGACCTGGATCTGTATCACGTTGATGCGGTAGAACAAGTCCTGCCGGAATTCGCCGCGTTCCACCAGCGCATTCAAATCCTTGTGGGTGGCGCTCAGTATGCGCACATCGGTGGCGACTTCCTTGGAGGCACCGACCGCGCGCACGGCTTTTTCCTGTATCGCACGGAGCAGCTTCACCTGCATGTGCATGGGAAGATCCGCCACCTCATCAAGGAACAGCGTGCCCCCCTTGGCCGCCTGGAACAGGCCGGGTTTGTCTTCGTAGGCGCCGGTGAAACTGCCTTTCTTGTGGCCGAAAAACTCGCTTTCCATCAATTCGCCGGGTATCGCGCCGCAGTTCACTGGCATGAACGGGCCATCGGCGCGCGGGCCGAGTGCGTGAATCTGCCGCGCGACGAGTTCCTTGCCGGCGCCGGATTCGCCACTGATATAAACCGGTGCCTGGCTGCGGGCCAGCTTTTGTATCTGCTGGCGCAATCGCTTGACGCTTTCCGAGGTGCCCAGAATCGGCGAATCATAGGCTTGTGTGGTGGCCTTGGGCTTGCTGTCGTTCTGCAGTTTGAGTGCGCTGGTCACCAGATCCCGCAGCCGTTGCAATTCGACAGGCTTTGACACGAAATCGAAAGCACCGGCTTTCAGCGCGGCAATGGCAGTGTCCATGCTGCCATAGGCGGTGAGGACGGCCACGGGCAACTGCGGAATGTTTTGCTGAATATGCCCCACCAGATCGATGCCATTGCCATCCGGCAGGTTCATGTCGGTAATGCAGAAATCAAAGGTCTTCTGTTTCAGCAGTTCATACGCTGCGTTGACGCACTCCGCCATGTCGCACTCGATATCCATGCGCGACAGCGTCAGGTCCAGCAGCTCGCGGATATCCGGTTCATCATCAACAATCAGGGCGCGGTATTTGCTCATGTCTATTGTCTTTATTTTAATAAATTAAACCGCCATGTTGCGGCCAGGGTGGGCGAAGGTCACCCGAAAGCAGCTGCCGGATCGTATGGGAATATAGTCCAGTCGTGCCTGATTGGCTTCGCAAAGTTCGCGGGCAATATAGAGTCCGAGGCCGGTGCCGGTTTTCTCGGACGTATAAAAGGGTTCGAAAATCTTGTCGGCTTGCTCCGGGGCAACACCCGGGCCGCGATCGATAACGTCGACATAGGGCTGTTCGGTTTGCAGGGTAACGCCCACATTGAGTTGCAGGGTGGCGGAACCGGTCTGCTTCTCGCTGTAGCGCAAGCCGTTCTGTATCAGATTGTGGAAAACCTGCTGCATCTGGGAGAGGTCGACACGAAACTCGATGACATTCCGTTGGCAACGCACCTCGATATCGCAGTCCTTGCCGCTGCCACTTTTGTAGTCGGCCACCAGTTCCTGCACCCAGGCGCACAAATCGTTGAGCCCAGGCTGTGTCGGGCGGCGGCGCGACAGTTGCAGCACGTTCTCGATCACGCGATTCATGCGCAGACTGTTTTTCTGAATGATGTCGGCCAGTCGCATGTCGCCGTTGCTGAGCTCGCTGGATTCGCCAAGTAATTGCGCCGCATGGCTGATGGCGCCGAGCGGATTACGGATTTCATGGGCAATACTGGCGGTCAATCCGCCCAGTGACGCAAGCTTGAGTTGCTGGGCCTGCTGCGCCATGCGTGTATTGTCATCGACGAAAATCAGCACATCCGACAAGATGCCGGTTTCCAGTGGGGTGAAATTGGCAATGACGTCAGGGCCGTTCACCACGGCACGAAAAGGTTTTCCTCGCATCAGGCTGTTTTGTCGCCAGGTCGCCAGCTGTTGCTGCAACTCGACCGACAGTTGTTCCAGCGGGCTGTCCTTGGCAAGCGCGGGCATATTGAACATTTTCCAGCAGGAATCATTGATCATGAGGATCTCATCCTTGGCGTTGACCACGATGATGCCGGTGCGCATACGCTGGATAATGTGGTGATTCAGCTCCTCGAGGCTGGCCAGATCGCCTGCCTGTTTCTCGGC
>JBPOHS010000086.1:0-9836 GCA_052035295.1 Pseudomonadota bacterium
AGCAGGATGACATCACCCGGTTCAATCGCTGCCGGTGTCACCGGTGTAGCCCACAAGCATTGCCCGACCCCGGACGTGGTAATGAAAATGCCGTCCCCTTTCCCGCGCTCCACCACTTTGGTGTCGCCGGTCACAATACTGACGCCCGCTTGCTGCGCAACTTCTGCCATGGTAGCGACGACCGTGCGTAAGGTGTCCAGTGAAAGGCCTTCTTCGAGGATGAACGACGCCGACAAGGCCCGGGGCATGGCGCCAACCATGGCCAGATCATTGATCGTGCCGCACACAGCCAGCGTTCCGATATTGCCGCCCGCAAATTCCAGCGGATTCACCACATAGGCATCCGTGGTAAAGGCGAGCTTTCCGGCGGGCAGATCCAGCACGGCACTGTCACTGCCTTCATCAAGCGCGGCGTTGGCGAACGCAGGATAAAATACGTTCTGCAGCAATTGGCGGGTCAGTCGCGTACCAGCGCCATGCCCCAGCTGAATCCTTTCCCGGGGCTCGGACACTGGAATTCCGCAGAACGGTGCAGGGGTGTCATTACTCATCGACCACCTCATTGCGGTACTGATAATAGGCGTTACAAGCGCCTTCGCCGGAAACCATGGTGGCCCCCAGTGGATGTTCCGGGGTGCAGGCTTTGCCAAACGCAGGACACTGATGCGGCTTCCTGAGCCCTTGCATGATGTCGCCGCTGATACACTCACTTTGTATATTCGTGGCGGCAATCGGCGGCAGGTCAAAACGCTGCAAGGCATCGAACTGGGCATAAGCCGGCGCGAAGTACAAGCCACTCGCTGGAATCGTCCCGATCCCGCGCCAGATTTTGTCCACTGGAGCAAAGACTTCCGAAAGCATTGCCTGTGCACTGATGTTTCCTGCTTCGCTCACACTGCGTTCATACAGGTTTGCAACCCCGTAACGCCCTGCTTCGAGGGCCTGCACGCAACTCAACACGCCGCGCAGAATATCCACGGGTTCAAACCCCGTTACAGCGATGGGCACCCGAAACCGCTCGGCAATGGCGTGGTACTGGCCAAACCCCATCACGGTACAAACATGCCCGGCCGCCAGAAACGCATCGATACGGTGTTCGCCGGCAAGCAAACCGGTCAGCGCCGGTGGCACTGTCACCTGGGAAAGCAGCATGGAAAAATTGCCCATGCCGGCGCGTCGCGCCCGTTGGAGCGCAAGGGCGTTGGCAGGTGCCGTGGTTTCAAACCCTACCGCGAGAAAGACGATCTGCCTGTCGGGCATTTGCACGGCCAGACTCACCGCATCCAGTGGCGAATACACCACGCGCACATCAGCGCCTTCGCTGCGTGCCTGCATCAAGCTGCCAGCGCTGCCCGGCACCCGCAACATGTCGCCAAAGGAACACAGGATAACGCCCGGCATGAGCGCAATCCGGCAGGCCGCGTCGATGATCGCATCTTCGGTGACACAGACCGGGCAGCCAGGCCCGTGCAACAATTCGATCCCGTCCGGCAGCAGCTGATCTATCCCGTGACGAAGGATCGCATGCGTCTGTCCACCGCAGACCTCCATGATGTTCCAGGGCCGCGTCACGCACGCACGGATAGACTCCAGCAGGTGACTGACATGCTGTCGATCACGGAAGGGAACATTCCAGGATGCTGCAAGCACCTTTTCGGCCGGCGTGTTTTCTACCAACGGCTTTTCGATGGGTAGATTTTCTACAGGCAGATTTTCGCTGAGTAGCTTTTCCGGAATTTTTTCTCCGGAGGGATCCCGGGAAATCAACGACATTGCTGCAGTGCCTCCAGTTCGGCCAGCACCTGGCGGGCGGCGTCTTCATCAAGCACTGAAATGGCACAACCCGCATGCACGACCAGGTAATCCCCCACCCGGGCCTCCGGCACGAAGGCCGAGCTGACCGTGCGCAAGGCACCACCGAAATCAACGGCGGCACAAGGCCCCAACACCTCGTCTTCAAACAGGCGCTCCACACGCGCCGGCACGGCTAGACACATAAGCCACCTCGTTACTGCAAAACGTTACTGCAAAACACTCGTGAATTCGCGCAAGTACAACATGTCATGCGGATGTCAGCGCCATGACCTGCCCCAAGGCGATGGCGCCATCATTGGGGGGAAACCGCTTCGGTCTGACCCAACGAATACCTTCCTGCGCACAACGTTGGCGCAAATAATCCAGCCAATACAGGTTCTGGAAACAGCCGCCGCTCACCCCCAGCGTTTGGTATCCCTGGGCACGGCACGCCGTGATGAGGCTTTCAGCCAACGAATCCAGCGCCATGCGCGCCAGACCATTTTTATCCTGACCTGCTCGTTGACGCTCCCACAGCTGTGCGACCAGCGATTGCCACTGCCAGCGATAAACACCGTTATTGTCGAGCACAAGGGGCAGTTCGACGATATCGCCTGTCAGCGGTTTGGCCATGCGAGCAGCATACTCCAATCGGCTGGCGGCATGCCCTTCATGTTCGTTGAGGAACGCGCCCAGCAACAGACCTGACAGGCCCTCGATAAACCGCCCCATGCTCGTGCCACGCGGAAACGGGAAATCCGCTTCAAGACTGGCGATCAAGCGTTCCTGGCGATCGTCCAGCGGATCACGCCACTGTGATCGCACTTCGTCTGCGCTGACCCCGGCATCGAGCAGTAATGCTGCCATGACCCGCCATGGTTCCTGGGCGCAGCGGTCCCCCCCGGGTAAACGGAATGCCTGCAATCCCAGCACAGGCCGGATACCCGTGTTCGTGACGGCAAAAACTTCACTGCCCCACCATTGCCCGTCTTCGCCATACCCGATCCCATCCCAGGCCGCCACCAACGCAGGCGCCAACGTGCCATATTCCGCCATCAATGCCGCCACATGCGCGCGATGGTGGAACACCGTCGTGACAGTGCGCCCCACGGGGTCAGCACTGGCCAGATCAAATGCCACGGGACTGTCCGGATGGGCATCGGCGGCATGCACGTCCGGCGCAAATCCGCACAATGTTGCTAGACGCGCGGCCACCTCACGTTTGCGTTCCACCACTTTGACGCTGTCCATATCCCCCAGATACTGACTCAGCAGCACCCTGCCACCGTTTTGCAGGGCCAGCGTGGTCTTGAGAAATGCACCCTCAGCCAACACGTTACCCGTGTGTTCCGGCGAACCGGACACGTCAGGGATAGCGATGATTTCATGGGCAAATCCTCGCGCCCTCCGCACCATCACTGGCCCATCGTCAAGCACGGCCAGCACGCTGTCGTCCTGAACCTGCCACACGGGAACCGAGTGATGGCAAATGGCATCGATGCCCTTGCCCAGCCATGGCAGGAGATCATCCACATTGCCCGCGACCGGATCACCCCGACGATTGGCGCTGGTCGCCACCAGCATCACGGGCGCATCATTGTTACCGTGAAAGCAATCGTTGCCCACGGCACTCACAAGCTGGTCGAGGAGCAACGCATGCATGCCATGGGCAGGCAACAGGATGCCCCACCGCGGATTATCCGCTGCCACCCAGGGCCAGAGCGTGACATCGTTTCGTTTCAGCAATACGATCGGACGATGACTGCCTTCGAGCCAGTCACGCTCGTCAGCACTGAGACTGACGACCTGCGCCACCTCTTCCGCCTGCCGCGCCAGTAACGCCAAGGGTCGGCTTTGCCTGGCCTTGAAGCGACGCAGGTTGGCAACGGCGTCGGCATTGCTTGCGAGGGCCAGCAACTGGAAACCGGAAAAGCCCTGCAAGGCAACCACACCACCCGACAGCAACACCTTCACCATGGCCGGAAAACAGTCGTGCCCCTGCAGCGATGAATCCGCGTCGACATAAAACAAAGAGGGCCCACAATCGCTACAGGCGATCAGTTCCATGCCAAACCGCCGATCATCACTGTCGTTATATTCCTGCTGGCAGGCAGAACACGGTGAAAACGCCGAGAAGGTGGTATTCGCCCGCATGAACGGAAGCGCCTTCAACCACGCATAGCGCGGGCCACACGCCGAACAGGCAATGAATGGCCAGCCATAACGTCGCGATTGCGGGTTGCGCAGCTCCTGCAGGCACTGCTGACACACCGCCCGATCGGCAGGAATATCCGGGAGGGTCAATGACGCTCCCCCCGCATCGGCCTGCCTGATGACAAAACCGGCGACATCGGGAAGTACCGCCGCAGCACTCACTTGCATGGCATCCAGTCGCGCCTCTGCCGGCAGATGCAACGGCAAGACCTCAATAAACCCCTGCAGCGACGCCGACGCGCCCTGGGCATGCATCAGCACGCGATCCCCGTTGTTTTCCACCCAGCCCGTCAACGCGCATTGTCGCGCCAGACGAACGATCGCCGGTCGCACACCACAACCTTGCACCATGCCTTGTAAATGCAACCGCACGGCAACGGGCGTCACCCACGCACCCCGTACAGACACTGCACCTTGACCACACGCTTACGCACTTCACTTACCTCGACACTCGGGTCCTGACCTGCACGGCGAACCATGCCACCCTAATTTGACGACCATCATACAAATTGTCATGCTGCATGAGCTACGCTAAGGGCGACTTTACCCTGATTCTTTGTGGTTATAATGATCAATTCCTCCCAGCCGTCACGTTTTCCGCGCATTGGCCCTTACTCCGGCGCACTCGATGCTTCCGAGGTCATTCGGCTGATCGATACATTTCACGGTGGGCAGCGCGGCAGTCAGCACGCCCTGCAAATGCTTGTCACCCTGATGCACCATGCCGGCTATATCGATCCGAACATGCTGGATTGCATCAGCCACCATGGTTGTGTTCCGCTGGCAGATTTGCGCGCGCTTTGCAGCTTCTATACCTTTCTGGATCAGCCAACACCCTGCCGCTACCGTATTCTGGTCAGCACCAATATCATTGATGAACAACAGGGCGCACAAGAAACGCTCGCCCTGTTGCGCGACCGTTTTCATGATCAACCTGATATTGTCATCAAACCGACGTCGTGCACCGGGTTCAGTGATCTTGCGCCGGGCGCACTGATCAACGGGATACCGGTGACCGGCTTCACCCGCGCGCGTGCCGCAGCCGTCGCAGATCTCATTGATCAGGGAATTCCATTTTCCCGGTGGCCGGCGGACTTTTTCCATTGCCAGTCTGTCATTTACCAGCAGGACGCATTACTGGCGCTGACACTCAGCCCCGGCGATGCGCTACGATCTGCCCAACAATCATCCCCTGCCGGTTTCATTGAAACGTTGAAGACGTCTGGCTTGCGGGGACGCGGCGGGGCCGGCTTTCCGACCTGGCAAAAATGGGCGACTGCAGCCGACACGCCAGCCATCCACAAACATGTGGTTTGCAACGCGGATGAGGGCGAACCCGGAACTTTCAAGGATCGCGTGCTGCTGGAGCACCGCACCGACGCCGTTATCGAGGGCATGCGGCTCTGTGGCTGGGCCATCGGCGCAACACAGGGCCACCTTTATTTACGCGGCGAATACGTGTGGCTGCACGATCACCTGCAGGCCGAACTTTCCCGTTATCGCCAGGCCGGTGTTCTGGGGCCGGACTTTGATATCACTATCCATGTTGGCGCCGGGGCCTATGTGTGTGGCGAGGAGTCCGCCCTGCTGGAATCCATGGAAGGCAAACGCGGCATTCCCCGCATCCGCCCGCCTTTTCCGGCCCAAAAGGGATACCTGGGTGAACCCACCGTGGTCAACAACGTCGAAACATTCTGTGCCGTCAGCTGGATTGCGCTGAACTCGGCCGAGGCTTTTGCCCGCATTGGCAACGATTCGTCGCGCGGCACCAAACTGCACAGCGTAGCGGGCGATTGTGACAAACCCGGTATCTACGAATTGCCGATGGGCACAACGGTTTCCACACTCCTCGGTCTGTGTGGCGCCCGTAATACCCAAGCGGTACAAGTGGGTGGCCCTTCAGGTCGCCTGTTATTTCCGCACGAATTCGACACTGCCATCGATTTCGCCCATGTCTCCAGCGGTGGCAGTTTCATGGTGTTTTCGACCCAACGTGACCTGCTGGACATCCTCTGCAACTTCGCCCACTTTTTTGCGCATGAAAGCTGTGGTTTTTGTACGCCTTGCCGCGCTGGCACACAGGTCATCGCGCGCACGCTGGAACAGCTGCGCAAGCAACCATCGCCACCCAATGCCGTGCGGGATTTACAGGAACTCAGCCAACTGTTGCGCGTCACCAGCCATTGTGGGCTGGGGCAGACCGCCACCAGTGCATTGAATGATGTCATGCTGCACGCGCCGATGCGATTCGCCGAACTGACACAACCGAAAAATCCCGCATCAGGGGTATTCGCCAGGGGAACCAGTCAATGACCGGATTCAACATCACTTTGAATGGCAAGCCCGTGGCGTGCAAGAGCGGCGATACGCTCATGGATGCCTGTGAACGTGATGGCACCTACGTGCCGCACCTGTGTCACCGCCAGGGGCTAACGCCGCACGGCAGCTGCCGGCTGTGCATCGTCGACGTCAATCAGCAGGTGCGCGCTGCCTGCATTACACCCGCCACCCCCGACATGGTGGTGGAAACGGAAACCGCCCGCCTCAACCAGATGCGCTTGCACCTCACACAACTGCTGTTCACCGAGGGCAATCATTTTTGTCCGCATTGCGAGCTGAGCGGCAACTGCCAGCTGCAGGCCATCGCGTACCATCTGGGCATGCTGGACGGCCACTATGCGCATGCGTTTCCGCATCGCCAGCTCGATGCGTCGCACCCGGATCTGATCGTTGACCGCGACCGTTGCATCAATTGTGCGTTATGCGTGCGGGCCAGCCAGCAAATCGACCAGAAAGAGGTGTTCCAGCTGGTAGGACGTGGCCCGACGACCACGGTCGCATCGCATTCCGACACGGGCGCACTGGTTGATACGACACTGCGGGGAACGGATCAAGCCTGCCACGTATGCCCCACAGGAGCGCTGTTACTGCGCAGCAAGCCCTACTCGCATCCGATAGGCGAACGCCTTTACGATAACGCCGACATTGCCGTGCGCGGCAACCAGCGCCCCGAAAGCCTCGACATCCAGCCCGATAACGCCCAGGATACGCCGACATGACATCGCCAAAAACCAAGGTCGCCACCTGCTCATTGGCCGGATGCTTCGGATGCCACATGTCGTTTCTCGACATGGACGAGCGTTTGGCTGAGCTGGTCGAACACATTGAAATTCACCGTTCACCGCTCACCGACATCAAGCTACTGGATGACTGCGATATCGGTTTGATCGAAGGCGGGCTGTGCAACACCGAAAACGTGGAAACCCTGCATGAATTCCGCAAGCACTGCCGAATTCTGGTCGCTGTAGGCGCCTGTGCGATTAACGGCGGTGTCCCCGCCATGCGTAACGCCATCGACGTGCAGCAATGCCTGGATGAGGCCTATCTCCATGGGTTGGGTGTGGTCGCACCGCAAATTCCCCAGGATCCCGAGTTGCCACGACTGCTGCCCAAAGTGCACCCGCTGCATGAAGAGGTAACGATCGACTACTTTCTGCCGGGTTGCCCACCGCCCGCAGAATCCTTTCTTGAATTGATCAATGCCCTACGGGAGCAGCGCGAACCGCAGCTTGCCCCGCAATACCGGCGTTTTGACTGAGGCTATCGTTCATGGAATCCGCTGCCAATCCTGATAACCTGAGACGGGTCGCCATTGATCCCGTCACCCGTGTCGAAGGCCACGGCAAAGTGACCTTGCTGGTTGACGAACAGCTGCAAGTGCAACAAGCCCGCCTGCACATCGTTGAATTTCGCGGCTTTGAAAAGTTCATACAGGGCCGCCCATTCTGGGAACTGCCGCTGGTCGTGCAGAGGCTCTGCGGTATTTGCCCGGTCAGTCATCACCTTGCAGCAGCGAAGGCCATTGATCAGATAGTGGGGGTTGACGTGCTTTCTGCCCCTGCGGAAAAGCTGCGTCGGCTGATGCACTGGGGCCAGGTCTTGCAAAGCCATGCCTTGCACTTCTTCCACCTGGCATCGCCTGATCTGCTGTTTGGGTTTACCTCCGAGGTGCAAAAACGCAACATCATCGCCGTGCTTGATGCCTATCCCGAGATTGCCCTGAAAGGCATCCGCCTGCGCAAATTCGGGCAGGAAGTCATTCGTGCAGTATCGGGCAAGCGGATACATGGGATCGCCGCCATTCCCGGCGGGATGAACAAGCCCCTTACGCAAGACGATATTACGTCGCTGCAAGCGTATTTTCCTGAAGTGATCGATTCCGCTTCCTTCGCCGTGCAGCTCACGCGTGACCTGTACCTGAAGAATCGCGAGCAACATGAGAATTTCGGTCGCCTGCATTGCGATTCGATGGGCATGATTGGGCCTGCCGGCGAACTGGAACTCTACCACGGGGGTCTGCGCATCAAGAATGCCAACGGCTCGCTGCTGCACGATCAATACGATTACAATCACTATCCGCAATTGATACAGGAACAGGTGAAGAGCTGGAGTTACATGAAATTCCCGTTCCTCACCGAAAAAGGGCCGGAACAGGGTTGGTACCGGGTAGGCCCCCTTGCGCGCATGAACAATTGCGATGTCATTGATACGCCGCTGGCCGAACAATGCCGGCAGGAATTCGTTGCGACTCATGGCGGCAAAATGGCCGAAGGCGCGCTCGGGTTCCATTGGGCGCGCATGATTGAAGTGCTGCATTGCGCCGAAGCCATTGCCCGCGTTTTGCAAGATCCGGATTTGCTGAGTCACGATCTGCAACGCGAGGGAACACGACGCAACACCGGTATCGGCGTCATCGAAGCGCCACGGGGCACGCTGATACACCATTACGAAGTCAACGAACAGGATCTGGTGACACAAGCCAACCTCATTGTGTCCACCACCCACAACAATCAGGCGATGAACGAATCGATACGCAGCGTTGCCCGTGAGCATCTCAATGGCCAGCACCTGACGCCAGAATTGCTCAACATGATCGAAGTTGCCATTCGCGCCTACGACCCGTGCCTTTCCTGTGCCACCCACGCCATGGGCAAAATGCCCCTGAAGCTGGAGCTGCGGGATCAGCAGGAAAACCTGCTGGGCGAACTGCAAAGGGACAGCGATGGCGCATTCTGCTGAGCACGAGGCGACTTCGGTGGCGAAAAGCCCTCTGGAATCCCCCGCCAGCGACCTCTTGATCCTCTGTGTAGGTAACCCCGCCCGTGGTGACGATGCGGCTGGCCCGCTGGTCGCCCAGCGGCTGTGCGAAACAGCCCCTGGCTTGAACGTTATCGAATGCTTTCAGCTGCAGCCGGAAATGGTGGAGGATTTGCGTTCCCACTCCTGTATCGTGGTTATCGATGCCCAGGTCAACACCAATGCGCCGCTGAGTGTACGCCGTATCGTACCCGCCACTGAACCTGGCTGGTATAGCCATGCCTTGTCGCCTGAACAGCTGACAGGGCTGTATCAGTCAGCATTGAATCAACCAGCACCCGACACCATTGCCATCGGTCTGCACGCCGACACTTTCGAGTTGGGCGCGCCGCCCTCGGCCACCCTGTTGGAACGCACCCGCGTCGTTGCAGAGGCGATTCTCAAGTTATGCGTCGATCGGGCCACAAACCAAGTCGCCAGCGATACGCTGGAATTTCTCGAGCGCCATCTGCTGGGGGTACCTGACCATGCATGAAATGTCGCTGGTCGGTTCCCTGCACGATATCGTCAATGACGCCGCCTCGCGCTCGGCCTTTACCCGGGTACGGCGCCTGCACCTCTCGCTGGGTCGTCTTTCCTGTGTTGACCCGGACACCTTGCGTTGGTGCATCACCACCACGTCGGCTGGCACTTGTCTCGAACACGCGGAGCTCATCATTACGATTGAAGCC
>JBPOHS010000185.1:0-17513 GCA_052035295.1 Pseudomonadota bacterium
CAGGCAATGTCATCGCGCCACGCGCGCCATAACGAAACCTTTGAGCGGCTATTCATGGCGATCGCATTGCTCATGACACGGCTCCTGCGTGGGCATAATCCCCGAGCAGTTGTTGATAGAACCACTCCAGCTCCTGTGGCGTCGGGCTGCGTTTGTAGGTCGTCGAAAAATGACGGATGCGACTGAGGAGTAATGGAACCTCCCACGGTTGCAGCGGGATGCCGAGGGCTTCATAGCTGCTGCGCACCATGTGCGTACCGGAATGCTTCCCGAGTACCAGGGAGTGGCTGCGACCGAGCTCATCAGGATTGAGGCCTTCGTAATTCTTGCGGTCTTTCATGAGTCCATCGACATGAATGCCGGCTTCATGGGTAAATACTCCGGCACCCACAACGCTTTTTTGCCAGGCCACCCGCCGTCCCGAGGCCATTTCGACCAATGCCGATATTGCGGGCATGCGCCGTGTATCTATGCCGGTATCAATGTGATGCAAGTGCTTCAGTGCCATCACACATTCTTCGAGGGGGGCATTGCCCGCGCGCTCACCGAGACCGTTAACCGTCGTATTGATGTGTGTTGCGCCACCCACGACGGCGGCGAGTGTATTGGCCGTGGCCAGACCGAAATCGTCATGGGCATGCATTTCGAGTTCGAGGTCCAGACGGCTGTAGAGATAGTGAATCGACTGACTGACGCGGAACGGTTCCATCACACCCAGCGTATCGGCGAATCGCAAACGGCGCGCGCCTGCATCTTCCGCTGCGTTGCCCAATTGCACCAGGAAATCGAGATCGGCGCGCGAGGCGTCTTCGCAGCCCAGGCACACGTCAAATCCCTGATCGGTTGCCTGCTTCACCAGGCGCGTTACTTCCTTGAGCGCCCATGTGCGATCGCGACCGAGCTTGTGCTTGAGCTGCTGATCCGAAACGGGAACTGACAGATCCACCATCTGTACGCCGCTATCGCGCGCGGCGGCCAGGTCGGTATCGCACAAACGGCACCAGGCGATCAGGCGGGCAGGAAGCTGCAGTGCGGCTATGGCCCGCATCACCTCGCGTTCTTCCGGCCCCATGGCGGGAATACCGATCTCCAGCTCGGGCACGCCCGATTCGGCGAGCGCACGTGCAATGGCCATTTTCTCCTCGGCGTTGAATGCAACGCCGGCGCTCTGTTCCCCGTCACGCAGGGTGGTGTCGTCTATGATCACATTGGCAAGTGCGGTTAACATGCTGCAATTCTCCTGCGTGTGGGACAACAGTGTTACGCAAATACAGGGTTACGCAAAAACAGGGTTACGCAAAAACAGGTGCGAAGGCCTTTTCCGGTTCTGCCACGGGTGCATTGTCCTGCCAGTACGGGGACAGCTTGCGCAGTTGGGCGACGATGGGGGGCACTTCCTTGATCACGCGTTCGATTTCTTCGGGTGTGGTGTAGCGTGATAACGAGAAGCGTACGGTGCCGTGAGCAGCGGTATAAGGAATACCCATGGCGCGCATGACGTGTGACGGTTCGAGTGAACCGGAGGTACAGGCGGATCCGCTCGATGCTGCAATACCAGCCTTGTTGAGCAGTAGCAGAATGGCTTCGCCCTCTATGTATTCGAACGCGATGCTTGAGGTGTTGGGTAGACGATTCGCGGGATCCCCTGTGACGAAACAGTTCGGTACACTGGCAAGAATGCCTTCTTCCAGCGTGTCGCGGAGCGCCTTCACCCTGGTATTTTCCAGGGCAATGTGCTGCAAGGCGAGTTCGGCGGCCTTGCCCAGGGCAACAATGCCCGCTGTATTTTCAGTGCCGGCCCGGCGCCCGCGTTCCTGGTGGCCACCGCGCAGCAAGGGGCGAAAGCGCACACCGCGACGCAGATAAAGAACACCCACGCCTTTGGGGGCGTGCAGCTTGTGGCCTGACAGTGACAGCATGTGAATCGCAGTATTTTTCAGGTCCAGGGGAATTTTTCCGACGGCCTGCACGGCATCCGTGTGGAAAATAACACCGGCATCATCGGCCATCTGAGCCATCTGCTCGACCGGAAAAAGCGTACCTGTCTCGTTATTGGCCCACATCACGCTGACCACGGCGACATTGTCCGATAAAAGCGCTGCGTACTGGTCGAGATCCAGGCGGCCTTTGCCATCGACCGGCAATTTATGCACGGTGTAGCCTTCGGTGGCGAGATAATCACACAAGGCAAGAATGGCGGGATGTTCGACCACTGTCGTGATGATTTCCTTGCGCTCGGGCTGTGCCCTCAGTGCAGACATGATGGCCGTAGAATCGGATTCGGTGCCGCATGAGGTGAAGATGATTTCAGAGTCATGCTCTGCGCCAAGCAAGGTCTGGATGCTTCTGCGCGCGCCTTTGATCGCATGCCCCACCCGATTGCCAAAGCTGTGCAGTGACGAGGGATTACCAAACTGTTCCGTGAAGTAGGGCAACATGGCACTCACTACTTCAGGATCGACCATGGTCGTGGCGTTATTGTCCAGATAAATGTCGCTCATGTTACACCCCCGAAATCTGTACGCGAGTGGATTCGTTCATCGGGATCACTTTGACAAACTCACCCAGATCTTCGATCAACCGTTGCTGGATTCCTGAGAGCGTGGCAGAGGCCAGTTGGCAACCCGTGCACGCGCCCGTGAGTTTTACGTAGACGTTCTTGCCTTCGACATCGAGCAATTCAACATCACCGTGATCGCGCTGCAGGTTAGGGCGGATGGATTCCAGTACACGTTCTATGCGCTTGATGCGCTGTACCAGAGTCATCGCAGGTTTCGCTGTTGCGGCTGCAGGGGCGTCAACGGCAGGTGCGGGTGCAGAAGGTATTTCGCGGTTAGGCGTGATCGTTATGACATTTTTGCCTTTCTTGGACTTGTTGGAGGCCGGCACAAACACTTCACCGCGCTCAGCCATCATCTCAGTCAGAATGTTTTCGATTTTTTCGTGACATGAAGAGCAACCGCCACCGGCCTTGGTGTAATTGGTGACATCTTCAATGCTGCCGAGGTTGTTGGCCCGGATCGTATCACGCACCATGACTTCGTCGATGGCGAAGCATTTGCAAACCAGTGCACCTTCTTCGTGATCATCTTCCAGCTTCTCGCCACGGAAATTGGCGACCGCGGCCCGCAGCGCTTCTCGCCCCATGACGGAACAGTGCATTTTCTCGGGTGGCAGACCATCCAGAAAATCCGCGATGTCCTGGTTGCTGATTTTCAGCGCGTCATCCAGTGTCTTGCCTTTCACCATCTCGGTAAGTGCTGATGAGGAAGCGATCGCCGAGCCACATCCAAAGGTTTGAAAGCCTGCATCTTCGATGACTTCGGATTTTTCATTGACGCGCAGCGTCAGCCGCAGCGCATCGCCGCAGCTGATGGAGCCAACATCCCCGATCGCGTTGGCGCCCGTGACTGCGCCGGCATTTTTCGGGTTGTAGAAGTGTTCCTTGACCTTTTCTGAATAATCCCACATGACGCATGCACTCCGGAAATTGGTTGTTCAGCCTTAGCAGGCAAAGGATTTTCCGCAGCCGCAGCCGCAGCTACCGCTGGCGTTGGGATTTTCAAATTTGAAGCCACTGCCTTCCATGCTCTCGACGAAGTCGACAGTAACGCCCGTCAGCATGGGCGCGCTGTTGCTGTCGATTACCAGCGTGACACCGCTGCAATCCACGTATTGATCGCCTTCAGAAGGATGTTCTTCAAGGCGCATGCTGTATTTCATGCCAGAGCAGCCACCGCCCTCAACGCTGATTCGTAGGCCGATGATGGGTTTGTTGGCGCCATGGATGAATTTGGAAACGGCCTGAACGGCATTGTCAGTCAGCGTGATCATGGGTTCTCTCCTCGTTTGCCGGCGATACGGTACGCATCGATAACTTGGAAGGTGCAAGGCATGTGCCACTGATGCGGTATGGCTAAAATGTCTTTAATATCAGCGGTTTGGTGGAGTTTTTGCGGTCGCGTGCATGTTGCAATCGCGACGTGTGGAGGGGTTTGTAAGGTTTGCGACAAGTCAGGGTGTTGCAGGAATTGTCGGTTTTATCAGGCAGTGGGAATGCGGTGTCGGGAAGGGCGTTGTTGAATTATTCTGGAGAAGGAATGCAGACCGACGTATGTCGTCGGCCTGACGGATGAAGCGGAGTGGGTAACGCAGATTCAGAAAATCCAGTCACCCCAATACGGGAAGCAATTTCAACTCACTCTTGATGGCGCCACGGGAGCCCCATGCCGTCACTGCTTCGACAAACCAGCGACGATCAGAGGGATGCGGGCGCAGCACATCAAATTCGGCGAAGACCTGTCCGGTGGCATGTACCAGAATGGTACCGAGCAGCTTACCCTCATCGGTACGCCATTCGCCATACAGGCTCTCACTGCCGTCGTACGCATCCCTGCGCAACTCATAACGGGAGAGTTTTCTGGGAATGGCACTCATGGCATCGCCGAACCCTTGCAGTGCCAGGGTTTGCCTGAGTGTATTCCATACTGCTTCAAGGGTGGGTCGCTCCGCATCGAGGCGGGTGTCCATGGCTTCCTGCGTTGGCAATGATGGGCTCATGTTGATCACCAGTACTCCGGCGGAGCGACCTTATCGGCGACGGGTTGGCCGCCCAGCAAATGTTGATCAATGACCACATCCACGTCTGCTGGTGTCATCTGGATGTACATGACGGAGCCCGGGTACACGAGCACATTGGCGCCCGTCTGACAGGGACCGAGGCAGCCGGTAGCCGTGACAGCGACTTTGTTGAACAAATTGCGTTTGGCGATGGCCATCGAAAATGCATTGTAGACTTCCCCACAGCCTTTTTCGCCACAGCTGCCACGAGGGTGTCCTTGCGGTCGTTGCTGGGTGCAGATAAAAACGTGATACTCCGGCTTGGCCATGTTGAACTCCTTGGTGACTGCATTACAGCTCGGGTTTGGCAAAAAAGGATAACGCTACACTCAGGCGGCCATCGGCGAGTGGCTATGACACTGCTTGGGACAGACGCGCGAGCAGGACATGCAACCGATGCAGTCCATGGCGTTATGTATCGTCATGACCTTCATTTCATCATCTTCGTCGAAGTCATCTTCACTGCTGTCAACGACATCACTACGATCGACCAGTTCGAACACGTCGCGTGGACACACCTTGTAGCAGCGTCCGCAACCGATGCAGTTCTTGGCATTCAGATCCGTCACGAATTCGGGAACCCAGGCTTCGCCGCCGCGGGTGCGTCCGGTTATGGGGGAATCGCTCATGGGACATCTTTCCTCTTTATTTATGCATATCCGCTGTCAGGCAGACTGACCGGCTTTGTCCAGGCGGGCTTTGGCATCGGCCCAGTCGCGGCATGCCGCGACGGCTTTTTCTGCAAGACCTGGCAAGTCGTTGTAATGGCTCCACAGGCGATCTTCCACCAGATCATGAATCTGGGATGCCCATTCAGTCGCGATGCGTTTGCGCTGACTGACTTCTTTTTGCAGGATTTTCATTTCATCGTCGGACATGGTGGTCTCCTCGTGCACTCATGCTGGATTAAAGTTCTGCGACGGCCCGATGGGCGTTGATCAGCTCCAGTGCCTTGGCAAGAATTTTTTCCTGTTCCGCAATCATGGCCTCGAGCGTATCAAAGCCAAAACGGTGTACATCGCGCAGTGACTTGTCGAGTGCGACCAGTTTTCCTACCAGAATCAGGGCGCGTCCAAACCCTTCATGGGTGAGATTGATGACAGGTACCGCAAGCAGGCCGGTTTCCTTCTCAATCATCTGAGCCATGGCGTTATAGAACGATTTGACACGTGAAATGACGGTCTCATCCGGATCGCCGACCACCGGGATGGCTTTGCGCCGTTCCTTGGTCAGCACCAGCGGATCAAGTACGCGGGCATCGCTCCAGGTATCGTAGGTGCCGTAGCTGTCCATGGCGCGCAATTGCACGACCATCTGTCGAACAAAGAGATGTTGCAGGATGGGTGCGCTTTCTTCCAGAACCAGTGCATCTGACATGTGACTATCCTCGTGGGCTAACAGGGTTTAAAAAAGTAGTGACAGCATTATTCACTCCAGCCTTCAGACTCCATGGCATCAAATCGCCCATCCGTGGTGGCGCTGGTACGTGCTATCGCCTTGGCGAGCCAGGTTGATGGCCCGGAGCGCAATTCGTCCTGCAGGGCGGCAATGAGCTGGGAAATGTCGATGACTTCCGGCACCTTGATGGGTTGAATGCCGCGGGCGAGCAATTGTCTGACGGCAGAAGCCCCGCAGGCGAGGCAGTACACGGCAATACAGCCGTCGAGAATACCCATTTTGGTGGCCAGTTTATCTTCATTGCCATCTTGTGCCAGATCGCCAAACTCGCTGACCGAGAGCAGATTCGATTTTTCCGGATTGATACCGTAAATGACGAACGACTGCGCAGAACCGAAATGCTGATCGACGGTTTCCCGGTCTGACGTGGCGAAGGCCACTTTCAACAAGGTGCCGTCGTCGTCTTCCAATACATGTAATTGACGTGTCATCGCGCTCATGGTCAGTGCCTCCGTACCGGGGTTTCACCTGCGGGCTTTTGCGCATAGGGAGAAAAATAAGGTTCAATTTCACCCACATGATTGCTGACCATCATGTTCGCCAGATCAAACAGGGTATTTTGCGTGCCACGGTAACCGACCCAACAGCGCTGAAATCCGCCAATAAGATCATATTGTGGAAAGCCGATGCGCAATAACGGTATTCCCAGGCGGCTCGCCGATGCGGCAGCATGGCTGTTGCCAATCAGCAGTTGTGCCCCTGCATCCTGGGCCAGACGTTCCAGTTCTTCGAGATCACCAATGTGGATGCGTTGCAGTGGCGCCGTTTCAAGAGAGGGCGCCCGTGCCGGCACGACTGCCGCCACAATGGGTGCGCCCATCGTGCGCAGTAACCGTTCGCAACCCAGCACAATGTCGGGATCGCCCGCAATGGCCACCCGTGCTTCGCCCAGCATGAAATGGGTATCGAGCATGGCATCCTGCAATTGGCGGCGATGCCGAATCCAGCGTGCGGGAACGTCCTTGCCGCTCAGCGTGTGCAAGTTCATGAACCAGCGATCCACGTCATCGAGCCCCATCAAGTGGGTGAAACGCACATCAGGAACACCTGTTCGCGCCTTGAGGGCATCGGCCGCTGCGTAAAGACTTTCTCCGATGACGAGGGTCGCCGCACTCTCATGCGCGGTCACCAAATCCGGTAGAGTCAATCCGCCAGTGGTGAGCGGATTGAAGGGCGCGTCATCAAGATGGCCATCGAGCGATCCCGACAGATCCGGAATCAATAATGGGCGTAAATCGAAGCTTTCAATACTCTCCGTAATGAATTCGAGATCTCCCGGTGTCAGGTTACCGCTGCACAGCACATTGACCTGACGTTTACGCAGGCCAACGCGTGTCGTTTCTGCCGGCACACAGGTTTCGATAATGGCTTTCACGGCTGCTGCAAAACCGCTTTCAAAGCTGCCACTGAAGTCAGGCGTGTTGACTGGCACCACAGCCGTGCTGTCGAACTGCGGGTATTTCTTGCGGAAGTCACCTACCGCACGCTTGATATCGCAGCCTTGCGTTTCGGCAAGCCCTGTGGTGACGAGACCAATGACCGCAGGCGATTGCTTTTCGCAGATCGTTTTCAGCGCCTCAATGATATTGTCGTCAGCCCCCATGATGGAGGTCACCTGATCCATGGCCGTGGTTTGCAGGGGGATGGGTTCACGGAAATGACGAACGAAAAATACCTTGGCAAATGCGGTGCAGCCTTGCGAGCCATGCATTAGTGGCATGGCTCGGTGCATACCCAGAAACGCCAAGGCGCCGCCGACCGTTTGACTGGCTTTCAGTGGACTGACCGCCAGCGCTTTCTTGCGATTAATGATCTCGGCCATAACGATGATCCTGTGTCAACGTGACCCTGAAGGAGTGCAGACCCGGCGTTGCGGCAAGGGTAAAGGAATAGACAGGCGCAAGCGGGCTGCAATGGATATGCTGCAAACCCTGTTCCAGCAGAAAAAAACATGCAAAAACAAGCAGATAAAGTTGATGGCGGTGTGTCAAAGCAGACATTGCCTCGGGATTTGATGCAACTTCAACGTTGCAATTGTCGTCTTTGTGACAGTGAGTTGTTGACGGTAGGCTTGCTGCGTCGCTTTATTCGATATTGTGGTGAATCGTACGATGTTGCGGATGTTCGTTCGAAGTTGCGGGAGTGACGACAGATTCGTCTGTCACATTGCTGACAATTTGTCGGAACAATGCACTGTCGATGCTTGCAGAACCTCCGCGCAATGCGGGCGCATGCCAGCGTTTGTCGGTGTTTCCGGTTAAATCGCTGATTGGCTCGGAATTTGCCATGACAGGCTTCAGGAAAGACTAAATCCGGAATGAGGTGTGAAGCATGACCACGTTGTTGAAATCCTATGAACAGGCAAGCCTGCTGTGCAACCTGAGCGTCTGTGGTGCGACCACAAAGCCAGATTTACTCGCTTATCGCGGTGATATGGTGCTTGAGGAGGGTGATGTCGCGGATGCGTCGGGACGTCGAACCCCTCCCAAATCGGTCATCAAGCAGGCGGCGGTTCTGGTGGATCGCGACAAGCTGAAATTCGTGTCGGGCGGCCTGGTCGCGCTGGCGCTGTTGCCGCTATATGTCGAGCGTTATCGTGCGGATTTCGCCCCCGACATTCTGTCAGTGTTTTACGTCGAGAACCTCGGCAAGCCGTTACAAACCACGCTGGATGGAATCAACATTGTCTTGTTGCCGCACACAGAGGGTGGCGCCATCTGGAACACCCTCATGGAAGAGCTGCGCCTGGACAAAGAAGATTTCAAAGGCCAGACTCCGGAAGACAAAGTCATTACCGTCGCCAAGGCCTTCGCCGGCTATAAACCCAAATTCGGCGAAGTCCCTTTTGAGCAGGCGCTCACGATGACCGTTACCATTCATCGTGAGGCACGCGGACCGGTGTAATGGCGTGGGGGCAATCATGTCATTGAACCCGATGGTGCCCGGTGTTTTTTCAGCACAGGCGCCTTATGCGATGATCGCACAGGCCCTGGCTGACGCAAGCGAACCGCTGGACGCGATGTGTCTGGGGCTGACCTGGACCTATTGCAAGAGCCAGAGGGGGCTGGGATTTGCGATGAGCCCCGGCTTGCCGTCGCGCACCTTGGCCTGGCCTGGCACAGTGCGTGGCCGGGCCACGGGTGACGTGGCAGCCTGGTTATCCTCGTGGGACCCTTTCGAAGCCTGCGTGGGATTGGCGGCGGCAAATGCGGCGATCAACGGTCCCTGCAATCCTGTATTACAGCAGGCAGAACCATTGGCATGCGCAACACCGTCTGCCAATTTATCGGTGTTCGAGTACTTTCGGCCGCGCCTTGAAGGAAAAAAGGTCGTTATCATTGGCCGCTATCCCGGGCTCGACACACTAACGACGGGCATGCAGGTCAGCGTGCTGGAGCGCGTACCCGGAGTGTCGGACCTCCCTGATCCAGCGGCAGAATTTATGTTGCCTGAAGCCGATTGGGTATTCATTACGGCCAGTTCGCTGGCGAACAAGACATTCCCGCGTTTGGCGCAATTATCGCAGCAAGCGGTTACCGTGTTGATGGGGCCTTCTTTGCCCTGGCTTTCCGGCTGGGCGGATTTCGGTATTGATTATCTTGCGGGCGTGCAGGTGGTCAATCCGGAAGCGGCGATGCAAATTGCTGCGGAAGGGGGAGGGATGCGCCTGTTCGGTGACGGTGTGCGTTATGCCTTGGCCGATATCGGATTGGTGCGCATGCAAGCGCTCAAGCAGGAAATTGCATCTTGCTACGAGCGTCGCTTGCAGTTGAAGAACCAGATGACGCAATGGTATGAGGCAGGCAATACCTCGCGTTTTCCAGACTATTCGGCACTGCTGGCCATTGATGAAACCCTTTCCCGCCTGGATCTTTGTTACAAGCGGCAATGGGACGCTCGTTGCGCCTAGTACCGCCGGATTAAATTAGCTGTCGAGTCGATATTCCCCTGCATCCATCATGCCCTGTACAATAGCCGTTAGTTGGGAGGCGGGAATCAGGCATCCCGCTGCCTCGCCGCGTGGCATGATCTCTATCGTGAGATCGGGTTGTGCAAGCATTTGCAGGGTATGTTCCAGAAAGTATTCCAGCGACACCGATGTCGGCACACAATCCTGCCAGTAATCAAGTGCGGCATCGCTGGCGAAGCGTCGGTACGGCCAGACCGGCAAGGTCGGTTGGGCATCTAGCGTGCGCTGCAGTATGCCCCTGGTGTCACGCAGCAACCAGACTTCGTCGGTTTCAAACGTACGTGTCAGGAAATATTCCAGACGCTCTTGATCTTTCAAGGTAGGCGCGGACTGATATTCATGTTCATAAGGCGTCTGACGCATGGCGGTCTCCATAGGGGGGCAGACTGATAAGGCGGGCGTCGTTCACGGGCGCACCCACGGTGAAGTGATACAGGCTTTGCAGGGTGTGATCCTGCAGGCCCAGCAATTCATGCACTTCGTCGTCGAAGTAGCAGCCAATGCCGGTGCCACGCAGACCACTGGTTTCCGCCTCCAGATACAAGCATTGCCCAATCACGCCTGCTTCCCAGAATAATTCGCGATAGCGCCACGGTGCGGAGTCAATGGTGGTGGCGAATTCCGCGAGCATGGCCACGCTGAAAACCCCGTCGGAGGCGATGGCCTGTTGGCAGCTCAAGGTGGCAATGCTCCGACCGGTGCGCGCGGTGAGCAGGTGGAATAACGGCAGATGTGCAGGCGCGGAGTCAACGCGCTGCCAGACAAATTCCTTGCGCATTCGGGATTGCAGAAGTGCTTCTGCGTCGGGGCGACGGGGTAGCGCATAAATGCCCGGTGCAAGACCCTCGACGCGGTGCACGAACAACACCAGATGCAGACGTGTTTGCCAAGGCATCGCTGTCCACGGTGCCAATGCCTGTCGGCACAGCAAATGATCAAGCGTGCGGAAGAAATCTGCCTGGCGCATGATGGTTGTGCCATCGAACGCCTGCGCTGAGCGGCGACGTCGAAACAGATCGGCAGCGCTTTCCGGCCATGCGGTGGGTAGGGGGGAAGGCCAGGTGTCAGGCGGCGCGAGAACCGGCGCGATCCGTGTATCGGGGCGTGCACAGCTCGCATTTATTTCGTCAATGACGGGCCATTCGAAAAAATGCCGATGATCGAGAATACTGGCTTTCCCTTGCCATGAGCCTTGCTCAATCATTTCGCACAAGCCCGTCAGGGTATGGTCAGATAGGCCACCGTTCAATGAAAGCAGTAGATCGGCGTGTTCGCGTTCGGCACGACCGTAGTCATTTTCGCGATCAATCCCCAGCAGATGCGACAGCGTTTGGTCACCCACCTGCAGAGCAGGTGTGATTGTCCAGCCGAGCGTGCGCGCCGCAAAGGCAAGCGCCGCCAAGGCATGCCCCACATCATGCTGGCAATAGCGATACGCACGCTCACCGTACTTCCATGCTTCACGCCAATGGATCGAGCTCAGTCCGAGGCAAAGCAAGGTAGTCGGCGCCGTACCGACCGGAAACTGGCAGCGATATTCCAGCGCGTGTAAATCGGCGCGATAGTGATAAATTCCATCGGCAAGACCATCGATTCCGCAGGCAATGATGTAGGCTTCTGTCGGGTGCAAATTGCCGCTGGAAGGATTGCAACGTAACGACCATCGCGCGGTGCCGGCCTGTTTCCAGGCGGAGAGCGCCAGCGACATCTCGAGCAGCAGGGCGATGCCCACGCGAGATAAGGCGTGTCGGGGCTGGGGTGTCTCGTTCCACAAGGCAGAACACGCCACCGGCCACGCATCAGCTTGTAGCGGCAACGGTATGACGGGCGCACCCTCATACCGCCGGAAAGGATCCGGTTGTGCGTCCCAGTCGATGGTCTGTGGACCACGCGCAAAGCCGGAAAAGCGGTGCTTGCTGCGCTCGTGGTAGGTCATTACGTCCATCAAAGGCTAATCGTCCATCAAAGGCGCATCAGTTCGTGACCAACGGCGACAGACGCAATTCATGCGCCAGACACGTCACAGGTGGCCCCAGCTCACCTTCGTCGTTACGAAACGACACCAGATACAGTTCCTGATCGGGGAATTCCTCGAAATAGCCTGTATTGATCAGCATCCCCATGGCACCCGCTTCCGCAAATACCTGTTCTGGGTTTGCTTCCGGCACCGAACCGTCGTTGCTGATGGTGACTGCGGCATAGACGACATCACCGTTCTGAAGATCCTGCATTCTCATGCGATGTCCTCCTTGGGTATTTGAAAAGCGAGAGGTGTTTGAAATGCGGGAGGTGTTTGAAATGTGTGAGTTGCTTGCCAGGGTGCCGGGCGACGAACCGCTTCCCAGATCGGGCTTTCCAATGTCAGACATAATTGCCTGACCAGTTCCAGCATACCTTCATAACCCGCATAACCAAACTCGCGTTCCTGGTTGATATCCAGAAAAGGTATGCGGGCTTTCAACGCCGTGTACATGTTGCGGCCACCGGCGATGAGAATATCAGCCTGGTATTCCTCGACGGTTTTCAGCAAAACGCGCGGATTACCCTCGTCCAGCATTTTGACATCATCGCCCATCAGCTCCCGAATACGAGCCTTGTCTTCTTCGGTGGATTTTTTGGTGCCGGTCGCCACCACCTTCATGCCGAGATCCTGCAGGGCGGAAATTACCGACCAGGATTTGACCCCGCCCGTGTACAACAAGACACGCTTGCCTTCCAGGCGTGAACGCCAGGGCTCGAGGGCAGCACGGATGCGGGTTTCTTCGCGGGTGATCAGGGCCTCGGTACGAGCGGTGAGATCCGGGTCGCCAATCAGGTGTGCGAAATCGCGCAAGGCCGCCGAGGTATCGGTAATGCCATAAAAGCTGCCTTCAAACCAGGGCGTGCCATAGCGTTCCTGTAGCTTACGGGCGACGTTGAGCATAGCCTTGGAACACACCATCATGTTGACCTTGGCGCGGTGCATGGTCTGCACTTCACGATAGCGCGCATCGCCCGATAACGTGCAGAGTACACGCAGGCCCAGCTCGTCGAGCAGCGGCAGCACATGCCAGAACTCGCCGGCGATATTGTATTCCCCGATCAGGTTCACATCATGCACCTGAAAGCCGGCGTTAGCGACGGTGGCGGGCAGGGGATCCGGTTCGCGGGTGCCCACCACGTATTTCAGCATGGCCTCACCGGCGATGCGGTTGCCGAGGTTTTTGGTGCCGTAGAATCCGGCCGCGTCCACCGGCACCACAGGAACGCCCCAGCGCTCTTGTGCGGCCTTGCAGATGGCATCCACATCATCACCTATCAGTGCCGGTACGCAGGTGTTGTAGACGAATACAGCGGGCGGTTGATGGTCGTCGATGGCCTGCTTGATGGAATGAAACAGGCGTTTCTCGGCGCGGCCCATGATGACGTCCTGCTCGGTCAGGTCAGTCGTCATGCCGATACGGTAAAGCTCGGGACCGGAGGAGCGCGTTCCCCGGTTGTCCCACGAGCTGCCGGCGCAGGCGATGGGGCCGTGCACGATATGGGCGACGTCAACGATGGGCAACAGTGCGATCTGGGCGCCATCAAAGGCGCAGCCACCGTCGGTGGCCCCCGGCTTGGGCTTGGAACAACCGGATTTCTCCTTCTTGTTGTGGGTGCAGGCAGGTTCATCCAGCAGTTCTGCAATGTCCTTGGCTTTCATCGCGGCCTCCGGGGCGTAGGCGAAGTGTGAGGGCTCAAGCACAGCATGCGAACGCTGTGCCACAGCTAACTTGTTGTTTTAAAAGGAAGAAGGGAAGAGGGCTGTTGTAGCGTTTGCGACAATGTCACGACGGAAGGTGACGTTGTTGGCGTGTGCTGTCGGCAGGGTCGCCCTATCACCCCACCTTCGCGGATCGGTCATTACCCTGCCGAACGCCCGCGACGCTAACGCCCGGACATCCGGCTCGGCTAAGATGTGCGCGTGCCGGCCGGCAAACGGGCATCGGCAGTGTATGGGGGCCTTGCTCATAAAATGAACCGGGCTGGCAAACATGCGCCACGTGTCCCTGCTGCCACCTTAGCCAGAGGTCTTTCACAGACTTATCCACAGATAATGTGGGTAAGTGCCGGTGGGGCAGTGGGTATCACGAACGAGTCAAGCAGGTGTGCCATGGGGCCATTGATAACGTTAAAAGTGCAGGACGCCTTGCGCGCCGCTCAGGGGGATATCGAGATTTCATTGGATCTCGACCGCACCGTTACCCGCGTAACGGCAGACGCGGACGGCTGGGTTCATGACGGGCAACGTTATCCTTATCTCGAACCCTGCAAGGACAGAACCATCTACTACCGGGATGGTGACACGTGGGAACCCGTGGCGCGTTTCTCCCGGGGACTCATCAAACTGGTGGCTACCGAGTGGGGTGCACCGACCTTCGAAATCGATGGCATCAAGATGCTGCCCACCGCGCAAATCTCGCCCTATGAAGATGCACGCCGCAAAGTAGAGTTGATTCAACCGGCAGGCAAGGCCATTCTCGATTGTTGCGGAGGCCTCGGCTATTTTGCCTCGTGGTGCAAGCAAAAGCAGGCGACGCGAATTCAATCGTTTGAAAAGAATCCCGATGTGCTGTGGTTGCGCACATTGAATCCGTGGTCGCCCGTGGAAGGTGATGGTTTTACCGTGACCAACGGGGATATTTCCCAGCACATCGCCACGCTGGCGGACGCATCTTTCGACGCCATTTTGCATGACCCGCCACGCTTCGGCATCGCCGGGGAGTTATATTCACAGGTGTTTTATGATCATCTGGCCCGCGTGCTCAAGCGCAAGGGACGTTTGTTCCATTACACCGGCACGCCCAACAAACTGACCAGCGGGCGCGATGTTCCCAACGAAGTGTCCAAACGCCTGCGGCAATCGGGATTTTCGACCGAGATCGTGGGGGATGGCGTGCTGGCTATCAAACGCTGACAGAAAACGTCATTCCGGACCGATCAGACCGCGTCCTTCTGCCAATACTGGATCGTTAAAAATGGCCATCGCCGTGGTCATGCGCCGAAACCCAAGCTTGCGGTAAAAATGTTCCTTGCCAGGGATGGAATACAGCAGGATTTTTCGATGCCCACTGGATTGCGCGATCAGTCGCGAGACAATTTGCGTGCCCAGCCCCTTGCCCTGAAACGCCGGGTGCACTGCAACATCGCAGATGTAAGCGCTGTCGACGCCATCTGCCAAAACGCGACCTGCACCAATCAGATGATCATCGAAATACACAAACACACTGAACATACTGTTGGAAAAAGACAGTTGCAGGTGCTGTGCGGATCTATCACCCAGCGGCGCTGCCTTGTAAAGTTGCACCAAGTCACTCCAGTCGAGACCCTTCTGATCTTCAATCCATTCGAAATCCACCAGGCACTCCAGTAACACCGTTATCAGGGGATACGAGAATGGACAGCGGCGGAACGGGATTGTTCATTCGTGCCGCAAGGATGTCAGGAAGGTCAGATACCCGCGTTGAGTCTTTCCTCAAGGGCAAGTCTGACTTCGGGATCGCTTTCATCGCGTAGATTGTGCAGTAACTCGAAAGGCGCATTGATCACTGCTGCCAGGCGCACCGTCCAGTCAGGGTCATGCAACAACTCAAGCAATTCCTCGCCAGACAGCCGCTCCGCAATAAGCCGCCGCACCTCGGGCTCCGGGTCTTGCAACATGAGGCCCAGACTTTCTTCCGGCAAGCGCTTGGCAACCCACTTTCGCACCTGACGATCGCTGTCCCGCATCAGACGAAACAATCGCCCGACCGGTAAACGCTGTGCCACATACGTGCGAACCAGATAATCACTGTCGGTCGCCATCGCCTCCAGCAACGGTAACGGAACACGATCCGCCACCGTGATACGCACCTCACGGTCACTGTCATTCATCAGCGCGCGCAGCTGATCACGCGGCAAACGATACGCCACAGCCCGCCGTACCGCCTCGTCCGGATCATTGATCAACGGAAACAGCATCTCGGCCGGCGCATAGCGCACCGCAATCGCGCGCCGCTCCCAGAACGGATCTTTCAGATAATCGGGTGCCAGGTGCGGATTCACGCGAAAAAACCGGTCAATTTGACGACCGCTCTCCACCTGCACGCACACATCCCCCGGCATGCAGCGCCCCATCAGAAGTAACGACATCTTGTAGCGGCAACTGCGACAATCCCCGATTGGCGTTGTATCGATATCCTCTGCCATGCTACTCATGCTCCGTTCGCCAACCTTGCCGGTGGCAGGCTATTCAACTGCCGGCACGTCAATAAAAAAGTCTCAATCGGCAACAACCTCGGCCACCACAATCCCGGACGCCACCTCTGCATCCCGCGTCAAACCGGAACAGTGATCCCGTGAATCCACCAGATAAAGATTAAAACCGGTTCTTTCGACCACGGGTCTCGCCGCCGCAATGTCATCATCCATGCAATACGTGAAATGACACCCCTTGTGCTGAGTGCGCAGCTCGCTCACCGCCACCTCAGACACCCCGTTATCTTCCAGAAACCGGGTGATGGTCTCCAATTGCTCGCCTGTAATCATGAACTCCCCTCCGCATGAAAACGAATTCGCTCCGCCGGTGCCGCCCCCATGATTTTCGCCAACCAGGGCGGTGGCGTTCCTGACAGCACATTTTGCAAATCACGCGCCACATTGCGTGCCAGTGCCGGCTGCCCCAACTTCACCGGATGAATCCCCGCGCGCACCACACGCGCCGCCGCCACACCACCAATCGACACCGTATAAAGTAACTGGCAATCCTCAATCAGCCGCGCCCTTTGCGCATAACGATCATCCCCCTGGGCACGCGTATGCGCCGGCCGCACATCCACCAGACGAATCGACCCCGGCGACACCTCATACACCAGGAACCGGGTGCACGCGCTGAAACTGCCATCCACCCGCTCGCCACCTTCCGACGCGCACGCAATCCGCACCGCACACGTCACCACATTGCTCTCTCCCAGTGCATCCTCAGGATCCGGCGCCGCCTGCACCTCCGCCGTAAATTGCGGCTTCTTCAACAACCCCCATGCCCGCTGGAACTCCCGCTCATTCACCTGCCCCAACTGCGCCCGCAATTTGCTCGCCCGCAAACGCAACAACCGCCGTTCACACAGCGGTTCGCCTACCGTGGCAACCAGTGCCCGTAGCAACTGCGGCGTATCCACATTATCCAGCGCCCGCGCCGCAAGCGCGATACGTAACGCCAACTCTGCGGTAAGACGCTCCATCGCTCACTCCTCGCCAGCCCGTTTCGCGCGCAAGGTGATCGGTAAATGGGGGGGAGTTGTCATGGGTTCGAGAAAATACCTGGAACCATCTGCCAGCGTCACTTCACCACCCCAGAGATCAGGCGTGTCGTGTTGGATGGAGACAATTTTTTCTTCCAGGTCCTTTTTGGGAACGTAGAAGGTCATTTGCCCGGAGGCATCTTTACGGATCATAACGCTTGGCATGT
>JBPOHS010000159.1:0-5742 GCA_052035295.1 Pseudomonadota bacterium
ATTCATAAGTTCGCCACACACCTGATGCAAGAAAACACGCTTTGCGCACAATGCCAGAGTAGGGCAGGGACGGTAGCTGACGTTAAGTCGAAAGGTGGATTGACGGCGGGATCGGGAGCGTGCTAGCGCGATAATTCTTGAGAGCTTGATGGCTGTGTGAGAGCGCGATAGTGAAGTGCGTGCGCAACGCCTAGTTGAGGATGCGGTTGAGAAACCGCTCAATCGGGGTGGTCACGCGGCGCGGCATGGGTCGGGTCTTCAGATCAAGCAGGGTGGGGTTGTCAGGATCCAGCGCGAGGCCCTTGTCGGCATATTGCTGCAGATCCTGGCTTTCTCCGCGTGACCAGGCCTTTTGGGCCAGCGCGACATAACTGGCAACGACGCGGGTGAGGCCATCCCTTGCCTGCGGATTGCCTGGATCCAGAATCAGGACCTGCT
Source organism: Pseudomonadota bacterium (assembly GCA_052035295.1). GTDB lineage: Bacteria > Pseudomonadota > Gammaproteobacteria > Pseudomonadales > Ketobacteraceae > HdN1. Next base: position 439 of record JBPOHS010000159.1, read on the forward strand.
GATAGTAATGCACGGCATTATCCATGGGCGGCAGGGAAAGCTTCTGCTCTTTCAGGCGTTGCTCGGCGACTTGCAGCAATTCGTTGATGTGGCGGGTTTCCACTTCCTGCAGGCCGCGTTGGGCGTCGGCATTGTGCGGATCCACTGCCAGCACTTCAAGGAAGTAATATTCGGCGCTGTCCTTGTCGGGTGACGTCAGTTGCCCGGCCACGAATTTTTCCCGCGCCTTGCCCAGCAACATCTGGATTTTTTCGGTCTTCTGCCGCTCGATGGTCCACCACCAGGCACCACTGCCCGCCATGCCCAGCAGGAAAAAACCAATAACGATCGCAATCAGTGTCGCGCTTTGTTTGTTGCTTGAGGTGGGCCGCACCCGCGCCGCTGTCGGAAAGGTAATGGTCTGGTCGGTAACAGGGATGAAGCCTTCCCCGCGTAAAGCTGAGAGCAGGTCGTCGGCGCTGGCAAAACGATCCTGCGGGCGCTTGGCCAGCATTTTCTCCAGCAGCGGGCGATAGGGCTGCAGGTCCGAAGGTAAGGCAGGCACAGGCATCTCGGCATGATTGCGCACGGTTTGCGTGTAATTGGCGCCTTTGTATGGATTATGCCCCAGCAGCATTTCAAGCAGGATAACGCCGAGGCTGTAGATATCGGTGCGCTGATCGAGCGGTTCGCAATAGGTTTGTTCGGGGCTGCAATATGACGGGCTGCCCAGCGTCATGCCGGTTTGGGTCAGGTCGCTGTCGTTGGTCATGTCCTTGGCAATACCGAAATCGGTCAGCACCAGACTGCCATCCTCCCGGAACAGGATATTGCCCGGTTTGATGTCGCGGTGAATGATGCCCTTGCGATGCACGATGCCCAGCCCCTCGGCGATTTGTCGCGTCAGGTCCATGGCCGTCTCGGGCGGAAGCACCTGGCCCTTGAAGCGGGTCAGATCCCCGCCACCCAGATACTCCATGGCGATGTAGTGCCGCCCGTCAGGCAGCTGCGCGACGTCGTGGACGGTAATGACACGAGGATGATTGAGCGTGGCGATGATGCGCGCTTCGGTAACGAACCGTTCGTTGAATGCCTGATCGTCGGAATGCAGCAGTACCTTGATGGCGACCTTGCGGTGCAAGGACTCCTGCGTCGCCAGATAGACGGCCGCCATCCCACCTTTGCCAAGCAGCTGGTGCACCGTGTAACCGGGAACAGTGATGAGGTCATGAATGGTCATGGAAGGGCGTCAGGCCAGCGCTTGCTCAGGTACGATTGTGCAGGTTGAACTCATCCCAATTGTACCATGCGCCAGCCGTTTTCAGGCGTGCTCCGTGTTGCCTTCGGCAGGCGGTCGCCAGGCTTCGAGCAAGGTGGCGATCAAGACGCAACCGACACCGGCCCATTCGCGGGGCAGCAATGCTTGGTCACCAATCAGGGCCGACGACACAATGGCCGTGACCAGCTCCATCACCATGATGACGGCGGCGCGGCCGGCTTCCAGGCGGGTGACGGCCCATTGACTGCCGACTGTCGCCAGTAGCCAGCAGCACACACCGATGGCCAGCGCCGCCACGATCACGTTGGTGTTGAGCGCGGGCAGGGCGACAAGACCGGTTGCGAGCGGAAGGCTGGCCAACACCAATCCCCCGGCAAACATGGCGGTGATCTTGCTGATGATCGGCAGTGACGCCGTCACGCGAAACAGGATGTTGTTCATGGCGAACAGGAATCCGGACAGCAGGGCGATCCCGTCTGTCCAGGAGAATTGCCCGAGCATGTCGGGCGATGCCCCGAGCATCACCAGTGCACCGGTCAGTGCCAATGCCATGCTGGCAAATCGCAGGGCGTCGATTTTTTCACCCAGGAAAATCCGCCCGCCCAGCACGCCCCACACCGGCAGCAGGTAGAACAACACCATGGCGCGTACTACGTCGCCGTAGACCAGTGCAGTATTGAAGGTGACGTTCGCCGCGCCTCCTGCCAGTGCAATCCCCAGCATCCAGCGCCAGGAATCGCGCCACTGCGAATACTGGCGCAGCAGAAACGGCAGTAACAACAGCGTGACGCCGACATGGCCGATAGCCACGAGCGGAAGGCCGTCTATGCCCAGCGCGTGCACCGTTTTCAGGGGCCACCACATCAACCCCCACACGATCGACGACGCGACCAATACACCTACAGGCAACAGGGAACGCATGCTTACCTCTCAGACTCGGCCATATTCGAGGCCCTGACCCAGCCAGCGCCGGATCAGGCTGTCGGCGCGCCCCGGATGTTGTTGCAACAATTCGGTCGCCAGCGCCTTGCTGGTATCGAGCAGCGCCTGGTCGCGCAACAGGTCGGCCACACGAAAATTCATGGCACCGGTCTGGCGCGTACCCAGCACTTCACCGGGCCCGCGCAATTCCAGATCGCGCTGGGCGATGATGAAACCATCGTTGGTGCTGCGCATGATGTCGAGACGTTCCCGCCCCAGTTTTGACAGCGGTTTCTGGTAGAGGAGCACACAAAAACTTTGTGCGGCCCCGCGCCCGACACGCCCTCGAAGCTGGTGGAGCTGGGCAAGCCCCAGCCGCTCGGGGTTTTCGATCACCATGACCGAGGCGTTGGGCACGTTGACGCCCACTTCAATCACCGTGGTGGCCACCAGCAATTGCATGTCGCCGCGCTGGAACGCGTCCATGACGCGGGTTTTTTCCTGCGCTTTCATGCGGCCGTGAACGAGGCCAATGTGCAGATCCGGCAAGACGGCGCGCAATTGCTCGGCGGTGTCTTCGGCGGCCTGGCACTGTAATACTTCGGATTCTTCGATCAGCGTGCAGACCCAGTACACCTGGCGACCCTCACGGCAGCTGTTATGGACGCGATCAATGATTTCCTCTCGGCGCGAGGATTCGATAACGACCGTGGTCACCGGCTTGCGACCCGGTGGCAGCTCATCGATGATCGAGGTGTCGAGATCGGCATAGGCACTCATCGCCAGCGTGCGAGGAATCGGCGTGGCGGTCATGATCAGCTGATGGGGAACCACGCCCTGTTGCACGCCTTTCTGTTTCAGCGCAAGCCGCTGATGCACGCCGAACCGGTGTTGTTCATCGATGATGGTAAGCCCCAGTCGGGCGTAGTGCACGTCGTCCTGGAACAGCGCATGGGTGCCGACGAGCAAATGCGTGCGCCCGGCTTGTGTTTCTTCGTTCACGTGCTGTTTTTGCCTGGCGGTCAGCTTGCCGGCCAGCCACAGCACGTTGAGCCCCAGCGGAACAAACCATTGGCAAAAATTCTGGAAATGCTGCTCAGCCAGGATTTCCGTGGGGGCCATCAGGGCCACCTGATAACCGGCTTCAATCGCCTGTAACGCTGCCAGTGCGGCCACCAGGGTTTTCCCGGAACCCACATCCCCCTGCACCAGGCGCAGCATCGGCGCCGGTTGTTCAAGATCTTCACTGATTTCCCGCACCACCCGTTTCTGCGCGTTGGTAGGGGCGAAACCGATCTGCGCCAATAACGCCTTGGCAAGGTGGCGGCTGGGCGGCATCACCGGGGCCGGTTGCTGGCGCACCGAAGCACGCAACTTCAACAGGCTCAGATGGTGGGCCACCAGTTCTTCCAGTGCCAGGCGTTGTTGACAAGGGTGTATTCCATTCATCAACTGGTAGACGTTGGCATCGGTGGGTGGACGATGCACGTATTGCAATGCATCCGCCAGTCGCGGCAGGTGGCGGGCATCGAATGCGCGTTCCGGCAGCAGTTCGAGGGAATCCCCGTGTTTTTGCAGCAGCCCCAGCGCCTGCTCGGTCAATTTGAACAGGCGTTGCTGTGTCATGCCTTCGGTGAGCGGATACACCGGTGATAACGCCTGTGCCAGGGGGCTGTCCGGGGAATCGATCAGGGCGTATTCCGGGTGCACCATGTCGCGCCCCTGCGACATGACGCGCGCCTCGCCAAAACAGCGCAGCCATTTTCCCGGTTCCAACTGCTTTTGCTGCGCCGCCGAAAAATGGAACATGCGGATCAGCAGGGTGCCGGTGCCATCGTCGATGCGCGTCACCAGGGTGCGGCGTTTGCCGATCACGATATCGCTGCTGATGATCTCGCCCTGCACAACGGCTTCTTCACCGGTTTCGAGGGCCGCGATTGGTGTGAGCTGGGTACGATCCTGATAACGGTGCGGTAAATGGAACAGCAGATCCTGCAGGGTGGTGATGTGCAGTTTTGCCAGCGGCACGGCCAGCGCCGGGCCCACGCCCTTGAGATATTGCACGGGGGTGGCCAGCAGCAATTCCGGGGCGCTGGTGGTGGTCACAGGCTGGCGGTTCCTTTCAGCGAACAGCTGGTGAGCGCTTGCGTCAAGGCGTCGATGGCTTCGGGGCGGGTAAAACGTTTGCGCCACACCATCGACACCCGGCGATAGGGAATCTTGCCGGCAAACGGGCGTTCCACAAGGGTGTCGTGATCGTAAATCCGGTAATTGCTGGCCGACGACGGCACGATGGTCAGTCCCAACCCGGAAGCGACCATGTGGCGTAACGTTTCGAGTGAGGTGCCCTGCGGCAGTGGCGCTTCCTCGTCGTGCTGGGCACGCCCGAGTGCGGGGCAGGCATGCAACACCTGCTCGCGGAAGCAATGCCCTTCGCCCAACAGCAGCACATGCTCTTTTTCCAGCTGTTTGCGGGTGACGGATTCCTGGCTGGCAAGCGGGTGACCGGCGGGAATCAGCACATTGAACGGCTCGTCGTACAAGTCGATCATGTCGGTTTCCGGCTCGGTGAAGGGCAGTGAAATGATGATGACATCGAGCTCGCCCTGCCGCAATTTCTGCCGCAGCACGGCCGTGTAGTTTTCTTCGAGAATGAGCGGCATGTGCGGGGCCAGCGGGCGAATGCTGCGAATCAGGTGCGGGAACAGATACGGCCCGATGGTGAAAATGGCCCCTACCCTCAGGGGCAGCGTTAACTGATCCTTTCCTTGTGAGGCGAGGGATTTGATCACGTTGGCCTCGTCGAGCACCTTGCGCGCCTGCGCCACGATCTGCTCGCCGATGGGGGTAAGGCGCACTTCGCTGCGGCTGCGCTCGAAGATGGCGACTTCGAGTTCGTCTTCCAGTTTCTTGATCGCCACGGACAGTGTCGGCTGGCTGACGAAACAGCGCTCCGCCGCTTTGCCGAAGTGTTTTTCCTGGGCGAGGGTGATGATGTATCGCAGTTCGGTCAGGGTCATGGTCGACGTTTTTTTGTTGCGTGTTTCAGGTGACTGGTTATGATGCCACCGAGCTGCCGAAAACACCACGACACGGCAGCGTGCATCCCTTTCTGTCGACACTGC
>JBPOHS010000029.1:0-12003 GCA_052035295.1 Pseudomonadota bacterium
AAAGACCACCCAGTCAGCATTCCCCCGCCCCCAAGGGCAAAATCGAGTAATGCTGAAACAGCCGCTTATGATAACATACGTGGTCTTTTTTTCCGGTCGCCCGCGCCAGCAAAACCACGGCGTGCGCCAAACCCTCTCAAGCCAACTACGGAAAAGCAAGCCGCCATGAGCAAACACTCCCTCGACAAGAGCAAAATCCGCATTCTGTTGCTGGAAGGTGTACACCCCACGGCCGTCGAAAACTTCGAACGCCACGGCTACACCAACATAGAATTCCACAAGGCATCGCTGCCACCGGATCAGCTCAAGAAGAGCATCGCCGAAGCCCACTTCGTCGGCATCCGCTCGCGCACCAACCTCACCGAAGAAATCTTCGCCGCCGCGCATAAGCTCATGGCCGTGGGTTGCTTCTGCATCGGCACCAACCAGGTTGAACTCGACGCAGCCCTGATACGCGGCATCCCGGTCTTCAACGCCCCATACTCGAACACACGCAGCGTCGCCGAACTCGTGCTGGCCGAAGCCATCCTGCTGCTCCGCGGCATTCCCGACAAAAATGCCAAGGCACACCGCGGCGAATGGGAAAAATCCGCCGCCAACAGCTTCGAAATCCGGGGCAAAACTCTCGGCATCGTCGGCTACGGCAGCATTGGCTCGCAATTGTCTGTCCTCGCAGAATCGCTGGGCATGCAGGTTATCTTCCATGATGTCGTCACCAAACTCCCGTTGGGGAATGCCGTTCAGGTCAACACCCTCGACGACCTGCTCAAGCGCGCCGACGTAGTCAGCCTGCACGTGCCCGAGCTGCCGTCAACGCAGAACATGTTCGGCAAGGCCCAGTTCGACCAGATGAAAGACACCGCCATTTTCATCAACGCCTCGCGCGGCACGGTGGTGGATATCGATGCCCTGGCCGACGCCCTGCGCAACAACAGGCTGATTGGAGCCGCCATTGACGTGTTCCCGGTAGAACCACGCGCCAACGGCGAAGAATTCGTCAGTCCGCTGCGTGAATTCGATAACGTCATTCTCACGCCGCATATCGGTGGCTCGACCCTCGAAGCGCAACAGAATATCGGTCTCGAAGTCTCCGAAAAATTCATCAAGTACAGCGACAATGGCAGCACCATTTCCGCCGTCAACTTCCCTGAAGTGGCGCTGGCCGGGCATGCCAATGTTCACCGTCTGCTGCACATCCACAAGAACGTTCCGGGCGTGATGTCGGCCATCAACCGCATCTTCTCTGAAAACAACATCAACATTTCCGGCCAATTCCTGCGTACCAACGACAAGATCGGCTATGTAGTGATCGATGTGGATGCAGAGTACAGCGAAGTCGCGCTGGAAAAACTGCGCGAAGTAGAAGGCACGATCCGCACCCGGGTACTGTTTTAAGGTTAAGACAGGCATCCTTGGCGGCAAAAAAAAGCCCGATTTCGCGAGAAACCGGGCTTTTTCATATATCGACTCCGCCAGACGCATCATCTGGCATTCACTTACATCGTCAACGCACCTCTTATCAACAAGCGCCGCATCGACAAGCGCCTCATCGACAAGCCCTCATCGAAAAGCCCTCATCGAAAAGCCGCTGGTCGGCTAGCGATCAGCCTTCCAGTAAAGCCTTTACGTGAGGCGCCGCATCATCAATGACACGCATGACCGACGCACGCAGCATCAGGCTGTCAAAGTACGCGGCCAATCGTGGAAACCCTTTCAGACTCGCAAACTGGCTGGAATAATACAAAGCGGGAATGGCCGCGCAATCTGCCATCGAAAATTCCATGCCGGCCAGATAGGGAAACCGCGCCAACTGATCATCCACCATACGATACATGGTGCCCAGCTGTCTGCTCCAACGCTCAATATCAGCGGCGTCCTGCTGTGCAGCAGGCTTGCGACTTTCGAACAGCATGTTCATGACCGGAGCACACAAATACTGGTCTGCCAGACGATCCCACAAGCGTACACTGCGGGCCAGTTCGTCATCCGCAGGAATCAGCCTGGGTGCCGCTTGCAGCTGGTCCAGGAATTCTATGATGATGGAAGATTCCGGCAATGCCTTGTTGTCATCGGTGATCAACAGGGGAACCTTGCCCATCGGATAGATTGCCTGATACTCCGCCCGATCTGCCGGGTCCATCAAGTTCACGAGTTTGCCGACAAAGCCGAGCTTTTTCTCATACAACGCAATCAGGACTTTCTGGCAGTACGGAGACGGGTAGCTGAAATAAAGTTCCACAAGGCGCATCCTCGCATTCGGGTCTGAATGAAGATAGACCGATTACACAAGCAGCGCCAGCAACCACCCGCCTGAAAACGATTAAAAGTCCATCACTTGGCACCAAATCCGTGTTGCTGTCCCGCCACCAACACACAGGATAGAAAAATGGATCATTTTATGGCCAAAGATTGATCTTCCAGGCTCGGATCCAGCAAGGGAAGCTGCACCTCACCCGCGACGTTGACGCCTTCAAACCAGCCTTCCGGATTGAAGAAGAATTGTCCGCTGTAACCCTGCAACACCAATCCGACCGTATCGTTCTGGTTCACCTGCGCCGAAATTCCCGGCATTTTGTGCTGTTGACGGCCATTTCCCACCAGCGGGAAAAACTGGTCGCTGACCACATCGACAGCAAGACTCCCCTGCTTGCGAATCGCCACGGCGGCGTAAACGACGTCACGATTATCGTCACTGCCGTTCCTGACATCGACATCAAGACGCGGAATCCCCGCCATCATGGTATCCCTGCGCGCCACCCACAACGGCACAAACAAGGGGCGGGTCGATCCGCCCTTGCTTTCCTGCTCAGCAGCATTCTTCACCTCGGCAGCCGGCAGAACCACGCTGACGGCATGATCGATGGGATTCAGCACTGATTCGAACCAGCCTGTTTGTATCAGATTCACTTCCGATGGCAGCAGCGCAAAACGCTCACCGCCCACGGGAACATCGGCCAGCGTTCTGCCCCGCTGCTCCTCGGGAAGGGTCATGCACACCGACGGAATCGGCTTGGTTTCCGGCTTGTTTTTCAACTTGAGATCAAACCATTGCAGGATCATCGCCTGCGTATCGAAACTGGTATCGCCGCAATCGATATGCGCATCGGTAGAAAACAGCGGCATGCCATCGATGGGTTGCGTGGGCCAGGGTAAACGATGCCCTTTCTGAATGGCCACCAGACGGGCATCACGCCCGGCCTCCAGGGCGCATTGCTGGTTTTCAACGGCCTCGTTCAGCGGCATCATGGTGTCAGTAAATCCCTGCAGCAACAGCATATCCGCCTGCGGAAAACGCTTCTGCGCGCAATAGCGCGAAGGGCTCGCCCGTTCCAGCACGTCACGGGCCTCTGGCGTCATGGTGCCCGATACCAAATCCCGATACGGGGCTTCCAGCATTTTGCCGAAGTCGAAGAAACTCGACATACCGCCCCCGGCAACCAGGATGCTACCCCAATAGGTTTTCACCTGATCATTGGGCGCCAAGGTACGGGCGAGATTGTTCCAGGTGGTAATGGGCACGATCGCATCGATACGGGGGTCAAAAATACTGGCCAGCAATTGCACACCACCGCCCCAACTTTCACCGACCATGCCGACCACCGGATCTTCCGGTGTTTCGCGGGAAAGACGCGGCAAATGACGGTTCGCCCAGGTGATGATTTCCATCACATCCCGCGGCTCATATTCCGGCTGCATCATTTCGATGTTGCCACCGCTCTGGCCAAACCCGCGCTGATCGAAAGAAATCACCCAATAATCGTGGCGCCACGCATTAAGCGTTGCCTCGCCCGTGACCATGAATTGCCCGTAAAAGCTGATGGGACCCGAGGTGCGGAAACCGCCGAAGCCATGCGCCGAAATAACCAGTGGCGCAGTTTCGTTCGCTTGCAGGTCAGGCTGGAATACCGTTGCGCGCAACGTGGTGCCATCGCGCATGGGAATATCGACATCGTAATAACGGGCTTCCAGGGCTTGCGCATCCTTGACGCCCGCGTATTCTTCCTTGACGTTGACCGTGGCGCACGCCGCCAGCAGCCCTGCCCCCATGATGACAAGTGCCCGTTTCCACATGGCGTTGTTTCCCTAGCTGTTCTTGTTGTAGTGGTGGGCGATACGCCCTGTTTTCGCAAGACTAAACCCGGCCCGGGGCAACGACGTTGGCTGTACAGTCACGAAGCAACGCTCCGAGGGTCAACTCTCCCTCATTCAGTGCTTTCCGTCTGTCCCCATCGTGAACGAATCCCACGCAAGCACGGTCGGTACGGTTATAATGCCGACCACCGTCAACCACCTTTATCGGGCAGTTCACATGAGCGACAGCAAAGCCACCAACATCGTCTGGCACCACCACAACATCACCCGCGACCAACGCGCCGCACAGAAGCAGCAAAAACCTTGCGTGCTGTGGTTTACCGGCCTGAGCGGTGCAGGCAAATCCACTGTCGCCAACGCACTTGAAGCCTACCTGTTTGAACAGGGCTACCACAGCTACCTGCTCGACGGCGACAACGTTCGCCATGGTCTCAACAAAGACCTGGGATTTACCGACGCTGATCGCGTTGAAAACATCCGCCGCATCGGTGAAGTCTCCAAACTGTTCGTCGACGCTGGCATGATGGTGTTGACCGCCTTTATCTCGCCGTTCCGCGCGGATCGCGACATGGTGCGCAGCCTGATGGGCGAAGGCGAGTTCGTTGAGATCTACGTGGCCGCGTCCCTCGACGTCTGCGAACAACGCGACCCGAAAGGACTCTACAAAAAGGCCCGCGAAGGCAAGATCCCCAATTTCACGGGTATCAGTTCACCTTATGAGGCCCCCGAAAAGGCTGAAATTGAATTGAACACGGGCGACCTCTCCCTCGAACAGTGCGTTGAAGTGATCTTCAACTACCTCAAGGAGAAAGGGCATCTGTTGGCCCGCTGATCCGCACTGACGGGGCCCCTCAAAAGGGCCCCCGTCATGAGCACGACAGCGCCAGCACTTCATCAAGGCCATCCCCCCACCCGCGCCTGAGGACACCCGTTGGACGCATTCATCGCCCGAGGCTACATGGAAGGCGGCCTTATCACCACTCCCCGCCAACAAACCATCAACGTCGCCGCACTCCCCCCCATCCTCCGTACCCTGCTGGTCACCGATGGCACGGTCACCAAAGTACTCGAAGCTTTTTTCTGGGAACCCGTCAACGTCGAAGGGGTGCAGCAGCATGCCGAAACGGCCGCCGCACCACGGGATGATCTCGCTATTACCGCCGGGGAAACGTATCTCTGCCGCGATGTGCAACTGCGCGGAGAAAAAACAGGGGCTGTTTATGTTTACGCCCATTCCATTATTCGCACCCAGCAGCTTCCGTCGGACCTCACTAACGAGCTCATTGCAGGGCGGATCGGCATCGGCCAACTGCTGCGCACCAAGGGGCTGGAAACCTTCCGCGAAATCATCGACCTTTTTACGGAAAGCATGGACAACGGCACGCAATGCATCGCCCGGACCTATCGCATCTATCTGCACGACGTTCCCGCCATCACTGTTACCGAGAAATTCCCGCTGCCGCTGTTTGAGCAAAAGCGCTAGCCTCACTACCCCCCTGACTTCACACGGAAGCGACCCATGCAGGTTTCAGAAAAAGAACACCGCGTACTCACTGAAGCCATCAATCAATGGCAGCGGGACGGAGTGATCAGCCACGATCAGGCACGGCAAATGACCGATACCTGCGAAGTGACCGGTTTCGATTGGCAGCGCTTGGCCAAATACTGTTTCTGGTTGGCGATGGCATCCTTTGTGATTGCAGTATCGGCCATCCTTGCCGACAAATGGCTGATTGCATTATTGAAGCGCGTGTTTGATGCGACCGACCTGATGAAATGCATCATGCTTGGCGCGCTCTCGGCCGCCTTCTATGCCACCGGACTTTACCGTTATCACCGCGCGCCCGAAAAAACCTACAGCAATGAAGCCCTGCTGTTTTTGGGGGTCATGACAACAGCCTTCGCCATCGCTTATCTCGGAAAGGCATTCGATACCGGTTCAGGCCATTTTTCGATGCTGCTGTTGCTCGCCTCACTTGTCTACGCAGCGCTCGGCCTCGCCTTTCCATCAAAGCAGGTCTGGGTATTCGGACTCGTATCACTTGGCTCCTGGTTCGGAGCAGAAACCGGCTATGTTTCCGGTTGGGGCGCCTACTATCTGGGAATGAATTATCCGCTGCGTTTCGTCCTGTTCGGAGCAGCCTTGATGGTTGCGGCACACGTCATTTTTTCACGTTGGCCCCAACGCGAGACATTCCGCCAGGTGACACACGTGGCAGGTCTCACGTATTTGTTCATCGCGCTGTGGATACTGTCGATTTTTGGCAATTACGGTGACATCAATCTTTGGTACAACGCCGCCCAGTTCGAGCTATTCCACTGGTCGCTGCTGTTCGGCATCGCCGCCCTGGCCGCGATTGTTCATGGCATCAAAACGGATGACACCGCCAGCCGGGGCTTCGGCATCACCTTTATGTTTATCAACCTGTACACGCGTTTTTTCGAATATTTCTGGCAGAACACGCACAAGGCCATTTTCTTCAGCATACTGGCACTGACTTTCTGGCTATTGGGATCCAAGGCCGAAAAAATCTGGACGCTGCAGTTTCGCAAACGCGAGGATGAATGATCAACCGCGCTTGAGCAATTCCTTCCAGGCCACCGTCAAATCCGCCGCCGCCACAAACTGTGGCACCAGCAGGTCTTCCTTGGTGTTATAACGCAGCGGCTGCAGGTCAAGATTGAATACTTCGCCACCGGCGGCACGCAATACCGCGTGTGCCGCCGCTGCATCCCATTCACAGACCGGCGTCAATCGGGGGTAAAGATCCGCCGCCCCTTCTGCCACGCGGCAGAACTTCAGCGAACTGCCCATATTGCTCATCTGCACATCGGCGAAACGCTGACGCAAATCGGCCAGCAGCGCATCCAGCGCTTCAGCACCATGGCTGCGAGATCCAATCACCGTAATCGACGAATCCCCCAGCGAACGCACGCTGATCGACTCACGTGGCGCCGGGCCTTTTTCACGGAAAGCCCCGATCCCGACCGCGCCCAGATAGGCAGTCTCGATGGCAGGCGCCAGCACGACGCCCAACACCGGCGCGTTGTTTTCGATCAACGCGATATTCACGGTGAACTCACCGTTGCGCTTGATGAACTCCTTGGTGCCATCCAAGGGGTCGACCAGCCAGAAACGCTGCCATTGCGCACGCTCGACAAATGTCGGCAGCGGCGACTCTTCCGAGACGATGGGAATACTGGTATCCAACGCCCGCAACCCTGCCACAATGATCTCGTTGGAACGCTCATCGGCGATCGTCAGTGGCGAATCATCCGCCTTGCTCTGAATCTGCAGATCATCGGCAGCGTTATAAACGTCCAGGATCGCCTCGCCTGCGCGACGGGCAATTGCCAGCACCTCATTCAACATTGCTTCCGAAACCATGCTCGTCCCCATACCCACCCACCTCATTCGTTATTGTCTTTTTGCTGCGCACGACGCGCCCGAATCATGTCCCGCACCATATACAGTGCCGCCAGCGCCCGTGCTTCGGTGAAATCGGAAGCCCGTACCAGGCTGTCCATGTCTTCCAGATTGTGTTCGACCACCTCGATGGGTTCCGGTTCATCCCCCGGCAGCCGCTCAGGGTACAAGTCTTCGGCCAACACGACATGTATCATGTGCCCCATATAGCCAGGCGAAAGCGACAGTGGCTTCAGCTCGTGAAAGGTGCGTGCACCATAGCCGACTTCTTCTTTCAGCTCACGACAGGCGCCTTCGAAAATCGACTCGGCATGCTCCAGTGTCCCCTTGGGCAGACTCAGCTGATAATTGTCCATGCCACCGGCATATTCCCGTATCAGTAATACGGTATTCTCGTCCTTGAGGGCAACCACCATGACGGCAGGAATACGCGGGCTGCGCAGCCGTTCGTAGACACGCTCGACGCCATTGCTAAACTGCAGATGCAGCTGTTCGACGCCGAAAAAGCGGCTTTCCGCGACGATCTCTCGCTTTAAAATCTTTGGCTTTGGGGGCATACTCGTCGACCCTGCGCTGACATGAATGGCGTGCTTTGGAAACTCGTGGAGAGCAACAGAAAACCCCATGATACCCTGGGACAATATTGATACCGTGCTGCTCGATATGGACGGCACCCTGCTCGATCTCTATTTCGACAACTATTTCTGGCTGCACTATTTGCCCGAGCAGTACGCGGCTGCCCGGCATATTAACATTGAGGCTGCCAAATCCCAATTGATGGACAATTTCCGCCAACATCACGGCACCCTCAACTGGTATTGCCTGGATTTCTGGTCGAACGCACTGGGATTGGATATCGCTGCGCTCAAGGAAAACATCCATCACATGATCGCGCCGCGCCCCTATGCCATCGAGTTCCTGCAGGCAGTGAAAGCCAGCGGGCGCCAAAGCGTACTTTGCACCAATGCGCACCGTGGCAGCCTGAACCTGAAACTCCGGGAAACCCGCATCGACTTACATCTCGATGCCCTGATCAGTTCACACGATTACGGCATGCCCAAAGAAGATGTCCGCTTCTGGACCGCGTTGAAAGCCGACATCGATTTTGACCCGGCACGCACCCTGCTGATCGACGACAATGCCTCAGTGCTCGAATCCGCCAGACGAGCGGGCATTGCCCACCTGCTCGGAGTGCGCCGTCCGGACAGCAAAAATCCCGAACTGCATTATGAGGACTTCATAGCACTCGAAGACTTCCGGGACATTTTTCCACCGGTGATCGCCTGACATGACCCGCAAAGCGCAGCTGGACAAACGCCAGCAAGACGACGATGAAGACGACAAGGTCCGCCTCGACAAGTGGTTGTGGGCAGCCCGTTTCTACAAAACCCGCAGCCTGGCCAAAGACATGATCGATGGCGGTAAGGTTCACTATGATGGCCATCGCGTCAAACCCGGCAAGGAAGTCCACGTCGGTGCCGAGATCCAGCTCACCCAGGGCTTCGATAAACGCACCGTCATTGTCACCGGCCTTGCCCACAAGCGTGGTAGTGCTGCTGATGCTGCCCGCCTTTACGAAGAAACCAGCGCAAGCGTCGAAGCCCGCACCACATTGTCCGTCCAGCGCAAGCTGCTGGCCGAGAGCGCGCCACACCCCACTCGCCGCCCCAGCAAAAAGGAACGGCGCCAGATCATCCGCTTCTCCGAGCACAACCCCGCTGAGTAAACACCGCCATGAGCCGCACCCAACTCGTCAACGCCGATATCTGCCAGCGCTTCCTGATTGAGGACAGCACCATTCGTGGCGAGATTGTCCTGCTCGACAATAGCCTGCAAAACATTTTTGCCAAGCACCCCTATCCCATCGAAATCCAGGGCTTGCTTGGTGAACTGTTGGTGGCAGCGGTGCTGCTGGCGTCCACCGTCAAGATCGATGGCTCCCTGTCGATACAGGCGCGCAGCGGCCATCCCGTCAACCTGCTGATGGTGGAATGCGACACCCAAAAGAATGTACGCGCGCTGGCGCGATGGAACGGCGACACCGAGGGGCTGGGTTTTCGCGAGCTGCTCAACGGCTCTCAGCTGGTCATCACGCTGGAACCAAGCCAGGGCGAGCGCTATCAGGGTATCGTCCCCCTGCAAGGCAACAGCCTCGCCGAAGCGCTTGAATTCTACTTTCAACAGTCGGAGCAATTGGCCACGCGCCTGTGGTTGACCCAGGGTGATGGCCGTGCGGCAGGACTCCTTCTCCAGCAACTGCCCTTCAACTCCGAGGTGCAGACCAGCCCCGAAGACAATGAGGAAGACTGGCAACGCGTCACCCTGCTGGCCGACACCCTCACCCAGGAAGAACACCTGCACCTGCAGCCGCAAACACTTCTGGAACGCCTGTTTCACGAAGAAAACGTGCGCTTGTTCCCGGAGCAGGATGTGCAGTTCAAATGTTCCTGCAGCCAGGAACGCTTTGGCTCGGCCCTGGCCGGCCTGGGCCGCAATGAGCTCGAGGATATCGTCAAGGACAATGGCCAGATCAGCGCCACCTGCGAATTCTGCAACGAAACTTATGTGTTTGATCAGGTGGATGTCGAGGTACTGCTGTCACCGGGTGCCAGCAAAGGGCCGGCACTGACCCAGTGACACCGACGCTGGTGACGTGACTAGCCTCTGGTGACATCGCCCCTGGTGACCCTGCCCCCAGCGACACCGCCGGCGCGTCTGGCCGGCTGGTAACCAACAGCTATAAGGGGTTACATATTGTCACGGGAATAGTAATAACTCACACCGTTTGCCCGTCGCCTTTTTTTGCATTTTTTGCGATAATGCAGCGCTATTCATCAGGCGCTCGCCCACAAGAGCGGCCCTGCCAACACTGAAAAGCGTTGGCAACCGCTGGAAATAATTACCTTTTTTCCAGCGTCCGACGGCCGCCTGATCGCAGGAAAGTAACGCAGGACAGCTACCGTTCAGTTGGAACGGGTTACCTTCCGCAGAGGGGATGCGATGTAGCGGTCGCCAATGTATTACCAGCCGGTTTTTACCACTCGCGATTACGAACTGACATCGGCCACAAGCCGTGAGGAAATAGGAAACATGACACAAGCAACACCGAAAGTTTATACCGACCTGAGCACTCCTCTCCTGGTGGAAGAAGCCCTCCGCCGCGGCGAAGGCGAACTTTCCGACACTGGCGCGTTTGTAGCCAGAACCGGTGCGCGCACAGGTCGCTCTCCGATGGACCGTTTCATCGTTGATGAACCGAGCACCACGGAAGCCATCCATTGGGGTCCGGTCAACCGTCCTTTCCCCGCAGACAAATTCGATCTGCTGTGGAACCGCGTTGAAGCTTTCGTTGCCCACAGTGATTCCTTTGTTTCCCATCTGCACGTGGGCGCCGACCCCGAACACTACCAGCCTGTGCGCGTGACCACGCAATCTGCCTGGCACAACCTGTTCGGCCGCACCCTGTTCATCCGCCCCGAGCGCTTCAATCCGAAAGGCAAAGAACAATGGCAAATCCTGCATGCGCCCGAGTTCGTTTGCGTTCCCGAGCGTGACTGCACCAACAGCGAAGGCTGCGTGATCCTGAACTTTGCTGCCCGCAAAGTGCTCCTGGCTGGCATGCGTTACGCCGGTGAAATGAAGAAATCCATGTTCTCCGTGCAAAACTTCCTGCTGCCCGAGAAGAGCGTTCTGCCGATGCACTGCTCCGCCAACGTGGGCGAGAACGGCGACGTCGCCTTGTTCTTCGGTCTCTCTGGCACCGGTAAAACCACGCTGTCTGCCGACCCTGAGCGTTACCTGATCGGTGACGACGAGCACGGCTGGGCAAAAGGCGCAGTCTTCAACATCGAAGGCGGCTGCTACGCCAAATGTATCGATCTTTCCAAAGAGAATGAGCCGGTCATCTGGGATGCCATCCGTTTCGGTGCCGTTCTCGAAAACGTTGTCCTGAACCCGGAAACCCGTGTTCCTGACTACAAGGACAGCTCGCTGACCCAGAACACCCGCGCTGCCTACCCGCTGGAAAACGTTGCCAAGCGTTGTGTAGCCAACCGCGCTGGCGAACCCAAGCACATCATCTTCCTGACTTGCGACTTGAACGGCGTCATTCCGCCCGTATCACGTCTGAGCAAGGAAGCAGCGGCTTACCACTTCCTGAGCGGCTACACCGCGTTGGTCGGCTCCACCGAAATGGGCCAAGGCGCCGGCATCAAGACCACGTTCTCTACCGGTTTCGGTGCGGCGTTCCTGCCCCGCCCTGCCAAAGACTACGCTGAGCTGCTGATCAAGCGCGTTGAAGAGTTCGGATCCAAAGTGTTCCTGGTGAACACCGGCTGGACCGGCGGCGCCTATGGCACCGGCAAACGCTTCTCGATCCCGACCACCCGCGCCGTTGTTCGCGCCATCCTGAGCGGCGAACTCGACCACGTTGAGACCCAGCACATCGCTGGGCTGAACCTCGACGTGCCGGTTGTCGTGAACGG
>JBPOHS010000022.1:0-27159 GCA_052035295.1 Pseudomonadota bacterium
TATCGCCACGGTGGAGGCAAGTCCCGCCCACACAGCACGCTTCCGTATGCGGTCATCCCGCAACGAATGCACCAGTTTTGCCGTGTCGACCCGCGTTGCATCTTCACGATCCACCGCGCGGCTTCCCTTCAGTGGCTGCTGCAGGAACGCCGGTTTGCGGCTGCGCCACTGGCGCTCCAGCGCATCGAGACGGGCGATCAAGGCCGCGGCCGAGGGGTAACGATCCTCGGGTAATTTGGCCATGGTTTTCTGGATAATTTCATCGAGCGCCGACAAGGCTTTCGGCAGACGCGGCACGGGTGCCGTGAAGTGCATTTCGGCCAACCCCATGTAGGAACTGGCCTGGAACGGCGGCCTTCCGGTCAGCACATGAAAAAAGGTGGCGCCCAGACTGTAGAGGTCAGAGGCCGAGCCGATGGTGCTGTCCTGAGTGGCACGCAATTGCTCCGGACTCATGTAACGGGGCGTGCCCAGGGCGAATTCACTGATGGTGTGGGTAATGCCCTCATTGATGAGGGTCGCGTCGTGCGTCGCCTTGGCAATGCCGAAATCGGTCAGGACAGCATCGCCGTTGGCGCGAAACAGGATATTTGCCGGTTTGACATCACGATGGATGATGCCCTTTTCATGCGCGGTCATTAGCGCAAGCGCCACCTGACGCAGAATCCGCAATGCTTCTTCAAGCGTGTAGGGGTGGGTCGCCGCCTCGCGGATACGTTGATCGAGATCCCCGCCCGGCAGGTACTCCATGACGATGAACGGCCTGTCATCAAGCACGCCAAATTCGTAGAGCGTAGCGATGTGGGGGCTTTGCAGGTTGGCCTGGAAGACAGCCTCGCGACGAAAACGCGCCGCATATTGCGCCATGTTGTCGGTGCTGTGCAGACGGGGCTGTATCAGTTTGATGGCCACACGGCGGCGAGTGTGGTCCTGCTGGGCAATATACACCAGCGCCATGCCGCCTCCGAGCGGCCCCTCGACGATGGAAAATCCCGGAATGTTTATGCTGCTGCCGTCGTTGTCCATGGGATCTTGTGTCAGCAAAGTGAGGGTCGCCGCCTGGCAGACGTTATCCGGTCAGAGGCTGTAGAGCAGCCCTGCGCCAAAATAGGTCAGGTCATTGTCAACATCGCCCGCGTCTTCCTTTTGGGTGAACCGGTTCATGCGCAAAGTGACAAGATAGCGCAAATCATCGGCATCCGGAATCGGGCCCACCCAGCTCAGACTGGTGCTGAGGCCGGTAGTGTCGACGGTATCGGTGGGCGTCCTGTCGTAGAGGGCACCCCCCACCGTGGCGACCTTGATGGTCACATCGGTCTCGGTTTCCAGCCACGCATAGCCCAGCGTGTTCGATAAACTGCCGTACTCGGTGATAAGAGGAACGAAACGAATCCCGGCAACCGCGCCGCTGTCTTTCTGATCGACCGAGCCGCCAAAGAGAATAGGCGAATCGCCTATCGTCACATCGTATTCATCACCCGCTCCATCGTAGAAATGAATATCCATGTCACTGATCTTGGTGACGTTGTCGATATAGCCGACGAATACGGCCAATCGATCTGACAGACTGATACTGGTCGTGAAATTGAGATCCATCCGGCTGACATCGCCGAAATAGACTTCCCGGGCAACCACGTCGTTATCCGTAAACACCGTTTGTATCAACAGGGGGCCCGTCGTTTCCTTATAGTCGCCATCCTGCAGGGACTGCTCGACATTCAATTGAAACGTGATGCGTTCATAGGAAGTCGCCAATCCCATGCCCAGCGTTGGCATGCTCGAATCGACCTCCCCTGCTGCGCCTGCGCCGAAGGTGATTTTCTTGTGGCCAAGAGCAAGTGACGGCGTGAAGGCCAGGTCGGCGATGGCAGGCATCGACAGCGGCAAAATCAGTAGTCCGGCCATCAATGTTGAAGAACGGTAACGCATAAGCTCAACTCCCTGCTGGATTCTGGGACGGGCACGCGTCAAGCGTGCCGCACACGTTTCGGACGGCCGACATCATATCGCATAGTGACGCCCAGGTTCTGTGAAATACGGGCAAAGTATGAGCCACGGGTTCATATTCGAACGTTCCAGGAGCCACCCTCGGCTGGTGAGCGTTGCGTTTTGAACTATTATGCGGTGAAGCCCCGCAAGATAAATGCCTGCATGGACATACCCTCAACGCCCTCTCACCCGCCGGCTTCAGTGGTAACGAACGCAACCGCGGCGTCGACGTCTGCGGGCAATGCAGCGGCCGCCTCAAGTCTGACGGTATCGGCCTACGTGCAGTCCTCCACGTCTGCGCAAACAAACGCAACAACCGCCGCGACAGCACAGGCCGTTGCGGCGCAGCAGGCAGTCGATTCACTAAAGGCGGCCGCGGCATCAAACGTGACGCCTTCCACCGTTACAGCAACGCCACTTGCAGCGACAACGACAGCGGCGACAGCGGCACCCCCGACGGTACCATCACCCACAACAGCCAGCCCGACAATAACGCCACTTCCAAGCGGCGCGAGCAACACGGGTGCGCCCCTGCCGGGATCGCCTGGTTCGACAACGGCACCCGCCACCTACCTGCTGGACGTATTGATCAACGCGACTCGCCCGGGGAATGTTGCCACCACGGTTGCCCAGCTGAATGCGCAAGCGCTCAACAATATTGCGCAAGGGCAAGTGGTTCGCCTGCTCGCGCAGTCGCCGGTGCCGGTGGTGCCGGGCAGCGTGTTGCAATTGCAGCTGAACCCGGGTGTCAGCCCGCGAATCACCCGTATTGAACCTCCGGACCTGTTGCCGCAGGAAATACGCACATTTATAGCCCGGGCGCTTTCCCAGCAGGGATCACCGGCGCCCCTGCTGCACCTGTTGCAACGCTCACTGTCAGGGGCAGGCGCCTCCCTGCCGGAAGGTATCCGGCACATCGGACACCAACTGCTGGCGTTATTTCCGGGGGCCCAGGGCCTGCGTCAGCCGGGTGCCATGCAATCTTTCCTGCAGACGTCCGGACTGTTTATGGAAGCGCACCTGGCAACAGCGGCCAGGGATGCGCAGGCCGCCACGATGACCAGCAGCACGCCCGGCGATACAAGGGAAGAGCGCACGGGCAGCCCTTCTTCCCTGTTACGGGTCATGGGCCAACTGCGCGACCAATGGCGCGGCGCCGCGACCAGCGACACCGTAAAAACGGCGGACAGTAGCAGCGAGGCGGCGACCGTTGCACGCCCGTTACAGTCAAATGATTACAAGGCGCTGCTGCTGCAACTTCAGCAGCAATTGAATACCCTGCGTACATCCCCCCAGGGCATACACACCGGCGACGGACAGCAGATCATGCAAAACGCCGGTTCGGCTGCAGGGCCAACCGTTGCAGGTACCGCAAGTGCCACCCCGGGAATAACGGCGGGCACCCAGGGCGCAACAGGCGCCACCACAAAATTCCCGATGCTTTCCGGAACCAACCCTCCGTCGGCAGACGGTGCCTTTGCGCCTGAAAAAGCTGCCGCCCATGGGAAAACCCTGTCACCCGACAAAACCCTGTCGCCCGATAAAACATTGCCACCCGGCAATGCACTGTCACCCGACATAGCATTGCTGCCGGAGAAAACACCGGCCATCGACAAAAGTACCGCGGCCGGCGCGTCGAACAACGGTGCGGTGGGCTCCGATAGTGCGGATGTCTCCGAAAGCACCGACAGCTCTGAAAATACCGACAGCGCTGACAGTACCGACAATGCAGAGGGTGCCGACAGCGCCGGAAAACCCGAGGGCAGGCGTTCCACGGCAGCACTCCTTGGCGGATTGCCTGCGCGATTTGCGCGCGCCGCCGACCAGTACCAGCGCCTGGAACAGATCACCCGGCCACCGCCCGCGATGTCCACTGGCGAGCGAGGGCTGACAGAGGATCTCGCCAATTACCTGAACGACATCCCGACGGAATTGGATATTCCCGGCATGGGGCTGCCACTGCCCCACCGGAGTAAGGCACGCAGCGAGGAGGCCGGCGATTCCCTCGAACAACTGGTGGAATTGTTGCTCAAGCGCACCCAGGAATCACTCAACCGCTTGCATCTGCACCAACTGAGTCATTCGGGCACTACCAGTCGCGACGCCGGGCAAACCCAGCAGAACCCACCCCTGACGTTTGATCTGCCGGTGTTTTTCGATGGTCAGATACAAGTGTTCAACACCCGCATCGATGAAGAGGAACTCCCCTCCCCCGATCCGGCCCAACCGGGCAAAAAGGTGCGTCAATGGTCGGTGTCACTCGGCTTTGATATCGAGGGTCTGGGCCCGATGTTCTGCCAGTTGCAGATGACCGAACAGCAGGCGCAATTGCAGTTCTGGGCCGACCGCCCTGCCACCCTGGCGTTAACCCGTGCGAACCTCGACTTCCTGTCAAAAAGCCTGCACGATCTCGGTGTCGCGGTCAGCGAAGTCAGTTGCCACGAAGGCATGCCCAAACAGACCAAAACACGTCTTTCCCAGCAGTTGGTGGACATCAACACCTGAGCACAAGAGCATGAGCGCAAGAACATGAGCACAAGAACATGAGTGAGAAGCTTCCGGACAAGGCCGTCGCACTAACGTATGACGGCAGCCGCGCGCCATTTGTGTCAGCCAGCGGCGACGATGCGCTGGCGGAGATGATCATTCGCATTGCACGCGAACACAAGGTGCCGATTTACGAGAACAAGACACTCGTCGATATCCTGGCGCGGCTGGAAGTGGGTAGCGAAATTCCCGAAGTGCTCTATCGCACCATCGCTGAAATCATTGGCTTCGTGTACATGCTCAAAGGCAAAACACCGGACGGTTTCCGCCACCAGCAACCGCCACGCACGGAACGGGAAGTGAATGACACAGACAGCGCGTTATGTCTGCTGCCGCCACCAGACAAAGAATAACGGAGATGGTCCGCGACAGCGGTCAAATCAAGGCAGGGGTTCTTCTTCGCCTTTGAGCAGGGCGGCGAGTTTGGCTTCGTTGCGGGTAGGTTCTTCTTCAGTAACGGTTTTTTGCAGGATGCGCTTGGCCTGCCGACTTTGCTGGTCGGCCACTTGCAGATTCTCGACCTGGTCAATACGCTCGCTGAATTCCGTCAGCCTTTTTTCTGCTTCGATCAGGCGTTTTCCAACACCAAAAGCCCCGCGCGACGCCATGCGCACTTCATCTTCGAGATGCTGTTGCATGGAATGAAGGCGTTTTTCCAGCGCCTGCAGGGCCTTGGTCTGTTGCTGCGATTTCCAGAACAGGAAACCGCAGATAACGGCCAGCACGGAGGCAGCACCCGCGACCAATTCAATCATGCCTGCCGTTCCTGTTCATGCCTTCGCTTTCTCGTCACGCAGGGATAGCTCATCATGCGAGGGTTCAAAATCCCGCCGCATCACCGTACTGCGGAATCTCGATCAGTTTTTCAAGATCGATGAGGATCAGCAACTCATTGTTCTTGTTGCACACACCCTGAATGAATTTCGAGGACTCATCATTGCCGACATTGGGCGTCAATTCGATTTCGGACTGACGCAGATAAATGACTTCAGCCACACTGTCGACCAGCAAGCCAATCACCAGCCCCTGGGTTTCGACAATCATGATGCGGGTGTTGTTGTTGACGTCGCCGCGCGGCAAACCAAAGCGTTTGCGCGTATCGATCACGGTCACCACGTTGCCGCGCAGGTTGATGATGCCCAGCACGAAATACGGCGCCCCTGGCACCGGCGTTATTTCGGTGTACCGCAGCACTTCACGAATCTGCATGACATTCAGCCCGTACAGCTCATCGCCCAGGCGGAACGTTCCCCATTGCAAGACCATATCGGTCTTGGCTTTTCCATCATCTTTTCCGGAATCGTTTCCACGTGCCATGTGTCACATCTCTTCTAGTTCTTGCCATTCGTCTTCGGTCAGCAGTTTGTCGAGATCCACCAGGATCAGCAACTCACCGCCCTTGTTGCACACACCTTGAATAAATTTGGAACTGTCATCATTGCCGATATTCGGCGTCATGTCGATTTCGGACTGGCGCAGATAAACGACTTCGGCGACCGCATCAACCAGAATGCCAACCACGTGTGAGCCGGTTTCAATGATCACGATGCGGGTATTGTCATTGATATCACCGGGTGGCAACCCGAAGCGGGAGCGCGTATCGATGACGGTGACGACCTTTCCACGCAAATTGATGATGCCAAGCACATAGTAGGAAGCGCCCGGCACCGGCGCAATTTCAGTGTAACGGAGGACTTCCTGGACCTGCATGACATTGATGCCGTAGGTCTCCCCTGCCAACTTGAAGGTGACCCACTGAATAACCGGATCGGATCCGGTGGTATGTTGAGCTTGTTGCGCCATGACTGCCTATCCTCAGCTTCACAATACTGCTTGTGCCGACGCCCGCGGTGGGCGTTGGGGGTGTGGTTACTCCTAAACTATAGATCAGCCATGGGGGGATGCCAGTGCAGGCAAGCGATTAAGACGTTACCGGGGCGGATGTTGTTCGACTGCCTCAATGACACGGTGGAAGCCCGCTGTATCGATGAGTGCGCACATGTGTTCGCGAACCGTACCTGCCATCCAGGGACGTTTGCTGCGCTGGGTACGCCAGTTGATCGCGTCCGGTTCCATGCCCATCGCCTTGTGAACTTCGTGGCAAGCCAGGCCCCACTCATAGCCATGCAGGGTAATGACGAACTTGAGCTTATCGCGACAGGCAGGGGTGTAGCGCTCGGGCATGACGTGACGCGCGGTATCGATGACCTTGATGTTGCCGCCCGGCACACGCAACATCCCAAGGAACCAATCGGACTGATGTGGCAAGGCATGGAACTTCTTGTCAATGGGATATATCAATCCCAGTGACACCAACGGCACCGCCAGTTTCAATCCCGCCACCTTGAAAATCAGCACGTCAAAGCGTGATTGCGCCCACAAAGGGCGACCGTTATCGGCCCAACCGGGAGCGCTGATCATTTCACTGGCAGCGGGGAGCGTTTCCCGGGAGGCGGGTCGCGCCGTGGCGGGTTCAAACACCGTCTGTTCCAGGATAACGGCTGCACTGACGGGCACGTCAGTGGCCGCTGCAACCAAGGCGATTGCATCTTCTATCACGCCCTGTTCCGTTGCTGCCGGGAGTGTAGCTTCCTGGAACGTTTCGACTTCTGGTGTTTCGACTTCTGGTGTTTCGCGGTGGGTTGTTTCGGCCTGGACGGCGATTGTCTGAATTGCTTCTGTCTGGATGGCTTCTGTCTGGATGGCGTCTGTCTGGATGGTCTCCGCTTCGGTCAGCGACGCCTCGGGCGATTCGGTGACTTCCCGCAGCATGTCGTCGAGATAGGCGTACAAGGCCTGTTCGGTCGGGCTGAGCGTCTTGACATCCAAAAAGGGTTTGGTCATGGCAATCAGGGCACTGCGACACTACGCGTCACCGGTATATCCCCGGTGAGGAGATATTTCAGCAACGACGAATACATTTTTACGCCCCGGCCGCCTGGATCAAACGCGTGCGGTGGCTTGCCTGCCTTGCTGGCATCGCGCAAACGGGTGTCGACCGAAATCGCGCCTGGCCAGATAGTGTCTTCATAGGTGGTACGCAACAAGCGCAACGACTGCACCGACGCTTGCGTACGCCGATCGAACAACGTCGGCACGATCAAATAAGGCACCTCGCGCCGCTGCGAGCGACTTACCATGGCCAGGGTGCGCAACATGCGCTCCAGCCCCTTCATGGCAAGAAACTCCGTTTGCACCGGAATAATGATTTTTTCGCACGCGGCAATGGAATTGATCAGCAAAACGCCCAGCATGGGGGGCGTATCGATCAGCACATGGTCATAATCGCGGGACAGGATATCGGTGGTGCGTTTCAATACCAACCCCATCCCCCCCGCACTTGCGGCCTGCCGTTCGAGTATCGCAAGCCCGGTCGATGCGCCAATGAAATCCAGTCGCGCTTGCCCGGTGGTTTGCACCAGCTGACCCGGCAAATGCGCAGGCACTTCGCCTTTATGCTGAAACAATTGGAACGACGACATTTCCAGCTCATCGGGATTGCATTTGAAATAGCTGGTCAGCGAACCGTGCGGATCCATGTCGATCATGAGAACGCGCTTGCCACTCGCTGCCAACAAACCGGCGAGCGCCACCGTGGTCGTGGTCTTGCCGACGCCGCCCTTCTGATTGGCGATGGTCCAGACCTTCATGGCGATGATTCCCGTTGCACAGGGCGCGCGTCACGTTGAGCCGGATCTGCACTGAACAGCATACGGCCATCTTCGAGCGTCATGATTTTGAGTGGTACGGTAGTGTTGGACTTCATGGGTTCAGCCACCGCACCAGCCGACGTGCCACTGACTTTGTAGTCGACAGGTTCAGGCGTTCTGGCTTCAGGCTCAGCGTCCTGCTTGCGTGCCGACACGATGATGCTGATGCGGCGATTCTGACCGCGCCCCTCTTCTGTGTCGTTACTCGCCAGTGGGCGCTGCTCGCCATAGCCCACCGCCGCCAAACGCGCAGGATCCACCCCCAGCTCGATGAACCAGCGCACCACGGCGGCCGCACGCGACGCCGACAATTCCCAATTGGACGGAAATTGCGGCGTTTCTATTGGCATATTGTCAGTAAAACCTTCCACTTGAATCGGATTCTCCCCGTCTTGCACGAGCAGCGCGGTTTTTTGCAACAAGTTGCGCGCAGACGACGACAGCGTGGCCTGGCCACTGCCGAACAACACGCTCGACTGAATACTCAATTCCAGCCACTCGCCGCGATTGATGATCTTCACATCACCACTGTTGATTTCCAGCTGCAAACGGGATGCCATTTTCTCGGAAAGCTTGGAAAGATAACTTACCTGACTGTCCTTGTGCTCTCCCTGCCGCGCCGCGCCGGGCTCGACATCATCGAACAGCCCTTCGATGCCGTACTTGTAATCTTCCTTACTCGGGAAATCGCCAGGCACCGGCAACGGCACCGGCGTCGAATAATTGCCGCTGGCGTCAAGGTTTTCACCCACTGGCGTCGGATTCAAGGTTTTCGAGGAATTCTGGAAGGCTTCGACCAGGGAATCAGACAAGACCCGGTACTTACCGTCGTTGACAGAGGAAATGGAGTACATCACCACAAAGAAGGCAAACAGCAGCGTTATGAAATCCGCATAGGAAATCACCCAACGTTCATGATTGACGTGTTCTTCTTCCGGTCGTCTTCTGATCATGACTCGCTTCTGGGTTGCCAGTACGCCCATGGCAGGAATTCCAGGGGGTTGTTAATCGAGGTAACCTTCAAGTTTCATTTCAATCGTACGCGGGTTTTCACCATCGGCGATGGCGAGCAAACCTTCGATCATCATTTCTCGCTGATTGCTCTGGGATTTGATGACCGACTTGAGTTTGCCGGCCAGCGGCAGGAACAGGAGGTTGGCCGCCCCCACGCCGTAAATCGTGGCAACAAATGCCGTCGCAATACCTTCCCCGAGCTTGCTGGGATCGGCAAGGTTACCCATGACATGTATGAGGCCCATGACAGCCCCCAGAATACCGACGGTGGGCGCATAGCCGCCCATGGCTTCGAACACCTTGGCCGACTGCATGTCGCGATCCTCACGCGTCAGCAGTTCGACTTCCATCACGCTGCGAATGACGGGCGGATCGATCGCGTCGATGAGCAGCATCAAGCCTTTTTTGGCAAAAGGATCCCTTTCCCCCTCGGCAATCCCTTCCAGCCCCAGCAGGCCCTCCTTACGTGCCGTGAAACTCCAGGTAATGACTTTCTTGATGTTTTCCTGCATTTTCACGGCGGGGGGGTTGAATGCCCAGCGCACTAGCCGGAATGCATTGATGAATATCGGTTTGGGCGTTTGCAGCATGGCGGCACCCAGCGTGCCTCCCAGCACAATGACGGCTGCGGGGGCATTGAGCAAACCGGCGATGTGCCCCCCTTCCAGCGCGTTACCGCCGATAATGGCGATGATGCCGACCAGAAGACCTGCAAGGGTCAAGGTATCCATTTAGCTATCGCATCCATGTGAATCGGGCATCCATTCTCTAAGGCATACACAATCGAGGAAATACATAATCGAGGGCATCCATTGAACGTTATCCGATGTCTTTCAGGAATCGGGCCACGTCGTCAGCAGAAAACACGGCGTTCGACAAACCGGCCGATTCCACTGCCTGCGGCATGCCGTAGACAACGCAGCTTTCTTCATCCTGCGTCCAGATGACGGAATTCTCTTTTTTCAACAGGCGACACCCTTCGCGGCCATCGCTGCCCATGCCGGTCAGCACGATGCCCAACATCCGCCCCTTGATGCTGCGAGCGGCGGAACCGAAGGTGACATCAACACAGGGTTTGTACTGAAATTTGTCGTTACCATCGGAAATGTGCACCGAACCGCCCCGCTCATCGATCAGCATTTGTTTTCCTCCCGGCGCCAGCAATGCAACGCCCGGCTTGAGGGGATCGTTGTCAGCGGCTTCTTTCACCTGGATATCACAGATACGGTTGAGTCGTTCGGCAAATGCAGAGGTAAACGTACTGGGCATGTGTTGCACCAGCAGAATCGGGTAAGGATAAGACGCAGGCAAGCTGCTGAGGATTTTCTGTAAAACGACCGGCCCACCTGTCGATGCACCGATCAGTATCGCACGCGGACGGTTGCGTTTGAGATCCTCGACGCTGGCCAGACCGGGTGAACGGGCAGAAGACGTGGAAGCACGCGGCGCCGGCGCAGCAATGGACGGTCTCTGTGGCATCACCGGACGCGCAGCTGTTGGCGCGACCGGTGCAGCAGGCGCTGGCGCCCGCGCGGTCTTGCGCTTCACCAGGGAAAGTACTTTTTCCTGCAACAGGGTCGCGCTTGCGCCCGGGTCGCTGGACATGGCTTCAAAACTTTTGGGGAGATAATCGACAGCACCGGCATCCAGCGCATCCAGTGTGACGCGGGCGCCTTCATAAGTGAGCGAAGAAAACATCAGGATGGGCGTGGGTTTCTTTGCCATGATTTCACGCACGGCGACAATGCCATTCATTTGCGGCATTTCGTAGTCCATGGTGATGACATCGGGCGCCAACGAGGAGGCCTTCTCAACCGCATCCTTGCCGTTATCCGCAAAACCGACCACTCTGATCTCGGAATTCTTTTCCAGAATTTCCTTGATACGACGTCGAAAAAATGCGGAGTCATCCACTACCAGTACATTAACTGTCATCGACCTGCTCCACTGCATGGCAATGCATTCGCGCGGCATGCCGGCGAATGCCCGCCCGAATGCTTATCGTCTGTGCGCGTAGGCCTTCAACATGCTGGGCACGTCGAGGATCAACGCGATACGTCCATCACCGGTGATCGTTGCACCTGCCATTCCCGGCGTTCCGTGCAGCATTTTGCCCAAGGGCTTGATCACCACTTCTTCCTGGCCGATCAGCTGATCGACGACAAATCCCATTTTCTGTGTGCCCACGGTCACGATGACCACATGCCCTTCACGGCGTTCCTCGCCAAAATCATCCGGCACCAACCAACGCTTCAGATGGAACAGCGGCAAGGCTTTTTCACGCACGACCACCACTTCCTGACCATCGACCACATTGGTTTTGGTGAGATCCATATGGAAGATTTCATTGACGCTTACCAGCGGCAATGCAAACGCCTGATGCCCCAGCATGACCATCAACGTCGGCATAATGGCCAAGGTGAGTGGCACCTTGATGGCGATGCGGCTACCGACATTTTTCTCGGACTGCACATCGATGGTGCCATTGAGCTGGGTGATTTTGGTTTTCACCACATCCATGCCCACGCCACGACCCGACACATCGGAGATCTGATCCTTGGTCGAAAATCCCGGGTGGAAAATCAGGTTGAAACATTCGCTGTTGCTGAGCCGCTCGGCCGTCTCGGTATCCATGAGACCTTTTTCAACCGCTTTGCGACGCAGCAACTCGGGATCCATGCCGCCGCCATCATCGGTGATGGACAACACGATATGGTCACCTTCCTGCTGGGCCGCGAGAACCACGCGACCAGCGCGAACCTTGCCACCCTTCTCGCGTACATCCGGCTTCTCGATACCATGGTCAACGGCGTTGCGCACCAAGTGCACCAGCGGATCGGCGAGCGCTTCCACCAGATTCTTGTCGAGATCGGTTTCTTCGCCCTCGAGTTCGAGGTTGATTTCTTTCTTGAGGTTACGGGCCAGGTCACGCACGACACGCGGGAACCGACCAAACACTTTCTTGATCGGCTGCATGCGCGTCTTCATGACCGCGGCCTGCAGATCGCCTGTTACCACATCGAGGTTGGCAACGGCCTTGGCCATGGCTTCGTCGGCACTGCGAAGGCCGAGACGCACCAGGCGGTTACGCACCAGTACCAACTCGCCGACCATGTTCATGATATCGTCGAGTCGCTTGGTATCAACACGGACTGTGGTTTCCTGAACCGCGGCATCTTTAGCGGCGCCACCTGCACGGGCTTTGCCACCATGTTCATCGTCTTCATCATCGTGCGCAGCGGCGCGCGCTGGTGCCGGGCGGGCCGCAGGCTTCGGTGCTTCTGCCACGGGCTCCGGACGGGAAACAGGTGCGGGTGCTGGCGCCGGTGCGGGTGCCGGTTTGGCGGCTGGCTTTTCTTCGCGGGCCACGGGCGCAGGCGCAGGCTTCGCTTCCTGCACGGGCTTGGCCGGCGCAGGTGCGGCTGCGGCACCGGCAGTCGGCCCCTTGCCTTTGCCATGAATCTGGTCCAGCAGTTTTTCGAATTCATCTTCGGTGATGAGTTCTTCTTCGCCGCCACCTGCCGCAGGCGTTACGGGTGCTGGCTTGGGCGCAGCAGCGGCGGGTGCTGAATCCGGAATACCACCATGCTTGCCTTTTCCATGCAGCTGATCCAGCAACGACTCGAATTCATCGTCAGTAATGTCATCACTGACCGGCGCACTTCGTGCCGGTGCAGCTGGCGCAGCGGCCTCAGGTTTGGCTGCTGCATTGGAAGGACCGGCGCCCTTGCCGTGCAACTGGTCGAGCAAGGCTTCAAATTCATCTTCGGAAATCTCGTCACCGGAACTCGCGGCGGGCGCATCCACGAACGCCGGCTTGGCGGGTGCACTGACCGGGGCAGGCGCCGCAGGTGCGGCAGCTTCGGGTTCATCACCCAGCGCGTTCATGAACTGCTCGAATTCTTCATCGGAAATGTCCGGGTTGCCCTCTGCGGCAGGCGCTGCAGCAGGCACGGAAACGGGAGCAGGTTCGGGTTCAGGGACGGGTACAGCGGCGACTTCCACCGGCGCGGGTGCATGTCCGCTGCTGCCATCCATCAGTCGATGCAGGGCACCCATCAGGGCCGGATCGGCTGCAGCCGGATATTCCCGTGCATTGACTTGTGCGAACATGCCGTTGACGGTATCCAGCGACTGCAGGACGACGTCCATCAAGTCGGCATCGACCATACGTTTGCCGTTACGGAGCCCGTCAAACACGTTTTCAGCAGCGTGACAGAGTTCCACGAGGGTATCGAGCTGCAAAAAGCCTGCGCCACCCTTGACCGTGTGAAATCCACGGAAAATGGCGTTCAGGAGATCCTTGTCGTCGGGTCGGTTTTCGAGTTCAACCAGCTGCTCGGAAAGCAGCTCCAGTATCTCGCCAGCCTCTACGAGAAAGTCCTGC
Source organism: Pseudomonadota bacterium (assembly GCA_052035295.1). Taxonomy (GTDB): domain Bacteria; phylum Pseudomonadota; class Gammaproteobacteria; order Pseudomonadales; family Ketobacteraceae; genus HdN1. The sequence continues at coordinate 13,648 of JBPOHS010000022.1, forward strand.
AGTATCTCCTCATCAGCATCTAAACTCATCCGTTAACTCCCTCAAAATCCCAGACTGGACAGCAACGCATCGACGTCATCTTGTCCACTCACGACATCACTACGCTGCTCAGGATTGATAATGGGCCCTTCCGCGCCAATCGGATTGACTTCGGGGCGCTCGATGGGCTCATGACGAATACCGGCAAGCTGATCGATGACCCCTGCCATTCGCACCAGATGCACCAGATTTGACTGCACTTCCTGAACCAGGGTAATGACTTTCTTGATGACTTGCCCCGTCAGATCCTGGTAATCCTGCGCCAACAAGATATTGGACAGGTTGCTGTCGATCCGGGAGGCGTCACAGGTGGCATCATCAAGAAACGATGCCACTGCATGATACAAAACACGGAATTCTTCCGGTCTCATTTCCCGCCGCATCAAGCGTTCCCAGTCTGGCTTCAATTGTCTTGCCTTGTCAGCCAGCGAACTGCTGATCGGCATGGTTTCTTCCACCATGTCCATCGTGCGGTTGGCCGCGCGTTCAGTCAGCGTGATGACATAATTGAGACGCTCGGATGCATCTTCCATCCTCGACATCTCTTTGATCGCATTGTCGTCAAAACCCGAATCAATATGAAAATTCTGGATGGCGGTATGCAAGCTGCGCGTCAACTTGCCAACTTCCTGAAAAAGAAAGCGGTCTCGCGACGAATGCAGGGTGGAAATGGTTTTCATCGCTTCAAGCGATTCACCATTCTCAAGCTGTGCCAGTAGCGCTTTTGCCTGCTCTACCAATGCACCTTCGATTTGAGATCCTTCTGGTGTACTCATGGATCACTCACTGTCCTTCCGCCCGGAATCCCTCATCAGGCCACGCGCTCGAAAATCTTCTCGATTTTTTCTTTGAGTGCTTGCGCTGTGAACGGCTTGACGACATAACCATTGACGCCGGCTTGCGCCGCTTCAATGATCTGTTCGCGCTTGGCTTCGGCGGTAACCATGAGCACTGGCAAACTGCGCAATTTCTCGTCGGAACGCACAGCCTTCAGCAACTCGATCCCCGTCATGCCGGGCATGTTCCAGTCCGTCACCAGGAAATCGAAATCCGACGACTTCAGCAACGGCAACGCCGAGCTGCCATCATCTGCTTCGTGGGTATTGGTATACCCCAGATCCCGCAACAGGTTTTTGATGATCCGTCTCATCGTGGAAAAGTCATCTACGATGAGGATTTTCATGTTCTTGTCCAAGGCTGCCTCCATTGAACCTTACAACGGCATTTCGTGGCCTACCCCACTTAGAGATAAGTCTAGTAGCTGAATTTGCGGTATCCAGTTTTTCACGGTCGATTGATGGCCGACAGTGAATTATTTATAAAAACCACAGACCTAGCGTACCCTTCTCAGTATAGGCAGAGATTGTTGAGACGAAAGAAAAGCGCAGGGGAAGAATGGAAAAACAGGGGGGATGCGCACATCAGGTTGGCTGTTAGCGCCATTCCTTCATGCGTGCGCGCAGGCGAAGGGTGGCCTGGCTGTGAATCTGGCAGACACGGGATTCGCTGACCCCGAGAACTTCACCGATTTCCTTGAGATTGAGCTCGTCGTCATAGTACAAGGAAAGCACCAGACGTTCGCGCTCAGGAAGATCACCAATGGCCTTGATCAGCCCTTCCAGCAGCGCCTCGCGTTGCAACTCCACCGATGGGTTACGGGCATTGGCATTGAATTCGTTGTAGTCGATCAGCGCGTCCGGGGTTTCCATCTCATCAATGCTGAACAAGCGCGTAGCCATGCTGTCCTGCGCCATCGCGTAATATTCATCGAGGGAAATGCCAAGTTCGTCAGCCACTTCGCGATCATTGGCGTCCCGCCCCACGCGAGCTTCCACATTGCGGATGGCTTCCTGAATGGCGCGCGCATTGCGATGCACCGAACGGGGAGCCCACTCGCCCCGACGCACTTCATCGATCATGGCTCCGCGAATACGAATACCGGCGTAAGTCTCGAAACTTGCACCTTTGGTGGTGTCGTATTTCTGGATGGCATCAATCAGGCCGATGACACCTGCCTGTATCAGATCGTCGACCACGACTGAAGATGGCAGGCGTGCCATAAGATGATGAGCAATACGCCGGACCAGAGGCAGATACTGCTCAACCTGAACATCAAGAGGCGTGTACTTTCGCTCAGAATACATAGGTCGCTTGTTTGCCAGGGTCATTTAACGCGCGTGCACTCCCTGCACCAATCGATCCACAAAAAACTCCAGATGTCCGCGTGGCGACGAGGCCAATGGCCAGCTGTCGACCTTGGCGGCGAGCGCCTTGAAAGCGAGTGATGCCTTGGCGCGAGGATAGGCTTCAAGCACGGCTTTCTGGCGTTGCACTGCCTTGCGCACATAGTCGTCATAAGGGATGCACCCAGTGAATTGTAGTGCAACATCCAGAAAGCGATCGGTTACCTTGGTCAATTTCTGATAAATTTCGCGCCCCTCCTGTTGGGTGCGCACCATGTTCGCCAGAATATTGAACCGGTAGATCCCGTGATCCCGGTTGAGCAATTTGATCAGCGCATAGGCATCAGTGATGGACGTGGGTTCGTTGGTGACCACGAACAGGGTTTCCTGCGCGGCACAGACGAAGCTCACCACCATGTCGGAAATGCCCGCCGCCGTGTCGATCAACAACACATCGATATCGTCTGACAATTCGCTGAACGCATGTATCAGGCCGGCATGTTCGCGTGGCCCGAGATTGACCAGTTGCTGCGTGCCGGAAGACGCCGGCACGACCTTGATGCCACCTGGTCCTTCCACCAGAATATCGCGCAGCTGGCATTGCCCGGCCAGTACATGCCCCAGGTTTTCCTTGGCGGTCAGCCCTAGCAGGATATCGAGATTGGCCAAGCCCAGGTCGGCGTCCAATAGCACGACGCGACGCCCCATCTCCGCCAGGCCTATTCCCAGGTTGACCGTCACGTTGCTTTTGCCAACGCCACCCTTCCCGCCTGTTACTGCAATAACCTGTACCGGATGTCCATTCATAGAGTGTTTCGCTGTTTGTCGTAACGCGTGATCTTTTGGAAGCTGCGGGCCAGCGGGTGGAACCAGTCGCAAGGTCATCAGGCAACCCCGTAAACAGGTTGCTGGGCCATTTCGTCACTGAACCATTCGGCGGTGTCTTCATCCTGCAGCTCGCTGCGGGTTGCCAGATCCATCGCCTGTCCCAGAAGATCTGCCACACGTGGGCGATCAATGTCGTCCGGAATATTCTGACCATCGGTGGTGTAGGCCACCGGCAGCTTCGCATCCACCACGACACTGAGCGCTTCACCCAGACTGGCGCATTCATCCAGCTTGGTCAGAATGCACCCATCCAATCTAAGAGTCTGGTAGTCTTCCACCGCTTTTTCCAGAATTCGTTTTTGCGTCGTCGACGCCAGCGCCAGCCAACGGGTCACATGCGCAGGCAGCCGATCGAGAATTTTCATTTGTTCTTCAAAGTCTTGGTCGCGATTACTCAAGCCGGCCGTGTCGATCAGCACCAGTTTTTTATGGCTCAATTGTTCCAGCACTTGTTCAAGGGGATGCTGCTCGGTGACTACGCGCATCGGCACACGCAGAATCTTGCCAAGGGTCTTGAGCTGTTCATGACCGGCAATGCGATAGCTGTCGGTGGTCACCAGCGCGACATCCTCGATGCCATGACGCATGGCATAAGCGGCTGCAATTTTCGAAATGGACGTGGTCTTGCCGGCCCCGGCCGGACCCAACAAGGCAATCACCCCACCGACTTCCCGCACGTCGGGTTCGCAGATGCGGATTTCCTTGTGCAGGCGCTGTAGCACCATGCGCATGCCGTCACGCACGTGGCTCGCCGGCAGTTTATCGACCAGGCGGCGGCAGATTGGCGCCGAGATGCCCATGCGATGCAGCTGACGATACGCAGCGGCCTCGACTGGATGGCGATTGGAATAATCCGACCAGGCCACATGCGCAAAACGCGTATCCAGTAGCGCACGCAATTTATTGAGTTCACTGCGCATTTCCGACAATTCACGGGCCTGGGTCGCCGCCGCTTCGCTTTCGAAGGCCAGGCGGGTATCACTCGTTTCAAATTTTTCACGGAACTGGCGACGCAATTGTGTCTCGTGTTTGCGTTCGGCAATTTCGGCAGGCGTAATGTATTCCGACTCACTTTCATCCCACTGGGGCTCGACAGGCTTCTGTGGTTTTTCCTGCGTTTTTCGTTCAACCGACGCCTTGACGGCAGCGAGCTGCGCCCCACGCAAATTGGCCAAATGATCAGAGCGTGCCACCAGCGCATCATTGAGGTCACGGTCATTGCGCTCATTGCGCACGCTCGCTACACCCCGGGCGTTACGTTGAACATCCTGATCCCGCCGTTCAGCCACCTGTTTGATGACGCGATCGGCCTGCACGACCGGTGCCGACAGCGCCGACTGCTCATCGGCATAATCCGGAAGACGCGCGTCACGACGCTGTTTTTGCTTGTGTTTCTCGACCACATCGTCGTAATCCAGGGCCGCCGTTATTTCGACGCCATCAAGCACCTTGCGGTTGGAAAGTATGACTGCATCCGCACCCAACTGATCGCGTACCAGCTTGAGGGCTTGTCGCATGTCGGGTGCCACGAATTTTTTCACGCTCATTGCATCTCACCTTTCCGGTTCTTGGTGCAGGCGAACCGCCTGTGCCAGATTACTGACCCGCCATTCATTCCGTTACGCTGATCGGTCCGGATTACTGGCCGACCGTCGAAACAATGGTTATCTGCTTGTTATCCGGTATTTCGTTGTAGGCCAGCACATGCAGGCCTTGCACGCTATACCGCAAAAACCGTGACAGCATTGGGCGTACGCCCGCAGCCACCAGCAACACAGCGGGTTGACCTGCCAATTCCTGCTTCTGCACTGCCTGCGCCACTGAGCGCTGAAGTTTTTGTGCAAGACTTGGCTCGATCACCGCATCCGTCAAAGATCCGCCGGATTGCTGTGCCTGTTGTACTGACTGTAGCAACAACTGTTCCAGCTCTGGTTGAAGCGTGATCACCGGAATCGCATCGACATTGCCCACGATGTTCTGCACGATCAGACGCGCCAGGGACACACGTGCCGCAGCGGTAAGCAATTCAGGATCTTGCGTGCGAGGAGCGGCTTCCGCGAGGGCTTCAGCAATGGAACGCAAATCGCGAATCGGCACGCCTTCCTGCAGAAGATTTTGCATGACCTTGTGCAGTTTGCTGATGGGTAACGGATTGGGTACGAGGCTCTCGACCAGTTTCGGTGTGGATTTCTGCAGCTGATCCACCATTTTCTGTACTTCGTCGTAGCCGAGCAGTTCATGCCCGTGCTTGATCATGATCTGGTTGAGATGGGTGGCGACCACCGTGCTGGCATCCACCACCGTGTAACCCATGGTTTGCGCTTGATCGCGCTGGGATTTTTCTATCCATACGGCGTCCAGACCAAAGGCCGGATCCTTGGCGGCAATGCCAGAGATATTCCCGAAAACCTGACCCGGATTGATGGCGAGCTCACGATCGGGGTGAATTTCTGCTTCGTCGATGGCGACACCCATCAAGGTGATGCGATAGACGTTCGGCAACAAATCGAGGTTGTCACGGATATGCACCGAAGGCACCAGAAATCCGAGTTCCTGTGACAGTTTCTTGCGTACGCCCTTGATACGGCTGAGCAATTGTCCGCCCTGACTTTTGTCGACCAATGGAATCAAACGGTAACCGACTTCCAGACCAACGACATCGACCGGATGCACGTCATCCCAACCCAATTCTTTCATTTCATGCTCGTGCGCCGCCGCTGATGCATCGAGATTGGATTGCGAGGAAACTTCCGCCAAAGCGGTTTGTTGCAGCTTGCTGTAGTGAATCCAGTAAGCGCCAGCGCCACACAGGATTGCCAACCCCAAAAAGGCCATGTGGGGCATGCCGGGAACCACGCCCATCACTCCCATGATCACGGCGGATATCCCCAAGGCTTGCGGCGTGCCAAACATTTGGCTCATGACCTGGCTGCTCAACTCATTGGCATCCGATACACGCGTCACGATGATCGCAGCCGCCGTTGACAGCAACAGCGAAGGAATCTGTGCCACCAGGCCGTCACCGATAGTCAACAGGGCATAAATCTCCGCCGCTTCACCAAAACTCAAGCCATGCTGCCCCATGCCGATGGCGAGTCCACCCAGCATGTTCAACACCATGATCAGAATGCCCGCAATGGCGTCACCACGCACAAACTTGCTGGCACCGTCCATCGCACCGTAGAAGTCCGCTTCCTTCGAAACGTCCTTGCGGCGACGCTTGGCTTCTTCCTGATCGATCAGTCCGGCGTTCAAGTCAGCATCTACCGCCATCTGCTTGCCAGGCATGGCATCCAGGGTGAAACGCGCGGTGACTTCCGAGATGCGGCCAGCGCCCTTGGTGATAACAACGAAGTTGATAATGACCAGGATGAAAAACACCACAACACCCACCGCGTAGTTGCCGCCGATAACGACCTCGCCGAAGGCCGCAATCACCTTGCCCGCTGCTTCTTCGCCGTCGTGTCCATGCATTAAAACCACGCGGGTAGACGCCACGTTCAAGGCCAGCCGCAGCAACGTCGCGGTCAACAGAATGACGGGGAAAATCTCGAAATCCAGTGGGCGGCGGGTATAAACCGCGACCAGCAGCACGACCAGGGAAAGCGCGATGTTGAAGGTAAAAAATACGTCGAGCAGAAAGGGTGGCATCGGCAATGTCATCATTGCCAGAATCATGAGTACAAATATCGGAGCGCCGAGATTGCCGCCCTTGGCTATCGATTTTGCCTGATCAAGTACGGATGCCGAAGTCGCCATGCTTACTACCTGCCATTGTCACGTCAACCAACGAATGTCCCGTCAACCAACAAATAATTGACGCCGATTCGTAATGACAGGAGTTAGTGCAAGAAGCTTACCGAGAATAAAAACTGCAGAAAAATCACGGGCTAATCAACCACGTCGCAATTCCTGCGGGACATCCACATCGGGGGGTCGTCCAGGATTCGGCCCCTGCCCTTGCTGATAACGCTTCAGGTGGTACACGTAAGCCAGTACCTGCGCTACCGCCACGTAAAGCCCGGCGGGAATTTCCTTGAACAACTTCGTGTGATAGAAAATCGAACGTGCCAAGGGAGGCGCCGTCAGAATCACGACATTATTCGCCTTGGCCACGGTTTTGATCTGTTCCGCAATCAGGTCGGCGCCTTTGGCAACAAGTCGTGGTGCGCCTCCCTTGGTGGGATCGTATTTCAACGCCACGGCAAAGTGGGTCGGGTTGGTAATGACCACATCGGCTTTCGGCACTTCCGCCATCATGCCGGCGAACGCAATCTCACGCGCACGCTGACGCTGCTTCGACTTGATTTCGGGTTTACCTTCGCTGTCCTTGAACTCTTGCTTGATCTCCTGTTTCGTCATCATCAACTGTTTCTTGAAGGTATACAGCTGATAGGGCACGTCAATGGCGACCACCAGGATCAACGAAGCCGATAACCAGACGAACGCCCACGCCACCATTTCGATGCCATGCGTCATGGCTCGATTGACCGGTTCGTTGGTCAGTTGCATATACTCTTCAAGCTGGGAACTGACAATCATCCACGCCGTAACAGCAATCAACACTACCTTCAGAACGGATTTGATCAACTCAACAAAGCTCTGCATGCTGAACATGCGCTTGATCCCTGCCAGCGGATTGAGTTTTTCCAGTTTGAATTGCAGCGGATGGGAAGACACGTGCATCCCGCCATTACTGACGGAAGTGGCTATCGTCACAAACATCATGAAGGCGAGTAATGGCACCAAGGTCATACCGGCGTCGTGTAGCACCAGCATCAGGGTTTGCATCATGGTCGAGGGATCGAACAAGGAATCCCGTTCAATGACAAAACACAATTCAAACGCCCTGACCAGGGTGTCATACAACGATTCGCAAAACACCAGTAAGGCCACGGCCCCCATGATCAGCATTACAACGCTGACAAGATCGCGCGAACGCGGCACCTGACCTTTTTCATAAGCCTGTTCAAGTTTTCGCTGGGTAGGGTCCTCTGTGCGTTCCTGACCTTCTTCTTCAGCCATCGGGCGTCATGACCTCTTCAAGAAAATCCAGGGTTTCATCAAATGTGCGCTCGTACATCGGCGCGATGCTCGACAGGGTAATCCACAAAATCAGGGAACCGGTCACCATGTTCAGGGGAAAACCCACCGACATGATATTCATCTGCGGCGCGACGCGGCTCATGACGCCAAAGGCGATGTTGACCACGAGTAACGCGATCACTGCAGGCAGTGCCAGCAGAATGGCATTCTCGAACATCCAGGTACCCGACAGGGCAATCAGGTAGAGGCTGTCGGGCGTCACGCCGCTGGTAGTGACCGGCATTGATTGGAAACTTTCGACGATCAACCGCATCAGTGCCAGATGCCCATTCAAGGCCAGGAACATCAGGTTGACCGACATCAGGTATATCTGCGAAACCGCCGTCACGCTCAGGCCGTTGGTAGGATCGATCATGGCGGAAAATCCCATCCCGTTCTGCATGGCGATCAGCTGACCGCCCAGCACAAATACCTGGAACAACACCTGCACCAGGAATCCCAATGCGAGCCCGATCAGTACCTGATGCAGGATCACGAAAAACGATTCCAGCGACATCAATTCAATGGCCGGCATTTTTGCCAACAATGGCGCCACCAGCGCGGTGACGAGCAGCGACAGCAGCATGCGCACGTTCATGGGAACGGAGCGCGCTCCTATCAGGGGAAGGGCGAGAAAAAACGCGCCGATGCGACAAAAAGGCCAGAAATACTGGGCAATCCAGGCGTTCAACTGGGCTTCGCTGAATTCCACGTGCCTAGCCTATCAACGAGGGAATATCAGTAATCAGTTTTTCAGTGAACTCCGTGAGCTCCATGGCGAGCCAACCACCAAACACGACCAGCGTCAGAAACGTCACAACCAAACGGGGGAAAAAACTCAAGGTTTGTTCGTTGATCTGGGTCGCCGCCTGAAAAATGGAAACAACCAGGCCCACGGCCAGACTGGGCAGAATGATAACGCTCACCATCAGCACAATGAGGTACACCGCTTCACGCATCAGGTCGGTAATCATGTCTGGCGTCATGCTGCACTCTCCAAACGGTTTGCCTACAAGCCGTAACTGGCGGCCAACGAGCCAATCACCATCGCCCACCCATCCACGAACACAAACAACATGATTTTGAATGGCATGGAAATAATCATCGGCGACAACATCATCATCCCCATGGCCATCAGCACGCTGGCCACGACCATGTCGATGATCAAAAAAGGAATGAACAACAAAAATCCGATCTGGAAGGCCGTCTTCAGCTCACTGGTCACAAAGGCTGGAATGACGATGGTCAACGGCACTTCACTGACCTCGTGATAACGGTCTTCCTCACCCGCCAATTCGATGAACATGGTCAGGTCACTTTCACGCACTTGGGCCAACATGAATTTCTTCAGCGGCTCACTCGCGCGTTGCAAAGCGGCAATTCCGTCAATTTTTTCTGCCTGATACGGTTCAATAGCGACCTTGTTGATCTCATCGAAAACGGGCCGCATGATGAAGACAGTAAGAAACAGTGCCAGCCCGATCAATACCTGGTTGGACGGTGCCTGCTGCAAACCTATAGCCTGACGCAATATTGAAAAGACAATAATAATGCGGGTAAATGCGGTCATCATCATGACGATGGCTGGCAACATGGTCAGCACCGTCATGAACATCAGCACTTGCAGACTGACGCTGTAAGTCTGCGTGCCGTCAGGGTTGGTGCTGAGATTCACTGCATCCATCGTCCACGGATCGGCGGCTCCTGCCAGCGCCGGCGCCAGCAGGGCAATGAATCCGGAAACAAGGGTTAACCGCTTGCGCCAGAGGATGGCATTAACGCCCATTGGGAGTTCCATTCTGCAACATTTTTTTTATTTTTTCGGAAAACATGGATTCCGGATCGTCTTTACCCTGGGCGGAATCGCCACTCTGCAAGACCGATATGGATTGCTGTGTCACGCCAAGCAACAAACGCTTTCCATCCACTTCCACGATACACAGGCGTTCACGCGGACCCAGCGCCACCGACTCGACAATATTAAGCTGGGAGGCAAGCCCCGGCACACGCTCGCGCAAACGTTTCGCGATCCAGGCCAGGCCCAGAATCAACCCCAACACCGTCACCAGACCAACGATCATGTTGCTCCAGGCCGGTGTTGCAGAACGTGGTGCATTGGCTTCCTGTGCCTTGAGTTTTTCTACCAGGGTGGGGCGATCCTTGTCTGCCACAGGCCCGGTAACATTCGGCAAGGCAGGCGCATCCGACAACACAGCGGCATCAGTCACTGTCGGAGCGGCGACCGTGGCTGTCACAACAACGTCAGCATTCGGGGGCATCATGGTCTCTTCCGCCACCGCTTCGACGCTGAGAGCAGGCATTAACAGTAACAGCGCCAGCACACCATGCTTCATTGTTGCTACCTCTGAATTCACTCTGACAGCATCATTAGCCCAGCTTTTTGATGCGTTCCTGCGGGCTGATGACGTCGGTCAGACGAATCCCGAATTTTTCGTTGACCACCACGACCTCGCCATGCGCGATGAGGGTTCCGTTGACCAACACATCGAGCGGTTCGCCGGCCAGACGGTCGAGTTCAATGACCGACCCCTGGTTGAGCTGCAGCAAATTGCGGATGCTGATATCGGTGCTGCCGACTTCCATCGACAATGTGACCGGAATATCAAGAATGACATCCAGGTTGGGTGTGCCCGGTCCCCCGATGTTGGCGCGGGCTTCGCGGGAAAAATCCTCCAGCTCGGCAGTTTTCACATCGTTGCGCTTGGGCTCGTCCTGCTGTTCTTCCAGCGCCGCCGCCCAGGCATCCGCCAGATCGTCCTGGTTTTCTTCGTCTTCAGTGGCCATGGTTATCTCCCGGCATTCTGTTTCTCTTCAGCCTTGATCTGTTCTCTCAGGTAAGAGAGCCGTGAACCCTTATTGCTGTCGGCTTCCGGACGCTTCACTTTCTCGGTGATCTTCACCGCATAATTGCCGCGCGAAGCCCCGAGCTTGCCGTGATACGTGGGCACGTCATTGGCAAAAACCGTGACGTGTTCAGGCATTTCCACTTGCAACACATCACCCGCCTTCAATTTGGAAAGATCCGACAACTTGATCTTGCGATCCAGCAACTTGCAACGCAGCTGGATATTGGCGCCCATGATCTCGTCACGCAGCGATGCCATCCAGCGCTCATCCTGATCCCCGACATCCGACTGTACGCCAGAATCCAGCACTTCACGCAGGGGCTCTATCAGTGAATACGGCAAGGTGAGGTGCAAATCCCCGCCCCCGCCATCGAGTTCGATATGAAAGGAATTGACTATAACGACTTCACTGGGGCCTACAATGTTGGCAAGCGCCGGGTTTACCTCGGAACTCAGATACTCGAACTTCACTGGCAACACAGCCTTCCAGGCCTCTTCCATGTCCTTGAACGCCTGCTGCAGCACCAGCTGGACCACGCGATTTTCAGTCGGCGTAAATTCCCGCCCCTCAATCTTGACGTGACGCCCGTCCCCGCCGAAAAAGTTGTCGACCAGCTTGAACACCAGCTTGGCATCGAGAATGAACAAGGCAGTACCACGCAACGGCTTGATACGAACCATGTTCAATGACGTCGGCACATACAGACTGTGCACATACTCGCCGAACTTGATCACCTGCACGCCCCCCACCGCCACGTCCGCCGTGCGACGCAACAGGTTGAACATACTGATACGCGTGTAGCGGGCGAAACGCTCGTTGATCATTTCGAGCGTAGGCATGCGACCGCGAACAATGCGGTCCTGGGTACTGAGATCGTAATTCTTTATGCCGTCGGCAGATTCCTCAGCCGAGGTGGATACGGCACCGTCGTCAACACCATGTAATAGCGCATCGATTTCGTCTTGTGACAAAAGATCCTGCATTGCCATAAAACTGCACTCTCACTGCATGACGAAATTGGTGTAATAAAGCTGCTCTATGCCGGATGTATCTTCCTGCTGTTCCTTCAGTATTTTCTGGATTTCGTCAAACATCAGCTGACGAATCGACTCCTTTCCTTCAGTGCTGCGCAACCCCTCGAAATCCTGAGCTGACAGCAACAGCATCAGGTTGTTGCGTATCAATGGCGTGTGTTCGCGCACCAGATCCAGCACATTCTTGTCACGCGTCATCAGGGCAACCGTTACCTGCAAATAGTGCGCCCGGCCGTTCCACTGATAATTGACCAGGAACGGCGGCGTCATTTCGAAATAGGCCGCTTCCTTGGGTTTCGCGGGCTTTTCCTCTGCCTCTTCCGCCGCCTTGTCGCCGCCTTTCTTGCCGCCCATCATCATGACCGCCACGCCGGCTCCACCACCGCCGACCAACAGCGCCACCACGGCGACGATGATGATCATCATCTTGTTCGACTTGGGTTTGGCCTCGCCCTCGGCGGCCTCATCCTTGCCTTTCTTGTCTTCTTTCTTCTCAGCCATGATGATGTCGACCCTACGTTTTCAAGCCGTTGAATAAATGCCGATTTTCTCTGGGCAGCGGGGAATTGACGCTCTGACAGAGTTCTGCAACCCCTGTGCCACACCAGGGTAGCCATCTTTCTGGCACCCCGCAGAAACGACACAAGCCTTTGCGGCTAGCTCATTATCGGCGCTTGAAAAAAGTGTAGCTGGTTAAAAAAAAACTGCCTGTCACATTTTTGACAGGCAGTTTTCTGAAGAAGCAGTTTTCCCGGGCGCCGCCTGTGTCGGCCATGCCACATCAGGCATGTGCTGGCCAGTCGAGCATCGGCCTGCGCTTGCTCAGGTCAGGCATAGAAGTCCACCAGACCATTCGGCTGGCGCGGCAGTCGTTGCTGACGTTCTTCGACGATCTCCTCACCGCCACCATAGGTGCCATTTCCACCCTGCCCCTGCGACTGTTCGTTACCTCCGGCCGACGAACCACCGCGATCGTTGACGTTGACATTGCCAAGCCCGAGGCCACTTTCAGCAAACATTTCACGCAGACGCGGAATCGAGTTTTCCAGGGCGTCCCGCACCTGTGCGTGAGGACTGCTGAACACCACCGTGGCCTGGTCCTGATGAATACGGATTTTGACATCAATAGCCCCCAACTCCTTGGGGTCCAGTCTGATTTCGGCCGACTGAACTTTCTGCGTGGTCATCAGCATGATTTTTTCTGCCATCTGTTCGGCAAAACCTGCGCGACCAAACGCGACCGGTGTATTGCTTGCCGGCACCGCTGATCGCAACTCGACATTTTTCACCGTGCCCGTCAGGTTCTCGATGGAACGCGAAAGATTGCCGGCTTTGACATCCAGGCCTTTGTCGTCCTGGGCAGATTCACGCAGACTGCGCGGCGCGGACTGCACGCCCGATTCCATCAGGCGCTG
>JBPOHS010000006.1:0-12444 GCA_052035295.1 Pseudomonadota bacterium
CTGGACACTTTTGTCGGCAGTTCCGGACGGGTATTTCCGACCGATATGAAAGCAGCCCCGTTGTTGCGTGCCTGGTTACACCGGTTGCGTCAGCAAGGTGTGCGCATTCATACACGCCATCGCTGGCAAGGCTGGAATGAGACCGGCGAGCTTGTCTTCAAGACCAATAGCGGAACACAGGTCGTTTCTGCTGATACGGTGGTACTCGCACTGGGAGGCGGCAGCTGGCGACGACTCGGTTCAGATGGCGCCTGGGTGCCGTGGCTGGAAAAAAAAGGCATTGCAGTGCAGCCGTTACAGCCCTCCAATTGCGGATTCAATGTCAATTGGAGCGATCATCTGAAGCAGAAGTTTGCCGGATCACCACTCAAGTCCGTCGTTATAAGCTTTACCGACGCCCAGGGAATACGGCATGCACAAAAGGGTGAATGCGTCATTTCTGAAACCGGGTTGGAAGGTGGCTTGATTTACGCCTTGTCGGCGCCGATCAGGCACACCCTGCAACAACAGGGTAGCGTGACCCTTTATCTGGATCTGGCCCCCGACAAGGCATTGGCCCCGTTGCAGGCTGCCCTGCAACAAACGCGCGGCAAGGACAGCCTGGCCAGCCATCTGCGCAAACGAGCCGGTGTGGAAGGGGCACGTGCCGCTCTGCTGCGGGAAGTGCTGGATCATCAGGGCATGCAGGACATGCAGCGGGTGTCGAGAACCATCAAGGCCTTGCCGATATCACTGATCTCCCCTCGCCCGCTCGATGAAGCGATCAGTTCCGCCGGGGGAGTTCCCTTTGAAGCGATGGACGCCCATTACATGCTGAAGGCTCTGCCCGGCGTTTTTTGTGCGGGAGAGATGCTCGACTGGGAAGCCCCCACAGGCGGTTATCTGTTGACGGCCTGTTTTGCTACCGGACGCCGTGCGGGGCTCGCAGCAGCACACTGGTTGGGAACTGATTAAATACCGGGAGACGGCTGCAGCAGAACCCGATTACGGTTAAGATTATCTTCATTACTTTTGCGCCGATTGCCTCTGGAACAATCATGAAAATACCCCGCATTTATCAGGAAATCCCCCTGCTGGAAAACACAACGGTCTCGCTGACCGAAGCAGGCAGCCATCATGTGGCCCAGGTGCTGAGAATGGCTCCGGGTGATCAAGTGCTGCTGTTCAACGGCACGGGGGGCGAGTACTTCGGTGAGATTGTCGCAATCAACAAGCGCAGCGTCGACGTGCAGCTGACCTTCTTCAACGAGGTGGATCGCACCTCCCCGCTGGCAGTACACCTGGGACAGGTGATCGGCAAGGGCGATCACATGGATTACGCGATACAGAAAGCGGTCGAGCTGGGCGTCAGCGAGATAACGCCGCTGTTCAGCCGACGCTGCGAAGTGCGTCTTTCGGGGGAACGCCTCGAAAAGAAAGTGCAACAATGGCAGCACCTGGTTATCGGTGCCTGTGAACAAACCGGATTGAATGTTGTGCCCAAAGTGAACACCCCTGTTTCGCTGGAGTCTTGGGCATGCAGCGTGCAAACCGAGCGCAAATGGATTCTGCATACGGAAGGCGAACCCTGGAATCCATTTGAAGGTGATGCGCCGCAGACCCTGGCCTTTGCGGTGGGGCCTGAGGGTGGTTTTGACGAAACGGAAATCGCCCTGGTGAAAGATCTTGGTTTTGAATGCGTAACGCTGGGACCAAGGGTCTGGCGAACAGAAACGGCACCCGTAGTCATGTTGAGCCTGCTGCAATACAACTGGGGTGACCTGAAGGAATAACGCTCGCACTCAGCGACATGCAAGTGCCGAATAAATCCGTGGCATGCATTTATTGCATGTCACGCTCCATCGGGCAGGAGTCAACCATCAGGCCAGCAACACCAGGATCAATCCCAGCAGCGCAGGGGCAGCCTGAATGTAGAGGATTTTTTTACTGGCGGTGATGGCCCCAAATACGCCGGCAACAATAACGCAGCCCAGAAAGAAAATTTTAACGTCGTCACCGGCGGCACCCGACAACACTCCCCAGAGCAATCCTGCCGCGAGAAAGCCGTTATACAAGCCTTGGTTGGCCGCCAGCACCTTGGTGTCCTTGGCTCTCTCCAGCGTCAACCCAAACGCTTTCATGCCAGCAGGTTTGTCCCAAAGGAACATTTCAAGCACGAGAAAATAGACATGCAACAGTGCAACCAGTAAAACCACCCCGCTTGATAACCATTGCATCCGTGTCACCTCTTACCCGATATTGGAATACGCTTCACGCCGCGCCGAGTTTTTCCAACTGCTCTTCAACATAATCCAGATTCGGCACCACCATGCGCTCGCCATTCACTGCCATTTGCCATGCCAATGCGGGCTTGTCGGGAAGCTGTTCTTCTTGTGCCACATCATCCTGATAGACGCGCAAAAGACGCGGGATTCCCTGAATGGAAATCGCATAGAACGGCAATTTTGTCTTGCCCACGCCATTCACCACCGCAATACGACTGCCGTGTTGCGCGTCATCCAGTTCGATATTATTCATCAGTTCCAGGCTGATCAGGGGCACCTGTAATCCCCGCCACTCGATACGCCCCAGCAGCCACGCAGGAGCGGTGTTATCCTTGCGGGTCGGGCGCTTCCACGGCACGATTTCGGCCACGGCAACGTTGGGAAGAATCATCGGGCGCCCCACCATGGGGATCAGCAGGCCTGCGACTTGTTCGGGTATTGGCGTTGCCATGTTGACCTCAGGAATGCGAAATGGAGGTAAAGGAAAAATGCTGCTTGGCGTACTGTGTCAGTTGTAACGCCAAATCCCGGGGTGACCCGCTGAAACTGACGCAACCCACTGCACGCGCCGAATCCGGCATTGAACTGCTCGCACAGGTGTCCGCGGTTTGTGCCCACACGGGGACATTCATGCGTTTCATTTTCTGACCGGCGATGGCACCGTCATTGCCCATGCCGCTGAACAGAATTGCGCCAGTGCGCGTTCCCAAGGCATCAACGGTCAGATCCATCACCTGATCGATGGAAGGAGAATATGGGCCTTCCCAATCATCTTTGTGAAAACGAATGCGGGCATTGCGGTCAATGCTGACAACGTGTTCCACCGGTGCGATCAAAACATCGTTATGGCGCAAACGGTATCCCTGCACGGCCTCGACAAAATGGAAATGGTTGTGGCGCCCCAATACCTGTGCCAACACTTTCTGGAAACCGGCATCAATGTGCTGAGCCAGAATGAATGCCAACGGCAGCCCCTCAGGCAGGGCGTCAAGAAAGGTTTTCACCGCTGCCGGCCCCCCCAGGGAGGCTCCCAACACCCACACATATTCGGCCGGGGAAACATCGCCATTTTTGGCGAAGGACGCGAATTCGGTCGGCAAGGGGATGCGCGCATAGGTTTGCGGCTTCTCTTCAATGGCCTCGGGATTGAGATTTTCACGTGCCAGCATCGGCTGACCGACCAGCTCTTTTACCTTGCTGTAAATCTTGCGTTCCCAGCTGGGATAGCGGGGACTGGTGACGTGAGGCGCCTTGCCATCACCGAACAAAATCGGCACATCCGCCATTTCGAGCAGATCAGAGATAAAATCCAGCCAGCGATCTTCATCTTCGAGATCGACCAACCATACATCCATATCGGACTTGGCCAAGGTCTGGTTATCGACGCGATCCGGCGAATAGGTCGCGGCAATCTCATAGCCGAACGATTGCAGCGCCTTGCAGACGATATGTCGCTGCAAGGACGAATCAGCAATGACGCCGACTTTCGGACCGCCGCTTTTGCTAACCATAGAATTTACTGACCATGAGCGGTGACTCGCTGCGTCAGCAGTTCGCGGATCGTTTCCAGCAACACGGTTTCCTGATAGGGCTTGCCCATGTAACGATCGACCCCGATCGAGAAGGCCCGGTCACGGTGTTTCTCACCTGTACGCGACGTAATCATGATGATCGGCGTGTCTTTCAGGCGTTCGTCATGGCGCACCAGCGTCGCCACTTCAAATCCATCCATACGTGGCATCTCGATGTCCAGCAGCATGATGTCGGGCTGGTTTTCCTGCAGGATCGTGATGGCATCGACACCGTCTTTCGCCGTGATGACCTCATAGCCGTGACGTTCAAGCAAACGCGTCGTCACTTTACGCACTGTGACCGAGTCATCGATGACCATGACCACGGGCGTTGCATTGGCTTCGGGTTCTTCCTCGACTTCCAGGGCGCGTCGATCGCTCGCCGCCGCCTGGTAGACCTTGGCCGCACTGAGCTGCGCCTGCTCGGCACGTATCATGGCAGTGATATCGAGAATGATGACCACGCTGCCATCCCCAAGAATGGTCGCGCCGGAAATGCCGCCCACCGCTGCCAATTGCGGTCCGACCGATTTCACCACGATTTCGCGCGAACCGATCAGCGAGTCTACCTGCAGCGCAACGGCATGATCGGTGCCTCGCACCAGCAATACCGGCAGCGGCTTGGTGATGCCACTGAGATTAGGCGTTTTCTGGTTATGCACGAACGCGCCCAGATACTTGATGCGGTATTTGGAGCCTGCGTACTCAAATTCGCCCGATCCCGGTTGGTAATACGCATCCAGCTCATAAGGGCTGACCCGCACGATACCTTCGATGTTGTTGAGAGGAATCGCGTAAGCGTCGTCGCCCACTCTTACCATCAGAGCGCGGTTTACCGAGACGGTGAACGGCAAACGAACGGTAAATTGCGAGCCGGCTCCCGGATAGGAGTGAATCTTGATATTGCCGTTGAGCTGTTTGATTTCGCTATGAACAACGTCCATACCAACGCCGCGACCGGAAATCTGCGTGACTTTTTCCGCCGTACTGAAACCAGGCCGGAAAATGAACTGCATGACTTCCTTGTCGGAGAGAGGGGCATCGGGCAACATCAAGCCACGCTCGACAGCGCGCTTCTTCACTTTTTCGAGAGCTATACCGCGACCATCGTCGGTCAGACGCAATACGACTTCGCCACCTTCGCGAGCGAGGTGAAGCGTTATGCGGCCTTGTTCCTTCTTGCCTGCAGCAACACGTTCCTGCGGTGGCTCGATACCGTGGTCAACGGCGTTACGCAGCATGTGCTCCAGCGGCGCAACCAGGCGATCCATGACGGTGCGATCCATTTCGCCTTCGGCCCCGATGATTTCGAGATCGGCGCGCTTGCCCACTTCGCCGGCGACCTGGCGCACGATACGGCGCAAGCGTGGCGCCAGGCGCGTGAACGGCACCATGCGCGAACGCATGAGTCCTTCCTGCAATTCGCTGTTGACGCGCGCCTGCTGCACCAGCAGCGTTTCGGCATCGCGGGCTTTTTCCGACAGCGAGTCGCGCAAGTCGAGCAAGTCGGACACGGACTCGCCAAGCGAACGCGACAATTGATGCAAGGCGGAATAGCGATCCATTTCCAAGGGGTCGAAATCTTCGTACTCGCGATTCTGGTTGGTCTGCTGCAGGTTGAAAAGGATTTGCGCTTCCGTCTCGATATCAAGACGACGCAGCAGTTCGCGGACACGGTCGATGGTCTGGGTGACTTCCTGAATAACGAAATTGAAGTCGGTGATTTCCTGCTCGATACGGCCCCGGATAATGGACGTTTCGCCTGCCAGGTTGACGAGGCCTTCCAGCATCTCGGCAGTGACCTTGATGCTTTCGCTCTGGGCCGCCGGACGGTTGGATTCCTCTTCTTCATGCCACGGCGCAGCAAAGGCCGGTGGCTGCTCCAACGGCGGCAAAAATCCGGTTTCGGGTACGGCAGCTTCCGTCATGCCCGCTGCAGAGGCCGCAGCGGAGGTGCCAGCCGCTTGCGAGACCACCGCGGGTGTTGACGGTTCCGCCGACTCGATCAACTGACCGCCATGTTTGCGAACACGCTCTATCTGCTCGAACAACACGTCGTGACGCGCCTGCACCTCGGCAAAAATCGCATCATCCTTGGGCACGCCGTCGGCATCGATGCGCGTCAGGTAGGTTTCAAAATCATGCGCCAGATTGCCCAGGTGAGTGAGCCCAGCCAAACGGGCTCCGCCCTTGAGCGTGTGCAACAAGCGCTGCAACTCGGCCACATGTTCACGATTGTCGCGATCCACCAACCATGCATGGATACAGGTATCCAGCCCGTTGGTGAGTTCGTCGGCTTCATCGATGAACACCTCGAGGATCTCGGTATCAATATCATCCCCGGACAAGGCCTCAAGCGCGGCGGCATCCGCTTCGGCACGTGCAGTAACGGCCGGCTTGATCGGCATGGGAATAACGCTGGCAACAGGCGCCTCGACTTTGGGTGCATCGACGATTGTGTCGACCACGGGCGCCTTCGGTGCAGTCACAGAGGCTGAAGGACGTTCACCCCGCATCCAGCCATCAATGGCCGTTATCAGATCAGGAGCAGCCTTGGGCGACTGCCCTGCGGTCACCACATCGACCATTTCGGCCAGACGATCGTGACACTGATGAAGAATGTCGAACAACGCGGTTTCCGCATGGAAGCGCCCTTCCGCCAAGCCCTCGTAGAGGTTTTCGAGATGATGCGCAAGATCGCCGATTTCGCTCATCTCCGACATACGGGCGCCACCCTTGAGGGTATGCAGATCGCGTTGCAACGCCGCTACTTTGCCAAGATCGTCGGGGCTGTCCATCCAGGCCTGCAGCAGGTTGCTGGTGGACTCCATGATATCGGCCGCCTCCTCGAGGAAGATGGCTACCAGTTCGGGATCATGGGCCGCGTCGACTTCCAGCATCGCGCCACCGGAGAATCCATGCGCGTAGTCATCACGGGAAGACTCAGGGGCAAGGTCGTTGTCTTCGGCAAACTCATCGACCGTTTCCAGCGCGAATCCACGATCGCCTTCATCGGCATCGAGATCCATTTCACCCATGGGCGCCAGAGCTTCGTCTTCATCCATCACCAGCTCGAAGCCCTCTTCATCGGCGACTTCCGCTTTCGCGGACACGGGCTCGACGGTGGCATCCTGAATGCGGGCTGCCACTTGCGGCGCACGATCCAGCAGTGCCTGCAATTCGCCAACGATGACATCGGCTGACCCCGTCGGTTGACCGACGGCAATACGATCCATCATGTCGACCAGCACTTCATGGGCGCGATGTGCGACCTGAAAGAATGCGTGATCGGGGGTTACAAGCCCCTCAGAAGCGGTGTTATAGGTTTCTTCGAGCGCCATGCACAAGGCCACGACTTCCGGCAGCTGGGCTGCGCTGGCGCTGCGGGCAAGGACACGAAGCTCGCGGCGCAGATTGTCGAGCTGATCGCCAGGCACTGGATTTTCTTCCCAGTGCTTGAGCACATCCCCGGCATCGACGATGAGATCCATGCCTTCGGCCAGGAACAACGACACCAGTTGCTTGTCGGGGCGTGCACCGGCCGACGCCTCGGTGGCATCTTCGGTGTGCCGCAGCTTGGCTTGACGCATGCTGTCGATACGCTCAAGCAAATCGGCAGCCTCGGGCAGAGTCTGATCAGGATTGAGCGCCACTGTATCCAGCGCGTTATAAATTGCTTCGCTGAATGCAGCCAGGAATTCCTGGATATCGTGATCTGCCTGCAAGCCCTGGACATGGGCTTCCTTGACAAATTTCTCGGTTGGCGCGGCCAGATCGGCAATGGCATGAATGCCGGCCATGTGCGCGCTGCCCTTGAGGGTGTGTAACGCCCGCAGCAAGTCGCCACTGAACGCGACCACCTTGCTGTCTGCCTCCACCAGGAAAGTACCCAAGGTTTGCAGATGCGATTTTGCCTCGGAGACAAATATATCGACCAGCACCGGGTCGAGTCCGCCAGCACCATCCTCGAGATCCGCTGTTTCGTCCTCTGGCTCGATCAGTTCAAAAGAGGTGTCGGCCAGCGCTTCATCCTCTACATCAGGATGTGCTTCTGCTTGCGCTGCGTCCTCAAACGCACTTGCCGTGTCCTCAAGGTGGAACTCATCTGACGTATCCGTCTCGCCCGCCTGAATTTCGAATTCATGCTGCGATTCAACTGCAAACGCCGAAGAATCATGCGTTGATGCATGCGTTGGTGTTGT
Organism: Pseudomonadota bacterium; assembly: GCA_052035295.1. Classification (GTDB taxonomy): domain Bacteria; phylum Pseudomonadota; class Gammaproteobacteria; order Pseudomonadales; family Ketobacteraceae; genus HdN1. The sequence goes on from JBPOHS010000006.1 coordinate 8,038, forward strand.
CTGCGCTGCATGCGCGGTCTCCCCCAGGAATGACGTAGTTCCCGCATTGGCCGTCATGAAAGCGGGAGGCTGCTGCCCCTTCGCAATGGCATGTGCGGCTTCTTCGAGCAGGGCATGATTCGCGGCCGGTGCGCGACGATCTTTGAACGCATCCACCATTTCCGGCATGATGTCGGTCACGCATTCGGTAATGTCGAACACCGCATTGTTGGCAGGAATCGTATTGTCGATGACACGGTTGATCATGTTCTCGACCGACCAGGCCAACTCACCCAGCAATTTCGCGCCCACCAAACGGCCACTGCCTTTCAGTGTATGGAAGGCACGTCGCACTTCGGCACGGGCACCTTCATCGTCGACATCCGCACGCCATTGCGGCAAATATTCGTTGATGGTGGTGAGAACCTCGCCCGCTTCTTCAATAAAGATTTCCAGCACTTCTTCGTCGATCAATTCCTCTTCGGCAGCCTCAGCGCTGGCAGAACCAGACGCGTTGGCCGACATGTCGGTGACCGGTGCATGTGTCACGGCGACAACGGCAGGGGTCAGCGGCTCATCCCGGGCAGGCTCAAGCTCGAAGCCCTCATGATCACTACCTTCCAGTGCAGGCATCTTGCCAAAATCGATGTCCGCCGGTTCGGTCGCCAGGTTTTCAGCTTCCTCAACAGGCAGAGAATCGGTGAGTTCGGGGATTTCGATGGCAGGCACATCTTCGTCGACCGTGACCTGTTCAAGCGTGACGACAGGCGCCTCAACCGGTGCCGACACACGGCTTTCCTCGCTGCGGGAAAGTGGGTACCCCAGGGTCGCCACCGCCTCTTCGGCAATCACCAGAATATCTTCATCACCGGGAAAATCGTCACCCAGACGCTCGAGATAATATTCCACCGACGTAATGGCATCGGCCAGCGTATCGAGCTCGCGCCAGTCAGGCGTTTTTCGCCCTGCAATCAATTCGTTACGAATATACTGGATGCAGCTTTGCAACAGGTCGGCCGGGTACTGCAGCGGCACCATGATCAATCCGCCGCGCACACTGGCGAGCGTATCGGGTACGGCCTCGAGATGCTTGGCATCGAATCGCGCACCGATATATTCCATGATGGCATCCTTGACGCTTTCCAGGCCGGCGCGGGATTCATCAATGACCGCCGCGCGCGCCTTGCTGACGTGCTCGGGGGATACATGGAAATCCTCTTCTTCGGCTGGGCGATCGCCGAAGCCACGACGCCCACCTTCAGCGGCGATGCCTTGCAGGGTGGCCTCAACGTAAAGCAGTGCACCCGCCACATCCATGAAGGTGGAATCGGCCGGCATCGTCGGACTATCGATCACCTTGCCGATGACATCGAGTTGTTCCAGCACGACGCGACGGGGGTTTCCAAGACCCAGCACCGCCAACGTATCACTCACCTGTTTAAGATGCGCGATCATGGGTTTGAGCTGTTTGATGTCGCGCTCACGCGTACGCAGGAAAATATCGAGCGTGTCCTTGACGGTGGAAATTTCGTCGAGCAGCACCTTGATGACGGAAACGATGGTGTCCTTGTCCGGCCCGCTCATGCGGCGGCGCTCACGATCGACGAACTCCTCGCCCGGCAAGGCCTCATCCAGCCGGAAAGCTTCCTTGACGCGACGAATACGTGGCGAATCGGTTTCACACCGCGCCACGTAATACAGCAGGTTTTTCAGCAATTCGACAGGCAGCGGCTCATCGCGACCGGCTTCATTTTCAATGCTGTGTTTGAGTTGACGATCCAGCAGCCCCAATAACATCTTGACTGAGGTGCCCAACTCGATGGCGTTGCGGGACACGCCCTCGACCAGCGCCCCTGCGACCCACCACAGCTGCGCCATGGGCGTATCGCTGTAAATGTGTTCCAGCTTGGTGAGCGACTTGGCGATATAGCCCAGATTGGTCGGCATATCCTGGCCACGAATCAGTCCGACCAGTGCAAACTGATAGAGCTGACGGATTTTCTTGAGCAGTTCGGGAAGCTGGGTGACCACTTCGGGGGCCACTTTTTCCACCGGTACCGCTGCCGCGCCCGCCTTGAGATCGGGCTTGAACATCGCGGTTTCGGACAGGAGATGCTCTCCACGCGCAGCCCGCAGGTCGTTGAGCAACGGCAGGATGACCACCGGCACGTCACGGCGACCGGTCTTGACACGTTCCAGGTAAGCAGGCAATTGCAGCAGCGAGCGCATCAGCACTTCCTGCGCATCCTGCATGCGGCTGACCGTGCCATTGAGCATGGCCTGGGCGAGATTTTCCATCTCTTCGGCGAGCAAGGCCGCGCCGTAGAATTCGACCATTTGCAAGGTGCCGTGCACATGATGCAAATGCGTAAGACAGAAGCGCATGCGAGTGGAGTCTTCGGAATTTTCAACGAAGGCTTCCAGTGACTGTTGTGCCTGTTTCAAGGTCTCTTCAATTTCGCCCTTGACCCATTCCAACGCCAGATAATCGTGGTTCTCAGCCATGCTCTCTCCCGGCTCTTCTTATTCGCTTTTACGGCGCGTGCCATCTACCCGACGGAAAGCCAGTGTGTTGCCGTAGGGGTAACGCTCGATGTCAGGATGCGACCAATCAAGCAACTCACCCACGCCAATCACCAACAGGCCTCCGGGTGCCAACCGTTCCGCAAGGTGGTTGACGATGTCCTTCTTGCGCCAGCGACGAAAATAAATCAAAAGGTTCTGACAAAAGATGATGTCCATGCCACGCATGGGTGCATCCCCCAGATCCAGCACATTCATGCGCGCAAAACACACACGCTGCTTGAGTGCTGGTGAAACCCGGTAACGCCCGTTGTCAGTGGGCGTAAAATATTTTTCCCGATAGGGATCCGGCACCATGGCTACCTTGCGGGCGTTGTAAATGCCTTCGCGCGCTTTCGACAGCGCTGGCAGACTCAAATCTGTCGCCGTGACCCCGAAATAATGCTCCCCTTCCATTCCACCGATCACTTCATTGAGCAGCATGGCGAGCGTATAGGGCTCTTCACCCGTAGAACACCCCACACTCCACACATCCAGCTGTTTGCGCTCGGGCTGATTGGCAAATAACGTCTGCACGTAGTCGCGCACCAGATCGAACGAGCTGCGATGACGAAAAAAACTGGTTTCCTGCACGGTCAGGCGATCGACCAGTGTCGACCATTCGATCTCACCGGCTAGACCCGACATCAGTTTTTCGTAATAGGTATCGTAATCAGCGAGGCCAATCTCACGCATGCGCAGCGTGAGAGAGGTTTCCAGAAAGGATTTGCGTTGTTCGGTAATCTGCATGCCAGTGCGGTCTTCGAGCAGCGCCTGCCACAGCGTGAACTGTTCTTCGTTCAGCTTGGGAGTCTCTTGAAGACTCCAGGTATCGGCAGGCACTACGCTGACCTCCCCGCATCCAAGGGTGTGATGCTGCTCAACGCAGCATCAACGCCACACCGTATCAACGGCACACAACTTTAACGCAGAACATTAACGATTGTCCGGCAGCTTGAAGCCCGCTACCGAGTTACGCATCTGCACCGCCAGTTCCGCCAGGTTACCGATCGATTGCGCGGTCGCGGTGGTACCCGACGACGTTTGCGAAGTGATTTCCTGGATAACGTTCATGGTGTTGGACACATGCGCCGCAGACGCCGCCTGTTGGCGTGCTGCGTTGGAGATGTTCTGGATCAGGTCTGCAAGCGTGGTCGAAACGTTTTCGATTTCTTCCAGTGCCACACCTGCGTCTTGCGCCAGACGGGCTCCGCGAACAACCTCTGCCGTGGTTTGCTCCATTGAGATAACCGCTTCGTTGGTGTCGGTCTGAATGGTTTTAACCAGCGCTTCGATCTGCTTGGTCGCCGCTGCCGCACGTTCTGCAAGACGTTGAACCTCGTCCGCAACCACCGCGAAACCGCGGCCTGCTTCACCGGCCATCGCCGCCTGAATCGCCGCGTTCAATGCAAGAATGTTGGTTTGGTCCGCGATGTCGTTGATCAGCGATACGATGTCACCGATCTCTTGCGAAGATTCACCCAGACGTTTGATACGTTTCGCCGTTTCCTGTATCTGCTCACGGATGGTATCCATCCCGTGAATGGTGTTTTGTACGACTTCGGCACCCTTGTTGGCGATCGATACCGATCTTTCTGCTACCGCCGCCGATTCGGCCGCGTTGGCAGATACCTGGTCGATGGACACCGCCATCTCGTTGATGGCCGCAGAAGCGCCGGCAATTTCTTGCGCCTGGTGCTCCGCCGCTTCGGCGAGGTGCATTGCAGTGGCCTGCGTTTCCTGTGCAGCAGACGATACCTGTACCGCCATCTCGTTGATGGTCGATACCAGGCTGCGCAGCTGGTCGATGGTGAAGTTGATGGAGTCCGCGATTGCGCCGGTGAAGTCTTCCGTTACCGTGGTTTG
>JBPOHS010000043.1:0-10178 GCA_052035295.1 Pseudomonadota bacterium
TTCATGTTCAAGTTGCTCTCGCTGCGGCGTAAATCCCTGATTCTGGTCGGAGTACAGGGCCAGCCGGCGAAACTGATCCAGTTGTTGCGGCTTAACCGCGCCATTGTCATCCATGCCAGCCTGAACGCCTGGCTGGCCAGTGAAGAATCCGCTGCGTATGAACCCGGTCAAGTCTCCGTCAATGGTTGACTTACCGGGGGAGTGCTCCAGACTATCCAGACGCAGCTTGAATATGTCGGCTTCGGGTCGACATCGGTTTATTTGAACAGGGCAAAACTGTGGAACATACTCATTCGTGCAATGGCACACCAGGCAGTTCTGCAGACGCCAACCAGCGTCGGCTGCTCTGCAGCGCAACCCTGCGCAAGCTGGAGGCCGACACGTCCCCCCAGGCGCTACGACGATTGTTGAGCGTCTATCGCACGGAGCTGCATAAACGCTCGGCAACGATTGCCGATGCGCACGATCGTCAGGACAACGAACGTTTGCAGATCTGCGTACATGCCCTTAAAAGCAGCGCACTGTCGTTCGGCTGCGAAGCGCTTGCCGAAAAATGTTTGCAGGTTGAGGATTTTTGCCTGCACGCGCTGCATGCCCGCGCGTTCGACCATTGCGAGGCGTTGCTACTATTGATACAAAAGACACTGGATGCTGTTGATGCCTTCGAATCTGCCGGGGCGTAATTTTTTGTCGCTGGCCGTGCTCCCGGTATCGCTGGCGGCGGTGCGAGACATGCGCGAGCGTGCGCTTCGTTTTCTGCAGTCGCGCTGGGTCCCGTCAGCGCAGCAAGACGATCTTGCGTTGGTGATCAGCGAATATTTCACCAATGTCGTCAAGCACTCGCCGGGCGCAACCCATATCGAAATGGGTGTCAGTACCTTCAGTGGTGGCGTTACTTTCATTCTGCGGGACAATGGTAGCGATATTTCCCGGTTGCTTGCTGAAAGAAAGCCGTTGGACACCGATACCGATGATCTGCCGGTCTCGGGGCTCGGCCTGTCGTTGATCGGGGCACTCGTACCTGATTTCCGCTACACGGCCGGTTGGCCTGTAGCGCAGTACAATGAATTTGAATTTGACGTGATGTTCACGCAACATCGTTCCCGCATTGTGATCATCGATGACGACGACACCCAACTCTGTCTTGCCGAGATTTTTCTCTCCGACGAATATAATGTGACTTGCTTTAGCGATGCCCGTCGCGCGCTGGCACATATTTTTCTGGAAGGCGCAGACCTCATTATTTCTGACATATACATGCCTGACATGGACGGGATACTGCTGCGCAAGCGGCTGGCCGCCAATGACGATACGCGGTTGATACCGTTCATCTTTCTGACGGGCTGTGGGCAGGCGAGCACGCGCGAAAAGGTGTGCATGCTCTCGGTCGATGACGTCCTCGTCAAGCCCGTCGAAAAAGACACCTTGCTCAGCGCCGTGGCGCGCGTTCTGCATCGGGCGCGTGACGTGTCGGCGTCGATCAATATTTCGCTCGATCAGAACATAACAGAAGCGTTGTGGCGCCCCTTGCCCGAGCGTTATGCCGGCTACCGGTTGTCGCGGGATTATCGCGTGGCGGAACGGGGGGGTGGCGATCTTTTGATTCCCCTGCATTCAGACGCCGGCATGACGATGATCCTGATGGACGTGATGGGGCATGGGGTGCAGGCGAAATTTTTTGCGCATGCGCTGGCGGGCTATTTTCATGGCCTGTTTGCCGGGTTTCCCCATGAAGCTGATCCTGGCCGTTATTTGCAGTGGCTGTCCGAGACCATGAACAGCCATGCCTTGCTGTCCGGAACACTGTTGACCTGCGTGGTCGTTCATATCACGCCTGCGGGGCGTGTGTCCCTGGCCAGTGCCGGGCATCCATGGCCGTGGTTGTTTCGCTCCGGGGAGGCGCCCCAACCGGTGGAAGTGAGTGGCGTGCTGCCGGGGCTGGGTGTGTCGACGACTTATCGCGTGGTGGACATGACACTCGCACCGGGCGAGAGTTTGCTGTTGTTCACCGATGGTTTGTTCGAATCCTATGGCGCGGGGCGCGTGCAGGGCGATAGCGCAGAGGCCATGAACTCCCTGGCCCGGCAGTTCGTCGCGCGCGACGTGACGGCTGAAGGCGTCATGGCCGTTTTCGACGCGATGACGCAAGGCGCCGTGCTTGATGACGCGACGGCCTTGGTGATCCGGCGTGAATAACGTGCGGTGGGTCGTGGTGTTTGTGGGGCTTTTGGCCATGGGGGTGGGCGCATTCCTGGGCGATGACGCCATGCGTCTCGGGCCGCTTTTCACTGGCTTCATGAACGCCTTGCACTTTCCGTGTGGGGCACTGTTTGCGGCGCTTGGGTATTGGCTGGTGGGGCGATCGCTGGCACGGGCGGTGCGTCCCTGGTGGATCCTGCTGGCTGCCGCCGTGGTCTTCGGTGGGATTGAAGGCTTGCAGCCCTACGTGGGGCGCAGTCGGGGCCTTGGGGACTTCCTGAACAGCCTGGCGGGTGCGACGGTCATGACCCTGGTCATCGAGTGCTGGCAACGGCAACGCAAGGCTCTGGTTAGCGGCTTGCTGCTACTGGGGGCGGTCGTGATCATGCTGCAATGGGGATCGCTGGCGCGCACCGCCGAGCGTGTATATGTGCGGGAAGCCTGTTGGCCGCGCCTCGAGAACTTTGAATCGGCAACGAGCGTGCAGGATTGGTCCCCCAATGAGGCTTCGCGGTTGCGTCGGGTGCAGCATCCGGACCGATGGCGGGCCGTGTATCCGGACAATCACTACTTTGGTGAGCTGGCGACTGTCACCAATCCGCCCGGACCGATGGCCATGGTGCATGTGCCGGTGGTGAGTGACTGGCGCAGCGCGGGATTGTTGTGTCTGGAAGCACGGGTGGGCGGGGCTGACAAGACTGGCGTGCCCGGGACCCCTTCGTCGCTGATCCTGCGGATCGATGATCGGCGGGCGCCGGTCTATACCGACCGCGTTACCGTGTCGATCCCGCTCCAGCCGGAGTGGCAACGCCATTGTGTGGCCCTGGACGACCTGCGCACCCCGGCCGGGAGAGCGCTGGATCTGGCGGATATTCAGCAGATCGTCGTCTCGATGGCAGCGCCGGCAGGCGGCCTGACCACCCTGGGGCTCGACAGCCTGCAGGTCGTGCCGAAGGGCCAGACCAATTTGCCGGACGCCCGCTGCGATCCGGGGCTAGACTGAACATTGACATGATTTGTTTCGCGCCGCATGACAAGGAGCACAGCGTGCAAATGCCTTCCGTTCTGGTTGTTGAAGATAGTGCGTCTTTGGCGATGCTCTATCAGACCTATCTCGAAGGAGCCGGCTATCAGGTGCAATGCGCCGAGGATGGCGCGACCGCCATGGCCATCATGCGTCGGCAACCGCCGGCGGTCGTGCTGTTGGATCTGAAACTGCCTGATGCGGATGGGCTCGATATCCTGCGCGCCATTCGCACGGCAGGATGGCCGAGCGAGGTGATCATCATCACGGCCCACGGCTCGGTCAATGTAGCGGTCAGCGCCATGCAGGAAGGCGCTTTCGATTTCGTGATCAAGCCCTGTGACGCAGCGCGGTTGTTGGCGACGGTGAGCAACGCCCTCAAGCACCATGCGCTCAAGTCGGTGGTGGATCACGTCCGTGATGATTTCAGCCGCACCCATTACGAAGGATTTATCGGTGAATCCCTGCCCATGCAGGCCGTTTACCGTATTCTCGACAGTGCCGCCGCCAGTTCCGCAACGGTGTTCATCACTGGCGAAAGCGGCACCGGCAAGGAAGTCTGTGCCGACGCCATCCACAAGCGCAGCCCACGCGCATCACAACCGTTTGTCGCCATCAACTGTGCCGCCATTCCGCGCGAATTGATGGAAAGCGAGATTTTCGGCCATCTCAAGGGGGCGTTCACTGGCGCCCATATCAGTCGCGTCGGTGCAGCCACCGCCGCCGACGGTGGCACCCTGTTCCTCGATGAAATTTGCGAGCTCGATCTTGATTTGCAGTCGAAGTTGCTGCGTTTTATTCAGACCTCCAGCTTTCAGCGCGTGGGCAGCAGCAAGCTGGAAACCGTGAACGTGCGTTTTATCTGCGCAACCAATCGCGATCCCTGGAAAGAAGTGCAGGAAGGCCGTTTCCGCGAAGACCTGTATTACCGTTTGCACGTGATACCGGTACACCTGCCGCCCCTGCGCGAGCGGGAAACCGATGTCAAACTCATCATGGAACACTTCCTGCGCTGCTTTTCCACCGAAGAAAACAAGGCGTTCGCTTCGTTCTCTCGTGACGCACTGGAAGTCATGATGGCCTATGATTGGCCGGGCAACGTGCGACAACTACAGAATGTCGTGCGCAATATCGTCGTGCTCAATCAGGGCACGGAAGTCACCGCTGCCATGATTCCGGCACCGGTCAACCAGCTGGGTGGCCTGCGTGCGCGCCCTGAAACGCCTGCGCCGGCGGTAACGGAAACGGTGTCGGAGAAAGTGACCGCCATCAGTGACATCAAACCGCTGTGGCTGGTCGAGAAGGAAACCATCGAGCGCGCGATCCAGCTATGCGACGGCAATATTCCGCGCGCCGCCGCCCTGCTGGAAGTCAGCGCCTCCACGATTTACCGCAAGCGCGAGCGTTGGCAAGCCGACGGCCTCACTTGACGGTCTTCACCGGGCCATGGTCATCATGGCCAGCGTTTGTTGTGTCAGCACATCGACCACCATTTCCAGATCCTGATGCCGCCCCTCAAGCAGGGCGAGTCCGTAATGTATCGTCAGGGTAATCATGCCTTCGCATAGCAGGCGCAGCCGTTCCGGCGGCATCGTGCCGCTCACGCCCAGCGTTGTGGCGTCTTCATACAGGTCGTTGATCACTTCATCGACCAGCTGACGGGCAGCGCGACCGAGTGGCGTGTGCGGGCGATGCATCTCGATGACCACCAGGCGCAGCATGTCGCCACCCTGGGCAACGAGCAGTTTGAGGGGCGCGCGATAGGTTTCCCGTACGATGTCGATGGGCACGCTGCCACTGCGACCGATCTGCATGCGCAAGGCACGCAGTTTTTCGCGCAGACCACCCATTTGATCTTCGGCGAGCGCCTGCAGCAGGGCTTCCATGTCCTTGAAATGCACATAGAACGTGGGTTGCGCCATGCCGGCCCGTTTGGCCACCTTGCCCGTGGTCAGCGCTTCAGGGCCCTCTTCGGACAATAACGCCAGACCTGCGTCCAGCAGGCGCTGGCGGGTCTGGCGTTTGGCTTCTTCGCGGGAGGTGCGAGGGGGTTCCTGCATGGCGGCTCGCTGTTGGCGTTAGTGGTGAAGGCCGCGTTACAGGCGGAACGTGATGCGGCCATCCTTGAGGGTGGCGAGCACGCGACCTTCCACGTCGGCGCCGAGATAGGGCGTGTTCGCGCCCAGCGAGACCAGCGTGTCCATGTCGAGTGTCCACTTCGCGTCCGGGTGGAACACGGTGATGTTGGCGTCTTCGCCGACCCGGATGCTGCCGGCCTCAATGCCCAGGATCTGTGCCGGATGTGTCGATATCGAGCGAACCCACTGGTTAACGGTCAAGGTATGTTGCCGCACCAGCTCGTAACTCAGGGGCAGGAAGGTGGCAAACGTCGACATGCCGGGTTCCGAAGCCGCGAAGGGCGCTGCCTTGGCCGCCGCTTCATGCGGTTGGTGGTCGGAACAGAGGGCGCCGATAACACCGTCGCGCACGCCTTCGATCAAACCGAGGCGATCCAGTTCGCTGCGCAGGGGCGGGTCGAGGTGATAGAGGCTGTTGTAGCCATCCACCAGGGTGTCGGTCAGGAACAGCTGATGGGCCGCGACATCGGCCGTTACACGCAGCCCGCGAGCTTGCGCATGCGCAATCAGTTCAACGCTGCGGGCGCAGGAAAGCTGCCCGAAGTGCGCCTTGACGCCGGTGTGTTCCACCAACAGCAGGTCGCGGCTCAGGGCCACCGTTTCAGCGGCAGATGGAATCCCCGACAATCCCAGGCGGGTCGCCGTCGGCCCCGAATGCACACAGCCATCACCCGCCAGCCCCGGATCTTCGCTCTGGAAAAACACGGTGAGATCGAAGGTGGCCGCATATTCGAGACAGCGCAGCAGGGTGCGGCTGTCCTTGATCGGCCGTCGCATCTGGGTGAAGCCAATGCAGCCTGCCTCACGCAAGGCGTGCATCTCTGACAGTTGTTGCCCTTGCAGGCCCTTGGTCAGGGCGCCCAACGGGTGGACGTGGCAATAACCGGCTTGCCAGGCGCGTTCCTGTATCAGGTTGGCAACAGCAGGCGTGTCAACGACGGGGGTGGTGTCTGGCGGGCAGACGACGTGCGTGATCCCGCCGGCAGCGGCTGCCCGGGTTTCACTGTAAACCGTCCCCTTGGCATCGATGCCGGGCTCGCGCAAATGGGCGCACAGATCGACGACACCGGGCATGACGATGGCGCCGCTGGCATCAATGATTTCATCGTCGCTGAAGCCGACCGGGCGTTGGCCAATGCTGAGCACGATGCCGTCCGCGACGTAGATGTCGGTGACCAGATCCAGATGCTGGGCAGGGTCTACCAGGCGTCCACCCTTGATGACCACGCGTTTTTTGTTGTTGGCGACGGCCATGTTCACGCCTCCTCGCGCTTGAAATTGTTGGGCTGACAGTTTTTGCCGGACGGATTGTTTTTGCTGGACTGGCTATTGCTGGTGTGCGTGTCGGCGGCCATCGCCAACACCGCCATACGCACGGCAATACCATAAGTCACCTGATTGAGAATCACCGATTGTGGGCCGTCGGCCACCTGCGATTCGATCTCGACACCCCGGTTGATGGGGCCCGGGTGCATGACGATGGCGTCCGGCTTGGCAAACGCCAGTTTTTCACGCGACAGGCCGTAAAGACGGTAAAACTCGTTTTCACTGGGCAACAGGGCAGAATCCATGCGCTCTTTCTGCAGACGCAGCATGATGACCACGTCGGCGTCTTTCAGGCCAGCCTCCATCTGGTGGAAGATGCGCGCGCCCATGCCTTCAAAGTGGGCGGGCACCAGCGTTTTCGGGCCAATCAGACGGATCTCGCTGACCCCCAGGGTGCGCAAGCCGTGCAGCAACGACCGCGCCACACGCGAGTGCAGAATGTCGCCGACAATCGCCACCACCAGCGGCGCGAACGGGCCCTTGTGCTTGCGGATGGTGTAAAGATCAAGCATGGCCTGGGTCGGATGCGCGTGACGGCCGTCGCCGGCATTGATCACGGCGATCTGGGGGGTGACCACCTCGGCAATGAAATTGGGGGCGCCGCTATTCTCGTGGCGCACCACGAACATGTCGGTGCCCATGGCTTCGAGATTGCGCAGCATGTCGAGCAGGGTTTCACCCTTCGAGGTCGACGATGTGGTGATGTTGATGTTGAGCACATCGGCTGACAGCCGCTTGGCCGCCAGTTCGAAGGTGGTGCGGGTGCGCGTGCTGGCCTCGAAAAACAGGTTGGCAATGGTTTTGCCCTGCAGCAACGGGGCTTTCTTGACCACCTGGCCGCCTTCACCCATGAATGATTCGGCCGTATCGAGGATCTGGGTCAGCAGGGTCCTGTCGAGGCCTTCTGTGGTGAGAAAGTGTTTCAACCGGCCATTTTCGTCCAGTTGCAGGGTATGCGGGGGGCGGGAAGGCATCATGCGGGATGTCTCGGGCGCTAATGTGGATGTTGGGGGTGCACTAGTTTACTCTTTGCACGCATATCCCTGCCATCCCCTTGTCCTGATTCCGGAGCCAGTGAACCCCATGCGCCACACGTGCCGAAATTGGTATGGACGTTGTCAATCGTTGCTTGTCGTCGGTGTCACGCTGGCCCTGAGTGCCTGCGCCAGCATCTACAAACCCCAGAATGAACCCTTGCAACAGGTTGCGCTGCAGTCGGGGTACCGGCCTTTTCTGGTGCCACGCAAGGATCCGGGCAGTCATCTGGTCGCGCTCTCGTTTTCCGGGGGCGGCACCCGTGCAGCGGCGCTCACTTATGGCGTTATGCAGGAGTTGCGGGATACCACCATCGACGCCAATGGCAGGCCGGTGCGCTTGCTCGATGAGACCGATGCCATTTCGTCGGTGTCGGGGGGGAGTTTTACCGCTGCCTATTACGGGCTGTTCGGTGATCGTCTGTTCGAGGATTACGAAGACGAATTCCTGCGTCGCAGCGTGCAAGGCGCACTGATCCGTCAGATGCTGGATCCGGTATTCTGGTGGCGCAGCCTGTTCACGGGTTTCGACCGCACCGAAATGGCCGTGGAGTTCTATGACACAACGATCTTCAAGGGCAAGAAATTCAAGCATATTCCCTTGCACAAACGACCTTTCATCGAGATCAATGCCACCAACCTGAAAACGGGACAGCGGTTTTCCTTCACCCAGGGCATGTTCGATTTGCTGTGCTCGGATCTCAATGATTTTCCGGTCGCGCGTGCGGTCACCGCGTCGTCGGCGGTGCCGGTGGCGTTTCCCACCGTGGTGCTCGAAAACCATGCGCCCGCCTGCCATCTGGAACAACTGCCCGAAGTGCAAAGCATGCTTGGCAAACCCACGCTGACGTATCAGGAACAGATCCGGCTTGACCGCTATAACGACCTGTATGTGAATGCCCGGGAAAACCATTACATCCATCTGGTGGATGGCGGCATATCGGATAACCTGGGGTTGCGTGCCATTCTCGAGCGCGTCGAGGCCATCGGCGGCATCCAGAAAAGCTTTGCCCGCATTGGCGCGTCCCAGAAAGATGTCATGATCATCCTGGTGAATGCCGCCGTAAAACCGGAGCGCACCATGAGTCAGGTAGCAACAAAGCCTTCGATCGGGGAAACGATTGATGCGTTCACCGATTCGCAGATGCGTCTTTATAACGTTGAGACCAATCGTCTCATCAAGGACCGCATGCGTGAATATGAAAAGGAGCTGGCAGGGGCTGGCCAGAAAGTGAAATTCTATTTTGTCGAAGTGACGTTTGAATCGATCAAGTCACCCAGCCTGAAAAACTTTTTCAACAGTCTTCCCACGTCGCTGGAATTGACCAACCGGCAAGTGGATTCGCTGATCGTCGCAGGGCGGACGTTATTGCGCGAAAATCCCGAATTTCAGGCGTTCCTGGCGGCGAACAAGGGCGAGCTGAAAGAGAAAAATACCCGTTCGTCCTGTAACCCCTTTTTGAACCCGCTTTGTATCATTCGCTAAGGGGGCGGTGCCCCAGCGCAAGCCACGATCGTTGCCAGAAAGATGTCTTGCGTCGGGAACTGGTGCTACGAGGCACTACTTTCCACTGAATACAGCGGGCCGTTTCTCTTTTTGCGCCCGCAAGCCCTCTTTCAAATCGTCGGAATGCATGCACATCAGTTCGCGCGGGAGGGATTTTTCGGCGCTGCCTTCGCCACGGGCAATTTCGTTCACGGTCTGCTTCATGGCTTGTAACGAGAGCGGCGCGAGTTCGCACATCTTGCTCGCCAGTGCCAATGTCAACGGCCCGCGTTCTGTCGGGGCGACCAGGTGATCGATGATGCCGAAATCCAGCATTTGCTCGGCAGAAAACGTTTCGTTCGCCAGTAGCAGGCGTTTTGACAGGGTGATACCCAGCCGTGACACAAAGCGGGTGAGGCCGTTGTACGGATAGCACAGCCCGAGTTTGGCCGGGGGAACGAACATTTTCGTGCCCGTGATGCCGATACGGAAATCACAGGCCAGCGCCAGTTCCACGCCACCACCGTAAACGCTGCCATTGAGCGAGCAGATGGTGGGCTTGGGAAAGTTTTCCACCTTGTCGACCATTTGCTGAAAACGGTTGCCATCGCGCAACCCGGCAGGAACATCCCCCAGGGAGGCGCCCGCGCAGAACGTTTTTTCGCCCGTTCCCGTCAGCACCAGAACCCGCACGTTATCGTCCTGGCTGAGCTGCGCACAGTAACTTTCGAGGGCGAGCAGGTCTTCCAGGCTCAAGGCGTTATGACGCTCGGGGGCGCTCAGGGTGAGGGTGGCAATATGGTTTTCGATCCGGCACAGGATGGCGTCTGACATGAGCGGTTTCCGGGGCAAGGGAGTGAAAGGTGCACGGGCGTGATGCCGTGGGGTGAGGGCAGTTTAACATCCGGATCGTGCAACCAGACGCACTTTGAGGCAATGTTGCTTTTCGCCGATACTGCTTTTCAGTCGAT
>JBPOHS010000157.1:0-21430 GCA_052035295.1 Pseudomonadota bacterium
TATTTCAACGATAGAGCGGTTCACGTTGTTTGATAGCCGGTTCAGTTGGCTGATGGTATCCATGGCCTGACTGATTTTGCCTGCGCTGCGGTTGGCATTGCTGACACCCTTTGCCATCTCTGTCACGACGCCTTGTGTATCATTGCGGATACGTTCAATCATGCCGGTGATCTCCAGTGTCGAATTCGAGGTGCGTGCCGCGAGATTGCGGACTTCATCGGCGACTACTGCAAATCCACGTCCTTGTTCACCGGCGCGTGCTGCTTCTATGGCGGCGTTGAGGGCCAATAAATTGGTCTGTTCGGCAATGCTCTTGATTACATTGACGATCGAGTAAATCTGTTCAGACTGCTGACCCAATGCTTCAACCGCTTGCGACGACTGATTGACAAAGCCACACAGTTTTTCCATCTGCTCAAGAATTTCCCGCACCATCTGCTCGCCTTCCTGGGCTTTCTGGCTTGACTCGATCGCCTGATTGCGCACCAGTTCGGCGTTACTCAACATCTGGTGCAAGCCGGTGGCAATTTCGTGTACCGCAGAACTGATGGTGGCCGTGGCCACACTTTGGTGGTGTGAGTGATTGGCGACTTCGTTCGAGCTATCGATGACATTGCCTGAATACGCCAGCATGTGCCGGGAGGCTTCCCTGACCTGGAGTATCAATTGGTTCAGTGTGCTGACCATCAGCGCAACGTTTGCAAGCAAACTGTTGGAGTCTCCGTCTTTGGTCTGAATGCGGACATCAAGGTTGCCTTGCGCAATGGTGCGCACAATGGCCGCAGTGTGAGCGGGTTCTTCTCCCAATTCTTGAAATATTCCAAGAAAAATCCGCAGCGACAGAAAAGCGGCAAACACCGTGAACGCCAACACGGTACCGAGCAGCAGATAACGCTCACTGGCAAATCCATCGATGCGTCGTTCCAGCATCGAACGCAGGGCTGGCGATGCTTGATCATACAAGGCCAGATTGGCTTTCAGCGCCGCTTGCGACAAAGTCTGAAGTGTTGCGCGGTCTTCCTGGAGGGCACCGGGTGCAATGTGGGAGACAATGAAAGAATTCAGTGCCTGGGTCGCCTGGGTGTATTGCCTTACTGCATCCGAAAATCCGGTGGATAAATCCTTCGCTGTGTTGTTTTCATAGGCTACCCGAGAGTCGTAGTTGATGGCGTCGACATCTGCTTGAAGGAGGCCAGTGAGCACCGTGATGTTGGCATAATCCTGCATATCGATATCCGTCTTTTGCATCATCAGGTCCCCCGATGTGCGAATCTGCCAGATCAGGTCGAGGCTGTTGGGTAACTTCAGCAACAGGGCGTCCATGACATAGTAAGTGTCAAGATCCGGGTCAAGAATCAGGTTGGACGTATCTCCAGCCCGTGAAATCAATGCGCGGACATCGCTGACCAGTTTCTCACCGGGATTTCCTGTCGATGAATGTCGTTCTGAGCGCCACGTACTGATAGCGTTATTGAGCTGATCTCCGGTTCTTAATTCTGGCGTCAGATTGTCTTTGAATTCTTCCATGCTGGCCAATGCGGCATCAATGGAGGTAGCAGCATTGTCGGTATTCTGTTTCAGGCGGGCTGCAGAGCGGAATTCGCCAGCGTGATACAGAAGCGACTGCAAGGGCTCCAGGTATCTGACACCCTGTGTTTCCTGATGGCCAAAATTGAATCGTATTCCCATTTCTGTCGAAAGAAGATAGGTCACGCAGAGCAGGGGCAACAAAAAAGCCACGGCCGCTATCGAAAAGCGAGATTTCAGCCTGAGTCCATCGAACATGGG
Organism: Pseudomonadota bacterium; assembly: GCA_052035295.1. Lineage (GTDB taxonomy): Bacteria > Pseudomonadota > Gammaproteobacteria > Pseudomonadales > Ketobacteraceae > HdN1. The sequence goes on from JBPOHS010000157.1 coordinate 1,789, forward strand.
AGGTTCCTGTTGGTTGTCTATACGAAAGCGTAGCTGACGATGGTCAGATTTTCTTCGTTTGTTGGCAGACGGTTGCCGAAGTACCTGATCCCTTCTTATGCATCAACATCGCAGAAAATCCGGCTTGGCCCCGTCAAACCCATAAATAGCCAAATGGCGCTAAAGGCCACAATAACGCCATGGTTATGCTGCGCTATATGCGAAACATGGTTGCGTAGAGCGTGTGTGTGGTGCCGCCTGTTAATAAGGAAATATTTGATTGAATGATCGTTGCCTGTTTGATATAAGTGCAACATAGTTGCATTTATGGGTGATTGCCGTTGAACTACGCTCCAGGCCAGATGATCTGCCATGCCCTTCAATGGGGACCTGCTGGTGTCCCGATGGGTGGGGCATTGGATTATGAGTTCGTACCGGGCAGTGTGACGGCGATTACTGGCTGTAATGGCTCAGGTAAATCCACCTTGTTGAAAACCTTGGCTGGACTGCGATCGCCAGTGAATGGCCAGGTTTTGGTTGCCGCTGACTCGCGATGGTACTTGGGTTATCTCGACCAAAATCATGCATTGGATCGTCATTTTCCTTGTCGAGTCATTGATGTGGTGGAGGGAGGGTTATGGCATGCCAGGTGTGCTCGTCGTGAACGCAAACAACGAATTGAAAACGCACTGGGCCAATGGCACATGCAGGGGAGGGCGCTTGATCCACTCGTACACCTGTCAGGTGGAGAGCTTCAGCGTACGTTGCTTGCCAGGTTGAGCGTCATGGATGCAGTGTTGTTGTTGATGGATGAACCCACCAGTGCCCTGGATGCAGCAAGTCGCGCGTTGTTCTGGCAGCAGGTCGTCATGTGGAAAAAGGCAGGCAAAACCCAGATTATAGTGTGTCACGATGAGGCTGATGTGCGGCGTCATTGTCATCACGAAATCTGCCTGACAACCGGCAAGCCTCGCATCATTGAATGGAATTCGATGAGCATTCCGGGTGATCTGACGAAAGCAGACAAGGGACTTTGGCATGTCCGACCTGCTACTTGATCCTTTTGCCAACTATCAATTCATGTGGAGAGCGCTCGCCGGGAGCGCATGCCTGGGCGGAACCGCGGCCTGTGTAGGCGTGTTTCTTGTGTTGCGACGCATGAGTCTGATGGGGGATGCCATTGCCCATGGCATTCTCCCGGGGGCTGCGTTGGGTTTTTGGTGGGCAGGGATGTCATTGTCTGCGCTGACCCTCGGTGGGCTGTTCGCCGGGTTGGCAATGGCTGGTATTGCGACATGGATTTCGCGGCACACAGCGCTCAAGGAAGACGCCAGTCTTGCTGCCATCTATCCCATTTCCCTGGCGAGCGGCATGCTGTTGTTGTCGTTGTCTTCGCACCGTGTCGATCTCACGCACCTTCTTTTTGGGTCTGCGCTTGCGGTTGATTCTCAGACGCTCAAAGCCATGCTGGCGGTTGCGCTGGTAACGCTGGTTATTGGCGGCGTCATTTTTCGCGCGTTGTTTCTGGATACGTTCGATCCTGTTTTTCTGTCTACAGTGAGCCGTTCGGGCCCGTTTGCCCATGCCATGTTCATGGTGCTGGTGGTCCTCAACCTGGTGCTGGGATTCCAGGCCGTGGGTGCGTTGATGATGGTCGGACTCATGATGTTGCCGGCAACGGCCGCCATGTTCTGGAGTCGTCGAATTGCATTCATCATGATGGTGGCGGCCGGAATAGCCGTGATCTCGGTTTATGGCGGGTTGCTGTTGTCGTTTCATGGCGGGCTTGCCAGCGGCCCCTGCATCGTGTTGATGGCAGGTGTTTTCTATATCGTTTCAATGGTGTGCGGGCCGGTAAACGGGTTGGCCTGGCGTTGATAAACGGGTGTCTTCGATCTGGGGGGTGTATGAATATGAAAGGGGCTTTCAAACATTTTTCGGCTGCCGCTGTCGTAGCTTTCTCTGTTCTGCTTTCAGGCGTTCCAGCATTGGCCGGTGCTACAGAAAGAATATCAGTCGTTGCAAGTTTCAGTATTCTCGGCGATGTGACACGCGAGATAGGTGGCGATGCTGTCGAAGTAAGAACGTTGGTCGGTGCTGATGAGGACGCCCACATCTTCACGCCTACACCAGATGATGCCAGAACCTTGATGTCGGCGCGTATTGTCATTAAGAATGGTTTGGGATTTGAACCATGGCTGGATCGGTTGCTGAAAAGTACCGAGACCTCTGCGATGATCGTAAGTGTCGGAGACGTCGTTGTACCGATACAGCTTGCCGGCGAGCATGGTGTCGAAGTTGATCCACATGCCTGGCAGGATTTATCGAATGTGCGTCGGTATGTCGATCAAATCCGTGATGCATTGATACAGGCTTTACCAGATCAGCGCAGCCTTTTTGCAACCAATGCTCAGCGTTATCGTCTCGCGGTTGATGTCGCAGAGCAGGAACTGAAAAAGTGCCTTGCTCCTGTCCCTTTGGCGCACCGCAAAATCGTGACCAGTCACGATGCGTTCGGATATTTCGGTCGTGCCTACCAGATTGCATTCCTGGCGCCACAGGGAATTTCAACTGAGACGCAGCCGACCGCTGAGGCGGTGGCGGGGCTCATCGATCAGATCAGGGACGAAAAAATTTCTGCCGTGTTCGTCGAAAACATCCGTGACTCCCGTTTGCTCAAGCAAATCGCTGACGAAACGGGAGCAAGCATGGGAGGGACGCTCTACTCCGACGCGCTGTCTGCTGAGGGGGCGGCTCGCACCTTTCTTGGCTTGTTTCAGCATAATGCATCGACAATCTGTTCTGCTCTATCGAAGAAATAACAGAGGCGGTAATTCCTGCTCGATGTTGCTTGTCCCATGTCAATGGGCAAGCAACATCGAGCAAGCAAAATTTATCGGTCTCCATCTTTTTGAAAGCACCCTCTGCTATTGGTGCACCTTCCTACATATGACATTGCAAACACTTTGCAGGTCGATGATTTTTTGAGCAATTCTCGTCGCCGTCGTGTTTGACTTCAAAATGCTGTTTGCTAGTCTGAAACAAGCCCCACGCCTGTTCACGCGCCGGAAAAGGCGGTTCACGTATCAAAAAATGCTGTATTTTCAGTGTCTTGTTGCCTTGGGGTGACGGCAGGTGAGCGGCTCGGAGGCGAATGAATGGCGTACAGTTCCCGATAGCCGTCAAGACGATGCCGGTGTCTTCAATGGTTCGCCCGAGCAGGCGCTTGAAACAATACAGAGGTTTGCATGGCATCTTTAATTCGTGAGGGCTGCGCCGTGACAGGGGCCAATGATCTTGAGCCACTGTATAAATTCAGCCGGTTCCCGGTCTTCATGGGGTGCACCGACCAGCCGCCAGAGCAAGATATTCATGCCGATATGGACTGGTGGATCAGCAAAAGTTCGGGACTGATTCAGTTGAAAACCTTGTTGCCGCTCGACGTGCTCTATCCGGAATCGCATGGTGCCGGTGCAGTAGGAGCGTTATGGGAGAGACATCATCGCGAATTCGCGCAATTCGTGCATCGTTACAACCCCGGCGCGGTGCTGGAAATTGGTGGTGCTCACGGGATCCTGGCGCGAGAATATCAGGCGTTGGCCGATGTTGCATGGACCATTGTCGAACCCAATCCGTCCCCGGTTGAAGGGTGTCGTGCACGGTTTATCAAAGGATTTTTTGATGAAAAATTTCGTCTTGAAGGTGCCTGCGATACGGTAGTCCACTCGCATCTTTTTGAGCATGTCTACGAACCCGCGGTATTCATGGCTCATTTGTCCGGATTCATGCGTGCCGGTCAGCATTTGATTTTTACGCTTCCCCACATGCAGATCATGCTTGAACGGCGCTATACGAACTGTATCAACTTCGAGCATACCGCTTTTTTGACCGAGCCCTATATCGAATATTTGTTGGCAAAATTCGGTTTCAGATTGATCACGAAAGAATATTTCCTTGAAGATCACAGTATTTTTTACGCAGCCGTAAAGGACGATGATGTCAGTCCGTTGACATTGCCTGCGGATCTCTATGACAAGAACAAGAAGCTCTATAACGACTATGTCAGTTACCATGAGTCCTTGATTGCGGATTTGAATGATCGGACCGGTCAAGTCGAGAGACCGCTGTATCTATTTGGTGCGCACGTTTTTGCCCAATATTTACTCGCTTTTGGGTTGAAAACCGACAAGGTCATCAGTCTCCTCGACAATGATCCGAAAAAGCATGGGCGTAGGCTCTATGGGACACGTTTGGGCGTGCAATCACCGTCTGTCCTGCGAAATGACGCGCATCCTATTGTGATATTGAAAGCCGGTGTCTACAACGCAGAAATCAAAAAAGACATTCTGGAAAACATCAATCCTGAAACCGAGTTTCTTGAATAGACATGCCTGTGCATAAAAATTCTCCGCTGATCCTGTTTTTTGACTGCTACATCGTTACCAGCAAGATGCCGGTTTATGATGCCTATTGCACGAAGTTCCCACCGCATGATGAGCGGATTCGTTCGATACGTGTTACCGATACGGTATATCGGCATGTTACCAAGCTGGAGGTGGTGAAATACACCTTGCTCAGTTATGCCACTGTGCCCTGGGATGAAATGGTTATCAGGGTGGTCTGTGAAGACGAAGAAGACCGGGTCGCATTTTTCGATTTCGCGAGAAAACACTTGCCGACGGCGCATGTGGTAAATGATCGTTGTGCGACTGCAGCCGAGTACGTGGCGGCCCTGAACCCGTTGACGCGGTTCGGTGATCCGTGGATTTTCTTCAGCCCTAATAACGATCACCCGATGATTGGTGATCCTCATCCTTTCAAACCGCTGGTGGCATTGGCAGAAGATCTGGAGCCACTGTATCCCTCCTTTCTTTTTGCCATCCCTTTTTCGCATTTCACCGAATCGCAGAACACGGTATCGGCCGACCAGCATGATTGGGCCTGGTACGGTGGTAACTTTACCCGCATCATTGGTGAAACCGTGCAAGCCTCCCTGATTGAGTCTTCACGGTTTTGTTGTGATTCAATCAGCATTTATCGCCTGAGTACTTTACTGACCATTTTTTCCCGAGCCAAACATCAAGGGCGCTGCATACGTCTGGAAGATACGGGTTATTACCTTACCCAGGAATATAAGCAATTGCTCGTGGCCCCCAAGCAGGAGCTGTGCCGCCACTTTGATGGATATGGCTTGTTTCTTGAAACGACACCACCGCTTTTCATTCCGGATGGATTTTTTGAGTACGACATAAAAGTGCGTTTTGGCTTCGCGGACCGCAAGGATGGCTATGTCAATGTCAATCCTTACGAGGCGTATAGTTACTATGGCGGCGCCGCTGATCTGCGCTGTCTATTGTCAGAACTGCCGCCACTTTGGCGTGATCGGATTTCGTCGATTGAAATCGATCCAACGATGGAAGAACGGTATCGTCAACGTCGGGATGAAGCCTTTCGCTACACCGAAATAACGAAGCCGTATCCGGACAACTTCGTGCTGACCAACTACAAACGGTCTGCCTGGCGAGTGGCAGGTAGGGCGAGTCAAGAGTTCAATCCCCAGCTATGTGATGCCACTCATTTGACCTTGCCAGGAAAAACGGCAATGCGCAATGAAGCCGCAAGTGGCATGTGCGCCGTTTATTTTCTTATTTCGGGTGTGCTGGAGATCGATGGCGAGCAGTACAGGAAGGGCGATTTTGTAGCTTTCCAGGGAGCGTGCATGTTCTCGCTACATGTGCTGAGTGATACTGCCCAGGTGATACAGGTTTCGCTTCCATGCGATGCGCCACCTTGCAAACGCCGTCATATCTGGCAGTTGCTGAATCCCTGACGTTCAGGTTTGCGTGCTAGGAAAGCACGCTGTCGAGGCATTCGAGTAGCATGGTTTTTCCCAGCGCGTAAAGCATGTGGCTGTAGGGCTGGTGATGCAATGCGGCGATATTCAGGTAAATCAGCGCGGTCAGCGTGCGCACTTTGGTGACGTCGTAGCCCTTGTCCGCGAGCCAGTGGTAGAAGTACCGCTCGCATTGAACCAACGCCTGCTTGCGATGAAAATCAAACCGTATACCGTCGTTGGTCCACTCCGTACTATAAAGATCTTGTGCGATCAGTTCATGACAGACGATCAGTCCGTGCAGTAACTTGGCCAGATCATAATAAATATCGCCAGTGCTCAGTATGCCGCCAAAGTCTTGCCGCCAATCCAGAAACGTAAACTGCCGCTCTTTTTCACTCCAGAGAATGTTCTCAAAATGAAAGTCGCCATGAAATCGCCCCGGCAAGGCGTTAGCGAGCCCTTGCCAATCCACTCTGTCCAGTAGTGTCGCGAGCGTAGGCATGTCCCGGTCGTTGATGGGGAAGGTATTGTCCTCTGTTTGGAACGTGTCATAAAACAGCTGCACTCGTTCAAGGGTTTTCTGACGATAAAATTTCATGCAACGCGTTTCAAAGGCGTGTCTTTCCTCATCGGAAAGCGAGTGCCGCTGCCAGAATTGCTGGCAGTGCGCCAGTAATTGTTCGAACAGGGGAAGGCTGATGATTTCAGACAGTACATGGCCATCCACCCTGGTGTAGCTGTACATGTGCGTAGTAACGCCGGTCAGTCGTGGCACGAACTCCGTGATTTCGGATACGCGTTTGACACGATTGGCGATAAACGTCGTGTCGTCGGAAAACTTGATGACTTTCTCTCCCACGAACCAGATCGCCTCATTGCCCTTGGGCAGGATATTGGGGGAATGTGGTTCGGCATAAGCCTGTCTGGCCTTCTCCAGGGCAGGTGGGTTGCCGGTGTCAAACCAGGTGTAACGGTGTGCGCGCACGTCATGATCGACCAGCGCGCGTAAGCCATATGCTTCGCCCATCGCAATGGCGTCCTGCCCGCCGGCTTTCATGGTCTCCCAGAAGCGTTGATAGTCCTTGATGCCGGCAAGACCAATATACGCTTTGTGAGTAGGCGCTTGGCCCGCGCCTTTTTCGCAGATATCCATGACCTGCTCACCGGCGACATTCAGTGTGCGGTAATGATGCAGACCTTCACATTCGGCATAGCCCATCCAGTTGTTTGTGGGGGCAGGAATTTTTTCCTTCACCAGTGTATCGCAGGAAAGGAAAATAAACGGCTGTTGCAAATGGGACTCGCACGCCAACAGGCTTAATCCCAGCCCTGATCCTTCCCCTTCGAAAGGTGCCACCTCGGCAAAGTAGAAACGCTTTTGCGGATAAGCGAGGGAAAGGAATTCCTTGACGAGTTCTCCCTTGTGTCCCAACGCAATCACGAATTCCGTATCATCGGGGAACTGCTCTATCAAGTGCGAGAGTGTCGGGCGATTGGCTAGGCTCACCAGTGACTTGTTGAGATAACGCGTCAATTCACCCAGACGTGAGCCGGTTCCCGCCGTGGGAATGCAAACACGCAGACTCATGCGGTCACGCGTTTATAGTCGTCTGACAAGCGCACCACATCGTCCATTTCCGGTGTGCTCGCTTCCAGGTAAACGGCGTCTTCAACCGCTTCCATTCGGTGTACCGTTCCCGGTGCAATGGTGATGGTATCGCCATTGGTATAAATCCTGGCTTCCAGTGTATCGACGCTGTCGCCGATATAGATTCGCAGTTGGCCGCTGAGTACGTATATCGTTTCACGTTTGATATTGTGATACTGAATGCTGCAGCGATGGCCCTTCCACATGGTGAGTTTCTTCATCATGTAGCGTTCATTGATTTCGACGACTTCTTCTTTTCCCCACGGCTTTTCAATGACTTGCATGGCGACCTCTACACTTTGTAAGCGCTGTATTCGGGGTGAAAATCAAAGAAGTGCTCATAGAACCCTTTGACGTATTGTTGCATCGACCAGCGGCTGTTGAACCCGTATTTGTGACGCATCCACTGCTTGCCCTCTTCGACGTAGAGGCGCAGGTTTTCTGCATAACCCTCGGTTTTGATCAAGTCAGCCTTGTTGAGCAAGTGGGATTCGTTTTCACCCGCAATGACTCGGGTGGTAATGGCGGCAGCCCAATCATTGGCGTAGGCCTTGGCAATCAATTCGCTTTCGGAACCGTAACCGCGAAAATTCCTGCCATCAAAAATGAAATTCATGTAGTCCGGTTGTTCCGTGTTCATGATGCTTTCCAGGAAACCTCGGCGCAAAAGCAGGGCGTTGTTGTGGATGAACCAGAAATATTTGGTGGGCTGTTCCTTCAGCAGAAGTTTTTCGCCCCAGCGTTCCGCACAGGGTGAAAGAATTCCTACGGACGGGTGCTGATCCATGGTCTCCATCAAGGGCAAGACGGTAGGGCGCTGTTGAAATTCGGTGTCGTTGGTCAGTAGAAAGAACGCTTCATATTGCTGGAAACGGCCTTCTTTCCAAAGCTGGCTCAGCCCGTAATTCATGCCACGGCAATAACGCATTCCCTGGGTGCGAGCTTCCGGCCAGTTGGCGTGCCACGTGACATCGCGGGAGAGTCGTGTGTCATCGGAACCGGCTTCGATGACAAAAACGTCGGTCTGATCACTATCGTATTGCTGCAAGTGGTCGCACAAGGTATTGGTGACTTCAGGCAGATTACGGTTCAGGATGAGTGTCGCTACGCGCTTCATACGGACCTTACCAAACGAAAATGGGTTAAGTAACGTAAAATGCTTTTTTTGACGGCGGCCTTGAGATAACCGTCGAGTTCAATGCCCTTGCTGTGCAGGGCGGAACTGGCTTCCTCTTTCAGCATCGACACTTCCGGGTAGGAAAACACATAGTGGCCGGCAATAATGGCCCGGTCGCGATCATTGGCCTGGGTATCCTTCAGCATCCACTTGTCCCATTTACGCGACCCCAGGGCGATCTCGATAAAGCGATCAGCCAACCCGCCAAGCCCATTGTTTTCCAGCACCTTCAGCAGAGCGCAGGTTTCGGCAACCCCGAATTCCGGGGCTACGTTGGCAGCATGTATCCCCATGCGGGGGTGCCACTGCAAGGCCTCATCGGATATGTAATCGGTATTGTGTTCCTTCATGAAAATGCCGTAGCGATTGCAGATTTCGATCATTTTCGGGAGTTGAATTTCAGCGGGAAGTTCGCCTGCCACGCGCACCGGGCTGTCGAAGGAACCGACATTGCGTTTTTCCATGACACGGGTGCCTGTTTGTATGACCACAAACGAGGGTGCTGGCAGGTGATTCCTTTTACAGAATTGCTGCACCGAATGCAGCGTGTAATCCAGTTCTTCCTGTGAATTGGTGCTGCCGCTTTGCTCTTCGGTGCCGATTTCGAAGATTACCTCCTGATCCATGCGCTGCGCCTGGCTCCAGCAGTATTCATAGAGTTCGAAGAGCCGGGCAAGCACTTCATCGACATCCGGATGACCATGTATGTCGATGCTGGGATCAAGATGCAATACCTGGAACCCGGCTTCGAGGTCGGCAAGATAAGACGACTTGGCCGATTCCATGGCGCGTCGAAGACCCAGTTTGTTTTCTTTTTCCTGGGTGTTCTGCCATGGTCCACCATGATCGCGAGCAAGCAGAATTTTACCTTTCTTGTCGCGATCGATGACGTAGTTGGCAAACGCTTCGGTGGTCCAGTTGTTCACGTAGCCGCCGCCAAAGGCTTCAGAATCAATCTGGCGTCTACTGGCAATCAGGAATAATGGTACTTCATGTTCGTTGGCCAGTTCGATCGCTGCATCGACACAATTGACGCTCATCGGCCCCACACCGAGCAAGGTGCAGCGGCGTTTTTGCATAAAGGATTCCAGACGTTGATGTATCATACCGTCCATTCTCCAGATAATTTTTCAGTGTTTCCCGGAAGTACGTCGGGGTTGTACGGAGTGAAAAATTTCTCAAGTATGTGCAGGCTGGCTTCAGCCACGGCACGTTCACCTCCGTTTCGTTGGGTAACATAATGCGCACACTGCCTGGCCAGTGGGTCGGCATTGGCTGGCGCAATGGCATAAGCCACTTTTTTCATGACATAGTGGTCGAATATGCCATCTCCCATGTAAATCACTTGTTCAGGCGCATAGTGTTCAGCGATCCAGTCGATACGCCTGACGGTACTGACAATATCCAGGGGAAAATGCATGTCATCGACGATGCGCTTGCGGGAAATGGCGTAGCCCTTTTTGTCGCCAGTGACAAATCGTATCGTCATATAGGGTTTCAGCAATGACAGGCCGTCATTGTCATCGGCGCCGAAGACTTTCATCACCTTGCCTTCAGCAGAGTAAAAAAACTGCCCGGTGGTCATGACGCCATCCACGTCCAGAATAAACACCTTTGGTGTCATTTCGTCCCCTGCACGGTAATCAATGGTCTGGAATCATCAAGGAGCAATACTCATGCCATGCGACGGCCGTGGAAATTCCGGGCAAAACACGTTATTCCGGTCGGTAGCGTCGCATGGGCGGCAATTTCTTGCCGCCCATGCGGCATTTTGCTAGCTCTCAGCCGGAGTGTTCTGCAGACTCATCCTGCCCTCGATTCGTAACGACCGAGGCGTGCTGCCGCATCTGGTCAGCCGCCACGTCTCATGCAGGTGGCAATGGCGTTTATGGGTAATGTCAGTCGCTTGCGGGCGGCACGGATAGATCGAAATCCACGTGTGACGGCCCTAGTTTTATAGTAACGATTTGATCAAGCGTCAAAGAAGACGCTTGTGTGTGTAATGTCATGGATGCATGGCGAAGGGCGGGGTGCGGCAGTATCAGGCCTCCTCAGTGGCTTCCCACTCAGGAAACGGATCGCTGAGTGTCAGCCAGTAACGCGGGCCTTTCGCCACTTCGGCCTCGCTCAACAGGCAGGTATCCAGACTGTTGCGCATCAGGGTCGCATCCAGGTGCTGACCAATGAATACCAGTTCCTGGTGAGGATGATCATGCCAGTACCCGGCCGGGCCGTGACGCAATACGCCGCCCGCTTGCGCGAGTTCGCCGGCCATGTGCGGTCGTGAGGCCAGCCAGAAAAATCCTTTCGAGCGCAGCAATCGTCCGGGCCAGGTGCGATGGAGGACTTCATGAAACCGCTCCGGATGGAACGGCTGCTCGGCGCGGTAAACAAAGCTGCCGATACCATACTCCTCCGTTTCTGGCGTATGGGTGCCACGCAGTTCCTGCAGCCAGCCGGGTGCCTGTTGCGCTTTCTCGAAGTCGAAGCGTCCCGTGCTCAACACCTTGTGCAAAGGGATTTCGCCGAAGCTGCAGAAGACGATCTCGGCTTGGCGATTAAGCTGCTGCAAATCATGTCGCAGCCTGTCCTGCTCGTGCAGGCTGATCAAATCGGCCTTGTTGACGACGATGACATCGGCAAATTCAACTTGCTCTATCAACAGGTCGGCGAGGGTTCGTTCGTCCTCTTCTCCGAGTGACTCCCCACGTTCGTTCAACAACTCGGCGGCCTCCAGTTCGGCCGAAAAACTGGCGGCGTCGACGACGGTGACCATGGTGTCCAATCGGGCGATATCAGACAAGCTGTGACCGGCTTCGTCCCTGAAGGTGAACGTTTCCGCGACGGGGAGGGGTTCACCGATGCCGGTCGATTCGATGATCAGATAGTCGAATCGTCCGTCGTTGGCGAGACGAGTGATTTCGATGAGCAAATCTTCCCGCAAGGTGCAACAGATGCAGCCATTGCTCATCTCGACCATGCGCGCTTCGGCCCGGTTGATTTCGGTGCCTTTTTCCAGCAATTGCGCATCCACATTGATTTCCGACATGTCATTGACGATGACAGCGATACGGAGTCCGTGGGGCTGGTTCAGCAGGGACTTGAGCAGCGTGGTTTTGCCGGCCCCAAGGAAGCCGCTGAGTACAGTAACGGGCAAGGGCTTTGCCTTGATGCGTGAAGTCATTTTTCACCCCCAATGGATGGTTTGATCGTGGTTGTCGAGCAGAGGGGCAGCCGTCGCCAGTGTTTCTCGTTGAGCACGCTTGACGTGATACCTGCCTGCAATGATATGTTATAACATAACATTGCTTGAGTTGATGCCTTCATGCAACAAACGCTTCCAGTCCCTGCGCGCACCAGCGCTCCGGTTGATTTTTCGTTGCCTCGCGATGCCGTGACTGGCGAGGCCATTGATGTTCTGGCGGAGGTTTATCGTGAGCACATCAATTTGTGTGTTTGGCGGCGAACGCCTGATCCGCGGATCGAACAGTATTTGGGGCGGCTGCTGCAACCACGCTATGTCGGCGTGACTTGGCAATACCAGTGTGCTGCGCATGAACTTCGGGACCTCCTTTTAACGGTGTGGCCCGTCGCGGATCATCGGGATGTCCTGATTGATGATCTCCAGCTGTTGGTTGATCTGTTTGCAACCCTGCTGGATCTGGATCGTGTTGGGTTGCGGGTTTCCGTGCTCGGCAAGGCCATGTGCCCGCGCTTTCATGTAGACCGCGTGCCTTGCCGCCTGGTAACGACCTATGGTGGGCCAGGAACCGAGTGGCTCCGGAATGCAGATGTCAATCGGGGCGTTATGGGGCGGCGCAGTCCGGGGCAACCCGACGAAGTATCGGGATTGATCGCATCCCCCGATCGCATTCAACGATTGGGTCGGCATGACGTCGCTTTGATGAAGGGCGAAAACTGGCAAGGAAATGATGGGGGCGGCTTGGTTCATCGGTCACCGGCGCTGAGCGAGGGTGAAATGCGCCTTGTGGTAACGCTGGATATCATCGGCTGAACGGTGTTTGACGTTGCCACTTTCACATAACTGCCACTCGCACAAAACTGGCGCTTGCATAGGGCAAGCTTTTCCACTGTTTATTTCACGAAGGAAGTTGTCGTAATGAATTACACCAAAAAAGCCGCAAGGGTTTCACTCGCCTGTCTGGCGGTTGCGTCGCCGGCATTCGCCGAGAGCAATATCGATGTCGGCGTGGTGCTGGATGGTCAGTACAAGAGCCACGACACTGCCCTCTCCGGGATTGAGCAAGGGTTTTCCCTTGGCCACAGCGAGCTGAGTCTGGCGGCGCCGATTGATGACATGTTTTCGGGGCGGATGACGGCGGTGCTCGAAAATCATGAAGGTGCTACCGAAGTAGAACTCGAGGAGGCGTTTCTGCAAACCACGGCTATGCCAGCCAATGTGAGCGTTACAGCAGGGCGTTTTTTGTCGCATGTGGGATATCTGAACAGCCGCCATACCCACGAGGATAATTTTGCGGAACGGCCTGCGATTTACCAGGCCATGTTGGGTGGACATTATTTCGATGATGGCGCGCGGGTGAATCTTTTGCTACCGACACCATTCTACTGGCGTGTCGGGGTGGAAGCGTTTGATGGCGCACGCCTTGCGGGCATTGAGCATGAAGAAGATGTCGGCGTGTACACAGTCAACAGCAAATGGGGTGGCGATATCGGTACCACCCAGGGTTGGCAGGTGGGGTTGTCGTTCCTGAAAAATCGGCTGGTGGATCTTGCTGCCGGGCATGAGGAAGAAGGCGAGGGCGATCACGAAGAGAGTGAGGGGCACGATGAGCACGAGGGGCATGAGCACAGCGCACAATATTCTGCCGAGAACGTCTATATTGCTGACGCTGTCTGGAAATGGGCGCCCAATGGAAACGCAAAGGAACGGCAGTGGGTCGTGTCGATGGAGTATTTGAGAGGCGAAGATATCAACGAGTACGCCACCAGTGATGATGTCCATGAAGGCTGGTATGTGTCTGTCGCGCATCGGTTTGCCCCTCAGTGGTCCGCCGGTGCCCGCTATGGAGAAGCGACGTTGCAGCTTCCACATGACGATCATTTCCATGAGCAGAAACTCGAAGAAGCCCAGCTTTCTCTTGCCTGGTCAAGGTCGCACTTTTCAACCGTGCGTTTGACCTACAGCGATCAGCAATCCGATACCATCGATGAAGCGCGTGACGCCCTGACGCTCCAGTACACCATGATGATGGGAGCACATGCAGCGCATGAATTTTAAGAAAGTTTTTTTCTTTCTGCTGCTGACATTCTGGGTGCGCCCGTTGCAGGCTGCGCTGTCCGTGTTTGCCTGTGAACCTGAATGGGCCGCATTGGCGGTCCAGTTGGGAGGTGACAAGCTGGAAATCTTTACTGCAACGTCGGCGTTACAGGATCCTCATCATGTCGAGGCGCGTCCGTCGCTGATTGTGCAGATGCGCGTGGCTGATTTGCTGCTTTGTACCGGTGCGGAACTCGAAGTCGGTTGGTTACCGGTCCTGCTGCGTCAGTCTGCCAATGCGCGTGTCCAGCCCGGGCAGACGGGGTACTTCATGGCGGCGGAGACGGTGTCTCGTCTTGATTTCCGTGAATCTGTGCGCCGCGATGAAGGCGATGTACACGCAGCCGGCAATCCCCATGTTCATCTCGATCCCCATCGTTTGTTGGCTATTGCCGAAAAGCTCAAGGAGCGACTGGTAATACTGGATTCGTCCCATTCAGACCATTACCTACGACGTTACGATGAATTTGCAGGCAAGTGGCGACTGGCAATGGCGGATTGGGAAAAGCGCGCAAATACCTTGGCGGGAAAGCCTGTGGTTGTACATCACGGAAATTGGCGTTACCTGTTTGAGTGGCTCAAGGTTGACGTTACCGGCGACATCGAACCCAAACCCGGCCTTCCGCCCTCCACCACGCATCTTGCGCAATTGCTGGCAAAATCTGCGCAACAGAAACCGGCAATGATCGTCGTGGCGCGCTACCAGAATCCGCAAGGGGCGCAGTGGCTGGGCGAGAGGGCTGCAATTCCTGTGGTCATCCTGCCGTTTACTGTTGGAGGAAGCGATAAGGCAACGGATTTGTTCACGCTCTACGACAGCACCGTGGATCAGCTTGTGGCAGCCCTGACACCATGATGGATTACCTTGGCACGCTCTCCGGTATTCTGGTGCCTGCATTTATTGCCGGACTCATCGTTTTGAGTACTCATGTTCCCTTGGGGCAGGAAGTATTGCGTCGAGGCATCGTCTTTTTTGATCTGGCGGTGGCACAGGTCGCGGCGCTTGGATTGCTGTTGGCTGAAGCCCTGGGGGTACACGCGCTGCTGGGTGGGGACAGTCCCTGGCTGACGCAGCTGGTGGCCATTGCAGCGGCTGTTGTGGGTGCCAGCGCGTTGTTTTTGTGTCGCTCGGCGTCCTCAAAAGTACAGGAAGCACTTATTGGCGTAGTCTTCATGCTTGCATCGACAGCGAGTCTCATGCTGTTGGCGAAGGACCCGCATGGGGGTGAGCGCCTGCAAGCCATCCTGACCGGTCAAATTCTATGGGTGAATGCCGATCTGCTGATTTTTGCTGGGGGATTGTCGTTGCTGTTGACTGCGGCCTGGTTCGGGATGCCATCGTTGCGTCAGGGATTTGCTTTCTACCCTTTGTTCGCGGTGGCGGTCACGCTGTCAACGCAATTGGTGGGGGTGTATCTCGTGTTTGCGTCGCTTATCCTGCCGGCATTGGCAGCGACCCGGTCGCACCATCGTTGGCTGTCAGGATATGGTGTAGGAATACTTGGGTATGCGTTGGGATTGCTTGTATCAGCGCTGTGGGACGTTCCCTCGGGCGCATTGATTACCTGGATGATGGCAATGGTGGCCTTGGTGTATTATTTAGGTACCTCCCGGGAATTGATCAGGCCCCATGACCACGCCCCATATGACCCTCCGCAATGTTGAAAAAGCACTGAAAAAAGCCGCGGAACTGTGCTCCGCTTCGGGTGGGCGGCTGACCGAAAAACGCAGTCATATACTGGCGATTCTGTTGGCTGACGGCATGCCCCGGTCTGCCTACGAAATTGCCGACGCCCACCAGCAACAATTCGGTCAGCCGATGGCGGCCATGTCGGTATACCGGATTCTCGAATACCTCGCGTCGGAAAGTCTCGTTCACAAGCTGTCGACCAGCAACAAGTACATTGCCTGTTCCCATATCGCCTGTGATCACGCCCATCAGGTGCCGCAGTTCCTCATCTGCAGCAAATGCCATCGTGTCAAGGAAATTGGCATTGACCGCGCGATCGTTGATGCGCTCAAGGCGAGTTGCGAAGGAGCGGGCTTTACACTGGTGTCGCCGCAGCTGGAGTTGAATTGCGTGTGCGCAGAGTGTTCCGCAGCAGAGCCGGTCACCTCTGCTCCGCGTAGCATGGATTGAGCTTCATGCGCAAGAGACTAAAGGATGGAGGCGCTACTCCGGGGGCGTGTTAAGGTGCGATCGTCCCACTTTGAGTGGGCTCCCGTAGCCTTTGTCGTATCGAGACGCCACCATGACACCCTTCTTCGCGCGGATAGCGCAATCTGCTTTTTGTTCACCCCACAGATGGGGAATCGCCCTTGGTCTCTTGTTGTCTTTGGCGGGTTGCAAGGATAACGCTCAACCTACACGTTACGTTTCTCCCCCTGGCAGTATTGCGGAAAACCTTGAATTTACCGACACGGTGATGGGGCCTGGCTTTGGTGGTCGCGTTGTTGTTACCCGCTCGTCCAGTGACTACGACGCATCGGCCTATGTGTTGCGCTGGGGAAATGGCGGCGTGCCCGCCACACTGGCTGATGGCGTAAGCAATTTTGTCGCCAGTACGCCCATCACGCAGAGCACGGACAATCAATTGGCGCTCGATTTTTCGGTAGCCAGCATTCCTGCTGGAGCAGATTCGCTTGTCGTCCTCACGAGTAACGCCACGGGTGAGGCAGCTGTCGGCATCAGCGTGCCAGCGGCGAACGTCTATAGCCACCCACTCGCTCCCCAGACAAAGCCCACGTCAGTCAGCTTCTATGACAGCAATCGTGGTTTGTCGATCACGGGCATGCTCAGTTTCAGAATCGCCAGTTGGGATGCAGGCCGCTATAACTGGGTGCTACGTTACGCAGACGCCAATGGTTGTGCGCTGCCAGGAGCGCCTTTGCGAACCTTTAACATCAATACGGGTTACATCGGATATAACTACCAGATAACCAATCGTGATGTTCCCAGGGAAGCGAAATCCTTTGTCGTGCTCGCTGCCAATGGCTACGGCGAAGCCTTCCAGGAAAACTGCAATGACTATGTGCGCAGCGATGCCACCCGTTTCAACGAAATTATCGAGAGCGACGTGCCGCGCTTTCAGGCCAAAGCGGCTTATTTTTCTGCGCCAGACAGCGATGATTCCTACAAATTCAACCGTACGCTGGTGATTGAACCCAGCGAAGACGAACGGGATTTGTTGGGTGGCTATTACGTATACTGGGTGACGAGCACCAACGATAATCCATGTCGCACGGATTTGTCGCGACTGGGGTATTTCCCGAAAAATGGTGGCAGTCATACATTGAACATTACTGGTGATATTCCGCGATTTGTCGACAAACTGGTGGTATCGGCAGGTCGACCCTGTGTCGGCAGTTCAACTGTGCAGCCGGCGCACACGATTTCCCTACAGAATCTACCCTCTACGGCGGCCTGGTATTTGATAAAGAATGCATCCAATGGCCGCTGCATCAGTGCTGATGACCGTTCGCCAGGTGCAGGTACGTCAGCGCTGAGTATGGTTACCTGCAATATCTATGACACGGCACAGCGCTTTTATACGACGCAAATCACCGTGCCCGATGGGAACAACCATATTTTCCGTGTCCAGTCGACTAAAACTGGCGGTTGCTTTGAGCGGGAATACTGGGGTGGTGGCTGGCAGCTCAACTACACCTGCACCAATGACAACTTGTGGACACAGATGGAGCTCACGCACTCGAATGCGAAAGACAAGGCGGCCAAGCGAATCATCGTGCGCAATCAGGTCGCCGGCACCTGGAATTACAGCTGCGCCTGGGCTGATCTGGTGCAGACAAGGCCCACTGGAACCTGGGGTAACTGCGGCTGGGGAATCGACATGACCTGGTACTTCATGCCCGCCGGTAACCCTGAGCCCTCAAGTTTTGCCTTGTTCAATGATCGTTAAGGAGCGCGCCAACATGTCTTTTCCCGCTTTCAGTTACACGCAGCGCTCCAGAACCTGGATCAAGTTAGCAGCCGTCTTTTCTGCTGTATTGGTGACCACAGGTTGCAAGGAGTCGTTTCAACCGTATTTTTCGCTTACTGGCGGCGTCTATGACACCGAGCAACAGGTTACGGTGAAAGTATCTTCGGATACGACAAATCTCTATTTGACGACGGATGGTGTCGATCCTGTGGTTGATCCACGTTGTGCCTATAACGGTGAGCCTGTCGTCATTGACAGACCTACCCGTGTCAAGGTGCGCTACGACCAGAATGGAAAAACAGGCATCATCGAAGACACGTTCATCGTCAAGCAAAACATGGTGGATAGCGGCTATACCAATCGCAAGATTGTCGAGGTTTGGGAACGCTTCTTCGTGGACCACGTGTTGAATGCGTTTGATCCACCGTCGAATGAAAATTCTCTATTTTCACTCGACGAGGAAAATGGCAGCCAGCTGCTGGTGGAGACAAACATTCTCAGTCGCACACCGATCACCAAGATCCCGGATGCGGGTGAGCAGAGCTACCGCTTCCGATTTTTTGAACGTACCAGTGAAGATACCGGGGAGCAGGTGCGTATCAATCGGGGTGCTGTCTATGGTTACCGAAACAAGAATGGTGGCTATTACACAACTTACCCGACCAAAGCCAGTGCGGACGGTGAGCCCATGGCCGAGCGATTGTATTTCTCGGGTACCTACACCGGCTGGGCCGAGGGGAGTTTTCGGATGAATACCGAAGGCGTCACCACAACGGGTTATTACGAAGTGGAATGTGTTGGGGAAAATTGTGCGCCCTCACCCGTGCGTTATCAGATGATCGATGGTAGCAACCTGCTGATCGAAGTGGGCCCGGCGCGTCATGCTAATACGCGGAGCTGTTCGGCTCCACCGGAGGATGGGGAAGTGCAGTAATACTAATGTCAGGCGCCATCAAGCCCCTTTGCTCGCTTGATGGTGCTTGCCCCTTTTATTCCGCCAATGTCTCAACCCCGTACAAAATATCACCGGGCACGCCAAGCCAAACAGCATCACCAGTATCCTGCCCGCCAAACCAAAAGCCTGCCCCGAATGCAGCGGCCATTGCCAAGCCAGAAAGGTCTCTCCGGCGGATTCTCTGTTGATCGGATCCGAGACATGAATAATCTCCCCGGAATATTGTTCTACCCAAATGTGGCGTTCTGACCAGAAATGACTCAACTCAGGCACATTGATCCGGATAATTTCGTAAACGCCTTCAGGGCCCTCAGGTTCAACAATATATTTCAACTGCCCTTGCGGGTACCTGGCATTGGACTGGGCGAGTGCTTTCTCAGTTCCAATCGATGTTGCGGATAGCCTGGGCGTTGAGAAAAGTATCGCCTTGTAGTGTTCAGTCGTGGGCGAAAATACCTGCACCATCGCAAGAAAGGGCGCATGAAAGTTGAAGTAGATGCCTGACAGTAAAACGGCAAGCATGATGGGTATTGTTGCCAGTCCTGCCCATTTGTGGATGTCGTAATTCCGGCGTTGCGATGATGTGTTTCGTTTTATGAGCAGGGCTTTTCTCCACTGCCCCTTGCGCGGCCACCAAAGATATAGGCCGGTGAGTACCGAGGTAAATGAACCCATGGCGGCGATGCCGACAATGACGTCACCCGTTCCCCATCCCAACAACAATCGATAGTGCAGAACGGCAATAAAATCGATGAAATTGTCGGGCAAGCCCGCGCCTGCCGGGTAGCTTTTTCTTCCCGTCACCTG
>JBPOHS010000111.1:0-10646 GCA_052035295.1 Pseudomonadota bacterium
GAGCAGATTTCGACAGAAACAAAGCAACTTGTTGCCCCGTTAGCCTTGTCAAAATACCTACTGGATCAGTGGGTACCCTGATGGCAATCGGTATTTCCTCAAAGGATTGCAGACAACAGCATCATTCATCACACCGATGGCTATATCCAGGCGGTTTCAATGGGGGTATCTTGTCCCAGAAAGGGCTTAAACGGCGGCATTTCCTCTGTTGCGATTTTCAATTCGACAACCCCGGGCAAATGTGCGAAATCCTGAAAGTAGGTGTTCAGCGCAGTTGTCAGTTCAGTTGATGACGACACGCGGCTTGTCCAGATCTGGTCTTCTTTGCCAAAGCCGGACGCAATTCTGGCGATGCCAATGTCACCATAGGTGTTACCCTCGATGCGGCCGTTAAAATAGAGATGTTGTCGGGTGACACACATGCCATGCATGCTGTTATTGAAGACTACCCACAAGATGGGCAGTTGCAGTTCAACCGCCGTGTGGATTTCCAGCCCCGCCATCATAAAGGCACCGTCGCCACAGAACACCATCGTTCGCTTTGAGTTCGGCTCACCGAGTTGGGCACCAATGGCACCAGCGATGGCATACCCCATTCCACCCATACCGAGGGCAATGGTGTTAGTCACATTCAACGGCATTTTTAAAAAATGCGCAGCAGCTGCTGCACAATTACCTGCATCAAACAAAATATGGCCGGCCGATGGCAAATAGCGGTTTAACGTCTTTAAAGCACTACTTTGTGTCAAGACATCGCCTTCCGCAGATCGATAATCGCTTGGATGCCTCTTTTTTACGAGTGAGTACTCAGTCTTTTCAGGCTTGAAGCAGGTTACCGGCCTGGGCAGTCGTTTGGCTTTGAAAATCGGAGATTCGGCCTGCAAGTCCAGCATTTTCAGCAGCCACTTTTTACAATCCATCTCAATGGTGTGCTGGGGGTGGAGTTGCTGATCCAGCTCGCTGACATCATCATGGATAATCCACAATGGCTTTTCTGCTAACGCCGCCTCCAATGTCGCTCTTGTCATTGAGCGCAACTGGCTACCAACACTTATAATCAAATCTGCTTCATATTCAATATAGTGATGTGCTGAAGGATGCCCCGCCACACCGATCATTCCCAGGTACTGCTCATGTTGATTGGGAAACACCCCGGGGCAGGCCAGTGTTGAGACCACTGGAATACCAGAAAGCACCGCAAATCGTATGGCCTCGTCAACGGCCTGCTGCCTGACGATGCCAGAGCCGAACACCATAACCGGTTTTTCAGCGGCGTTGATTTGCTCCCACAATGTCAGCATCAAGTCATCCGCCACCTTCGCCTTGATATCAGATTCAAATGCTGCCAATACCGACTCGACAAATCCCTCCGGCACGCAGCCGACATCCACATCCATCACGTCGCGGGGTAACAGCATCACCGAGGGACCTTTGCGTCCGACATAAGGTTTGGTCAATGCGGAAAAGAAAAGCTCCCAGAAGTGATCAGCCGATTCAACTTTGCAGGCATATTTCGAAATCGCCTGCCACATGGCTTTTGCATTGACAGTGGCGCCCAATCCTGAGGAATCCTGAAACCCTCCCCTGCCCTCCTGCTGCAACGGTGGCTGCCCCACCAGCGCCAGTACCGGTACTGAATGTGCAAAAGACTCAGCAATTCCCACCGCAAGATTCATCATTCCGCCGCCTGAGGTCGCGCAGCAGACACCCAGCGTATGATGTGTCCTGGCACGAGCATCGGCCATGAATGCCGCGCCGTATTCACTCTTGGTCATGACAGTTTGAAAGCGCTCATCCCCCAGGCGAAAAATACTGTCATGAATGTGCTCTATATTGGCGCCGCTTACCCCGAACAAGTAGCGGAGATTCAACTCGCGCAAACAGATGACAATCGCATCAGAAAGAATCATGTCCCGGTCTTCTTGGCAGAGTCTTTACGCGAGGGTGATGATGAATCTTCAGGTGGCGTGGATGACGGCTTCCTTACATGGCAGGCACTCCAACCATGCATAGTCACCAGAAGGGCTTCATTCGGTAAATAATTAGCGTTCATTTCTACCCCTCGCTGCTACCGACTTATGCCATCGCCGCTTGCCAGTCAATGACAGCGGCCGCAGCGTAGTCACCGGCATGAGCGAAACCGCCCATCAACAGTTTAACGCCCGGTTTCAGGTCGCCATTTTCTATGCCACGAGCCAAAGAAATCGGCAACGCTGCACCGAATAGATTGCCGTGCTCGGGAAACGTGTGAATATGGTTGGATTCGCTGACACACACTGCCTCGCGCCAGTTTCTCAAAAAGGTCGGGTTGGGCTGGTTGGTAATGAGCTTATCAACATCCTTGACACCAAGCTCAGCTGCTGAAAGCGCTGCATACAAAGCTTCTGGTACAATCCGATTTCCACGACCGACGATCGACGACAGTTTGTTTTCTGTGAATTCGATATGCAGTGCATGAGCCCGAGGTGACCACCAATGCTGGCCGTCGTCACTCACGGCTTTCATATCCTTGACATAATCCCCGTATGCTCGTTTGACAATGGATCTAACCGGAGAACTATCATTGGCAACAAGATAGCCAACACCACAACCGTCGCCGGGAATTGCTGATTGCGGGCGCGAGCGATTGTCAGAATGACTGAACACCCTGCCTGCTGCATTTTGTACATTAATAATCATCGCCGTCCTGGCATTGGACCCTGCCATCAGAGCGCGTGCAATATCCATCATGTAGACAAAGGACACGCACCCGCCGTTATGAACATCAATTATCCACGGCGGGTTTGCGCCCAACTGGTAGGCGACTTCAGCGGCTGCCCCGGTAAACGGCATGTCGAGCACGGTGGTATTCATCAACAGAATATCGACATCCCTGGAGAAATCCAGATTGAGATTTTCTTTCAGCCGGGTGCAGGCAGCGACCGCCATGCTTGTCACGGTTTCATTTGCGCTGACGTGTCGGCGTTCTTTTGTACCTTTGAACATGGGATGATTCGCATCACTGCTTTCACAAGTGAAGAAATCATTGCTTATTACGTTTTCAGGCAAATAGGATGCCGCACCAACCAAACTTATTGATTGACTCATGACCAGTACTCTTAAGGTGGAGATAGTCCGTTATTTCTTCCAGAGGGGATTCACGATCGGCAACTCATTCCGGTGACGATATTCCAAAATGTGTTTCAGGTTTTGCAATTCCACATAATGGCCGGCATAGAACATATCCCATACATCACCAACCCAGATGGGACGCTGCTTGGGCGCAGTGTCGGGAAACGGATTTTTGTCATAGAAGGGATGATGACAATTGGTCCACAGCACGACAGACCCTGGCTTGTTGAGAACCAACTGCGCAGGAACAACACGCATGAGGTATATCATCCACAGATGCTTACTTTGATCCCATGCACAATGATAATCCACGGTCATGGCGGCAGCGTTTGAATCGGTTTTACAAAAACAAAGGGTATGGTCACCGATCATATCCTTGAATTCATAAAGCTCATTTTGGTCTGTTGGCTTCATGCCTCGGAGACTGTAGGTCCATTCTTCGAGAGACGCTGTATACGAGAGGTATTCAAAAACAGCTTCCGGGGGGCAATCGATGTACTCTTCGATGGTGCAATATTGCCCGTAAACCTGATGATGGGGATACACAGCATGCGTTAAATCCATGCAGTGTCCATTCATCGCGTTGCGATCGAAATTTTCAATACGTTTTACACCGACGATGTCATTAACACCCTTGCTTTGTTCCAAAATGGCGTCCATGGCGGCAAACTCCTTGGCGAAAATATAATTTAATGATCGCTGAGCCACTCCTGCAGCCAAACATATTCGGCTCCGTATCGAACATATTCGAAAGCAAAGGCTGCTAACGTGTGACAGAAACCCTACAAAACGAAAGCATGGTATATCGAATAGCAGAATCGAACTTATGGTATATTCTTTTTCGATTACGGTATCATCCAAAGGAGTGGTGAATGCATTGCAGTATTACCGCCGAAATATCAGTGGCTTTACCGTTCCATCAGCATGTCCCCCACGAATTGATCGTTTGTGGCAGCGATGAGGGCGAGTTAGAACTGGATAGTCACGCTTATCGATACATCAAAGGCCAAACGTTTTTGATACCGGCAGGCGTGAGACACCGTGTAAAAGGTGCGCCGGATGCCAAGGCAGCTACGCAGTTCATCTGTTTCGATGAATCATTCGCTGCCTCGCTTGGAATCATGCCGCTGGAAAATTACCTGCGTGCGCGATACCTGAATTTTTCGGTTTGCGCGCAACACAACAGTTCCTGCTTCGATGAGAATCTGGCGTTGGGAAGAAAGCTACAACAGGAGTTGGATAACCCCACGCAATTTAGCGATGTGATGGCCAAGAGCGTACTTGCTCAATTGCTGGTCAATCATTGCCGTATGGCGAAAATTCCCAGCGTTGTAAAAAACAACTCAAAGTCCTTTCAAATAGAGAGATGCTGCGAGTTCATAATCAGTCATCCCGCCCAACCCATTTCGCTTGATAACATGGCAAAAATGGCTGGCATGTCAAGATCAGGTTTTGCACAACATTTCAAAAGTGTTACCGGAAAAAGCCTGGTTGAATTCACTACCTTGGTGAGATTGCAGAAAGCTTGTCAAATGCTATCCCATTCTGATGAGTCGGCGACACATATCGCCTTCAGCTGTGGCTTCGGAAATTTGGGTCATTTCTACAGCGTGTTCAAAAAACAATTTGATATGACACCGGTGGACTATCGCAACTGGGCAATAGAACAACAAACAGAGTCTACGGCAGTCGCGCAATAAGTGAGGACTTAACCACGCTATATTTCTCAGCTCAATCGCGTGACGCCATTACGGTGAGTCCGTAATGGCGTCACGTAGCCAATCGCTATCGAGCTAATGCGTCAGTTGTTTCAGAAGATGACGCTTTAAGCACCTTTACCCTATTCTGCCGCTGCAAGCCACTGGCACAAGATGTGAACCAGGGCCTGCGGTTCGTTCATCATGCTGAAGTGGTCGCCGGGTACTTTTGCGATGTCGAGAACCGCACCGGGTGCAACAGTGCCCCAGCCAAAGTCTTCGCTATCAAAGGCCGGATGCTGCAGCGTGTCACGCAGGAACATTGCCTCTTCAGAAGCCCGTAACATCTTCACGCTCGGCCATACCGTACTGTCGGTTGCAATGCGATACTCGGCCAACGCACGATGGTTCTGATCGATCCGAATTCGCATTCTCTCACGTTCATCATCGGCAAGTTGATCCGGTATGAGGCGGTTGAGTATGGCAGTCTCAAAGAAGTTGGCGAAGGTTTCGTTGCCTGATACCCGTGGGCCTTGCGTCGACTCGCCATAGAGGGGCGCCGGTGAGTCAATTAGATAAAGCCCGCCGACCTGCTCCCCGCTTAGCATAAGTTGCCGTGCCATTTCGTAAGCCACGATGCCACCAAATGAGTAGCCCAGCAGATGATAGGGCCCCTTCGGTTGCACGTTTCGCATCGCCAAGACGTATTGCTCGGCCATTGCAACAAGATCATCTGACGGCACGATTCCGCGTTCGTTGCTAAACGCATACACCGGCATATCTGCATCCATGGTCTTGACCAATCCCAGATAAGCCATCGCACTGCCGCCGACCGGATGCACACAGAACAGATTGGGGAATTTCGCTGCATTTCCTGTTTGCAGCTGTATGAGTACGCGACTCTTGTCTTCAGACGAACACAAATACCGCGCGAGCGCATCAATGGTCGGGCGTTCATAAATTATTGATGGCGTCAGTTCTTCCCCGACATACCGTGCAATGCGACTGGTCAAGGCTAACGCCTGGGCCGAATCAATACCAAACATGGAAATATCGACATTGGTATCAATCTCTTCAGGCGATACACGCAATGAGACAGCCAAAAGCTGTTGCAACCAGCCGATGGTGGTGTCGAGATCGCCAGTGAACGCTTGATTGTTGAGTTCGTCAGGCATGATCATTTCAGTGGACGGTTTCATGGTAAGGTCGGCCTCTTCATGACCATTCGAGGTCAAGGAATGAACTCTCTCCAAATCACCGTTTACATAGTGCTCTTTGGCAAGATAGCGCTGCAATTTGCCGCTACTGGTTTTGGGCAAAGTACCACTGCGAACCAACACAATTTCTTTGCAGGCCAGACTATGCTGGTTTGCAAGCACCTGTGCTATGGCATCTACCGCACGCGCGGCAACGTCCTGCGCTGCTTGTTTTACTTCAGCGACGATGATCAGTCGTTCCTGGTTTTGCTCCTCGACAGAAAACGCAACGACACACCCCTGACGAATGGCTGGCGACGCCTGCATGACACAGAGTTCAATATCCATTGGATGAATATTGCGGCCGTTAAAAATCATCATTTCCTTAACGCGGCCACAAATATAAAGAATATTGTCAATGACGAAGCCCAGGTCTCCTGTGCGCAGATAGGTACGCAGCGGCGCATCGTCATGCGCCACACACGCCCTGAACGTTTGCTCATTCTGTTCTTCAGGTTTACCCCAATACCCTCGAGAGATGGAAGGTGATGAAATCCATACCTCGCCGACCTCGCCATCAGGAAGCAGGCGCGTGGTCACGGGGTCAATAATGCGCAAATCACTATCCAGCGCGGGGATGCCACAACCGATCAAAGTCGTCGTGGATCTCAGGTTTGGACTTTTGGGAATGGCTCGTCTTTTCGTCTGCAACGCATAGGTGTCCACCGAAAGCAATGGCGTTCGCTCGATCCCCCCTCCTGCGAGATACAGGGTACCTTCGGCGGCGCCGAAAATATTGGTCATCGATTCTGCACGAAAGCCGGTTTCATTGAGTACCGTTGTCATGCGCGAAAAGGTCTGCGGACGCATGACTTCGCCGCCAAACAAGGTGTACTTCAGACAGGAAAGATCAATCCCCTCCAATGATTTTCCTTTCAAATGGCGCAGCAGGAATTCATAGCCAAAATTCGGGCTTTCGGTGTGCGTGCCTCTGAAACGGTGAATGGCCTTGATCCATAACATGGGATTCTGCAGGAAGCTCATGGGCGAGAAAAAGACCATATGCGCGCCTGAATAGAGCGCTGTGAGAGGCCCTCCCACCAGTCCCATATCATGAAACAACGGCACCCAACCTACCAGCACAGACTGCGCATCGACTTTCGTCTGGACACTGATCGCATTGACATTATCCAGAATATTTCCATGATCGATCATGACCCCTCTGGGGTTTGACGTCGATCCCGATGTGTATTGCAAATACGCAAGGGTACTGGCGCGTGGCGACGGAATGGATCTTCTTGCATCAGGCGCGACCGGCGATAGTCCGTCGGTACTGAGCCAATTCAATTTTGGCCATTTTACTTTCTGTGTGGACGCGATATTGGTAATGGCACTCCAGGTGCGGCCCGCAAGCGCAATGGCATGGTAAACCCGGGTGGTCAGGGCGACCCGGCAATCGCAATCGCGCATCAGGTGTGCAAAACGCGGAATTTCAATATCGAGCTTGCGCGGATCAGGGCATGCCACTGGCACCGCAATGGCTTCGACAAAAAGACAACCGAAAAAGCCGACGAGAAACTCGTCCGTATCTGGTGGATACACCAGTGCCACACGGTCTCCAGCGGCAACACCCTTGTCACGCAAAGCTATGGCGCACGCCATGGCGCGCCCCACCAATTCCTTGTACGTCAACGCGCGCACAATCTTGCCCTGGGCATCCAGGAAAGTACTGTACGTTGCATGGGGGGTCTTCTGATAACGCTCAACCAGGATGTCCAAAATTGAGCGGATGCCGTTTTCAGGCAAATTTGTTTGGCTTTCAAGCTTGTTGCGTGCAACGTCCCTGCTGTTCAATTCAGAAGCGTTAAGCCGCTGGGGCGATTGATCTCGCTCACCAAAATAACGATCAACCAGCTTCCTGGCCTGCATCACATTATGGTCGGTCAATTCAAATGCCAACAAACTGCCAGCATAAAAGGTATTCCGTCGCCCTTGCATTTGATCCAGGCGTGAGTAAAACCCGAGGGCCATGTCATGGGGCGACACGCGGGGAGCGTAGTTCCAGCGTTTGAAATAATGCACCTCCGATAGGCGGCCGCCGAGTTTTTCGGCGTCTTCCCGCAAGGCATCGAGGATAGACTCATCGCGTTGTCCCGATTCACCGTAACAGAAAAAGTGATACACATTGCTGTCTTCATACAAGCGCATGAATGCCGTGGTATGACCCTTGTTGAATGCGGTCGTGGTGTTCTTGTTGACGATGTAGAGTCCCGGTGTATGGGGTTGCTCGATATCGAGCGTTGCAATCAATGTGTAGTAATTCAACGATTGGATGCGTGCAAACAGGGTTTGCTCTTCCTCTGACACGTCTAGATATTCAATGCTTGTGTCGAGCGGTGCGGTGAGAATCAATTGGTCGAAGGTTTCATGCTGCAGGTTTTTATTTCCCTGGTGCTGGACAGTCGCAGCTGCCCCGCTCGAGCAATGACGAGTAGCAATCCGTATCGGGCCATTGCCGGGTGCATCATCCGCATTGGTCGCGCGCTCGATACTAACGACTTCGGTATTGCAACGCACATCCAGGCCTTCAGCAATCTTGAGCAGCAAATTTTTGAATCCGCCCGCGGGTGTCCACACATCTTCGATCATGTGCTGTGCGAATTTGAGAAAGAAACCCGCAGGAATATCGTCCTTTATCAGCCCATAGCCTGCACCGGCAAAAAACGGTCCGATTTCGGTGAGCCCCTTTAAGCCTTGCGCATCCAACCATTGCTGAACGGCAGGGTATGTCCAGCTTTCAGCAACCGCAAAACCGGCACCATGCTCTAAACCGGGCTGCGTCTCGAGCATGTGACGCAATTTTCTTACCTGTTCGTAATGTTCGTAGGATCGCGGGATGGCTCGGTTATTATCGATATCCCAGTGCTGGTAGCCCGGGACACGCTCCATTTCGACACCGGTCTGTTTGGCGAGATAGGCTACCCCCAGGTTGCCATGACACAAGTGGGCGCCAACATTGTACGGCCGGCCCGCAATGTCGACGGTATCTGCCTTTCCGCCCACCGAGGGTGCGCGCTCGAGAACGGTCACCTGCGTGTAACCGCGTTGACGTAATTCATAGGCCAGGGTGAGCCCCGTAATACCCGCGCCGACAATAGCAATGCGCTGCGACCTATCAACGGCGTTATCGGAATTTGCAACCTGGGGTGCAGTACCTGTGTTTCTATCAGTGGTATACGCAGGCGTTGTGGTGTTTACGTTTGGCAATGGAGCGGTGCAGCGATAAAACCGCGCGAAACAGCCCCCATGTGCGTGGTAGCCACTGTCATCACGGGACGGCAGATCCGCTTCATCGAGAAGCTCAATCCGGTAATGAGCAAGATAACGTACCGCAAATTGCCACAAGATTACGGTGGATAGATCAGCGCCAGGACAACGGTGACTACCGACGCCAAAGGCAACGTGATCGGACGTTTTTGATGGGCTCTCGACGTTGTCAGACGGTGCGAATTCTGAGCTCGGGTTGTCTGCCATCTGGTTGGTTGCATGGTAAGCGCCAATCAAGACAGCGCCGGCCGGGATGTCGACCCCCTCTGCGGTAAAGCTGATTTTGGCTTTGGCAAACACCAAGGGAATCGGCGAAGTAATTCGCAAACTGGCGTCAATCAGACGCATTAAATGGGGGGTAGAAGCCATTGCTCGAGGGGTAAACGCGTTCGCCAACGCGGTTACTTCTTCCCTTGATCTGATGGCGTCTGCCGTGGAAAATGAAAGCTGGCGCAATAATTCGCTGACGGGTGCCCAGGTAAATGCCAAACTGCCCAGGCCATGCTTGATTTCGTTGATCAGCTCATCATCGTTGAGCAGACCCGTGGCCACAAGTTTTGCCGCGATACAGTCGTCAACATGATGATCACGCTGCCTGATAATCGCGATCTGGCCTTTGATGAAGTCAATCACCCGCTCCTTGGCGGCATCGATATCGTTATGGTCATCCAACCCCATGAATATTTCGTAATCGGCAAGAAGCGAATCATCGGTATCCAGCCCCAACATCAGCTGGGTAGCAATTCGCCACGCCAGGGTGCGCACTTCCATATTGAGCGAAAAAATGCCGCGGACCTTCCACTCAGAAAAGCCCCGGTCAATGACAGCGGCAATCACGGGTAATGCTTTGAGAATGCCGGCCTGATCGAGATTACCCGGAGCCATCCAGCTGCTGCGGCGGCGCTGGTGTTCTTCCCCATTAGTGAAGCTCAATACCGCGACTGCATCATCGCTCAGGGCGCGAATCAGCGGTGCCTGACGGGGGGCGGCACTCAGATCACGCTCGACCAACGCCATATCGTCCAGAAGGGACAGCGCCTGCATCCCACTGAAAATAAAGGTGGGCCGAACAGCCGGAAGCTGAAATACCGGGCCCTGGGCTCTGACTTGCGCTGCAATGATGCTTACCAGGTTGTCTTGTGTGGGAACTTTACCTTGGGTGTGCGGGACTGTTGGCGAGTGGGGGATAGTTGGCGAGTGCGGGGTTAATGTTGGCATGACATTCTCTAAGCGGATAATCGAGGCGTAAGGCCACTATTATATAGCCGTATGGAATATATAACCACCTGCTAATGCATTATGGATGTATGCTTTT
>JBPOHS010000194.1:0-5849 GCA_052035295.1 Pseudomonadota bacterium
GCATCCATATCCCAACCCATGTTTCCTGCTGCGCCTACCACCAGCACGTCCAGCGCGCGCAACTGTGCAAGCATCGGCATGAAAATCGCCGGATCCAGCAGATATTGGGGTTTGACCTTGGCCCACATCAGACCAAGATTCACGAATGCCGACATGCCGCCCGAGGCATTGATCACGGTGAGATTGACGCCACGCTGTTTGAGGGCGATGAAATAGTCCACGCACTGTTTCATGCGATTCTGGGTGAGGGCAGGCAGGGCCGTACCAGGAACAAGTTCCAGAACGGCTTCCATTTGTGCGGATTTACAGGTGACCACTTTGACGTTGGCGTTGCCGGCGACGCCCAGAATGCCCGTGCCATTGCCGGTGTCGCCGACCATCAGTCCGGCCATGTGGGTGCCATGCGCCAGCGTGGAATCCAGGGGATCACCGGCGACCGGGTTGAGTGCCCCCCCGCTCAATGTGGCCGGTACCAGCGTATTGATACCATGGCAATCGTTGAGGTAACCGTTACTGTCGCCGTCGAGGGTGTCTTCACAGCCGTCATCGACGCCGTTGTTATCCGTATCAGAACCTGAGATTTCGCCCGGATTGGTCCACACATGGCGTACCAGATCCGGATGGTGATAGTCGATGCCGGTATCGATCAAACCGATGACCACCGGCGCGCTGTTGGTTGCAGACGCTGGCGGAAGCCCTGCTGAAAATCTTGGCGACGCGTTCGGCCCTGCAAAGGTGGTCAGCCCATTGATATCCATGTCGATCACCGGCAGTGCGGAATCGCGCTCGCACTCACCAAGCAGCGGTACCGAAGTGCAAACCCCACGGGAATCATCATTGTTTTCCAGTACCCACTGGAATTGCCATAAAGGCTGCACCGCCAGGCTTTCTGCCGGGCTGGTGGTCGTCGCCATGACAAGCGGAAGCAGGGCCATCCTTGCAAGCGTCGTTACGAGAGACCGCATGCGTCTATCCCCAAACGTGAACGGGTGATGTTGTTCAGCCCACAAATGCCAACTGGTTAAAAAAACGTCGGCCTCACTTGGAAGATAGAACAAAAAACAAACAAGAAAGGCCTCCGAAGAGGCCTGCTGTCGGTATTCTGTATTTTTGTGATGCAGTTAACGAATTTTGGGTTGGGCAGGCCGGTTGAAGGCCTGCATGGCGGGGGGGACTTCCGGTTCAGGATCGACGATAGGTTCCAGTGACAGCTCAAGTTTTGTGGCTGCCGCGGGGCGAGCCGGTGCGCTTGGTGCAGGGGCTGCGGCCGGGCGCGGTGTAGCCGCCGAGGGGGCTACCGGCGCGGCAAGGGAATCGTCTTCATCGTTGGTGGCGACCGGCTTGTCCATCATCGCCTTGGCGGCGGCGGGATTCTCCTCGAGGGTGATGCGCAGGCGCAGGTTGTTCTTCGAGTCGGCATTTTTCATGGCCTCCTCGAAGCTGATCTTGCCGGCCTTGTAGAGGTGATAGAGCGCCGTGTCGAAGGTCTGCATGCCCTGGGCTTCGGATTTCTGCATGACTTCCTTGATCTCGTCGACCTTGCCCTGCTTGACCAGATCGCAGACGCGCGGCGTTCCCAGCAGGATCTCGATGGCCGCACAACGCTTGCCGTCCACGGTCGGAATCAGACGTTGCGACACAATGCCACGCATATTCAGCGACATGTCGAGAAACAACTGCTTGTGGCGCTCTTCAGGGAAGAAATTGACGATGCGATCCAGCGCCTGGTTGGCGTTGTTGGCGTGCAGTGTCGAAATACACAAGTGCCCGGTTTCGGCGAAGGCGAGGGCGTGTTCCATGGTTTCCGCGCTACGGATCTCGCCAATCAGAATCACGTCAGGTGCTTGCCGCAGCGTATTCTTGAGGGCTTCTTCGTAGGACAGGGTGTCAACCCCCACTTCGCGCTGGTTGACGATCGATTGCTTGTGTCGATGCACGAATTCCACCGGGTCTTCGATGGTGATGATATGCCCGGCGCTGTTGGTGTTGCGGTAATCAATCAGTGACGCCAGCGAGGTGGATTTCCCCGATCCGGTACCTCCCACGAACAGGATCAGTCCGCGCTTCTGCATGACCAGTTTCGGCAGGATATCGGGCAACCCCAAATCCTTCCACGCCGGAATATCGGTCTTGATCGCGCGGATCACCATCGACACCTGGTTGCGTTGCTTGAATATATTGACCCGGAAGCGACCAATGCCGGTTTCCGAGATGGCCAGGTTCATTTCCAGTTTTTCATCGAACTCGTGAATCTGCTCCGGCGTCATGATGGAATGCGCAATTTCTTTCACGCGACCCGGTGGCAAGGGGTCCGGTTCGATGGGCGTCAGTTTGCCGTAATATTTTGCGCTGGGTGGCGCGCCGGTCGACAAATACAGGTCGGAACCGTCATTGCGGGCAAAAATCTTCAGATAATCAATGAACTCCATCGCACATACCCTGAACGTCTGGCCAAGCGGTTTTTTGAGTATAGACAGCACTGCGTATGCGTCGCGTGCGAGCGCTTTCGCGTTGGTTGAAACCGGACCCCTTTCTCATTGTTCAAACAGTCGGGTGCAGTGGCTGTGGATACGATACAATGCACTCGGCCACTCTCCGGTGAGTGATCGTCAATGTCATGGCAGCAAGGAATTTTCATGAAATCAGACAAAAGCAAATCAGGCAGCAAAGGGGGTGGGCGCAATCTGCATGCTATCGCTCCCATCATGCGCAAAGGCGGCGTCCACGAAAAAAGTGAAGGCGCCAAACGTTCGGCTGCTCGTCGCGAGCTTCGTAACACCGTTCGCGAAAACCACCACCGTCAAGCCATCGGCAGAGGTCACTCTGCCGATGCAGATAACATCGCCGCCTGAATCGACGCCTTATTGTCCTTTTCCTTTCTGTTCGCCTGTTGCCGACTCCTGTAAGATCCCGCCCGATTGTCAACGCGATCCACGCGCTGAGCGCTCACCCTCTACACCCCCGTGTACAGCGTTTTACCGTGAACCCTCTTTGACCGTGACCCCCTTTGACACGCGATTGTGTTTTGCCCCGAAACCGCTTTACTTATTGGATAACCCCGTTTTCCGAGGATGACAACATGAGTGAAAAAACCCTGCCGGACCTGATCGCCGACGATCTGATTGCGCGGATCTTTGTCGGTGAACTGGTAGCGGGCAGCCGTTTGCCACCCGAGCGTCATTACTGCGAGACCCTGGGGGTCGACCGGACCTCCTTGCGCATGGCCCTACGCACGCTCAATCGCATGAACCTCGTGCAATCGGTGCGGGGTTCTGGCATTACCATCATGGATTACCGGCGCCATGCCGGCCTGGATTTCCTCGCTGCCATATTCGATATTCCGCAGCTGGAACTGGGCTCGCGCATCAAACTGGAAGGCTTGCAGGCGTTCAATGCGCTGATTCCCGGATTGTTGTTCGAAACCCTGAAAGGGCCGTTGGATGCCGCCCTTGTGATGCAAGTCCGTGATCACCTGATCGAGCAGGTGCGTGTCATTGAAGAGGGCCCGCTGACCGATGCCCGCCTCGACAAACTCGCCAGGATTGAATTATCGCTGCAGGATCTGCTGTTGTATCGCGGCTCAGCCATCACCGAGCTGATGGCCAATTCCACTTTGTCACTGCGCTCACGCATCATGCGCGAACTGTTTGAAGTCATCGATATTCGAGAGCACGTCATGTTCCAGCAGCAATTGTTGCTCGATATTGGATCAGGACGTCTTCCGCTCGATCAGGTGGTGGGATTTTTTCACCGTTACAGCATCGAGTGGACCACGCCGCTCATTGAAAAATATCAGCGGGAAGACACCCTGCCGCGCTTGCTGGAGTCGCCACTGAAAGGTTTTCATCATCTTGTCCGTGCCGAGGTCTAAGCGGCACTGCATTGGTTCTTGGTCTGCTTGTTGCCACACGACTGCCGCAGGTTCCTGTTGCATCGCGTGATTGGCAGCACTCCTTTCGTCGATTTTCTGTCGTCAGCATCTGTTCCAACGCTTTAGGTTTTTTATTCCAGTCTTGCCCGTTACCATTCGCGCGGGCAGTTTTGATCATCGCATGTACGCTTGTGCATGATTTTCGGGGTCCGGGCGCAAAGTCGTCCATTGAAACCTTGCCTCGTTGCTGACATAGGTCTTAGCATCATCAGCGCGTCATATTCTTTATGGGCAAGCACACATCCGCTCCTTCCGGAGCCGGATACGGGAGAACGTCATGGGAAAACTGAAAGACCTGGTCAAGGAAGAAACCTCTCTGGCCAACAGCATCAAATACAACAGCCGTCGCCTGCGATTGGCAAGTCTTGGCCTGATCAGCAAAGTAGAAGCCGAGCGTGAGCGCGTCTATGCGCAGTTGATGAAGGCAGGGCAGGGCGCAGGCGACGAAAGCACCCTGTTGGGCGTCATCAATATTCTGGGGGCTGGCGCCGTGCGTCTGGCACGTGATGAATCCCGCCGCGTGTTCGAGGAACTGGTTGAACTCGGCGAGCAGGCATCCACGCCGCCTACCGTTGAAGAAGTCATCCAGAAGGCCAAGGCTGCCGCTGCTGCCGTCACCCAACCCGCACGCAAAGCGGTTGAGGCTGTCAGCAAAGTGGCGGAAACCAAACCTGCCCCGGCAGCGGTGAAAGCAAAAACCGTCGCTGTCGCCGAAAACGCCGGGGATGAGCTGCAACGCGCTCTCGCCACGCTAAAGAAACTGGATGGCAGCATCGACCATCGGGCGCAGCTGGAAGCGCTGGTCCTGCAGGCAAAGGAAGGTGACGTCAAGGGGCGTCGTCCTGCGGCAACCAAAGCCGATGACAGAGCCCTGTTCGATGCCAGAAAGGAACTCAAGGGAATGGACGCCGATGCCGCCCTGCAGTTGTTTTTCTCGCAAGTGAAAAAGCTCAAGAAAGGCGTTCCCGCCTGACCTTCCTGATCGGGTGCCGTATACTGTGCGGCACCTGATCAATGGAGGCACGCCATGGACATCGCCGCCGTCAAGACCCAGGCCCTGATGGCGCTGGGCCAACGCGAATACTCCCGCAAGGATCTCCGCAAAAAACTCGTCGCCGCCGGTGCCGACGGCAGTCTGGTCGACGAAGTCCTCGATGAAATGGTCACCCTGGGTTACCTCGATCACCAGCGCTATGCCGAAGCCTTCACCAACAAACGCGTACGGCAGGGCTATGGCCCGCGCATGATCCGTCAGGAGTTGCAACAGGCTGGCATAGAATCCGATTACATTGTCTCGGCCCTCGATGACGGTGATCATGACTGGTCTGACCTCGCCGGCAAACTCTACCGCAAGAAATACGGCACCAAGCCCGCCAACGACCTCAAGGAAAAAGCCCGTCGCGCCCGTTTCCTGTTCTCCAAGGGGTTCACTTCCGACCAGCTCAAGCATTTCCTGCAGGGGGTTGACGCCATCGCCGACGACCTTGTCGAAGACTGATGCCGAAACTGCCAGCAATCCCAAGTTGGTGTTAAACTGTTGGTTTTTCTCAGCCGGGCGTTGATGTGTCTGTGGTTCGCCACGGTTTGCATCGGCTGCCCCCATTCGAGACACGACCGTCAGGACCGCTATGAAAACCAGTGAAATACGCCAGGCCTTTCTCGATTACTTTGCCTCCAAGGGCCACGAAATCGTGGCGAGCAGCAGTCTGGTGCCGGGTAACGACCCGACCCTGTTGTTCACCAATGCCGGTATGGTGCAATTCAAGGATGTGTTTCTCGGCAAGGACCTGCGCAGCTATTCCCGGGCGGCCACAGCCCAGCGTTGTGTGCGTGCAGGCGGTAAGCACAATGACCTCGAGAATGTCGGTTATACCGCGCGCCATCACACTTTTTTCGAAATGCTGGGCAACTTCAGTTT
>JBPOHS010000180.1:0-10011 GCA_052035295.1 Pseudomonadota bacterium
AGCAGTGGTCCCACCTGATCCCTTTCCGAACTCAGAAGTGAAACGCTGCATCGCCGATGGTAGTGTGGGGTTTCCCCATGTGAGAGTAGGACATCGTCAGGTCCCTATACAAAACCCCCTACAGCAAACTGTAGGGGGTTTTTTATTGCTGAAAATTTTAGCGGCGCGCCCCAAGCCTTTTACGTACTGGGCTCGCGACTCGCAATTTATCTGAAGCACCTTAGTCATTGTCCTGCCCGTTGATTATGACCATGTCTACCGCATCAAACGGACATGCCAATACACAATCTGCACATCCTATGCATTGCTCTTGGTTGTTCAGCTGAGCGTACTTCGAGCCCATTCCGCTAGGCTTGTCGGTGATTAACCACAGGACAGTTGGCAAGCAAACTGCCACACAGCGTCCGCATCCGGTGCAGCGCTCCTCGTCTATATTTGGAAGTGCTTTCTTTGCCATCTATATATAGTACTAAAAATTGTTGGTGGCAGGCATCCCGCCCCGGGGTGCACTACTTCCGGATGTCTGGGAGAAACCCATTGGAAGAATTCCCTCGTTCCAAGACAGGATAGTGACGGGCTTGATCGCCTAAATCGGCCCGCAGACTTTAGTGGCTTTGGAATCCTGCGCGGTCGTTGACGGGCTTTTGGATGGCTGCGGGAGTTTGAGCCACTCGAATTCCCGGCTACTCACATCGAGCTCCCTGCCCTTGGAGTAGATCAATGCCAGGACGTGCTGATAGCCAAATATCAATCGGCATAAGATCCAATACAAACAGTAGATTGAACGGCGGTAACCGGGACCTAGTTGGACCGGATAATGAACTTGAAATGGTCAAAACCTGAATAGATAAACTCAATTCGTATGGGTGGGTGAATATTCGAATCGAATGACTTCGTATTGCTTGTTTGAGAGGAATCTGGAAGGTTACTAAGAAGCTTGCTTATCTGGACATCAAATTGACTGCTCTTGCCATGGTGCCATGATCATGGCTACAGGATACTCGTCGGTTTCGAACCCAGTATGAGAAAAAGGCCATGAGTCGTAATCTGTACCCAAAGGATTTTCCCGTCTTTAGGCAGGAGGGCAATGTTTTGTTGCCATCGGCCTTGTGTGTTGGTCCATGGTATCCAGGAACTCAACACGGAAGCACAATGCTGCTTATGGCGGCCATTGCTGCAGAGCAATTCCCTTCAGCGATCCCTCGGCAAATCGCGCGTCTGACAGTGGATATGATGAAAGCTGCGCCTGTTGCGCCAATCAAATGCGTGACATCAGTACGTAAAGGAGGGCGATACATGGAGGTGCTGGATATATCTTTGTTTGCCGAAGAGGAGGAGTGCGTTCGCGCCAGTGCATTGCGATTCCGCGTAGACGACGTGCCAGTGCCACCACAGTTTAAATCTATGGACGTGCCTCCAGCGCTCCCGCCAGCGATGCCATTTGACTTGTTTGCACATGCAATGCATCGCGATGGTTTTCATCATGCAATTGAAATACGCGTCGATGTGGCTGCATGTCCGGCCATTATGTGGATACGCCTGGTTCATCCCGTATTGCCAACTATGTTTGCAACGCCTTTATTAAGGGTTGCGTTGGCAGCCGATTGGACCTATTCCATTCCTAATATTGTCAATCATGTTGTAAATCGCGAAGGATTCTCGAACAAATCATTTTATGGCATCAATCCCGACACAACGATCAACTTGCACCGTCAGCTGGAGGGCGAGTGGGTGGGGATACAGCCTCATTGTACGTTCGATGACTTCGGTGCCGGAACAGTGGTTGGGCAAATACTTGATAGCCGAGGTCCGGTAGGCTTTTGCACCCAGTCGGTTTTGATTCGGGGTAGCGATGCTGGACCGATGTCGACGAGGCAAGCGAGTTAGTCCGGGATTATTCACATTGTTGCGTGTGGGATTGGTGGATTTGGCAAGAATATAATGTTTTTAGAAATCGATAATGCGCTTCCTGGTTCAGCATAGTGATGGTGGCAGCGTGTGGTTTTTCCTCTGTACTGGATGTCGTCAGAAAGTGCCTTATTCTTTGGTGTCTGTTGGATTTTTCCGGTTTATCGACTTACATTTTTGTTGCAGAAACGCACTCAGGCTGTCAATTGTGAAAAATATTCTCGTTGTAGTGCTTGTGCTGATCGCGACAGCCTCCAATGCCATGGCGTCGGAAACTGATCCCTACACCCTGCGTGGTCAGTTACCTGATTCGACAAAATGGTTAAATCTTCGCATGAATAACGCTTTGGATCAGTCTGCTGGCAAGGTTCGTTCTTGTGATGCTTACGCGTTGCAGAAGCAGATTTTCAAAGAGTGGGGTGGTGTGTTCTACGCAAAGATTGAGAATTGGTCAAAGGAAAATCCTTACGCGCGTTTTCTGCCAATTGATGAGTCGATCTATGGGGCGGTAGCCAAGCAAAGAGGTCGCGAGGGGTGGCGCAAGTTAACAAAATTCCACATGTACTACAGCCCCGGAATTGTGCAGATCGGTGATGTCGTTGTTGGAGATGACAAACTTGGCCATTTCCTGCAGGTTGGCTATTCGATGTTCTATGCTGTCAACAAAAAGAAAGATCCCCGTTTCCGCGATATTCGCAGCCTAAGTCAGAAGGCGGCGGAATTTGCCGTTGACGACTACAAATTTATTCGCGAAAGCCGGTTGCAAGGCGAGCCATTGGTAATGGCATTCGCCGATTTTCAGGAAAATACGCAATGGGGGATGGGGGCTACCATGGTGAAGTCTTATACCGATATCGCCTCCAATTATGGTGGATATCTTTTTTGGTCTCGACTGACTGATGGTGAAAAGCCCTACTTTAGCTGTGAAAAGGGCCAGTGGGTGAGAACCGTTGATTTCAATTGGCAGGAGTACGTTACTCCAGCTTGGGATGAAGCCATTAATTGCAATGATTATGATACAGAAATAGAGCAGCAGGTCGGGCAACAGATCGTGTTGCGCGGCAAGGGACGGTGTCCGATAGCGCCCAACGTTTGTGCAGACTTGATCGTCTCCCTGGGAGATAAAGCCGGGCATATGCTTCATCCTTTGTGTCTGTCAGCCGGTGAAAAAGTGTTAAACGCCAATCCTGTCTCCTCCACTCGGTAGATTTCGGCACTCGCCATTAAGCAGCTTGCTTAGGTATTGACACTGGCAGCACTCTTGGTGCACGCCAGAGTATCGGAGGGCCACGGATTCGTATGAAAAACCGTAAACTGAAGTGACGATGTTGGTTTCAAACGCAGGTCTTGAGGGGGGTATTAAAGGAAGCCGTTAAAGGAATCTGCGGATTTTGTTCCATACTCCCGGTACTTTGGCTTGGCCGGCTCTTGGCGTCTGATGATTGGCGCAGAAAAGTGGCTTCTTCCTGGAACACCCCGGGCGTGGCCCCGGGGCAGATCCGGCGCGTTGCCCCCAACGGAAGAAAGGTTCCTACAGCGCTCCGGTTCGTTGCACCATCAATCCGATGTCCGGGTCGGGGCTGTGTCGAAGGATGGCAATGTTTGCTTGTGGTGACGTTGACGATGGCAGCACCACGCCATAGCTGGAAGCATTGACTAAGGACAGGGTAGCGGGTGCAACGACTACGTCGATGATGCCTGAGCCAGATGGCAAACCTGTACTCAGCAAAGTCGAGCTGGCCAAAAAGTCTCCCTGTGAGGACGAAAGAGCAAAAGTGGTTGGCTTTGCTGTGTCGTCGTCAGGGGCTCCTGGCAAGCCGTCGTTGGATACCTGCCCTTGTATCCAATAACGCCGGGCTTCGTTGAATGTAACAATTCCTGTAGCGGCATTATAGGAAATGTTTCCCGTTGAATAGGTAATCGTGTCGAAGACCAGACTGGCGCCATTGGTGACCGTTGTCCCTCCATCGTAGATGGAAATCGAGCTGACGATTTGCGCCCCGTCGAGACCATTTGCGCCATCGACACCGGCCACGCCAGCTACACCGGCAGGACCGGTTGCACCAGTTTCGCCGGTAGGCTCTTGAGCTCCTGTGGTGCCGGTCTCTCCGGGCTCGCCTTTGGGGCCAGCGGGCCCCCTGTCGCCTTCGTTACATGCAGACAGCAACAGGGTGCTCAGGAGAAGTGGGATTGTCATTATTTGTTTGCAGGTCTTGTTCATGGCGCTTTCTTGATTGAAATCTGTACGCCATTTTCAGGTTAGACAAGAGAACACAGGGATCAAGAAGAAAAACTGAAAGTCTGTGTCAGCCTCTATATACAACGTTGCACGGACATCGATTCCCCGAGTGGGGAAGATTTTATGTGGCGATTGTATGTCGCAAGCGATGATGGTGCGAAAAAGCGTGATGCAACCTGGTTAGCGCCTGCTGCTTTTATGTTTGTCTTTTTGCGAACTTTCATTGCTTTTGCGCGGGCTACGACGAGCCTCCCTGATTTTTGACACGCGATTTGACTTGATAAGTATTTCGTCGAAAACCTGATCGTAATGTTCGACAAAGGTGACCGTCAGGCCATTCTGTAGGTAGTCAGGCAATTCTTCGAAATCCTTTCGATTGGCTGCCGGGATCAACAGTTTTCGTATGCCGGCTCGACGAGCGGCGACCACTTTTTCACGGATGCCACCAACTGCCAGGACTTGTCCGGTGAGAGTTATTTCGCCAGTCATTGCAACGGGCACGTTCACTGGCCGGTTTAATGCGAGTGAAAGCAGCGCCGTTGTCATGGTGATGCCGGCGCTGGGGCCATCCTTGGGGGTTGCACCTTCGGGCATGTGCATGTGTATCATCGATTCATCGAAAAATGCAGGGTCGGCACCATAGTGCAAGAGGTGTGACATTGCGTAACTGTAGGCGATTTCTGCCGATTCCTTCATGACATCGCCAGCCTTGCCAGTCAGCTTGAAACCTCGGGTGAGAGTGTGAATACGGGAGCATTCCACGGCGAGGGTGGCACCTCCCATGGCAGTCCAGGCCAACCCGGTGACCACGCCAACGTCATGGCCCGGTTGCTCGGGGCGAAAGACGGGCTTGCCCAGCATGGTTTCGACCTCACTGGTTCCTATTCGCAGCTTTAGCTTGGCGTTATCCAGCAGGCGTACCGCAGATTTTCGTACCAGCGTTGCCATTTGTTTTTCGAGGTTGCGTACTCCCGCTTCGCGTGCATACCCTTCGATGACAGTGCGGATGGCTTTGTCGGTGATTTGCAGGCGCGATGATGGCACACCACTACGGGAAAGCAGGCGTGGCCACAGATGATGACGGGCAATGGCAATTTTTTCCTCGGTGATGTAACCGGACAGGCGAATCACCTCCATGCGATCTAACAGTGGGCCCGGAATGGTGTCGAGCTGGTTGGCCGTACACAAAAAAAGTACTTTCGACAGATCTACGCGCAAATCAAGATAGTGATCAAGAAAGTCGACGTTTTGTTCCGGGTCGAGCACTTCGAGTAACGCTGAGGCTGGGTCGCCGTGATAGCTGCTGCCAAGTTTGTCGATTTCATCGAGCATGATGACGGGGTTCGCGGTTTCGACGTCTTTCAGCGCTTGCACGAGTTTGCCTGGCATGGCGCCAATGTAGGTGCGACGATGTCCCTTGATTTCAGATTCATCGCGCATGCCGCCCAGGCTGAAGCGGTAGAACTTTCTTCCCAGTGCGTCGGCGATGGATTTTCCTATCGAGGATTTGCCGACGCCGGGTGGGCCGACCAACAAAATGATGGAACCGGAAATCCCGCCCTTGAATTGTCCCACGGCCAGCCATTCCGTGATGCGTTCCTTGACGTCGTCGAGACCGTCGTGGTGTCGGTCAAGTACCTGGCGAGCACGGGAAATATCCAGCATGTCTTCACTGTACAGGCCCCAGGGTAGTTGCGTGGCCCAATCCAGATAATTACGTGTCACAGCATATTCGGGAGAATGGCTTTCGAGAATCGAAAGTTTGTGCAACTCGTCGTCGATACGCTTTTGTGCGTGCGTTGGTAGCGTTTTGCCCTCAAGTCGTTGCCGGAATGTGTCGGCATCGCTCTCGCGATCGTCCTTCACAATGCCGAGTTCACGCTGAATGGCCTTTAGCTGTTCGCGCAGAAAGAATTGTCGCTGCCGCTCACCCATTTGTTCCTGCACCTGCTCACGAATCCTGGTTTGCAGTTCGGCAACCTCCCGCTCCTTTTTCAACAGCAGCAGTACTTTCTCCATGCGAGGAAGCAATGGTAACGTCTCGAGTATGGGTTGCAGATCGCTGCCACGGGCGCTGGTCAGCGCAGCGGCAAAATCGGTCAAACGGGAGGGGCGTTCGGGACTGAAATGACCGAGATATTGTTTGAGTTCCTCGCCATAAAGCGGGTTGAGGGGCAGCAGCTCCTTGATGGCGTTAATGATCGCCAGTGCATAGGCGCGAATGTCCTGATTATCACGATCACCTGTGGCGCGAGGGTATTCAACGTCGGCGGAATAGGGAGGAGCGTCGCCCTGCCAGGACAGGATCTGAAAGCGTTTTAACCCCTGAACCACCAACTGGATATGATCGTCAACGACCTGCGCCCGCAGTACTCTCACTGCGCAACCGATGCGCGGGGCGGCGTTGATGTCGATATGTTCCGGGTCCTGCTCATCGCAGAACAGCAGGCCGAGATAGGGTTTTTCACTCTCTGACAGTTGGTGGAGTGTGGCTTCCCACGGGTGTCGTTTCAGAATCACCGGTTGCACTTGTCCTGGAAACACCGGACGGTTGGAAATGGGCAACACGGTCAGACGCGTTGGCAAGTGTTTGTCGGGCAGCACTAGGGCCGTGCCATGGGTGGCGGACGAATCCTGTATCAGCTCTGCGTCGGTGTTGCTGTTGAATCTTGAGGAATCAGCGTCGGTCATGGTGTTTGCGCCAAATCGTGATTTTGAACAGTCGGTTGGCAATAAGAGTGGGGATGACGGCAGACATTTTCAATGCCGCTGACAGGTGATTACCGGCATCGTGAACGACACTGCTGGGGTGGCCGGCGCCCAGACCGTTCAGCTGCTGTGCTGATTTGGACTCTTGACCCTTTTTGGTGTTTCAGTTAAGTATACGATGTATACCATTTGTTCTCCATGGTTAATGGGCAGCATGCCTGCCGTGACCACAGGCAAAAATCAACGACAAGAATATTCAACGAAAACGCCAGAGGAGTTCCCATGTCTGCGAAACCCCAATTACCCCCGGTGCCCAAGGGCGGCAAGATCAAGCACGCGTTGAGTCTCGGTATCGATGTGTGGAACAACCTTGATCGCTATGAGGCCGAATGTGGTGACTCGTTTACGTTGATGCTGCCAAACCAGGGACCGATGGTGTGGACGGGGGATCCGGAGGTGGTGAAGGATACGTTTGCCTTGTCGCCTGATCAGTACAATCCTTTCGAAGTGCAAATTCCCATTGATGTGGGTGAACAATGTGTCCTGTTTGAAAATTTCAAGAAGCATCAGGATTCGCGAAAACGCATCATTCCCACGTTGACCACGACGCAGCTCAAGAATCGCGCCGGAGTCATGCATGAAATCATTACTGAATATATTGATGCCTGGAAAGTGGGCGAAGAGTTCAATTTTCCGCGTGTTGTGGGGGATATGACGCTCGATATTATCTGTTACACGCTGTTCGGTTTGCGTGAAGGTGAGCGCAAGGAACGCTACAAGAAATTGATTCTGGGTTGGTTGACCACTTCGACCAACGATACGATGTTCACCATCGGGTCATTGATGGGAGCCCGAAAATTTCGCGCGAAACTGAACGCCACTTACCAAAAGCGTTTGAATGAAGGGCGTATGGGAAATCTCAGGAAAGGTATTTTCCCGTGGAAACAGTCATTGGATTTCAAAGTCCAGCTGGCCAAGATGATCATTGAAGATGTGAATGATATTCGTGCGCGCCTGGATGATAACGAGGTGCACTTGTTATCGGTGTTCGCACGTGCGAAATATGATGACGGCAACTTCCTCGAGATGGAAAAGATCATTTCGGAAAGTATAGCGTTGATGGTGGCCGGTCATGAAACCAGTGCAGCAACGTTCGCCTGGATGATGGTATGGATGCTCAAGAAACCAGAGGTGGTGAGAAAAATCCGTGAAGAAGTAGCGCAGTCCATCGCCCAGGAAGGTGGCTTTGACCCGTTGAAGGTCAGTGAATTACCGTATGTGACCGCGTGCTTGAACGAGTCGCAGCGCATTTCGCCATCGGCACCGGCCACTGTACGTTGGTTGACGAGGGATACGCAGTTGGGCAAGTGGCTGATGCCGGCCGGCACGTGTGTCGCGCCTTGCATGTATCTCACCCAGCGTCGCAAGGATGTGTACGGTGAAGATGCGCATGAGTTCCGTCCGGAGCGTTGGCTGGATGGCAGTTGCAAACCAAAACCCTGGGAGTTCTTTCCGTTTGGTGGTGGACGTCGGGCGTGCGCGGGGATGGCACAGGCTCGGCAGCAAATTCGCATCATTATCGCCGACATTGCACGGCGCGTGGATTTCGAATCGAAAGCCGATTATGTCCAAAAGAATTCGCTGCCCACACCGCGCATGGTGGGCGGCCAGACCGAACCCAAGGATGGCGTATGGGTAACGGTAAAGGCCAAACGGCCCGCCTCGGAGACTTTGCAGTCGATGCTCAAGAGCGCGTGACTCTGGCTGGAGTCTGCTTCTTCCAAAGGGGTGCGCAAGCACCCCTTTTGTTTTTCGGACAGAATACGGCTTTGACAAAAAATAGAAATTGACAGCTT
This sequence comes from Pseudomonadota bacterium, assembly GCA_052035295.1. Classification (GTDB taxonomy): domain Bacteria; phylum Pseudomonadota; class Gammaproteobacteria; order Pseudomonadales; family Ketobacteraceae; genus HdN1. The sequence goes on from JBPOHS010000180.1 coordinate 8,713, forward strand.
AAGTTTACATAACGTAATTTGTGTAAATCGGTCGTGAGCGCTCAACTCCTTGATGCGCTTGCCTTGGGGGTAAAGGATCCTGCCTGATCAATGGATTCTTTCTGCTCGAACAGAAACAACAAGAAAAAGCACATTCGCGGGGACAATATGTCTGCTTCGTCCATCTACGGGCGCCTGCCCTTGATCAACAGCGAAGTGTCGCTGTTGATTGCCATCTTTGCGTTTTTTATCTCGTCGGTGGGTTTTTGCGGCGGATTGGCGGTGCATTTCTATGATGTCGATATTACTCAGATGGCGTATGTCAGCTTCTGGGCGTTCGATATCTCGATGTATGGGATGCTGATAACGCCCTGGTTGAAGCTGCCGGCGTTATCTCGCTATACGCGCTTTGAGCGGCTTCGTTTCATGGTGGAAATCTGGGTGTGGTTCTACGTGCTGATTGCGCTGACCTACGAGATCCCCTGGGTGTTGGGTTATGACGAGATTGCCTATGCGGAAGATGAATTGTGGGCGTTTCCGTGGTGGTCATACATTCATGGGGGTGATATCCGTTATCTGCATGTCGATTTGCATGTGCTGTTTGCGGAAGTGTGGGCGTGCACCAATGCCACGATTGCCGCGGTGGCGCTGTTTCTTTGGTATCGCTCGAAACGGACCAGTACGGCGGCGGTTTACATGTTGATGTTCTGCGCGGGAATGCATATAGCGCCGACGGTACAGTATTACTCGTTGGAGGCTTTCCATTCGTTTCCCAATGTGGATGTGGGGAATGTGCACAATTTTTACGGGAAATTTATTTTCTCCAACAGCCCCTGGTTGTTGATGCCGTTTGTGGTGTTTACGTGGGGCACGATGGCGCTTCCGCGGTTGTATGGGGCGGTGCGGGATTGATTGTCGGTGTCTTTTTCGGTTCGTTGGGTTCGAACGTTTAATTCTCGGGGGCTACATGAAAAATAAAATGACCTCTGCGGCTGTGTTGGCCGCAACTGTCGTACTGCCATTGACAGCACTGGCCGGTGAATTGCCCAGTCATGATCAGCTGCGCAGAAAACTGCAATCGGTGGTCGGTTCCGATAACGGTGGCTTTGAGACGCAGATGTGGGCGTCCATCGTTGATCGGGATGGTGTGGTGCGTGTGGTGGTGTTTTCCGGAAAGGAACGTGGAGATCAGTGGCCGGGCAGCCGCGTGATTTCGGCGCAGAAAGCCAACACGGCGAATGCTTTCAGTTTGCCGGATCTGGCGCTGTCGAGTGCCAACCTGTATGCCGCCGTGCAGCCGGATGAGGGCAGTCTGTATGG
>JBPOHS010000136.1:0-3790 GCA_052035295.1 Pseudomonadota bacterium
TTGATGTGCCTGATGACGTCAACGAAAAAATGTTTATCCCCAAACACGGCTTCGACCAGCACATTGCCTTCGAAGTCGACAACATGGATGAACTCAAAGCCTGGCGCCGTCACCTGAAAAAAATGGGGCGGCCCTGCTTCGGGCCGATCGATCACGGCTTCATTCACTCGCTTTATATGTATGACCCCAACGGTATCCAGGTAGAAGTCACCATCAAGGATGCGCGTTATGACGCCATCCTCGCCGAAGACACCGCCAATGCGCAGCGCGTATTGAAAGAGTGGACCGCCAAAACCCGCGCTACCAAGCTTGAGCGCGTCGGTCAGGACATGCTGGATTTGCGCGGCGTCGATTTCAGCAAAGTGGACACGAGCAATGTGAAAGTCGAAATTCGCGCTCACCACAAACCAGACGAAAAGGAGTAACGCTTCATGGACGCTGCAAAGAAAGAAGCTGCACAAAAAGAAGCTGCGCAACAAAAAGTGGGTGAAAAATTCGACTACGAACGAATCCCTTACATGGTCGTGTTCCAGGAACAGGCGAAATACAAGGATACCTATGCCGGACGCATGGATTTTGTCGGCCTCGAAGCGCATTTGCTGCGCCCGAAAAATCGCCCGGCAAAAACCGTGGTGGTGTTCATGCATCCCATCGGTGGCGGTGCTTACCTCCCCATGGTGTCAGCTCTTGCAAAAAAGGGTTACCACGTCATTTATTGCAACAGCCGCTACCGTGGTGTCGACAGCGCCCTGATCATGGAAAAGGTCGTGCTCGACCTCAATGCCTGCATCAAGGATGCAAAAACCCGCTGGGGCTATGAAAAAGTCGTGTTGGCCGGTTGGAGCGGTGGCGGATCGCTGTCGTTGTTCTTCCAATCACAAGCCGAAAACCCCACGGTGGAATGTACCCCTGCCGGTGACTCGCCCGATCTCACCGGTGCTGGTCTCGAACCTGCACAAGGCATGATGCTGCTGGCCGCGCACATCAGTCGCGCCGGTACGCTCACCGAGTGGATGGACCCGGCGATCATCGATGAAACCGATCCTTACAAGCGCGATCCCTCGCTGGATATCTACGATCCCAATCAACCTGAAAAGCCGCCGTACAGCGCCGCTTTTGTGCAGCGTTACCGCGAAGCGCAAATCGCACGTAACCGCCGCATCACGGCGTGGGTGAAACAGCGCCTGGAAGACCTTCGTCAGAAAGGTCTGCCCTACGAAGAATTTGCCTTTGTCGTGCACGGCACCATGGCCGATCCGCGCTTCCTCGATGTGACCCTGGATCCTAACGACCGTCCTGCGGGTTGGTGCTACCTGGGCGATCCGCGTCAGGTCAACAATGGCCCGGTCGGTTTGGCGCGTTTCAATACATTGCGCAGCTGGCTGTCACAATGGAGTTACGACGACTCCAATGCCGATGGGCTGAAAGCCGCCGCGAACATCAGCGTGCCGGTGCTGGTCATCGGCAACACCGCTGACGATGCCTGCACGCCCAGCCACACCTATCGCCTGTTTGAAGCCGTGCGCCACGTCAACAAAGTCCTGCACGAAATCAAGGGCGCTAACCACTACTACTTTGGTCAGCCCGACAAGATGGAAGAAGCCGCCACCTGCTGCCACGAATGGCTGCAGAGCCAGGGCTTTGATGATTGAGGTCCGCGTGACACCGGGGTGCGCCGTTGTGTGCGTGCCCCGGCCATTTCTGCCAAAACTGGCGATAATTGCCGCAAAGCCGTCATTTTGAGGCATTGTCGAGGGCCGCGTTTCCTTGCATAGTAGGTGTACCTGACTGCGCCGTTTGCGCCTGTGAAGGCTGCGTCGGCGAGTCGTGTCTCCCTCTCCCCATCGACAGCTCTCCCATTGACAGGAATCTATTTATGAGTACCGCAGAACTGACCCAGGAAGAATGCGAACTTTTCCGCGACAATTTTCGTAAATTTCTCGCCAAGGAAATTCTCCCCGACTACGAACAGTGGGAGCGCGTTGAAATTTTCCCGCGTGAAGTCTGGAACAAACTGGGTGAAAACGGCTACCTGTGTGTCGACGTCCCCGAAGCATACGGCGGTTTTGGCGCCAATTTCGGCCTCTCTGCCATCATCGTCGAAGAACTCGGTCGCGCTGGCCTGGGTGCCCTGTGCTCCTCCGTGTCCGTGCATTCCGACATCGTTGCCCCTTACATTCTTCACCTCGGCACCGAAGAACAGAAGCAAGCCTGGCTACCCAAAATGGTCACCGGTGAAGCCGTCGGTGCCATTGCCATGACCGAGCCGGGCGCGGGATCCGACCTGCAGGGCATGCGGACCAGCGCCCTCAATGAAGGCAGCCAGTATGTCATCAACGGCCAAAAGACCTTTATCACCAACGGTCAGCACTGCGACGTCATCGTTGTCGCCGCCAAAACCGATCCTAACGCTGGCGCCAAGGGCGTGACCCTGTTCACCGTGGATTGCACGCTGCCGGGTTTTCAGCGCGGGCGCAACCTCGAAAAAATGGGCCTGCACTCGGGCGATACCTCTGAACTTTTCTTCGACAACGTGCGTGTGGGCGAAGAGCAAGTGTTGGGTGGCATCGGTCGTGGTTTTGCCAACCTGATGAACGAACTGCCGCGTGAGCGTCTGATTCTCGCGATCGGTGCTATCGGTGCCTGCGACGGCATGATGGAAGCCACCGTTCAATACGTGAAAGACCGCAAGGCCTTCGGACAGGCGATTGCCCAGTTCCAGAATACGCGCTTCAAGATGGCTGAAATCAAGACGCAGCTGGAAGTGAACCGCGCCTTCGTGCAGATCTGCACCGATAAATACAATGCCGGCAAGCTGTCAACGACCGAGGCATCAATGGCCAAGCTGTCAACGACCGAGCTGCAGTGCAAGGTGGCTGACGAGTGTCTGCAGTTGTTCGGTGGTTACGGCTACATGCGTGAGTATCCGCTGGCGCGTGCTTATGTGGATGCGCGGATTCAGCGTATTTACGGTGGCACGTCTGAAATTATGAAAGAAATCGTCGCACGCGAATTGTTGGGGCGTTAATGGCCTTGGGCGCGGATAGCTACCGTTATTCGCGCTTGTTCGTGTCGATGTTGATTAACCCGGCAATGGCCGGGTTAATCATTCGTACTGGAAAACGGCCAAATGAATACAGAAACTGCTTTTGATTCCGCCACTCCCGTAACACGCTCCTTGAGTGTCACCGATCGCCTGCGTGAAATGCTGTTACGTGGTGAGTTTCCCCCTGGTGGTCATTTGCAAGAGATGGCCCTGGCAGAACAAATGCAGGTGTCCCGCACTCCCATCCGTGAAGCACTTCGTCAACTCGCGCAAGACGGCCTGCTCATCTACCAGCCCAACCGTGGCTTCGTCGTCAAACGATTTGCACTCAACGATATCATGCAGGCTTTTCAGGTTCGCGCCGTGCTCGAAGGGCTCGCTGCACGTACGCTTGCCGAAAAAGGGCTGACATCCCTGCAAGAGCAAACGCTGGCCGAGACGGTGGTCGAAGGTGACAGGCTGTTGCAACGTGGTGACTGGGGGGCAGACGAGTTTGAAGCCTGGCGCCAGATGAATACGGTGTTTCACACCACGGTCCTGAAAGGTGCCGATAACGCCTTGTTGATCCGGTTCTGTCAGGATGCACGCAAGCTGCCAGTGGTATTCAATGGGTCATTCAAGTGGTACAAGCACGAAGATTTTCGTCGGTCGCATGATCACCATCATGTGATTTTTTCAGCGTTGAAGCAACGCGAAGGTGAGCGCGCTGACTGGTTCATGCGCGAGCATATTCACCATGCTGCG
>JBPOHS010000201.1:0-2647 GCA_052035295.1 Pseudomonadota bacterium
TTTCATTCGGGTCTTCTGCCTCTACCTGATAGTGAAACCCGGAATTCTCCTCGGCACTTTCAGGTGGCATCGATATTATTTCGGGTGCAAGATTCTCATGTACTTCAAGAGTAAAGGTCTGCTGCACTTTTTCACCGCGCAGATCTTCCACTTCAACAACAATCACGTAAGTACCGGCGGCGATACCGCCCGGAACCGATGAAAACTGCCCAGTCCTACGGTCAATCACCAGACCTTCAGGTCCCTGCAAGAGGGTAAATGTGTGCGCATCCGCAATATCGCCGTCAGTCGGAACAACCGTGTAAGTGAACGGCTGCCCACCCTGCAATACGGCATTTGGATTGCTGGCAATCGTGGGTGCCTCATTGACATCCTCAACATTCAGCAATGATATTTGCTCATCAGATGCAAGCATGGGATCTTCCACTTTGACATGGACCAACGCAGCTACGGATACATTGTTTTTAACGCTGCATTCTTGTATCGCACTATCTGTCTTGATCTGCGCATAGACATCTTTTGAAAGAAGATTACTTGCGACCCTGACGTTAACCTCTGACGTTTCATCTTCGCCAATTTCTGTCAACTCAAGCGTTGCCAGCTTCTCTCCCAAAGCAACCTTGCCGTTATAAATGGATACAGTTATTTTGCCCTTAGCAACAGCCAAGCCCCTGTTATGAACTTGCACGGCCAGTTCTGCAAAATCATCCGCATAGGCGACAAGCTTTATTGCTCCGACAGCGAGATCGGGTAGCTCTTTGATACTGTCTGGCCCGGTTCCGCCTCCCGCAACAGTTCCGATTTGCCGCTCGCCGGCGACAAAGCATTGCGTGTTTTTTGTCGCTACCGATTTCACATAGTCAGCGCCAGGTATCCAGGCAATGGATCCAGTGGATGCATCAATCGACATGCCACCCGGTGCGCGTACCAAGGAAAAAACCAAATCATCGTTGTTGGCATCCTCAGCGACTATTCGATAGACAAACGGGGTCTTCTCTAGGGCTGTAATGGCTGGGGCACTGGTAATTCGCGGGGCAACATTGACGTTGGTAATATCGAGGCGAACCGTTGCGGAATTAGAGTTACTTTTACCATCGGAAGCCAAATAAACAATAGAATCCTCACCAGCAAATTGACTCTCGGAGGTGTATGTCAATTGGGGAGGCGTCCCTGTGATGGAGCCGTGCGCAGGTTGCTGCACAATTTGATAGATTAGCGGATCGTTTTCGACATCAATGGCGTGTAACGTCAACACCAAGGGACTACCCGAAGTGCCATTCACAATGAGGCTATCAGCTACGGGGGCATCATTTACGGGTTCGACTTCAAAGGTGACCTCACCAAAACCGCTCGCAGACGATGCATCGACCACGGAGTACGTCAGTGTGTCACTCCCGTGGAAATTTTCGCGGGGTGTGTAGACAAGATTTGGCGCGGTACCACTGATTACTCCGTGTTGTGGTACTACAGATATCGAATACGCCAGCGTATCGCCATCGTCATCGACACCCTGCAAATTGAACGGAACTGCGGTGTCTTCGGTCGTTGAGACAACGAAATCCTCTGCCTGCGGCGCCCGATTGACATTCGCTACCGACAGATTGAAGGTTTGCTCAGCAAAAGCACCTTCCGGATCCACAACACGTACTGTGATCGGGTATACACCGCTGTCGTTATAACCCGGTGCCCATAGCACTACACCTGAAGCCCCATCAATCGACATACCAGCAGGCGCAGTTTGCAGCGTAAACAGCAGATTACTGCCTTCAGGATCTTGGGCAGCGACGGAGTAGGTATACGGTGCCCCCTCATGCCATGCCGTCAGCGGGTTGCTGGTAATCGTCGGCGCAACGTTGACATGTGTGACTTGCAGAACATAATCCTGCCGGTGACTCAGGCCGCTGGAATCACTCACTTGTACTGATACAGGATGCGCCCCCACTGCGGTAAAGCCGGGTTGCCATTGAACCAGCCCTGTAGTCGGCGACAAGGTCATACCGGCAGGCGCTACAGGCAAGGAATAGGTCAGCGTATCGGCAGCATCAGGGTCGCTTGCGATGACTTGGTAGGTATAATTCAGACCGTCATTGATTTGGGTAAGGGGGGAGCTGGTAATGACGGGCGGGTGATTGACTGGTGGTTGAACCTGCAGTGGTTCAAGTTTCAAACTATCCCAGAAGCTTCCTGACGCACTGTTCGACCAAAGTCCCACCCTGCAGTTCGAGTAGCGAGCAGCATCCAGATCTTCTGCATCAATTTGCCAAGCGCTCGGCTCCTGGGTCGCTGTATCCCAGACTTTTGCACGAACATGCACCCGATCAGCCAAGGATTCCCACTGGACTTTGAATTCATACCATTTGCTGAGGCCGGGGACTACGGTCGTGTCGGTCACGCCGACCGGAAGCGTCTTGGCATCGGGCGCAGCAGCAAGTCGGAAACTAGCGCCTGAGCCAGTGCTGCGAAGCGAATAGTACCGATTGGAGCTTGGGTAGCTGCTGGCAAAGGTCACCCCGAGTCCAGCCGCAGCCTTGGTCTTTTTAAAACTACCCGAGAATGAGCAGGACTTGGTAGCTGGAATTGCTTCAATGAAATGGTTGTGTATCAGGGACGCGGACGAGTTCGTAACATAAATATTGCCGTTATTACT
>JBPOHS010000030.1:0-2173 GCA_052035295.1 Pseudomonadota bacterium
TGCCGCGACCTCGGCACCGTCGCCACGCCGAAACTCACGTAATTCAAATCCTCATTCACCCGCGTCTGCAAACCATAATTCCAGTTCTCACGCCCCTTCACCTGCCCATAAGGCGACAACCAATCCCGTCGCGGCGTTAACGGCAATGTCCACCGCATCCCCACAAACTGCGCATCCGTATCCTTGTATTCCAGCGTCACTGCCGTATCCCCGAACCAGAACTTTGTATCCACCCGATACCCCTGATCCCCTTCCCAGAATTCTCCGTAAGTCGTTTCCAGCGACACATCCTGCCCGGCAAAGAAATAGCGGTAACTCACCAGGTTGAAATTCCGCTCAATTAGCGGATCGTCCACATGATCGAATTGCCCCGCACGCAGCGTCAACTTGTGCGTCCCCTCCGGTGAAAACCATGCCGTCTGATTGTAAAAACCATCATAGTCCCGCATGAAATGACCGGCATGTAACGTCGTGTACAGGCTGCTGGAAATTTTCAGTGTCTGTTGGATTTCGTATTCATCAAAGGCCGAACGTTGCCGATCCGGGTAAAACACTCCCTGGAAGTCGTAGTCCTCGACATAACGATCAAAGTCATCGCTCTGGTCCACAGGCATATTGTACGTTGCGTTGATCATTGCCCCTTGCCACAAGCTGACACTTAAATCCGTCTGCATGGCCAGCGAGTAATCCCACACGCCATACTCGGTGGCGACAGCAGTCACCAGACTGGGTGAGAAAGAGAATTTCGGCTTGAGCGAGCTGCCGTAAGACCTTTCGACAAACCAGTTGATCGTACCCAGCTGCCCGCTTTCCGGGTAGCGCACATCAAGGAAGAGGGGGCTTGCTCCCTTGTCTGCCCGCAGAAAATCGGCATAGTTGTCCGGCTTGATCGTAACATCCAGCGTTGCTACACCCTGGTTCCGCAGAATGGCGTGTGCACTGGCGTAGTGTCCTTTGGCATGGGCGCTCAGACGCTTTAGCACCAGGCCGAGGGCATCCAGCTCGTTGCGGTTGAACTGGTTATTCTCGAAGCTGACATAAAGCACGCCGTTATGTTCGCCCACCAGGATCCTTTCGAACTTGTCACTGACCAACTGTGCAGCGAGCGCTTCGTAGTAAGGTTGGGCCTGCGTATTGATGGGCGCAACAGGCGTCGCAGGGGTAATCGGCGTGATCGCCGTTGCACTTGCCCTCGGCAGCGTAGCCGGAGAAGGGGCTTCCGACATCGGCAATATTTTGATGCTGTCTGCGTTCGAATTTCCGGAGCGATGTGCAGAGGACGCATAATGTTCCTTGCTGCTTCCCATCGGAATATTCACGCTCAACGCAAAGAAACGCTGATCTTCCGCGCCTTCGCGGTCCGAGTATGCCATTACTTTCAGTTCGGGCTGTATTCCCCAGGGTTGCCAGGCGCTGGGAAGGCCCACACGAAACCCGGCATTGACGTTCTGCGCATCATATTCGCCAATCAGTCCCAGCCACTGCCAGGGCTGGATTTCAACTGCGCCAAAAGCACCGTCGAGATAACGCTCCGGTACATCGGCACGCCCCGCACCCAGGTCGATGCGACCGTAGCGCATCTGTTTGCTGATGACAGCATATTCTGCTGAAAATGGGCTCGACTGTCCCCCAAGGTCCTGAGCACCAATTGCCAAAGAAAACCAATCATCAGGAATGAAGGGGGCACGCAGTTTCAGGTTGGCGGAAAGATCGCGTACTCCACATTCTTCAAAATAACAGTTGGTATGCGTGGTGTCCCACGAAATTCGCCCCCCCGCTTCCAGCCATGGAAGCAGCCCGAAGTTGCCGATGGCATTGTTGTTGTGATCGTAGCGATCACCAGCGATGAAAGTGTCGGAATACTGCAAGTTCGCCATTCCAGGGGCTGCGGTATAGGCACTGGGAACATTGAGCGCACCCGTATATCCGTGCAGAGTCAGTGAAGAATGCCCCATTGAGTCAGCGGCATAAGCACCACAAGAGGTGAGTAGCAAGACGGGCCAGGCGAGGGTAACGGAATTATTGTTCATGTTTTTGTTGTTACTTGCTTAGGTGAAAAGTCGCATGCGAGAAAAATACGTAACCTGACTGCAAGGTAGCAATAGGCAGAATAAAATGCGATGTTTTAGCGCGCAAAAAAAACGGGCCGCATCAGCGGCCCGTCTCTTGGGGA
>JBPOHS010000130.1:0-16439 GCA_052035295.1 Pseudomonadota bacterium
TATGCACGTGAGCTGTACAATAACGTGGTGGTTGCAGTACAAGCCACCGGGGCCCGGCTGATTCTGCTGGGGGGAAACCACGACTCTGCGGCGGTGCTGGGCGAGTCGAGAGCCTTGTTGGCCTGCCTGAACACACAGGTGGTGTCCGCTCTGGCGGACGCCGAGGTGATTCCCCTGACCAATCGTCAGGGCACTGTGTCGGCGTTACTGTGCGCCCTCCCGTTCCTGCGGGCGCGTGATGTCCTCACCAGCCAGGCGGGCCAGGGACTCGTGGAAAAACAGCAGGATCTGCAGCAGGCCATTGCCGCCACTTATGAGCGGCTGTATCAACAGGCGCTGTCGCTGCGGGAAACTCACGGGCCGGTGCCGCTCATCGCCACCGGCCACCTCACTACCGTCGGCGCACAAATGAGCGAATCGGTACGGGATATCTACATCGGCACACTCGAAGCGTTTCCGGCGGCGGCCTTCCCCGCCTTTGATTACATTGCGCTCGGACATATCCACAAGCCCCAGCGCGTGGGTGGCCTGGAACACATCCGTTATTGCGGCTCACCGCTGCCGTTATCCTTCGACGAAGCGGGTCAGCCAAAGCAGGTGTTGATGGCGAGCTTCGACAATGGCGGCCTGCAATCCGTCGACGCCATTGCCGTGCCCTGCTTCCAGCCCCTGCGATCCGTGCGCGGTTCCCTCGCCACGCTCGAACACGCCCTGCAGGAAGCGGCCCGTGCCGGCACACCCGCAAAGCCAGTATGGCTCGACATAACGGTGAGCGTGGACGGCTACCTGTCCGATCTGCATTCGCCGATCCGGAAAATGACCGAAGGCTTGCCGGTGGAGGTGTTGCGCATTCACCGCGAACGTCAAACACAAGCGCTGCCCCTGCGCCGCCAGGCCCGGGAAACGCTGGTGGAACTCACCCCGCTGGAAGTCTTCCAGCACCGTCTGGCACTCGAAACCCTCGAGCCCGATCAACAAGCTGCGCTGAAAATCCTGTACCAACAGATCATTGGCGAGATCGACACCGGCCACGCATGAAAATCCTCAGCCTACGACTCAAGAACCTGAACTCCCTCAAGGGGGAATGGAAAATCGATTTCAGACAGGCGCCCTTCTCACAGAGCGGCCTGTTTGCCATTGTCGGCCCGACCGGCGCCGGCAAGACCACCCTGCTTGATGCCATTTGCCTGGCGCTCTATCACCGCACGCCCCGCATGAAAGCAGTGAGCAACAGTGTCAACGAGCTGATGACCCGTCACACGTCAGACTGTCTCGCCGAAGTCGAATTCGACGTCAAGGGCGTGCAATACCGGGCGTTTTGGGCACAACGACGCGCACGCGACAAGGTCGACGGCACGCTGCAGCCACCCAGGGTCGAACTGGCGCAATTGGCTGGCGCCTCGGCAGACGCGAAAGACAACGCGGCCCCGTCAGGCGACGTGATCCTTGCCGAAAAAGCCACCGACAAGCTGCAGAAAATCGAGGCCCTGTCAGGCCTGGATTACGACCGATTCGTACGCTCGATCATTCTGGCCCAGGGCGACTTTGCGGCCTTCCTCAATGCCGATGCGGCTCAGCGCGCCGAACTGCTGGAACAACTCACCGGCACGGAAATCTACGGGGAAATATCGCGCCGGGTGTTCGAACACCATCGCGAGATGCGTGGCAAACTGGATCAGTTGCGGGCGAAATCCGAAGGGGTTGCCTTCCTGAGCGAAGCCGCGCGCAACACCCTGGCCGAGACCCTGAACGCGCTCGTTATCGAGGAACAGACGCTGGCCCGCCAGCTTGCCGACCTGCAACAGCAGGAACGATGGCACCAGCAGTGCGCGCAGGCCCGCTCCCGTCACCAGCAGGCACAACACGCCCTGGCACAAGCGACCGAGGCCTGGCACCAGGCGCAACCGTCGCTGGCGCGTCTGCAGCGTGCCGAGCCCGCCGAAAAACTGCGCCCCTTGCACCTTGCCTGTCAGGAAGCCGCACGCCGTGTGCAGGCCACCCAGGCTCGCCAACAAACACTGCAAGTAAACCAGCAGACACTTCGACAAGAATGTCACCGGATTATCCGTGCCGGCTTGTCACTTGCCCTTGCACTGGAACATCGCACCCAACAAGAACACACCCAGACACAGGCAACATTACGACAGACCGAGATCTGGCTAAAGGAACACGCCAATCACCAAAAACTGGGGGAAACACTGCCCGATTGGCAAAACCGTTTCGAGCAGATGCTCGCATTGAAAACCGATCAGGACGCACAGCAGCGTTTGCAACAGGCGGTAGCCACTCGCCAACACAGCTTGACGCAACAGCAGCAGGTACTTGAACAGCAGCTCCAGCTTGCCTCTCAGGCGCAGGATCAGGCCCGCCATCATTGGCAACAAATCGAGCAGCAAAAACAGCAAATATTAGGCGAGCAATCGGAAATCGAATTCCGCGCACAGTGGCAAACGCTCACGCAGCGCAAGCACGACGTTAACACGCTCAGGGAACTCGTCACCCGCCGCAATGATTTGCGCGCAACCATCACCCAGGCAGACGCTCAGCTGGCCACCCTGCAGCAAGAACACGCGCAAAAATCTGCGGAACAAGACGCATTGCGCCAGCAGTTCAAGGATCTGAAGCAGCAGGTCGACGACAAGCAAAAATTGCTGGAGCAGGAAAAACTCATTCGTGCTCTCGACGAACACCGTCATGCCCTGCAAGCGGATCAGCCATGTCCCCTCTGCGGCGCCACCGAGCATCCGGCCATCAGCGCCTACGCAACCCTTGACGTATCTGCCACAGAGCAGGCGTTACAGGCGGTCAAGACGCGCCAGGAACAGGTCGCCGAACAGGGGCAAATGCTCGGGCGCCAGCTGCAGGATCTTCTCAATCGTCAGCAACACCTGCAAGCGCAACGTCAACGCGAGCTTGCCCAACTCAGCGATATCGAACCCCGGCAACAGGCGCTGACCGCCAGCCTGGCATTGCCCGATAGCACACCAGACACCCTCGAGCGTCAGTTACAGGAATTACAGGGCACACTGGATCGCCATCAGCAACATCAGCAGACCCTGGACGCCACCAACACGACACTCGAAGACGCCCGTCAACGCCTGCAACAGCAGGAAAAAACGCGGGAGGCACTGCACACGGCGTTATCACTGCTGCAGAAAGACCAGCAACAGGCCGAGGAACAACGCCAGACCTGTGGGGCCGACATCACCCGACTGAGCACCCGCCTCACAGAACTGCGCCAGCTGCTTGAGCAAAGTCTGCAGGGGTTTGGTCACGCCTTCCCGTCAGAAAGTGGTGTCTGGTTGCAGCAGCGCCAGCAGGAATGGAAAGACTGGCAACACCAGAGCGACACTGCACGCACCCTCACTCTTGCAAGCGTGCAGCAGTCGCAAGCGGTTGCAAACGCCGTGCAGCAGGCAAACCCGTGGCGTCATCGCGCGCAGGAAGCAGCACTCGCCCATTCCGACCAGATGCCCGACAACGTCACGCCAGAGGCACTGGCACACTACGAGCAAGCGTTACAGGCCACCCAAACGGAGCTCACCACCCTGCAGGGCCAGCTCGAACAACTTGCCCAGCAGGATCGCGATAACCATCACCACCAGCTGGCGCTCGCATCAGATTGGCAGGCAGCTCGCTCCATCAGCCCGTTTGCCAGTGACGAAGCCTACATCGCCGCCCTGCTGCCCGAAGCCGAGCTGACGGCCTTGCGCCACCAACAGCAAGCGTTGCAAGACGCACTCACCCAGGCCCACGCCATTGAACAGCAGGCGCAATCCGAGCGGGCAACCCTGGAACAATCTCCGCAGAGCCTACTTGATGCAGAGGGCGTTGCCACGCAACTCAACCGTTTGCAGCAACAACAGATCACGCTGACCGAACAACGCGGCGCGCTGCGCAATCAACTGGACAGCGACGAGCACCAGCGCCGCACCCAGCATCAATTACTGCAGGAAATCGCCCGCACCGAAGCCGATTTCGATCACTGGCAGCGCCTCAACAGTTTGATCGGCGCGGCCGATGGCGCCAAATACCGCAAATTCGCCCAAGGGATCACGCTCGACCATCTCATCCACCTGGCGAACCAGCAGCTCAAACGCCTGCACGATCGCTATCTGCTGGCCAGGCGCAATAACGGCGAGCTTGAGCTGGAAGTCATCGATACCTGGCAGGGCGACGCCTGCCGCGACACCAAGACCTTGTCCGGGGGAGAAAGCTTTCTGGTCAGCCTGGCACTGGCACTGGCGCTCTCCGACCTGGTCAGCCACAAGACGTCTATCGATTCGCTTTTTCTCGATGAAGGTTTTGGCACCCTCGACGGGGAAACGCTCGAAGACGCCCTGGACGCCCTCGATGTGCTGAATGCCTCGGGCAAGATGATTGGCGTGATCAGTCACGTCGAAGCGATGAAGGAAAGGATTTCCGTGCAGATCAAGGTACACAAGGGAGACGGCATGGGCTACAGCCGTCTCGACAGTGTTTTCGCTGTCCAGGATCGGCGCTGAGCCCCCTGCTTCACTTGTGCTCTCTTAACGGTCGGCAGTTCCCGGCCCGCTTGTACCCTTGCGCTTCGGCTTGCGCGATATTGTCAAAGGCGACACGGTTTTCCAGCTTGATCTGCGCAAAACCGGGGCAATGCCCCAGATGATAGAGCTTGCTGTTACGGTTTCCGCGCACGTCATAAATGATCTTGCCATGAGGACGCGCCGTCTCAGTCACCGGTTTGTCCGGCGACGTCTGATTGACAGACGACGGCTGATTTAAAGATGACGGCGGCTTTCCATTCGCGGGCCCCGGAGCATTTGTAGCAACGGATTCCTCCACCGGTTTTTTCGGCAGCGGCAGCGCGATCTTGCCGGCCTGCGCCACATAGGGATTCCGCCAGCCCATGTGCTGGCCGATGCGACGATCACGCTCCAACTCCCAGGCATCGACCGGATCCTGCATGGCCCATTTTCGCAACAGTGAAATCTGGCGATCATCGAGCGCCACCTGGTAGCGAGTCATCATGTAAAACGCTATACGCGCGGCATCGCCTTTCACTTGATCGCGCGGTTCGACCCGGTCCGCCACCCTGTCGACCCGCGTGGCACACTGGCCGTAACGGCCTGTATCAGGTGCCACCAGGCCAAACGGCATATTGCTGCGATCACCGTTTACCTCCCCCACCGAAGGGGTCAGGTTATGCAAATCGGCTTCAATTTTCTGGAAGGCTTCATCGTGCCTGCTGCAGTTTTCACGCCCACCATTGCGCCAGCACGCCATCGGCTGCCCGAACCAGCTGGCCGGCACCACATGCTCCCATTCGATCCGTTGCGCGCGGGTCGGATCCTTGCGCACGCGATAACCACACGAATTGAAATCCACCAGATCCTTGCCCCCATTACGCCAGGTAATACGGCAGCCGCAATAGAACTCCTCCGCGTGATCGGAATACACCCGCTCCGCCAGACGCTTGGCCTCGTCAAAATCCCGCGGCGCAGAAAAAACACTGGTGCTCAACACCCACAACAAAAACATCCACCCGATTCTCGGCATTCGATACTGCATCCTTGTTACCATGTTTTCCTGTCCAGAAGCCCCCACCAATAGCCCAGTGCCATTCCTGCCAACAAACCACCCACGTGCGCACCATTGGCTATGCCGCCCTGCATGAGCAAATCGACCACGCCGCTCAGGCAGACGAAAAGCCAGATGATCATGGAGCGAAACACCAGCGGGTTCAGCGGTTCAGGATAGGCGGGGCACATGCGCACATAAGCCCACAAATACCCCAGCAGACCATAAACCACACCGGAAAGACCGAGAAAGTTCGGGCCGGACACCACAAACTGACTCAGGTTCGACACGATATTCAGCAATACAAACAGTGTCAGCAATCGCAACGATCCCTGGCGTCGTTCCACATTACCTGCCAGATCCCACCACCACAGCAGGTTGAATCCCACATGCATCAACTGATAGTGCGAGAGACTGCTGGTAAACCAGCGCCACCAGTCGCCACTGCCCAACAGATGCCCCCAACTGGGGAAAAACCGGAACTGTGGCCACCACCCCAGCGGATCACCAAGATTGAATTCCAGGAACACCACCAGACAGGCAGCAATAACGGTAAGCGTAAAGGGCCCAGGCTTTCTGGCACGCAGGCGCTGTCCGCCATAGACTCGCGCAAGAGAGCGGGAATCCTGTTCACTGGCAGCATCCCCGGCTTCCCACGAGGCGGCAAGATAACGCTCATCCTGAGGGTTGTCCAGAAAGGCTTTCAGCTCGCTCTTGAATCGTGGCAGTTCAGCATGATCGAGCAGCTCCACCACGCTGCCCTGTGCAGAATCCGTGACGCGATTGATGATGCCCTGAGTGGTGATGTAATCGGCAAACGCCCGTGCCGCGCGCGGATGTTCGAAATGCGCCACAGGGTGAGAATATTGGTGTGTAATGATGACCTCCGCCCACGTCCCTGCTGACGTGACATGATTCACATTGGATTACAAAAACAGCACCAAACCCACACTGAAGTCAAGCCGGGTGCGCTCTACACTGGCTTCAATCACTGGGGGGGAGTTTGGACCGACGCCATGGACGGCGTACCTAATTCGTAAGTGACGCCGTTTACTTTTCGAGACGTCATTCCAGACCGGCAACAATCGCCAACACATCATCATGATGGGTTTTGGTGGTGACCTTGCCCATCACGTGCGCAATTTTTCCTGCTTCATCAATCACGAACGTTGTCCGCAGGATTCCCATGGATTCGCGCCCCATGAACTTCTTCAGCCCCCACACTCCGTACTTTTCTGCCACCGCATGATCTTCATCCGACAGCAGGGTAAAATTCAGCGCATCCCGCTCCTCGAATTTTTTCAGTCGTGCCGGCGAATCCGGGCTGATGGCCAATACTGCAACCTTCTGTTTTTTCAGCGCTGCTTTTGCATCGCGCAAACCACACGCCTGCACCGTGCAACCGGGGGTCATCGCCTTCGGGTAAAAATAAACAATGACTTTTTGGCCAGCAAAATCAGAGAGGGAAACCGGTTTTCCATTTTGATCAAGCAACGTGAATGCAGGTGCTTTGGCGCCAACTTTTGGCAGGGGCATAGCAATCTCCTCAGTGACGATAACGTTTAGACATTTTCTTTCACACGACGCACATCGATCGCATGATGGTGTTGTCGACGCGTCTGCGGTGGTATTCTAGGCGCTCAAAAATATGCCTGTTTTCAGAACGTTATAAGTTAAGGAAGATCAAGGTGCAAGCCAAAAGTCCCCCCTTCGCAGTCGTCCTCGTGAATCTGGGCACTCCTGCGCGGCCTGATGCCGCAGCCATTCGCAGCTACCTCAAACCGTTCCTGTGGGACAAGCGGGTGGTGGATGCGCCCCGCTGGCTCTGGTGGTTCATTCTCAACGGCATCATCCTGCGATTCCGCCCGCGCCGCATCGCCAAGCTCTATCAATCCGTGTGGACACCCGACGGCTCACCGCTCATGGCATTCAGTCAGCGACTGGCGGCACGTCTTGAACAGGAGTTGTCCGAGTGCACAGGCCAACTCATTCCCGTGCATCTGGCAATGACCTATGGCGAACCCGGGCTCGATCAGCTTGGCAGTGTCGTTCGTCGTCACGGCCACTGCCCGCTCGTGGTGGTCCCCCTGTTTCCCCAGTACTCGAGCAGCACGACGGCTGCCGTCTTTGATGGGCTGGCCAGACAGCTGCAACGCTGTCCTGATATTCCGGAACTGCGGTTCGTGCGCAATTACCATACAAACGAGGCTTACATCGACGCCCTCGCGCGCAGCATCGAACAACATTGGAAACAGCACCCGAAAGGCGACAAGCTGCTGTTTTCCTTCCACGGTATTCCGGAAAGCTACCAGCAGAAAGGCGACCCCTACCCGGCCGAATGCCTTGAGACCGCGCGCCTCGTTGCCGCCCGCCTCGCACTGCCCGACGATCAATATGCCGTCGCCTTCCAGAGTCGCTTCGGTCGCCAGGAATGGGTCAAGCCGTACACCGACGTCATGATCGAGGACTGGGCCCGTCAGGGTATTCATCACCTCGACGTCATCTGTCCAGGGTTTGCCACCGACTGCCTGGAAACCCTCGAAGAAATCGCCATCCAGAACAAGGAACGCTTCCTCGAACACGGTGGCAGGACTTTCAATTACATTCCCTGTTTGAACGACTCCCCGGATCATGCACGGGCCCTGGCCCGGGTTGTGCTCGCGCGGGTATCGTTGCCACAAAACACGCCCGCTACCTGACAAACCACGCCAGGGAACACGCACCCTGCGGAAAAATGACTACGCTTAAGCAAGAGTCACCATTCCGCAGTAAGGGGCGCCGCGCCAGGGCAACATGGAACTGAAAGGATTTTCACACTTCGAAGTGATTGCCGAGGGTGGCATGGCGGTGCTCTACCGCGCCACCCAGACGTCGCTCGATCGTCCCGTGGCCATCAAGGTGCTCAAGACGGGTCTACTGGATACACCGCAGGCTCGACAAATGTTCGACCGCGAAGCCCAGATCGTTGCCCGACTCGATCACCCCAACATCATCCGCGTCATCGACAAGGGCATCACCACCGATGGTATGCCCTATTTCGTCATGGATTTTGTCGAAGGAGAAACCCTGACGCGCGCCATCAAGCGTCCGGACTTCACCACCGCACAAAAATTGCGCGCCGCCATTCAGGTAGCCAAGGCGCTGGCCTATGCGCACAAGAACAATATCGTGCATCGGGATATCAAGCCTGGAAACGTGCTGATCGATCGCGAGGAAAACGCCCGCGTCGTGGATTTCGGGATTGCCCTCATCACCGAGGACACCGACATCATGCGCAGCGAGGCCGGTCTGACGGTCGGCACGCTCAGCTACATGGCCCCCGAGCAACACAACGGTGCTGCCTTCGCAACCTCGGCCAGCGACATCTATTCGCTGGGCGTCATGATGTACCTGATGTTCGCGGGCATTGTGCCCAAGCTCGGTTTCCCGCCGCCGACCCACTACAATCCCAAGATGCCGGAAGCACTCTCCGCCATCATCATGGCCTGCCTTTCCGAGGAGCCAGGGCAGCGTCCTGCAGCAGAAAAGCTGACATCACTGCTACTAAAATCCGTGCAAGGGCAACACCTCACGCAAAGCGAAGTGGAAGATGCGCGCGATACTTTCAAGGACAGCAAGGACAAGTTCCGCCTGCTCGACGTCATTCGGGAGACGCCCTTTGGTTCGGTCTTTCTCTATGAAAACCGGGCCGATCACAATCTGATGGTGCTGAAAAAACGGGTAGGCAGCTGGGCCGGCTACCCGGAAGCCGAATGGGCTAGCCGCCATCGTCATCCCAATATCATCCAGGTGCTGGGGGTCAGCCGCAATGAACGTATCTTCATTGTCGTGATGGAGTACCTGCAGGCCGGCAGCCTGCAGACCCGCATGGCCCAGCCCATGGCACTGGACACCTTCTTCCCTATCGCGGAACAACTATGTGATGCCATGGCATTTGCCCATCAGCACAACATCGTACACGGCAACCTGCGGCCGCATAACGTCCTGTTCAGCGATGATACGCATATCAAGGTCAGTGACTTCGGGTTCGACCAACACTATCAGGAGAGCAGCGAGCCAAACTGGTACACCCTCGACGAGGAAGCCCGCAGCACCAAGTCCGACGTCTACGGTGCAGGCGTCATGTTCTACCAGATGCTGACTGGTAACCTGCCTGTGTGGCGCAAGGGCATTCTCATGCCCCAGGAAGCCTTCCAGCTGCTACCTCAGTCGCTGCAAACCCTCGTCAAGGCCATGATCTTCCGCGATCCGGAGATTCGTATCGCCAGCTTCAACGAGGTGAAAGCCCGCCTGCAGGAACCCGGTCTGCAGCCGCCAAAATCCAGCTCCACAAACGACGAACCACCCTCATCACTGACGGGTGCAGGCAGCCCGGCCGCCGCCCTTCCTGCAAACGCCCCCCAACCCACTGGCCGCAAGGCTTTGCTGGTCGCTGCCATCCTGCTTGTCAGCATCAACTTGCTGCTGGCCACCTGGTTTTTTGTGGGCAAGAGCGAGCAGCCGGAACCGAAGAAGAACCCTGGACCCGCTCCCGTCAGCAACCAGATCATTCATGATGAAGGCTTTTTGCAGCCAGTTCAGAAAGGCTCGAACTGAGCCCATACCGCCGAAGAGATAAACATTTGGCCCCCTACTGTTTCGGGAATTGTTTGTGCTATGGTATGAAATCATGCTTATAAGCAGAAAAGCTCTAGAACGACGCCAAAACAAAAGCAAGGACACCACTCGCGTGGGCATGGGAGGTAGACGTGATAGATTTTGAGTTAACCGATCTATTGATTGAACTTGAAGAAATTCAGCGTGAGCGCATCCTGCATCTGGCACGCGGTCGCGAACTTGCCGACTTGCTGGATTTCTATGAAATTCCACCACATCTCTACACACTGAAGCAGGAACCGGCAACCGGTCGGCCAGAAGAACAGCGTCGTCGTAAAATAGCCCTGTTCAATTTCGGCATGGTGACGGACGACATCAAGCCGAGATTGATCGAATGCCTGTTCATGATTGGTCATGCGCCTGACTTCATTGGGGAGGCGCTGGGTGAAGACATCCGTCTCGTTGCCCAGAACCTGCGCAACGTGGTCGATGAGATGCGCGCGCAACGCGCCACTGAACTGCGGAAGAACCCGCAACGTTTCCGTCTGGTGAACAGCTAAAGGCAAGCCCCGCGGGCAAACTGCCTCGCCCGCCAAGCGCTTGCGTTTGGCTGCCGTCATGGATCAAGCAACGGCACGGAGTCCAGCCGGCAATACAACCCACTCCTGGCCAAAACAACACTTGGCACTACCAACATCCCGCACAAGCAACATCCAACACAAGCAACACAAATTTCGGGCAATAAAAAAGGGCGCATAAAGCGCCCTTCTTCTCGTTCTTTCGAACTCAGCCAAGTACAACGTTGGCTGCTTGCAGACCTTTCTGGCCTTTTTCAACGTTGAAAGAAACGGCTTGGCCTTCTTTCAAGGTTTTGAAACCATCAGCCTGAATGGCACGGAAATGAACGAAGACATCGGGACCACCGTTGTCTTGCGTGATGAAACCAAAACCTTTTTCTTCGTTGAACCACTTAACGGTTCCAGTAGACTTCGACATAGCTTTACCTTAAAAATTGTAAAAATGTCCATTTGCAGGTCGGAAGGACCTATACAACTGAACACCCAACAATCTTGAATCGTTAGAAGACTTTTTGCAACGAAGCAATTCGAAAATTTGCAGGTTTTTTATTGAAAAGTAGCCTCATGCGCCCGAACGGTGCAAAAAAGGCACCTTATCGCCCATATTTTCGCCATGCGTGCGCCCCCACGCCTCAGCGAAAGCCGCCAAGCCGCCAAGCCGCCAAGCCGCCAAGCCGCAAGCAGGCAGTATCGACGCGAGATCATCAAATGGGAGGCGACAGGGAGGCAGCAGGGAAACGACAGGGAGATATCAGCATGAAGAAGGGGTCAGGGGCCAGCCGGACAAACGGTTTCTGAACACCTGAAAAACAAAAAGGCCTGCATTTCTGCAGGCCTTTCTTGATATGGCGCGCCCGGAAGGATTCGAACCTCCGACCTACTGGTTCGTAGCCAGTTACTCTATCCAGCTGAGCTACGGGCGCGTGGGACGCAAATTATGTTGATTTCGGCACCCTGTGTCAAGGACTTTTTTTCAACTATTTGCGTGATTTTTCAATCACTTGCATTTCGCTGACAAATGCAACTTCGTGAATGCCTTTTCTCAAGCTCGGCTTAAGAGAAATGGCGGAGAGGGAGGGATTCGAACCCTCGATACCCCTTTTGAGGATATACTCCCTTAGCAGGGGAGCGCCTTCGGCCTCTCGGCCACCTCTCCACTCACGAAGCGCTGCATTCTACTGGTTTTTTTTACGCTTGCCTAGCCAGCAGAAAAATAATTATTCACAACGATTTAGCGACGGCACATGACAACGCAGGGGAACTCGTTTTCCTGCAGCACTTCAAAGCAAAAAAGCGCGGTCTGGCCGCGCTTTTTTTAATCCTGGCCTGGGAGAAATCAGGAATTACCGCCAGAGTCCCTTGAGGTTTCCTTCTCGCGCTGAATTCTCTGATAGATTTCTTCGCGATGCACAGCCACTTCTTTCGGCGCGTTGACACCGATACGTACCTGGTTACCCTTTACACCAAGCACCGTAACTGTCACTTCATCCCCGATCATAAGGGTTTCACCGACTCTACGCGTTAAAATTAACATTTTCCTTCTCCTAAAAACTGCTCCTGTGACTGTCCTGGCAATCGCGCCTTCAAGTCCAGCGAATACCTTTCACACCCCGGTACGGGCTTCACGTAAGTATTGCCCACATCCGGTGAATTTGCAGAAAAAAAGTTTCTACACGGTACCGGATTCCTGCTGCCTGATATCCAGCGCCTTGGAGGCGCATGCGTCAATACAAAACAGCCCACAGACTCGCAGAAGAATACTGGTTATATAAAAAACAAAGCAAATCAGGTCGCTAGAGTACCTGATTTGCTTGCGTATTGGAAACCCGTGCAGCCTAATGGCCAGCAAGTTAACTCACTTGTCGAGGTCAAAACCTGCGTGTAACGCTCTGACCGCCAACTCCAGATATTTCTCCTCGATCACAACAGAAATCTTGATTTCCGAGGTCGAGATCATCTGGATGTTGATGTTCTCTGCGGCAAGAATCTTGAACATTTTGCTGGCAACGCCGGCATGTGAGCGCATTCCGACACCCACCAGTGAAACCTTCGCGATCTTGTCGTCAGCAACGATGTCGCGAGCGCCCACGGCATTGGCCACTTCCTGCAAGGCAGCCTGCGCTTTCTTGAATTCGTTGCGATGCACGGTGAAGGTGAAATCGGTGGTGTTATCAAGGCTCACGTTCTGCACGATCATGTCGACTTCGACATTGGCTTCGCCAATCGGGCCAAGAATCCTGTAGGCCGCACCCGGAATATCAGGTACGCCACGCAAGGTCAGCTTGGCTTCGTCCCGGTTGAATGCAATACCGGAGATTATCGGTTGTTCCATATTATTGCCTTCTTCTACAGTAATGAGCGTGCCGGCGCCTTCACCAAAGCTGGAAAGTACGCGCAGCGGAACGTTGTATTTTCCTGCAAATTCAACCGAGCGAATCTGCAGCACTTTGGAGCCAAGACTGGCCATCTCGAGCATTTCTTCGAACGTGATATGTTCCAGGCGCCGGGCTTCGGGCACGACACGGGGATCAGTGGTGTAAACGCCATCCACGTCGGTATAAATCTGACACTCGTCTGCCTTCAGCGCTGCCGCCAGTGCGACGCCGGTCGTGTCAGAACCGCCGCGGCCGAGCGTGGTAATGTTGCCATTCTCGTCCACACCCTGGAATCCAGCGACAACCACGACCCGACCTTTCGCCAAATCGCCGCGGATGCGTTCAGCATCGATCGCCTGGATTCGGGCCTTGCCAAAGGAGTCATCCGTCAGAATCCGAACCTGGCTGCCCGTGTAGGAAACGGCATCATAGCCGTCTTTCTGCAGTGCCATGCTCAACAACGCGATGGTGACCTGTTCACCGGTGGTGACCAGCACATCAAGCTCACGCGGTGGCGGGTTGTCATGCACTTCATGGGCGAGCGCAATGAGGCGATTGGTTTCACCGCTCATGGCGGATACCACCACCACGATGTCGTGGCCTTCATCGCGGAATCTTTCTACACGCTTCGCCACATTGCGAATGCGATCGGGGGTACCAACAGAGGTGCCACCGTATTTCTGAACTATCAGTGCCATAAGTGTGGGACTGCCTTAGGAGTAGACGGATTCTTTGCAGGTAGACAAAGAAGACGGGCCAGTATTTAACAACAATTCGGGGCGAAAAAAAACCGGGGGTCAGCCCCCCGGATTACGTTTTTGTGACTTTCTTACAAATCTCTACAAAGCCTATTCATGCTGGCATCAAGCCAGCCGGGATGACAGCCACTCGCGCACGGAGGCAATCGCAGGCTGCAGATTTTCTGGCTGGGAACCTCCCGCCGTCGCCATATCAGGACGCCCACCACCTTTGCCACCAACCTGGCTAGCCACGTGATTCACGAGTTCACCGGCCTTGACGCGATCTGTCAGTGATTTGCTGACGCCGGCCACCAGATTCACCTTGCCGTCCTGACTGGCACCAAGCACGACGACACCCTCGCCAAGCTGATCCTTGATCTTGTCGACCATCTCACGAAGGGTTTTGGTATCGAGGTTTTCCAGAGCAGCAGCGAGCACTTTGGCGCCGCCGAGTTCAAATACCTGACCCAACAAATCGTCACCCGCCATCCTGGCCAATTTGGCGTTCTGTTTTTCCAGCTCCTTTTCGAGCTGACGCATCCGCTCCAGCAGCCCGGTCACCTTGCCGACAACGTTTTCACTATTGCCCTTGACGGCATCCATGATGGCCGCCAACTGCTGATCCTTGTGATCGATGAGCGCGAGGGCTTCCCGACCAGTAACGGCTTCGATGCGGCGCACGCCGGCGGCGACACCGCCTTCGGCAACAATACGCAACAGACCGATATCACCGGTATGTTTGGCATGGGTTCCACCGCAGAGTTCGATCGAGAAATCGCCCTCCCCCATGGTCAGGACGCGCACTTCGGCATCGTATTTTTCCCCGAACAGCGCCATCGCGCCCTTGGCCCTGGCCTGATCGATGGCCATGACTTCGGTCGTAACAGGCGTATTGGCACGGATCTGATCGTTGACCAGCTGTTCGATCTTCGCCAGCTCATCGCGGGTAATGGCGGCAAAATGGGCAAAGTCAAAACGCAGTCGCGACGGCGTGACCAGCGAACCTTTCTGGCTGACATGCTCGCCCAGCACAGTGCGCAGCGCAGCATGCAACAAGTGCGTCGCCGAATGATTGAGGCGCGTGGCCTGACGCAATTCCGCACTCACGGTCGCACTGACAGTATCGCCTACCGTCAGCGTGCCGGCTGACAGCAGACCACGATGCAGATGCGCATGGCGCTGTTTGAGCGTGTCGGCCACTTCAAAACGTGACGTTTCACTTTCAATCAGACCAACATCGCCGACCTGACCACCGGATTCGGCATAAAACGGGGTCTGATCCAGCACAACGATGGCTTCCTGACCTGCTTCAATCGTCGCCACAGACTTGCCATCGACAAACATTTCAACGACACGGGCGGCATCTCGCGTGGTGTCATAGCCGGTAAAACGGGTCTGGCTCTGGACCTCAATGGCGTCATGGTAGTTGGCGGCGAACTGACTGCCTTTTTGCGAACGTTCCTTTTGCGCAGCCATTTCGCGCTCGAATCCGGCCTGATCGATCGACAGCTGGCGTTCGCGCGCAATGTCGGCCGTCAGATCGGCAGGGAAGCCATAAGTATCGTAGAGCTTGAATACGACCTCACCCGGAATAACGTCACCTTTCAGCTGCGCAAGATCCAGTTCCAGGATACGCAGGCCCTGCTCAAGCGTGCGGGCGAATTGTTCCTCTTCTTGCAGCAGCACCTTTTCTATGCGCGACTGTAGCTTGCGCAGCTCGGGATAGGCATCGCCCATCTGCCCGACCAGTGCCCCGACCAGTTTGTGAAAGAACGGCTCATTCGCACCCAGCTTGTTACCGTGGCGAATGGCGCGACGCATGATGCGGCGCAGCACGTAGCCACGCCCTTCATTCGAGGGCAACACACCGTCGGCCACCAGGAATGAACATGAGCGGATATGATCAGCGACCACACGCAAGGATTTGTCTTGCGGATCGGTAGCGCCGGTGACTTCCTGCACGGCGCTCAACAGATTGGCGAACAGGTCGATCTCGTAGTTGGAATGTACGTGCTGCATAACGGCAGCTATGCGTTCCAGCCCCATGCCGGTATCCACGGAGGGTTTGGGCAACGGTACCAGCGTGCCGTCGGGCTGACGATCGAACTGCATGAAAACGTTGTTCCAGATTTCGATGTAGCGATCGCCGTCTTCGTCGGGACTGCCCGGGGGGCCGCCCCAGATATCGGCGCCGTGATCGTAGAAAATCTCGGTGCAAGGGCCGCAGGGGCCGGTGTCGCCCATCTGCCAGAAATTGTCGGAGGCGTAAGGGGCACCCTTGTTGTCGCCAATGCGGATCACGCGTTCGGCCGGTACGCCGACGTCCTTGCTCCAGATATCGAAGGCTTCGTCGTCGCTGGCATATACCGTCACCCAGAGTTTTTCCTTGGGCAGGTTGAGCCATTTGTCAGAGGTCAGGAATTCCCAAGCGTATTTGATCGCATCCTGCTTGAAATAATCACCAAAACTGAAGTTGCCCAGCATTTCGAAAAAAGTGTGATGGCGCGCGGTATAACCGACATTCTCGAGGTCATTGTGCTTACCGCCTGCACGCACACAACGCTGGGCTGTGGCCGCCCGGGAATAGCTGC
>JBPOHS010000222.1:0-7041 GCA_052035295.1 Pseudomonadota bacterium
AGTCTCAATCGCTCGGTATTCCAGGCATTCATGAAAGGTTCGTGAATGAGCATTGAGATCAGGGAAGGAAATTTGTAGGCCATTTCGAGCACGCCGACTTTTTCCAGCGATTCGAAAAGACGCAGGGACATGCGCTCGGACTGCCGCGCCGCAAAGGACACCAACGCTCCCGGAATCAGCGGCCACTGAAAGTCTACAATCGCCCGCGCGACCTGCACATCGAAAGCCGTTCCGACGCACCGAAAGCAGAGATGCTGAATCAGGGAAAAACTCAACAGTGACGTCAATACACTACTTAGAAAATAACCGAAAATACCCCAGTCGCAGATCACGATGAAAGCGATGTTCATCGATAATCCACTCAACAACCGCGCCAGACTGAGCAAGGAAAATTGCACGGATTTGCGCTCGACAATCAGGGTTGCAGCGGCCGCCTGTGCGCTCATGTCCAGAAAGAATGCCAGCAGCGCCATGCATAGCAGGCCCTGATAACCGGCATCACCAAACAGAACTGTAGACAGCCCGCCACTGCCGGCCATGGCCAGCGCCGTCAATACAAGTGCAACAACGAACGTCACCCAATAGCCGGTACTGATGGCAAGCGCTTTTCGCGCCTCAGGTTGCTCGTGATAAATCCGCACGATGGCGTTCTGGCTGCCATAGGCGAGCACGCTGGTAAGCAGTGCCATTGCTGCATCGACCATGCCGATGATGCCATACCCTTCTGTTCCCAGGGCGTGGGCGTAAAACGGCAACAGGATGAAAGCCAGCAGTTTCCCCAGCATGTTGGCTGCGGAATAGATGGCGGCATGCCGAAAAGTATCCGCGATCCTGCTCATGTCGCCCCATCCGTGTGAAACCGTCCGGAAAAACACCCCGGATGAATATTCACCCGCGCGGTGATTCAGGCGCGGGCCGTTTCAGCGAATGCTAGAGTGATCGCATTGCAGAAATACGACAGGAAATGCAGAAATACGACAGGAAAGTTCAGTGGATCAGACAAAGTCCTGTAGGGCGGCAATGACTTTACTCCAGGACGCTGCCAGGCGGTATCACGTTGATACAGTTAATAAAACACATTACGGGCACAGGTTGCTCAGGGTTCGACGGCTTTTGGGAGAGACCGAAATCCTCTGCCATAACCAAAAGCGATAAACATTATCGCGTCTGGATATTAACAACAGAAATAACGTCATGCTTTGTTCGCCGAACCAGCATGGAACGAGCTATCAGGTTTTTTCACCTATTCATGCAACTCTTATTGACAGCCAGGTTCCGGCTCATCTTTACTGCATGCAGATACACCTGCTCGGTTGAGCGGTGATCAATCGCTCAGGAGGGAATTGACATGACGCAATTCGAACCGGGGTTGATTCTGGGCGCGCTGTTGATCGTGATTTACGCCACGGAACGCTTCAACACCCCACGCACCAACCGGGCATCCACCACCGCCGCCCAATATTATTCCGCCGCAGCCATCTACCTGCTGATCTATCTTCTGACCTATTTTGTCTTCAGCAAATATCCGCATCTGTTGAAGGTATTGATTGATGACGCCGAATTGCAGCAGCGCATGCAACAGCTGGATGCCGAGAATACTCCCATTCTGGTGGCCATGATTCTATCGCTGCTGGTACCCAAGCTGCCGTTGGTCCGCGAACTTGACCTGCGACTGCGCGTATTCCTGCACCGACTCGCCTCCATCCCGTTTGAAGCGATCCGCATGAGCAAAGAAGTGCAAGGCATGCGTTATGAGATTCCGCCGTCACTTCTGCCTGAATTGCGACAGGAAATGGAGGATCGTAATTTTCCGGTCGCATTGGATGCACCGGAAAGTACCGATCCGATCGTGCGCAACTGGATGAACATTGCCGCCCTGATGCTGCAGTTACGCCATTGGGAAAAGACCCATCCCTACGCGGCCTTCATGCAGGAACGCGCTGGGCAATTGCAACGCATCCACGAGCGCTATCACCGCCTGTGCGCGAGCGCCATCAGCGCTTACGACCTGGCCCGGCAGGCCCATTCCCAATCCGGAATTCCTGCCTTGCAGGACGCTGTGACTCGCTTTCACCGCAATTTTCGCGCCGATGAAAAAACACTGTACGCTGAAATCTGCGACTTTATCAGTCAAGCCATACTAATACATTGTTTCCGTGGGCACACGCGCCGTTCGGCCCTGCAGAAATTGGGATTCAAACCCACCATGACAGAAACCCCACAAGGCATCTCCGTGCATCAGGGCGTCATGCTTGCGGGCATGTTATTGATGCTGTTGTTGACCAGTTTCATTCTTTTTTCCCAGAACGTTGCCAATATCCAGCAAGTGCTGGTGCGTGCGGCAATGATCGTGTCGATTTATTCAGCGGCGGTATTCTTCGTGGTATACCCCAAAGAGAAATGGCGATTCTTCCAATATGATGGTGGGCGATTTTATCCTGTTGCCGGTTATCTGGTGTCAGGACTCATGGCCATGCCGGTATGCATGGCCATCAACTTGATATTTCGTACATTGATCAGTGTCAGCGCGGAAGGGGACACCGACATTACCCACGCTTTTTCAGCGGCCGTTAGCCGGTACGTCGATTTTTCGTACCCGTGGATGACCTTGTCATTTGTCGCTGCGATCTGCCTGGCCTTTCTGATTGACTGGAAGATCCCGATCCGCTTGGGGCAACGAATGCAGAAAGTCTGCAAGGCCGGCGTCATGATTATCGTGCTGATGAGTTTTACCTGGCTGGTACACGCGTGGCTGCTACAGATTTATCTCGCCAAGGGGATGATTTTTCCGGTACCGCTGGCCAGTCTGTTACGCAACGCAGCACTGATAGGCTACGTGCTGGGGTATTTTGTTCCCGCCTGGTTTATTCGCAGCTGCGAGCATCAACGCTCCCTGTCTGCCTCAAGGATGACCCCCGCTGCTGCCTGATCCAATAACGCGCACAAGCGTGGCCCCAGGCAGGAAAGATCATCCGTCCAGGCAATAATGCCATCCTCATGACCACCCATGGCGATCAGGTCGACGGCACGCTCCGCAATGATGGCCGCAACCGCCTCTGCCATTGCCGGTGTGCCATACCCGACCGAGGCCGGTGTTACCGGAATCGCCAGGGCGCCTGCCGCCCGCCACAGCAGCGGCGCATGAATATGCACGACATATTGCGCGCCAGGCACGCACTGATAAATCATGTGGTGTGTCATCGCTTCTGACGAAGGCGGCACCGGACCTGTCGCCTGCACCCTGTTTTGATGAGGGTCACAGGACAGTACATGTGCGTAATGCTCGGGCGTCAGTTCGCGGAAATGCCCGGTCTGCGTTCCGCTCACCAGAAACCCCTGCCCGGGCAGCCGACAACTGACGTTACCAAAACCCACCCCGCCATAACGCGCCGCACACTGGCCAATGACACCCCGATCATGCAATCGCGTGCGCCAATGATTGAGCGCCGCCCAGCCTTCGCAGGTAACGGCCTTGCCAGGCTGCCATTGCAACCGGTACTGGGTAACGCCATCCAGCAACATGATGCTTGTCTACTCCGATCAGGATTTGGTGTGCTGCATTTGCCAGGCACGTTCGATATCGATGCGATGGCGCGCCACTTCTTCGGACACCCCCACGCTGGTCAAGACGCGGCTGGCCAGCTGCAGACTGGCTTCGACCGTTTCGGGCACCACATCGGTGGCACCGAGCCGGCGCAGGCGCAACGCGTGTTCCGCATCGCGGGCACGGGCAAACACCGGCAATAACGGCCAATGTGCACGCACCACGCCCACCACACGCTCTGCACCGGATGGGTTATCCATGGTAATGACCAGCGCCAGGGCGCGATCGATGTGTAATTTCTTCAGCATTTCGACCCGCGAAGCATCCCCGTAGAACACCGGCATGCCTGCCTGAAAATAGTGGGAAACGACGTTGGCATGCTTGTCGAGGGCGACATACGGAATGCCCTCCGTATCCAGCAGGCGCACCAGTGAGCGGCCAACGCGACCAAACCCGGTGATGATGACATGACCCTGCAGATCCACAGGGAGATTGTCTTCAAGATGCTTTTCATCGGTGTGTGCGCGGGTTTCCCAGTGGACTGCCAGCTTGCGCCCCAACGCTGCAACAAACGGTGTCAGCATCATCGACATACCAGTAACGATCAGCATGAAGTACCCAGTCTCCTTGGGCAGAATACCGCCAGCCATGGCAAGCCCGACCACCACAAACGCAAACTCGCCGCCCTGCCCCAGCAGCAGCCCGGCTTCCATGGCCGTGGGTTTGGGCACCTTGAACAACACGCCGAGGGCGAAAACCACGGTCGCTTTCATCAGGAACAACCCTGCCACCGATCCCAGCAGCCACCCCAGATGCTCACCGACAATACGATAGTCGATGCCCATGCCCACCGACATGAAGAACAAGCCCAACAACAAACCCTTGAAAGGTTCCATGGTCACTTCAATTTCATGGCGAAACTCGGTTTCCGCCAGCAACATGCCGGCGAGAAAGCCACCCAACGCCATGGAAAGACCAAACGATCCGGTTGCCGACGCCGCCAGCAACACGATCAACAAGGTGAGCGCGACAAACATTTCCACGCTGCGTGACAACGCCACCATATGGAATAACGGCCGCAGCAAGATGCGCCCCAACAGGTACATGCAACCGATGACCACCGCTGCCTGTCCAAGCGACATGGCGAGCTCGAGACCCAGCCCTTCATCGCCGGGCCGACTGAGAAAACTGACCAGGAACAACAAGGGCACCACCGCCAGATCCTGCAGCAGCAGAACCGCAAAACTGGTGCGGCCCAGCAATGTGCTCATCTGTTGCCGCTCGATCAACAACTGCATCACCACCGCTGTCGACGACAGGGCGAGACACGCGCCCAGAATCACCGAGGCACTCACGCTGTTTCCGAACTGATACGCAGTAACGCCGATCAGGCCTGCCGTTATCAGGACTTGCAGGCTGCCCATGCCAAATACCAGTCGACGCATTCCCCACAAGCGGTCAAGCGAAAGATCCAGACCAATCATGAACAGCAGAAAGATGACGCCGAGCTCGGCCACTCCCTTGACCACCTCGAGATCGGTGATCACGACATAAGTCAGCAAAGGGAAAGAGGCCACCCACAAGCCCAGCCCGAATGGCCCGACCAGGCCGCCCACGACGAGGTAACCCAGCACGGGCGGAATACGAAAACGATGCAGTAACGGCACCAGAATGCCGGCCGCCAGCAACAGGACGACGATTTGCTGCCAACCCGGCAGCCCGTGGGTGCTTTCCAAACTATACCTCAGCCATCAGGGCGTATTGATCTGCACCAGACGCGCACTTTCTTCGCTTTGATTACGCACGGCCAGAAAAGATTGCTGAAGGGCCTGCTCGCAGATTTCCATGAAACGGCGATACTCGGGGGCCAGAAACAGGTCAACCGTCGCCTGCACTTGATTCGTGGGGGTCTTGCGATACAGGAAGAGATAGGAGGCGGCGGCCTTTTGTGCCAGTTCTTCGCCGAGCTTGGTGCGATAGTCGCTCAGTTCGTTTTCCAGCGCGGTTTCGCTCAAGGGCTGTCGGGTCTTGACCAGCGCCACAGCCGCCAACAGGTTCTTGCGCAGGGCAACTCGAACGGCAACCTCAAAACGCGTGCGGTAACGGGCCTCATCCAGGGCCTGCATCCATTCCACACGACGGGCGGCGGGTGGGGCTTCGCGGGTGCGCATCTGATACAGGCGCAGCTGCTCTTGCTGGGGGGGGCTTTGCAGGATTTGCTCTTCCCGCATCAGCCATTGCCATTCCGGGCGCTGCTCCATCGTCAGCAGTGCCGCGAGGCTGTCGGCAGACAGCTCTTGAGCGAGGCGTGACTCGACTTGCTGATAGAGCTCATCTTCACGTACCCGCGCCATCAACGCGCGCACCTGCGAGATCTCTTCGAGCGTGAACAAGGGGGATGCTTCGAGGTTGGCAAGCTCGTGCTCGACCATCACCGAAATGGATTCAATCTGGTCGAACACACCGGTCGCTTGCAGCAGGGAATCGGTGTCGGAGGCAGGGCTCAACAGGGGTGCGGGGTCGGCGCGCAACATTGCGGCAGGAACCAACAACGATGACACCGCCAGCAGGACAGTCAGCCACAGGGCTGACACCGAAAGGCCGGGTGCCCACCATCGTGATGCCCAAAGGAGAGTCGCCAGCCGGGAGGACACTGTCGCCCTCGCAGCATGTGCACGACCGCGCGGGCATGCCTTCTGTAAACGTTTCACCGCCTCCTGCATCCACTCGCCCCGGAATCAATACGTTAGTCCGTGTTTCTTCAAGCATAGCATGCAGAACACACGGGAAAACACGGTATGACCGACAGTCAGCGGGGGAATGCCGAGCGAGTACTGCCCTTCAGACGGCAGAACTCGCTCAAACAACGGGAAGGAACCGGTATCAGGCCGGTTTTTTCTTGCGTTTGGGCGGCAGATGCTTGGCCACGCCCATGAACCACATCAACACCGACATATCGCCCTTGATGAGGA
Organism: Pseudomonadota bacterium; assembly: GCA_052035295.1. Lineage (GTDB taxonomy): Bacteria > Pseudomonadota > Gammaproteobacteria > Pseudomonadales > Ketobacteraceae > HdN1. The sequence goes on from JBPOHS010000222.1 coordinate 6,517, forward strand.
TGTCCTGCGCCTGAACCCCTTTCATGAACGCCATCGGATCCTTGCCGCCACCCAAAAGAGTCGCGACACCGTAGTCGGCATCCTTGAAGGCAATCACGGCCGACGGATTGGGATGCGCGCCACCATGGGGATGGATGCGTTCGTTACGCACCACGTAATGGCGAACGATGCCCTCGTCCTTGGTCTGGAACTGCAGCACCAGATCCTTGTCGACCAGCAACTCTCGAAACTTTTCACTGCGCCAGGCCAGCCACGCCATGCGCAGGCCCAACACCCACAACAACAACCAGAACTTCATGTCAGCCTCTTAAACTTCCCTTAGGGTTGCACAATGGCGTCTTTGAGCGCCTTGCCGACCCGAAATTGCACACGTTTACTGGCCGGTACTGTCATGACGTCACCCGTTTGCGGGTGTCTGCCCTGACGCTCTGCACGCTCGATCACGGCAAAGGTCCCAAAACCTGCCAGCACCACCGGCTGACCGCGACTGAGCTCGAGCGTGATTTCGTCGAGAATCGCATTCAG
>JBPOHS010000037.1:0-6019 GCA_052035295.1 Pseudomonadota bacterium
TACGCAGCTTGCGCTATTTTGTCGCGACCGTTGAAGTGGGCACGGTCAGCGGTGCCGCGTTGCGGTGTCACGTGGCGCAGCCCTCCATCTCCAGTGCGATCCTGCAGCTGGAGCAGGAATTCAATCAGCCGTTGTTCATTCGCCAGGCCAAGGGCGTCGTGCCGACCGAGGCGGGCCTGACGTTTTACCAACATGCAAAATCGCTGCTGGTGCACGCCGATGAGATGCGTCGCTATTTCCTGCAACCGGAAGTGCGTGAAGTCATCAGCCTGTATGTGCCACCGACCGTCTCGAGTGGCTGGCTGTCCGATTGGTGGCGAGCCTTGCGTGAACATGGCAAGACCATTCGCTGGCAGCTCGTCAATGACAAGGAGAACGCCGATATCGCGTTACAGCTGCAGCGCGATGTGGTTGATGGGCATTATTTCTATCCGGTGCAGGAGCAGCATTATCATGTGTTGTGCCATACAGGTTTGCCGTTAGCGTATCAGCGTACGATCCCCCTCGAAGAACTGGCACAGCTACCGTTGATCGAACGCCGACACTGTGAATTGCGTGAGATGTTCCTGTCGTTGCAGGGGGGCGCGTTCGGCGCGCTGAATGTTGTTGCGCAAGTGGACAACGAGGACTGGGCGTTGGCGCTGGTGAGTGCGGGTGTCGGCATTACGTTCGCGCCTCTGGGGCCTCAAACGCTGCCTGAAAATGTGATGGCCTTGCCGTTATCGCGCATTGAAGGCGCGCCCCCGGTGACGCGTTTGTTGGGGCTGACCGTGAAAGCGCAGCATCCCAGGCTGGCATTGATCAGGGCGGTGTGTGAGACCTTGACGACCTCTGTCAATCAAACGTGAGGCGCATTCCGGCGGTGATCAGGCGGCCATGCTCTGGCATTCCGACGTCGTTGGGCGCGCGGTTGGCAGGCGACCGATAGCGTTTGTCGAAGAGATTGTCTGCATGCAGATAGAGGTCGAGCGCTGGCGTCAGCTGCCGGTTCAGGTGAGCGCCATAAAGGCTATGCCCGCCAAAACGCGTGGTTTCCGTATCGCTGATATCCGCCGGCACATCCTGCTCGTTGGCGTCATGTTTTTCACTCTGGATGTTAACGAGCAGTGCGAGGGTCCAGGCTTCATCGGCATAGCTGACACTGCCTCCCAACAGGCTGTCGGCGTCATGATTGATATCGCCTTCCTGGGTGAACAGGCGAGTAACAGCCAGTCTTGATTGCCACTGGTGATTCCACTGGTAATGCCACTCGGTTTCAAGCCCGGACATTCGCATCTCGCCATTCACCCAGGTGCGCTTTAGCTCGGGCGTTACGGTTTCGATGATGGCATCATCAATCCGCGTATGAAATGCCGTGGCAGAAAAATAGCCCTGTTCCACGAAGTGTAACCAGACCAGCTCGCCTGTGCTCGCGGTTTCCGGAGCAAGTGCCGGATTGCTTTCGTATTCGGGGCTGATCACCGAGGTTTCGATTCTGCTGGGCGCTCGGAAAGCTTCAGAAAAAAGTGCCTTCAACACATTGTTATCATCAATGGTTTGCACCAGTCCAATGCGGGGGCTGACATGATCCCCTACATCGGAATAGCTGTCATGACGCACGCCCAGCGTTATCTCAAGGCGGCTGGACAGAAACTGCTGATACTGCCCAAAGGCGCCACGAATATAGCGGTCATCCTCCGTTGACTGATTGCGCTGGAGCAGGTCCGGCATGTCCGGCGGGCCCACTTGATAGGACGTATCGATGAGGTCCGGGTTGCGCCATTCCCAGCCCAGAAGCCACGTTTGCCGGGGCGTGGATTGTTTCAGAATCCAGCGCGTGCCATCGCTCTGTTCATTGACTACACCTTCCAATAGCAAATACGGTGACAGTTGCAGGGCGGAGTTAACCGTCATCTCGTGACGGCTGTGAAACAGCTGGCCTTCGAGTGCAAGGGTGGAGCTCAACGCATGCGTCCATTCCACGTTGAAAAAATTCGCGCGTGTATCATACGCATTGCTGCCATTGTCGACATAGCCGGCGACGTAATATTGCTCGGCATCCCGCGCAAGCATCATGGCCTGTAGTGAGAAATCGCCCGTTTTGGCGCGAAGAAAAACATCATCGGCGCGGTAGGGATCGTTGCTGTCGACCCACGTTGGCGTATCCGTTTGTGGAAAGGGTTCAAACAAGTGCAGGCGTTCACCATCGCTGCGGGTATCCCGGCCATACACCTCGATGCGGCCAGGGTCGCCCACTGCGCTCCATTGCAGGCTGGCATGGCGAAACTGATCTGCACCCACTTCCATCTTTACTTCGCGTTCGCTGCGCGTAATGATGTTGATAACGCCCATCATGGCATTGCTGCCATACAGCGAAGAGCCCGGGCCGCGCACAAACTCCACGCGTTCGATGTTTTCAATCGGAATCAGGTTGGTATGTTGGCCGGCGCCCCCAGTCCAGTCGTTATTGATGCGCTGGCCGTTGATCAGCACGAGGATTTCCCGCCCCGAACTGCCAATCCGCCGCCCTCGGCTGGAAACGGAATAACTGAGCGTCGAGTCGTCGGAACGGCTGCCCTGATAGCCCGGTACAAGGTTGATCAATTCATTCAGGTTTTTCAGCCCCAATCTGCGGATATCCTGACGGGTGTACACCGACAGGGAAGACGGCACGGACTTGAGCGTTTCATCTTGCAAGGTGGAGGTCGTGACTTTCACCCGTGTCAATTCTGACAAGGAAAGCCCGTACAGCCCAGGGTCGCCCGCCCAAACGATGGATGTCAGCGGCAACAACAGCAGCCCCGCACGCAGCGATGTGGCAATTTGCAAGACGCGGCTTTGCTGGCTTTCGGATGGCGGCTTCCTCATGCGGGCCCCTGAACGTGATGAGAGCCCTGCAAGTATAAACCCTGCCCACCGGTGTGGATGTATTTTATGTCGCGAAAGTAATTCTCATGTCAGCTCGTCATCCTCAGATCAGCAAGCTCTTGAACACCCGCGTGACGATTTTCAGGTGCGCCTCCAGCAAGGCGTTAGCGTCATACGCATCGCCCAACAGGCGTTGTTGCATGCCCTGTGTAGCAAAAAATCCCAGCGTCAGCTGCGAGAGTGCAATGAGATTTGCTACCACGCGTTGTTGATTGTGTGCGCGCAGGTCATGTTCGGGCAATCCGCTCATGAATACGCGCGATTGGTCGGCGAACTGGTACAACCACGCCATGATTTTCGGGCTGATACGTTCGGCGGGCAGACTGAATTCCCGGTGCAGAATTTGCGCAGCATACGGATGTTGGGCGTGCAGCTGCAGCATTTTACGGGGAATGTCGACGAGTTCGCGCAGGGTCAGTTGCGCATTGTTCCACTGCTGCATTTCCTGCATGAACGGTTGCAGGGCGCGATCGATCACCGCGCCATAGATGGCCTCTTTGTTGGGGAAATGCGCATAGAGGCTGGGTTCACGAATCCCGACTTTCTGGGCGATTTCGCGCAGGGTGGTGCCTTCGTAGCCGTGGGTCGCAAAGCATTGTTCGGCGGCATCGAGGATTTTGGGTTGGGTGGACTCGGGGCGGGCGGGTTTCATTGGTGGGCAGTAGATCCTAATGATTGATAGTTAAAGGGATGCGTTCCCCCAACAGATAAGACGCATTCATTGGTAGGGCCGGGCGAGAGGAAGCGGTTCTGGACACGCCGTAAATACATCCCTGTAGGCTCGACGCCGGCATCCCTGCCGGCGACGGTCCAGCGCCACTTTCTCTCACCCGGCCCCCGGCAGGTTCGTATCTAGCCCGAAGGCGAGGGATCAATCTGCATCACCATTGCAAATCTCCCCAAAACCCGATACCGTAGCGTATCAGCCTAATATCTGATAGGCAAATAACAAAAACATAAGGACATCCCCATGCGTAAGGTACTGATTTCCCTGCTGGGCGCCTACCGCAAGACCGCGCTGACCTGGCACAAATGGCAGGGCAAAACCCCCGCTGACCTCGCCGAAGAACGCATCGTCACCGGTCAGGCCTGGGAAGAGTTCTGCGATACCCTCAAAGCGGCGGGCGCCGCGTTACAGTTCCCGGGCGCGCCGCAGGACACCTTCAATCAGGTGGAAGGCTACCGATACCTCACCCGACTGGCGCGTGCCGGCCTCATGGCCTTTGTTGAGCATGCCGACCCGAAATCGCCCGTATTGCACCGCGTTGTGCATGAGACGGTCAAGATGGGCGCCGACAACCCGGACAATTACTACCAAACAGCTTGTATCAGTGGCGAATACGAATACCGAATTCGCGGCAATCGCAATACCGTGAAGTATCTGGGTTTCGGCACCCAGGCCGGGCATTATGGTCAAGGCGGTGGATTGCCGCCCACCGGTTATATCGAAGCTTCCGAGCTGGACATTGATGCGGACGGCACCTTCACGCTGATCCTCAGCTGCACCCCCCAGCCCAAAAACTGGTTGCCGATGACGCGCGAAACCGGCTGTCTCATCGTGCGGCAAACGTTCCTGGATCGGGCCACTGAGCAGCCGGCAGATCTGGTGATCGAGCGTATCGGAGGCGATGGTTTGCCATCGCCCTTGACGGCACAGCGTCTGGACGAGGGCTTGAAGTCGGCCAGCACACTTGTCGCCGGCGCGGCTTTGTTGTTTGCCAAATGGGCGCGGGATTTTCAGGCTCACAGTAACACGCTGCCATTATTTGACCCCGACGTATCGAATGCGGCCGGGGGCGATCCGAATATCCGTTACTACCACAGTCATTGGGCGTTGGCTCCCGACGAGGCGCTGGTCATCGAGGTGATGCCGCCAGAGTGCGAGCACTGGAATTTCCAGCTCAACAATTACTGGATGGAATCGCTGGATTATTCGCATTTTCGCATTCATACCAACAAGCACCTGGCCACCTATAACGCGGATGGTAGTGTGCGTATCGTGGTGGCGCACCAGTCGCCGGGTGTTCCCAACTGGCTTCAGACCGCTGGCCATGAGAGTGGCACGATGTGTTTTCGCTGGATCCGCGCCAAAGCCCATCCGCAGCCGAAGACGCGCGTGATGAAACTGGCCGATGTGAAAAAAGCTTTTACTTCCCCTCAACCCGTTAGCGCAACTGCGGTGGCCGTGCCATGAAAAAATCCACACTTGTCACATCGAATCACTACAGCCATCCCTACCGGCCCCTGCCGATCCGCTGGTTCAATAAAGCCGGGCGGGTCGCGGATCGTCTGGGATTCTTGCCCGATTTGTCAGTGTCATCGTTGATGGCGAATGCCCGTAAAAAAACAGGATTGAACGACTTCGGCGACGAATGGTTCGTTGAACCACTGACGGTATTGGTGGATTCGATCAATCGCGAAGCCGCGTTGACGCCGCTGGGCAAACTGATTCAGAAAAATCGTCTTGAAGGTGCATTGATCACGCGTTTGCGCGCTGAAGCTCTGTGCAAAGCGCACCCTGAGATCGAGCAGCAACAGTTTGGCAAAATCGTGATCATTGCCGGTTTGCAGCGCACCGGCACGACGACATTGCATCGCCTGCTGGCGGCAGATCCCGGCATGCGCGCCATTTATGCATGGGAAGCGTTGAATCCGCTCCCGCTACCGGGAGAAAAGCCCGGTCATCCTACCGGTCGTATTGCGCAGGCGAAAACGGCAGAGAAAGGGCTGGCGTATCTCGCGCCGGAATTTTTTGCCATTCATCCCGTTGAGCATGATGCCCCTGAAGAAGATGTCCTGCTGCTGGATCTCAGCTTCATGAGTCAATCACCGGAAGCGACGCTGCATGTGCCCACCTATGCGGCGTGGCTGGAACAACAAGACCACACGCGAGCCTACGAGCATTTGCGCAAAATGCTGAAAATTCTGCAATGGCAGCGTCCGGCAACGAATTGGGTGCTGAAAACGCCGCACCACATGGAATACCTCGATGTGATTCTCAAGGTGTTCCCCGAAGCCGTGATTGTGCAGACGCATCGAGATCCGCAAAAAACCACCGGATCGTTCTGCAGCATGGTGTCACACGGGCGTGGCGTGTTCAGTGACAGCGTGG
>JBPOHS010000135.1:0-54288 GCA_052035295.1 Pseudomonadota bacterium
CAGACGTAGCCGAGCTGCAGCGCTGTTACGCCGATCAGCACGCTGGTGGCAAGAATCATGTCACGCGTCGCAAAGTAGATGGCGACAAAACAGACAACCGGGATGAGATCGACGAATTGTTTCATTCAGGCTCGGAACTGGCAGTTAAAGGGGAGAAGGATACCACGGGATGGCGGGCGCTGCGACAGGTCCGGGACCCGCCGATACGGGGCAAACACCGGTGTCGGGGGCAGCGTTATGAGACTGATGCCTGACGCAGGGTGTAACGGGTAAGGTTAGCGGCAGTGTGGCGGGGAACCCTGCCGGGTTTCGTTGTCGCAGGGTTTAACAAAAAATTCATGCAACTTTGATCCGGAATCTGAAGCGATTGAATTATTTCAGATGCATTTTTTTCATGTTAAGGAATTGTTTCAAAACGGCCGGAATCCATTGATTTTGGGCAAAACTTTCACGAAACCTTCATGTAAGGCCCCTTGAGTCCCTTCTATAGTCGAGTCCGTTGCCGCGAGGTGAACACGGAATTTCCGATCGCGGCGAAATTTAAGACCAATGACCTATGGATTGGTTCAATCTCGAGAAAATGCGTTATGGAAAACGTGTTTTTTTAACCGGTTTTACGGGCAAAAACTTTTACAGGATTTAAGGGGTTCTCATGAAAAAAGTGATTGGTTTGGCAGTGGCCATGGCTGCTGCTTCTCAAGCAAATGCAGCTATCACTCTGCCAGGCACCGATGTTGAAAACACCGGTGGCAGCGAGCTGGTTCTGGTGGTTTACGATGACGCCAGCAAAACGACTTACGTGCGTGACCTCGGTGTGGGTTACCGCGGATTCAACGCTGCCAACAGCTACTCTTTCGCAGCGGATTCACGTCTGACCGGCGCTTTCGGCAGCACGCTGTCTTCTTCACTGGTGTGGGCTGTTTGGGCTGCGGATTCAGTGGGATCTGGTAACCCGAACGCCGGTACGGTTGATACCTGGGGTCAGGGCATCCTGTCTACTTCTGTTGGTCAGGCCAACACTCTGGGTGTGATGGATGGTGGTGAAATCAACAATAGCGCGAACGTGTTGACCGATTTCATCAATGCGACCAACACGCTGTCTGGTAACAGCGCGCACAGCAGCACGGCCAACGGTTCTTCCGTCACTGTGGTCGGCCAAGGTGCTAGCTACTCCAACTACAACTATCAAATCAATGGTGATTGGTCGAGACAGTTTCCTGGCTCTTCTGCGTCAGCCGTTGGCGCCAGCGCTTATTTCGTCATGGCTCACAACACTTATGAAGAAGTAGCAATCGACCTCGACGAAGACGGCGTTGCCGATATCGCTGACTATCTCGATGACCAAGCTCTGCCAGGTGTGTTCAGTCAGTTCGCTGGTCTGTGGACGCTGAGCAACAACGGTACGCTGAGCTGGGCACCTTCAACTACGGAAGTGCCTGTACCTGCAGCCGCCTGGTTGTTCGCTTCGGGTCTGGCTGGTCTGGCTGGCGTTGCACGTCGTCGCAAGGCTGCTTGATCTGAGTTGCCCGACGCTTGTTGCAGCAAGCGTCGGGTCACCCGATTTTTTTGTTCCAATCAAGTTCACTCTCAAAATAGGTTAGTACCATGAAAACTTCCAATATCGCCAAGGCTGTTGCCCTGGCTTCTCTCGCGGTCACGGGTCAGGCGTTTGCATTGGCTCCTACCGTTACTCCTGATGTGGTTGTCAACATTTCCGGCGCTTCTGCTCAGCAGATCACGCTGGGCCATTTGCTCACCAATTTCTGCGCTGGCGATCTCGATACCTATTTCGATCGTCCTGCCACCGGTTCCACCGGCTCTGCCTGGCGCTCCTACTTCTGCACCATGAACGCTTCTGCGCCAGCAGCACTGGCTGGCAAGCGCGTACTGTTCAACACGCGTAGCCGTGGCGGTTCGGTTTGGGGTGTTGTTCCGGTCGGCAAGAACTGGAACGTGGAATACATGAACATCGGTTACAACGGTGGGTCGCACTGTACGATCAACGCCGGTACCGGTAACTACGAGTGTACTTACACCACGCGTTCTACTGCCGTCATCAACGGTGAATGCCCACTCGACAGCAGCGATTACGCTGCCGGCAACCGTGAAACCATGTGCGTTCGCTCGGACGCAGGTGTGTCTGACGTTGAACCCGCCATGTTCGTTGGTAGCAACCTGCCGACCGGTTGGACTGCACTGAGCGCTACCGAGTTGGCTTCCTTGACCGTCAACAGCGAATACGGTGTAGCCTTCGGTATTGCTGTTTCCGATGACGTTTATACTGCCCTGCAATTGCAACAAGGTCTGGCCGCCAACGAAGTGCCCAGCCTGACCAAGGCGGAAATTACCGGGATTCTGCGTGGCGACATCCGTGGCTGGAGACAGCTGGATGCCAACCTGACCGGCATTTCATCTTCTGCCACCGGCGCGTACATGTCTGTTTGCCGTCGTGTCAACGGTTCCGGCACACAAGCCTCACAAAACGCCTACTTCTTCAATTCGCCCTGCGCTTCAGCTGTAGGTGTTGCCGACACGATGATTGCTGCAGCATCGACGAGCGCCACTTACCGCGTTGTAGAAAACAGCTCGGCCGGTAACGTCTCCGACTGTTTGAACCGTTCTTTCAACGGCGGTTTGAACGCGTCTGCACCGACCCTGCGTTACGGTGGTATCGGCTTCATGGCGATTGAGCGTCAACCTTCTGCGACTGACCGTTGGAAATACATCAAGATCGACGGTGTAGAGCCGACAGTCGCCAACGTTGTCAGCACCGCGTACGACCACGTGTTCGAGCAAACCATTCAGTGGCAATCATCGCTGTCTGGCGACAAGCTGGCCGCTGCCCAAATGGTATTGACCGCTTCTGGTGATCCGGCTGTTCTGAACGGCGCGGGTGTCACCGGTGTTGTGGCTCTGCAAGCCAACGGCAACGACTGGAATGATCCGGCTGACTACCCGACCACTCGTGGTACCCGTGGTGGCAACAGCTGCGCAGCGTTCCGCGCCAGCCGCTTCTAATAAAAGCGTCAAATTTTGAAGTTCGATTTGTAGACCTGTTAATTGGGTAACTTGGAAGCCACTGGTCATGCCAGTGGCTTTTTTTTACAAATGATTCAGCCAATTAAATTAATTAGTCACAGACGTTTCATAATTGTGACGTTTAATACAGCCTTCGCAACGAATCGTCGCAGGGCAGTAACTCTATGAGATTTGCAAAATGGTTGGTGTGTGGAATTTTTGCTTCGTCAATGACTTCACTGACGGCATTTTCTGCAGAAGAAAATGAAGCATCGCCGGTGTATTTCATCAAGGCATACGACGTTGCAGGAAACTCACTGCTCAATCGGGGTGAAATCGAATTGGTGGTGTATCCCTATCTCGGGGATGGCAAATCACTGGACGACATCGAGGCAGCACGTGAGGCACTCGAAAAAGCGTACCACAATGCCGGGTTTGCCACTGTGTTGGTCAATCTTCCCGAGCAGCGTGTCGATGATGGCATTGTGCAACTTGAGGTGATTGAGAGCCGCATTGGCAAGGTCATGGTCAGTGGGTCGAGGTACTACTCGATCGATGATATTCGCGCCGCAGTGCCTTCGTTGCAAGCGGGTAGCCACCTGAATATCAAGCAGGCGCGAGAAGAATTGAACGCGTTGAACCGCTTGTCGCCTCATCGCACCATTGTTCCTATTCTGAAGCCAGGAAAAAGACCCGGCACGGTCGATGTCAATTTACGTGTAAAAGACGAGTTGCCGACCAAAACCTCCATAGAAGTCAACGATCGTTATACCTCAAATACGTCCAAAACACGCCTTTGGCTAAACGCTGGCTACGACAACCTGTGGCAGCGACATCACGCGTTTAACCTGCAATATCAGACCTCTCCAGAAAATACCGATGAAGTCAGCGTGCTGGTCGGGACCTATGTCATGCCTGTCGGCGTTGGCGATCATCGCCTGGCGTTATATGGCGTGAAATCGGAAAGCGAGGTGCCGGCGACAGGCGATTTGTCGGTGCTCGGCAATGGCAATATTCTCGGCTTGCGCTATGTGATTCCGCTTGTCGGCGATAGTCATTACAGTCATTCCTTGACCCTCGGATCCGATTACAAGGATTTTGATGACGCCATTTTCTTCTCCAATGGTGAGCGCGCGACACAAACCAAATTGAGTTATTCGCAATGGTCTTTGGGATACAAGGGAACCATTCTCCAGGACAAGTCGACGCTGGATTTCAATATTACGGCCAATACGGGTATCAACGGGCTGGGCAATAGTGAAGGGGAATTTGCCGACAAGCGCATCATCGCCGTTACATCGCCAGATGACCCCGGTATTGCAGATGTCGTCGATCAGGCCAAGCCCGGCTATTTCTTTCTCGAAGGATCAATAGTGTTCGAGCGCATGTTGACGGAATCCGGCTGGCGCACGTTGCTGAGAAGCGGTGGGCAGGTGACAGAAGATTTGCTTGTCAGCAATGAGCAGTATTCGATTGGTGGTGTCGACACCGTGCGCGGTTACGTTGAATCACAGAACGCGGGCGATTACGGCTATTTCGGGCAGATGGAGCTGCGATCGCCCAACTGGTTGAACGATTATTCCAGTATTCAGGACAGCTATTCATTCCTGTTTGCCGATGGCGGGAAAGTGCGAATGGCGCAAACCAACCCGGAAGAAGATGCAAAATTCAGCATTTCCTCTGTTGGACTGGGGGTTTCCGCGCAGGCCTTGGACAAACTTTCACTTTTGTTGCAGTGGGCTTATCCCCTCGAATCCCAGGGTGATATCGAGGCGGGTGATGATCGCGTGCATTTCAGCGTGGCATTGAATTTTTGATCGCGTTTTACTGGCATTCCGTCAGACATATTTATTGAATAAATCGAGGCAACCATGTCCAGGCATTCCCTTATGGATAAAAAAGTCGTCAAGGCGATGAGACCGCTTCCACGTTTCAAGGTCAAGACCTTGTCGTTGCTGACGGGTGGCGTCATTTGCGCGGCCTTGTTGCCACCCAATAGTTACGCGGAATTGCCGGATCCCTGTCGGGGCGGCTGCGGACCCCAGGGCAATCTTTCCTTCGTTCAATCGGGGGCGGCGAGCTACAACACTGTCAATAACACCATGACGGTGACGCAAACGACCGACAAGGCTGTTCTCAACTGGAATACGTTCAACGTCTCCGAGAACGCCGCTGTCAACTTTGTTCAGAAAAACACAAATTCGGTGGCTCTGAACCGTGTGTTCAGCGCCACGCCATCGAAAGTGCTGGGTAATGTCTCGGCCAACGGCCAGATTTATCTGATCAATCCATCAGGGATTCTGTTTGGAAAAAACGCCAAAATCAATGTCGGTGGGCTGGTTGCATCAACACTCAACGTGGACACCAATACCTTTATCAATTCGGGTGTTGCCAACGCGTTGGAAGCGAAAAAAGGTTCATCGCAAGTTGAAAAAGACGATTATGCCGCTTTCCGCAACAAAGATGGAGAATGGGGTGAATACGATACCGATGCCAAGGTTGTCGTGGAAAAGGGTGCCAGCATCAAGGCAAATAAAGGCGGCAATGTCACTCTGGTCGGAAAATCGGTTGAAAACCAGGGTACGGTCGAAGCCAATGATGGTCAGGTGATGATGATCGCGGCAGAAGATCGTGTTTATCTTCAGCCGTCGGACGATCTGGCGCTGCGTGGATTTTTGGTGGAAGTTGATACCGGTGGTACCGTGACCAACACGGGGGAAGTGCGGGCCGATCGGGGTAACGTAACGCTTGCAGGGCATGCGGTAAACCAGAAGGGCGTGGTCAAGGCGACAACCTCCATCGATCGTAACGGGTCAGTCTATTTACAGGCTCGAGATGGCGGTGATGTTGTCGCCGGTTCTGCGGGCAAGAAAAACACTTTGACCGCCACACGCGGTGGTGCGTTAACCGTCGGTGAAGACAGCCTTACCAGCATCGAGCTTGAGCTGGATTCGCTCGAAACCGCCATTGACGAACAGGATCACATTCAATCGCAAGTCAAACTGTCAGGTAAAACCGTACATATCGAAAAGAATGCCCGCATTGTCGCCCACAATGGTGTCGTGGACGTTGTCGCCAATGCCACGCCAGACAAGCCGTTCGAAACGGAGAATGGACAGAACACCGCAACCCGCGATGACACTGCCTATATCCAGGTAGATGAAGGGGTCGAGATCGATGTGCAGGGCGCAGATGCGACCCTGGCGATGGAAAGTAATTTCGTTACCCTCGAACTCTATTCCAGCGAGCTGAAGGACTCCCCATTGCAACGCAACGGTATCCTGCGGGGCGAGGAAATCACCGTCGATATTCGCAAGGGGACGCCGCTCGCGGATATTTCGGCGGCGGTGGCAGCCAAACCAAAAACGTTGGCGGAACGTGCGTCAGAAGGCGGAACAGTCAATCTCGTTTCCCAGGGTGCGGTTGCATTGCATGAAGATTCGACGATTGATGTATCCGGTGGCGAGATCACGTATGAAGGCGGGTTTGTTTCGACGACAAAACTGACCAGCAACGGTCGGATTATCGATATTTCCGATGCAGATCCTTCCTTGGTCTATGACGGTATCGTCGGCGTATATACGCGCGCAGACCGCGAGCAAGGGGTCATTTATCGTACCGGACGCCCAACCGCAAGCCGATACTGGGAATCCGGCTATACGGAAGGGCGTGATGCGGGTGAAGTCACCATCGGTGGCTATAACATGCAAATAGGCGCGGAGATCGTCAGCGACACCGTGGCAGGACGCTATCAAACGTCTCCAGACGCGCGCCCCGATGGCGGCACCCTCAACATCGGCTTGCCGCGTAACATGGGGTCAATGGTCGACAACCTGGCGCCCAACATCGAGCTGGCCAGCGAACAGGCCCAGCAAGCAGTGGATGTGCAGCTTGCCGATATAGAAAGCGCGTATCGCATGGAGGTAACGGAGTCTTTGCGCGCGCGTTTGCTCGAAGAAAATGCTGATTATACTGACGACGACTTGAATAACGCCCTGCGTGAGGAGTGGGCCAGCGTAGAGGTTCAAACTGAGCTCAAGGGGCGGTTGTTGAATGCAGTGGGTGACGATAATCGTGCTGTCGTCAACATAGGCAGACTGGCCGCTTCAGGCCTTCAGAATATCAATGTCAACAGTAACGGTACCATTACGCTGGCGTCGGCAGGGGCTGCGTTGACCTTGGCAGACAATGCAGCATTGACGTTGAAAGCAGACAAGATAGATATTCAGCGCTCGATCTCGACGACGGGCGGGGAATTGAATATTCGCTCGCAGGCCGATATTGCCGACAGTGTCAGCCTCAACGATGAGAGTATCGCTTCCGGCATTTCAGTCGCTGACAACGTCGTGCTGGATACCAGCGGTGAATATGTCAATGATTTTGGCCAGGTGCAGATACCAGAAGGCCGTCCGGTAACATTGGACGGCGGAAAAATATCGCTGTCAGTGTCTGGCGGGCACGTGCTCGGATTGGGACATCATGTCAGTTTGTTGGCCGATGGCGGCGCTCTGGTGTCAAAAGACGGCAGTGTCGAGGCCGGTAACGGAGGCGATATCACTCTGGATGCCTCGGCACTGGAAGCCCGCTTCCAGTTTTCCGATGTCATCACGGGTGAAGGTAGTGGCAGCACTGCAAGCGAAGGGCTTGTGCTTAGCGCTCGAGGACTCAGCCATAATGGCAGCCTCACTCTTGGCACCGGTAGTCTGATGATTTCAGACAACGAGCAAGTGGATGCTAACGGGAACGTGGTGGCGAGTGCGGATGCTGGTGGTATCACTTCCCGGAATGATTTGGCAGGCCAGGGCAATCGCTTGACATTGACGTCGGCATTTCTTGAAGACGGTGCTTTTGCAAATTACAAGTTCAAGGTATCGAGCGGTGACGCCATTGTTGACCGGGATACGCAAATCGACCTCGTTCAACGCAATCTGGTGTTGAATCCGGGATCGTCGGACACGGCGTCCGCTGCCAATTTGCAGGGAATCAGCACGGTACAAACGCTGGATCCCCGTTTGCGCGATGCGGTCGATTTTTCGATTACCCAGAAAACCGATCTGGATCACGATCTTGTCATTGCCACGGGATCACGCATTACCACCGAAGCCGGTGGGAAACTGTCTTTTTCCAATGGGGGTGCAGGTAGCGGTGGTCGCATACTCGTTGATGGTGAGCTTGAAGCAAATGCGGGGAGTATCAGCTTTGCGCTGACCCGTGAAACGCAGACCGCGCCGGTGAACGATGCGTCGATGATATGGTTTGGCGAACATGCCTCGGTGACTTCCACAGGTGTGTTCGACGAGGACTATAATCGCTCCAGCCCGGGAACCCTGGAAGGCCGTCTGGTAACGGGCGAGCTGCTGGACGGCGGCAAGCTCGATATCAAGTCGTCTGGCAGGATCGTCATGCAGGAAGGCTCGGTATTCGATGTCTCTGCTGAAAATGCGGATATTGATGTCTACACTGGCTCTCGCACTGCGGATTCGCTTTATTATTATGACCGTAAAACCTTCCAGGGAAAGGCGGGCAGCATCAGCTTGACCTCCGGAGAGGGCATGGTATTGGCGGGGGAATTCCGTGCCGACAGTGATGCAGTCGGCGCTTCGCAAAGCGCAGGATTGCTGTCAATCAAATCTACTTTTGACGATCGTGGCGTAACCAATAGCGACAACTCCGAGCCGTCGTTAACGGCGCCGGCCCGTCGCCTTGTCATCACCGCCGACACCGCGTCGGAAACCCCTGCCGATTTCCTGACAACGGTGGCAGAGGGCTTGTCATCCTATTTCAGTCAGACCGGAGAAGACGGCGTTGTCCGTAACGTCACCCCTGGCAGTCTTTCTGCCGACACACGAGGCGAAACAGTACTCAATGCGTCGCAACTCAGTGCAACTTTCGACAACCTGCAGCTGACCACCGATGGTGTGGTAAGTATTGGCAGTGCCGAGTCCACCACACCAGTGGCATTGACTGTCGATAACAGTATCAAGATCAACAGCCAACTGCTGGAAGTGAATTCCCCGGACACGGCGACGGCCTTGTTATCTGCCAACTACGTAAAATTGGGCAGCGCAAAGGCGCCACTGGGACTGGGCGTTAGACACAATGGGATTCCTGACGCAGGCGACGGAAATTTACGTGTTGAGGCGGGCACACTCGATTTGCAGAGCAGCCTGACCGTCAGTGGCGTCGATTCCCTGGCGCTGAATGCTGACAAGGATATTCGCCTGATCGATACGGGAACCGTCAGCTCGTCGGGTGATATGACATTGACCGCGCGTCATGTGGTGGCGACCACCGCTTCCGACATGACGTTACGTGCCCTTGATATCGAGGGTGGTGATCGGGAGGGTCATATCACGATCGAGAGCAATGGTCGGGCGTCGGTACCTGCACTTGCCGCTCAGGGCAAAGTGACGCTGACTGCCGCAGAAATTGACCAGAACGGCGTGTTGTTGGCACCGTTTGGTTCCATTTCACTGGACGGACGTCATCTTGCAACCGACGGTACAACGGTCACGGCTGGCGCAGAAGGCGCTGTGCGACTCGGGGCTGGCAGCGTGACGTCCACGTCCCTGCAGGGCGAATCCACTCTCTATGGCACCACGCTCAATGGTCTGGAATGGATTTATGGCACTAACAACACCGGGGTATTTACCGATAACGAACAGGATATCGTTAACCCTGCAGTCAACCTGAACGGTGATTCTGTTGAAATTGCCGAGGGGGCAACGGTGGATATCAGTGGCGGCGGCGATCTGCTTGCCTACGAATTCATTCCTGGGCTGGGTGGCTCGAAAGATTATGTAGGCATCACGAATGCACTGTCGGACGGTGTAGAGCGTTACGCGATCCTGCCGCGTCTTGGCGATGCCTCGGTACCTTATGACCAGAAATTCAGTGCTGCCAATGGTGCCCCTGCGGTAGGTTCAACCATCGTTATCGGTGAGGGCGCGGGATTACCTGCAGGCGAATATGTACTGCTTCCTGTGCAGTATGCGTTGTTGCCGGGCGCATACGTGGTTGAAAAAGTCAGTGGCTATCGTGATGTGGCGGCGGTGGGCAACTTCGAGTTGCTCGACGGGACACCTGTGGTGGGAGGCACCCTCGGGATCGACGGGCTTGATACTGCGGCGACTCGTAGCGAAGGATTTGAGATTCGTCCGGGAACCGATGTGCGTCAGTTTTCGGAATATCGTGAAACGTCCGCGAACGCATTTTTTGCAGATCGCGCCAAGTTGCTTGATCTTGCCGTGGCACCTGCTCGCCCCGCAGATGCGGCGTTGTTGAGCATTGCAGCGGGCAGCGAATTGACCCTGGATGGCGACATCAAGGGCGATGCAGCGGAAACGGGGCGCGGATCACAACTGGATATCAGTGCCGACAGTTTGCGCGTGGTCGCGTCGCTTGACGATGCAGCGGGTACGGAGGGAGTCGTGCTGACGGCTGATCAGCTCAACCAACTCGATGTGTCCAGCCTGTTGCTGGGTGGGCGGCGCACGGGTACATCAACAGGCATGGCTATTGACGTGCTGGCGGATGACGTGAGCGTGGATGCTGATGTCCGTGTGTCTGGCGCTGAAATCATGCTGGTCGCGACGGGCAGTGTGGATCTCAACGCGGGTGCTGCCCTGGTGTCTGACACCAAGGCGAGCAATGACCGCGTTGCGTTGTCGATCAATCATGGCGGCGCCATCGTGGCTACAAGCAACCGGCGCATTACTGCTATTGAGCGCACGGGTGGAGAGAGTGGTTCGTCTGCAACACTGGATGCAGGCGGGGAATTGACAAGTAAAAACAGTGTTGCGTTGGATTCCACAGGTTCGACGTTACTCGGTGGCACCTTGAGCGCGCCGGGTGCTGTGCACTTGGGGGCAAGCCATGTAGAAGTGGGTGCCGTGGACAACACGGGGCTGGTGCTCGATCAAAACACCCTGGCGAGGCTCGAAGGCGTTGATCTGTTGGGTATCCAGGCCAGCGGGCAGATGGTTGTCGCCAACGGAACGTCGGTCAATGCCGATGATTTACGCATTACTACGCCTCTGCTGAAAGGGGAGTTGGGTGAAGGTGGGCAGGCGACG
Source organism: Pseudomonadota bacterium (assembly GCA_052035295.1). Classification (GTDB taxonomy): domain Bacteria; phylum Pseudomonadota; class Gammaproteobacteria; order Pseudomonadales; family Ketobacteraceae; genus HdN1. The sequence continues at coordinate 11,094 of JBPOHS010000135.1, forward strand.
TTGACCGCCAACCGGATCACCCTGGCAGGTGGTACAACAACAGCAGAGGCAAGCCAGGGTGAAGGTACCTTGCGCATAAATGCCTCGACAGTAAATCTTGCGAGTGGAAACCTGGCCATTGGTGGCGTTGATCGTTTGCGAATCAACGCGACGGAATCATTGGGCTTTGTCGGCGACGGAACGACGCGTATAGCGGCCAGTAACGTGACGGTTACTACCCCCGTGGTGCAAGGCAGTGATGGAATAACGGCAAGCCTGAGTGCGAGTGGCGACCTGCGGTTCGATGCTGCTGATTCTGCGGCAACCGTAGCAGGGGGAATTGGCGCCAAAGTGGATGTCTCGGCATCCACGCTCACCGTGAATAACCGTTGGGCATTTGAGTCGGGCGTGCTTGGCCTTACGGCAACGGACGGTGATCTTTCCCTGGGGGCGACGGCAGAATTGGATCTGTCGGGCCGCGAATTCTCGGTATACGAGACGGTACTGCAAAGCGGCGGTGGTGCGCTTTCATTGCAGTCGCATGCCGGCAATGTGGACGTTGCACAGGGTGCGCGAGTGGATGTTTCCGCGCCAGAAAAAGGTGGTGATGCGGGCCTGATGTCGATGTCGGCAGCCGCTGGCACGGTGAATTTCGCCGGTCAATTGTTGGCGCAGGCAGCGCAAGGCGCATCTGGTAGCCTGGCGATCGATGCACAGCAGCTGTCTGGCGGGCTGGATGGCTTGAGTGACTTGATGCAGGAAAGCGGGGCACATGGAGCGCTGGCTTTGCGCCTGCGGGGAAGCAATGCGCAATCCTTGAGTGCAGGCAAGAGTCTCGCGGCGTCGGATATCGATATCGCGCTGGATAACGCTGACCTTGCGGTGAACGGCGTGGTTGACGCCTCCGGCAAGCGCGGCGGAAATGTGTCTTTGTCGGCCAACGGCCATGTCGAATTAGGGAATGGCGCCCAATTGCTCGCCCGGGGCGAGCAGGATCGTGGTGGTTCCGTGTTGGTCTCTGCGCACGGTGGCGAACTGGCGTTCCGTGAAGGCGCGACAATTGATGTTTCGGGCGAGGAGGGTGGCACTGCTACCCTGCGTGCCGACCTGGACGCAGAGAGGGGCGTCAATATCGATGACGATGGCCTGCAGGGTAATGTTGTGGGTGCACGGCGGGTTTCGCTTGAGGTGCGTGATACTCCGTATAGTGATACCGGCAGTTTCACCAGTGGCGATGCAGCCGCGCTGCAGGCGCGCGCGTTGTCCATTCAGGCAAGCGCTGCAGACCTACGCACGCGCCTTGAATTGGCCGCTGAGACCGATGTTGCGGCAGCGCTGGAAGTGGTCGCCGACGGCAACTATGTCTGGAATCAGGAGGTCAACCTCGACGAATGGCAGGTGCTGATGGAAGACGGCGCACTGGAGGAAGGCAGCGTGGCACCGGGCAGCCTGATTGTGCGAGCCACGGGCAACCTGACGTTCTCGCGTTCCCTGCACGACGGCTTCAATGCTGATGGTGTTCTGACAGACAAAAATAGCTGGAATTATGTATTGGTCGCCGGTGCTGATACCGATGCAGCCAATCTGACGGAAACCGTTACAAACAGCAGCGCGGATTTCACGGTGGGCAACAACGTGCGTATTCGCACCGGTAACGGCGACATCGCCATTTCAAGTGCCAGAGATTTCACGTTGAGTAATGCGGGTTCAACGGTGTACACGGCTGGTCGTGATATTGGTATCGCGTTGGATCGGTTCGATGGGCTCATTTACGAAGTCGCCGGTGACAAGATGGTGTCTGGCGAGGCAGGTCAGGTCTCCATCGTTGCGCGCCGTGATATCAAGGGACATGCACCTGCAACGGGCCTGAATGCGCGCGTGCAGGCGTGGACGGACTGGCTGAAGGACAACGACGCCGTGGCGGAAGCGCTGGTGCTTGATCCGGAAACAGGTGAGCCGCTGGTGGATGCTGAAACGGGCCAATACCTCTATGAACGCGTCGCCGAGGATGCTGGGCGTTATATCGACTATCGCGCATTTGCCCAGGGTGTTGCGGCCTTTGGCAATGGCGATGTCACACTGGACGCCGGCAATGATGTGGTCCGTCTGGATGTTTCCTTGCCGACGACGGTCAATATCAATTCTGCCACCGGAGACGTCACGGAAATCGGCTCGGGAACGCTGTCAGTCAAGGCCGCGGGTGATGTCATCAGCAGCAATTTCATGATCGGGCAGGGGGTCGCCAAAGTCGAGGCGCAAGGCAATATTGCCTCGGCGCGCGCGGTGATCAGTGACTCCATTGCCGGCTATACGGCGTTGATGGGCGGGCAATTCCAGTACGTGGCGCGCAAGGACATCAACCTGCTGGGCGCTTTCGATCCAGGCATCGCTCAAAGGCTATTTGTCGGTGAGGAGGGCGATAGCCGCTTCTACTACACCTTTGACGAAGATACCGCGTTCAGTGCATCCAGCATTGCCGGTGATACGACATTCCGTTCGGCGATCGAGGCGCCCGTCGAACAGCTGGTGAATCGCGACGTGTTTTTCCCGCTGGCTTCAACGTTGGTGCCCGGAAAATTCACCCTTGCGTCGTTTGCGGGTGATGTGACAGTGAACGGTGATGTGCGCAGCAATCTCGTAGACGAGTCGCGTTTTGTGGTGTGGGGTGACAAAAACGTAACCATTAACGATACCGTTATTCTGCTGGACAATCTGGCCGAGAATCTGGCGACGGTCGCCAATCCTGTGACCGGCAAAACGTCGTTCGAGCCGACCATAGAAAAATATGTGTCCGGGCTCACGCCTGCGCTTGAAAATGCGGATACAACGGTTTCGATCACTGCTCTCGAAGGCGACGTGATTGCGCCATCGCTCTTCCGCGCGCCGGTGTCGGTGGATGTCTACGCCGGACATGATATTCGTGCACTGCGCCTGGCGGCTACCCACTATGACGAATCTGACGTTTCCCATGTCACCGCCATCCGCGATATTTCGTTGAGTAGTGGTACTCAGGGCATCAGTATCGCTGGTCCCGGGCGTGTGGAAGTCATGGCCGGACGCAATATCAACCTGGGATCATCACGGGGTATCGAAACGCTGGGTGCCACGACCAATTCGCAATTGACGGGGCGTGGTGGCGCGGATGTGTTCGTGCTGGCAGGCGTGAAACCGGGCGATGTGCAATATGAAACGTTTATTGCGCCGTTACTCGACAACGCGTCGAGGCTCGATCTGTTTGCGATCGAGGTGCAAACCTATGTCAACCGCGTCACCAGTGAAAACCTGTCACAACGCGATGCGGCAGAGCGCTTCCGGACGCTGTCGACAGAGCTTCAGGAAGGGTTTGTTTCGGGCATCGCCGACAATGCCGATCAGGTCAAAACCCTCTTGTCTGCCCTGGCTTATGCCGATGCACTTGCCGATAACATCAGTCAAACGGCGGGTTATTCACAAGTGCTGGATCGGCTGAAACTTTCCGAGGAAGGGCTGGCGGCGCTGGTCGAATCGTTCCGCCTGCATGAGGGCAGTAACGCTGCGGCGGGTGATGTACCGGAATTGCTGGATACGTTGACCGAGGAATCCTTGCAGGAAGTTCTGCACTACAGTCTGGCGTTACTTGATGAGACCACCCGGCGTGGCATCGTAGTGTCGTCATTTTCCGCGCTCTCTGAGAGCGATCAGCGACCACTGATTACGCAGGCCTTCTTTAACGAATTGACCATGAGTGGACGCAATGCCAATGCGGGTTCACCGGATGGCTATGACCGTGGCTACGAGGCGGCTGATCGTTTCTTTGCCACAGCCGAATACAAGGGTGACAAGGAATTAGTATCCAGTGCGCAAGGCAACCTGAGCTTGTTGCTGAGCAAGGTGTACACCATCGACGGAGGCGATATCAATTTGTTGGTTCCAGGCGGCTTCGTCAATGCCGGCGTCGTAACGCCTCCCTTGGGTGGCGTGAGTAAGCCGGCCTCGGAGCTTGGCATTGTTGCCCAGGCAGAGGGTAGCGTTCATGCGTATCTGCAGGGCGATTTTCTGGTGAACCAATCCAGGGTCTTCACCCTGCAGGAGGGCGATATCGCCATGTGGTCATCGGCAGGCAATATCGACGCAGGTCGTGGAGCCAAGACAGCGGTGGCGGCACCGGCACCGACGATCAGTCTGGACGCCAACGGTAACGTCGTGATCAACACGGCGGGGGCGGTGGCAGGTTCAGGTATCCGTCAGATTGATACCACGGGCGAAGATTCCGACTTTGAGGCTGCCTTGGCTGAGCGCACCCCTGCGCGCTCCGTTGATCTCATTGCACCCATCGGTGAAGTCAATGCCGGAGACGCGGGTATCGGCGCGTCCGGCAACATCAATATTGCGGCTGCGCGCGTGATTGGCGCAGACAACATTGACATTGGCGGGGTGGCGATTGGCGTACCGGTGGCGGACTCCGGCGGCTTCTCCGGTGGACTCACCGGCGGTGACAGTGCCAGCTCAGCGGTGAACAAAGCTTCTGATGATGCAGGCGGCGATGCCGAGAGCGATTCTCCGAATGCTGACGAGGCGCTTTCCTGGCTGGAGATGACCTTTGCCGGTTTTGGTGACGACGAGGAAGACGAACGCAAGAAGAAAGGCAAAAAGGGCAACGGCTAAGTTTTCACCGAAAGACTCACAAATCTGAAACATTTCTATCATACGATCGCGCCACCGGGAACGGCGGCGTTTGACAAGGATTTATCATGAAGAAAATAACCGCTTTTGCATTGGGTTTAAGTCTGGTGCCCGCCGTGGCAAACGCATGGTGGAATGCGGACTGGGCGTTCCGCAAGAAAATTGAAGTCGATGTGACAGAGGTTCCCAAAATCGACGCGCAAGGCAAACCCAATGAAATGCAGGTGCTGGTGCGTCTGCATCCTGGCAATTTCCAATTTTTCATGGATACATTGCCTGATGGTTCCGATTTGCGTTTTCTCGCCGGTGATGACAAGACGCCTTTGTCATTTCACGTAGAAAAATACGATCCAGTCGCAGAGATGGGGTTGGTGTGGGTGGGTGTTCCACGCAGTGATGGTGCCGTCGCGAGCGGGCCGACCACGTGGGAGCCGATCTGGATGTATTACGGCAACCAGAACGCACCCATGGGGCAAACCCCGTCTGATTCCTTTGCCGTCAGTGATGCATTGGTTTACCGCTATGACGAGGCACAGCCGAAAGATAAAACGGCCTATGGCAATAACCCTTCATACACCTCCGTCACAACTGATCCTGCAGGCCTTATTGGTCCCGCTGCAAAATTCGAAGGCAAATCGACGGTGATCGTACCCTCGTCACCCTCACTGCGTGTTATCCCCGCGAATGGTTGGACGTATGCCACCTGGGTCAAAATTGATAACGCCCAGGATGACAGCTACGTCATGTACGCGGAAGATGGTGTGCATAACCTTAGCTTGCGTATCAATGGCAACGCTCTCTACGGTCGCTATGTCAACAGCGAGTCCGGTATAAAAGCCGAAACGGCGATGACCAGCACCGTGACCACCGGTGTGTGGCATCACGTCGGTCTGACAGTGACTGGCGATGCCTTGAATGTGTATCTGGATGGCAACCTCACGGCTACCACTATTGCCGCTGTTCCTGAAATGGCTGCAACGCTGACCTTGGGTGGCGCGCCGTCAGGTGCCAATCATCTGGTGGGGTTGTTGGACGAGTCACGCGTGGCCTCAGTTGCCAAGGCGGTCGATTGGTTCAAGTTCCAGGTGGCCAATCAGAATGTTGGTGCCGAGGATCTCAGATTCGGTGATGACGAATCGGCCGGAAGCGATACTGGCAGCTATATCGACACCATCATGAAATCCCTGACCTTTGACGGCTGGATGGTCATTTTTCTTTGTGGCTTGATGGCTGCCATCAGTTGGATCGTTGTCACGGGAAAATCGATTTTGGTGAGTCGTGCGGGTCGCGGAAACAACAAGTTTCTCGAGGAATACCGCAAACTCGACATGGAGCACCAGGCGGATCTTGACCGGGAAGAAACCGATGAAGAACGTGAGCTGGAAAATGCGCCCGTCATGGCAGCGCTGGTAGGAAAGCACGATCACTTTCAGGGTTCACCCTTGTATCGCCTCTATCATGTTGCGATGCACGAGATGAAAGCGCGCACGGCGCCCTCCCTTTCTGCCAGTGGCGTCATTACCCCGCAAGGGCTTGCTGCCATCAAGGCAGCACTCGATACAGCGCTGGTACGCGAGCAGCAGAAATTCAACAAGGGACTGGTGTTCCTGACGATGTCGGTGAGTGGCGGGCCTTTCCTGGGTCTGTTGGGAACCGTATTGGGCGTCATGATTACGTTCGCCGCCATTGCCGAAACCGGCGATGTCAACGTCGCTTCCATTGCACCCGGTGTTGCTGCGGCACTGGCCGCCACCGTGGCGGGGCTGGCGGTCGCCATTCCCGCGCTGTTTGCTTACAACTACCTGAGCTCCCGCATTCGTGATTTGTCGATTGACATGCGTGTATTCACCGACGAACTCGTTGCCAAAATCGCAGAGAGGCACGGCTAATGTCACATGGACCAATGGGGGCAGACCTCGAAGCCAAGGCAATGGATGACATCAACGTAACGCCCATGCTGGATGTGGCCTACGTACTGCTCATCATTTTCATCATCATGACAACGGCGACAGTACAGGGCATTCAGGTCAATCTGCCACAAGCTGGCGCGAAGGCCAGCCTGGCAAAGCCAAAAACAAAGGCAATATCGATCACGGCAGATGGCACGATTTATCTGGACACTTATCCGGTGTCGCTTCAGCAGCTCGAAGATCTGCTGAAGCAATACAAGGCAGCGGATCCTGAGTTGCCTGTCGTCATCAAGGCAGACTCCCAGATTCAGTATCAACGCGTCGTGGATGTCCTGGACGTCATGGGACGCGTGGATGTGCGACAGCTGGGATTGGTCACGCAAAAACTGGTGAAGTGAAATGACGGCCAAGCATCATCCCTGGGCGCGGTATGTTCCTGCCGTTATTGTTATCGTGGTCATCGTGCTGGTGATTTGGTTTTTCATGCTGATGAAGGACGTGTTTTTCAAGCCGGTGACCAATGCCAAGAAAATGGTGCAGCAGATTACGGTGATCGCACCGCCACCGCCGCCACCACCGCCGGAGCAGAAGCTGGAAGAACCACCGCCACCGGAAGAGGAGGAGCAAATCGATGAACCGGAACCCGTGCCGGAGGAAATTCCTGAGGCGTCTGATGAGCCACCGCCAGGAGCGGATCTGGGTGTGGATGCCGAAGGTGGAGCGGGTAGCGATGCGTTTGGTTTGATCGGTCGAAAAGGTGGCCGATCCCTGCTGGGTGGAAACGGCAATAACCCGTTTGCATGGTTTACCAACGCTGTGCAGCAGGACGTGCTTGCCAAGATCAATGACAACGAAAAAATTCGCAAGCGCGCCTACAAGGTAAAAATCAAACTCTGGATTGACACCGCTACGGGTCGGGTCAAACAGGTGGAATTGGCCAACTCAACGGGTGACAAAGCGCTCGATCAGGAGTTGAAGAAAACCGCCATGCAAGTGGGTGAGCTGAGCGAACGTGCACCCATCGAAATGCCGCAGCCGGTGAAGTTTTATCTTACTTCGCGAATGTAATGAAGGAATTTAACATGTTGAAGAAAGTAGTCGGGTTGACGATGTTGTCGGCGTGCGTCGCCTCGATGCATGTCCAGGCAAGCGAATCAGACGTTGCCGCCCAGTTGAAACTTCTTGATCTGATGGTGCAGGAAGGTATTGTCAGCCCTGACAAAGCGGCGAAAATCCGTGCCAGGATGTCTGCGGGTCAACCTGCCGCCAAAGCCATGCCGGAAGCAGGGCAGGGCGTCGTTCGGGTGCCGTTTGTGCCAGAACATGTCAAAAACCAGATTCGTGACGAAGTCCGTGTGGGAATGCGTGAGGAAGTAGTCAATGATCTCATGACCCAGGCCAAAAATGAACGTTGGGGAATTCCGGGTGCACTGCCGGAATGGGTCAATCGCATCAAGTTCAAGGGTGACTTGCGTGTGCGCGGTGAAAACGTTGCATATGGCGCAGATAACCTGGAAAACAGCTACTTCAATTACAATCGAATCAACGAAAAGAAAAAATTCGATATCCAGAGCAATGATCTGTTCGAAAATTCTTCGGAAAGCTTTCTGAATACGACCGAGGATCGATTGCGTTTACGTGCCCGCGCACGATTTGGCGTCGAGGCAAAGATCACGGAAATGACCAAGGCCAATTTCCGGTTGGCGACAGGAACCAGCAAAAACCCGGTGTCGACAAATCAGAGCTTTGGAACCGAGAACAGTCCGTGGGACGTATTCATGGATCGTGCCTACGTGACGATGACTGATCTGGACCTGGATCGTTATCCCTGGCTGACGGCTAACGTGGGACGTATCAACAATCCCTTTACGTCGACAGAGCTGTTGTGGGATGGCGATTTGGCGTTTGAAGGCGGCGCCCTGACCTACAAATACGATTGGGCAGAGAAAGGTTTGTTCATTACTGATCAACACAACCGCACGATTTTTGCGACGGCCGGCGTATTTGCAGTAGATGAATCAGAGTTGTCCTCACAGGACAAATGGCTCTATGCCTTGCAGGTTGGCGGAGAATTCATTTCTTCTGATCAGGATAAACTGACCGTTGCGCTCGGCTACTACGATTTTGAAAACATCGAAGGTGTTCTCAATAAAAAAGATTACGATAACCAGGATTTTACTGCCCCCAATTTCCTGCAGAAGGGCAACACCCTTTTCAACATCATAAACTATACCTCTGATTACGAGCTGGATCCGGAAAACAATGCGCCACCAACAGATGCATTGATGGCGCTGGCATCGGATTTCAATATCGTGGATCTGAACCTGATCTATGACATTGCCCGATTTGCGCCGCATCACGTGGTGCTGACCGCCCACATTCTGGAAAACATCGGATACGATGAAGATGATGTTCAGGCGCGCCTGAACAGCCAGACGATACTGCTTCCACAGCCGCTGGGCAGAACGGATGTCGTACCTTTTGAATATGAGAACGCGGATCCAAAAACCAAAGGATACTATGTCAACGTCGATTTCGGCTGGCCGCTGATTGCCAAACGCGGAGACTGGTCGGTGGGTGTCGGTTACAAATATCTTGAAGCCGATGCCGTGGTCGATGCTTACACCGATTCCGATTTTCATCTCGGTGGAACAGACGCAAAAGGCTACATCCTGTCAGGTCGATATGGTCTGACCAATGAAACGTATGTTCAGCTGAGATATATGGCGGCAACCGAAATCGATGGCGTCAACCCACTGACCATTGATGTTGCACAGCTTGATTTGAACGTCAAGTTCTAGGAGGTTCGATGAAACGCAGTGAGAAAAAAGCATTGTTGATGCTTATGCTGATGTTGGGTATGGCGGGTGCTCCAGCGTCGCAAGCTGAAGTCAGGCGCGCGCCCGCAGCAAACAGCGGTGGTGGAGGCGGTCAGGATGTTGCTGTGCAACGCCTGCTCCGGCAGTTGACGACCGAAAAGGATCAGGCGCTGGCGAAAAACCAGGAGCTGGAAAAGCGGATTGCGGATCTGGAGAAGAATCTGGATAAAGCCCAGAAGAAGGCAGGCAACACTGAAGAGACGGTTGGCAAGTACAAGGAAGTTTATTCCGAGGCCAACAGCCGTCTCAGCGGCATGCAAGATAAAATGCGCGCCTTGGTGAGCAAGTTTCGAGACACCATTGCGATTCTCAAGAAGACCGAGCAGGAAAAGGCAAGTCTTGCCGATGACCTGGCAGGAAAAGACGCCATTATTGCGGAGCATGCCAAGAACAACGCCCGTTTGTACCAGATCAATATGGAACTATTGGAAGAGTACAAGAATAAGGGCGTAATGGACGCGATGATGCAGAAGGAACCGTTGACTCAGCTCAAACGAGTAGAAATTGAAGCCATTGGCGAAAAGTACAGAAACGAAATGGACGATTTGGTTGCTGATACCAATCTGAATCGATAGCCGCGTAACGCCCTAAGCGTCAAAAAGGTGCCCTCTCTCGGGGGCACCTTTTTTTTTGCCATTTTTCAGTGCGCAGTCGTGTGCATTTTAACGAAACTGTAAAAATTGCTTGATCCATGGGGATCGCCGGATAAAATTGGCGACTCGAATTTCCTTGCTCCCGTCTTGTTCCCGCAAATCACTCTCGTCTAGAGCATGCAAAATCGGTGTAATTTATTTGTATGCTGATGTGATTCATTTGGTCTTATCGATGTAATGCAAGTGTTGCACAATATTCATGTTTGAGGTGTTTTCAAACTGCTACATTGGGTCCACTTTTCGGAATGCAGCTGATTTGGCTTGCACAAGGGGGATTCGATGGATCAAAGAAAACAAAGCATTTCATTGCGGGTTAACGATGGGGATCTCAGAAAAATAAGAAGCATCTCCAAACGGCTTCGCATCAAGGAATCGGAGCTTTACCGATTTGCAATAAAAAACATGTTGGGCCGACTCATGCCCTTGCATGACGAAACGCTGCATGGTCGCGATCTCTTGCCTGCGCTTCTGGAGTGTGGTGAGGATTTGTCAAAACATTTCGATCTGGACGCTTCGGTGTTGGACGAAATAATCAATGGAGACGTGACTGAGCCGGCCAAAAGAATAGAGAAGATGGATCTTGATTTGCTTGCCATGTCCAGTATTGCAACGGAGTACGTGCAATTGCGGTTGAGTGAACTGGAGCGGCAGCATCATGACAGTGATGATGTCTGGAATGACATCAACACCTATTTACGAAAAAAGTATTTGCATAACAGTCTCAGTGAAGCCTGATCGATTAATCAATTAAAGGAGGATTTCCAATGAACAAGATTTCTTTTGCCGCTGCAGCCCTTGTATTTTCGATTGCCACCCCTGTCGTAGAAGCAGCAACAGTGCCACCTGCAGCCGTTCAATACACCAGCGTTTTTGAAGATGTCGGTTTCGTAAAGGGATATGACGCGTTCAGCGAAAAGATTACATTAACAAGCGGTGATTATCGCTTGACGTTAACTGACTTTGATTTTGGCGATGAGTTCGCCAAATTGGGTGTCATGTTGTCTACTGCGACAGGCAATTTGTACACAATCAAGAAGCCAGTGGGTGCACCTGATGGCGAGGGTGAAGATTTCTGGCAACAATCCATCAACTTCAGTTTGACTGCCGGCCAATATTATCTGTCATTCTTTGGAAAGTCTGAAGGCGAGCTTTCTTTCTATGGTATTGAGCTCGACAAACAAGTCGGAACGTCTCCTGCACCGGTTCCGGTTCCAGCCGCTTTCTTGTTGTTTGGTTCGGGCCTTCTTGCGCTGGCGGGCTTTGCTCGTCGCCGTGAAGCCTGAGCACTCGAAGCGTTTCGAGGAGAATGACAAGGGGGCCTGCGGGCCCCTTTGTCATTGCGCTGTCATTTACCCGTCATAAGATCTGCACCATCTGGCAGGCGTACCTGGTAAGCAGTGTATGCGCAAAGCGTAATGAAGGGGCAGTTCAATGCAACGGTTGATGCACTTTGTGTGGGTTTTCGGGGTAGGACTATTGCTGTCTGTGCCGGCTCTTGCAGAAAAACCAATGGCGACAGGGACTTCAGTCAGTGAAGAGTACTTGCTGAATGCGGGCGACATTCTGTTTGTGTCGGTATGGCAAGAAAAGGACATGCAGCAGGAACTGCTGGTATCGCCTGACGGATCCATCAGTTTTCCATTGGTGGGACATCTGCAAGCCGCCGGCAAATCCATCCCGGCTCTGACTCAGGATATCAAGGATCGTGTGTCCAATTTCATACCTGATGCCAACGTCACAGTTACATTGCGTGAAACGCCAGGAAATCGCGTATTTGTCATTGGTCAGGTCAACCGCCCGGGTGAAGTATTGATGCGCCAGCCCATGGATGTATTACAGGTGTTGTCGGCGGCAGGGGGGGGTAATGCCTATGCGGACCTGGGCGATGTGAAAATCATTCGGCGCCACAACGGCAAGCAGCATGTGTACGAGTTCGATTTTGCCGAGGTAGCCAAGGGCGAGCACCTTGATCAGAACCGGATGCTGAAGAACGGCGACGTCGTTATCGTTCCTTGACGTTGGTTGGTGGCATTCATGCGCAACTATCCATTTCTGAGCGCAGCGGCCCTGATTATCACGGCAGGCGTATCGACGGCCCGTGCAGAAACGACTCTTGCCACCGATATGCATCTGTCAGCTGATCACAGTAGCAACAAGCGCCTCCTGTTGGAGCGTGATGAGTCCGTCAGTGGCTATATGGCGGAAGCCAATCTGGATTTCAAACGCGATACACCGCGGTGGGCGCAGACATTAGGTACGCAGTGGTTGTCCAGTCATTACAGTGGAGATTACGGGCTGGGGAGCGACGATCAAAACCTCGACGGCACCATCGCCTACAAATCGGAAACAGCGAAAACGGAACTGCGTGCTAACGCGATCAATGATACCACGCTGACAGATCAGCTTGATTTTTCGGGCTATACGGAAGAGCGCAAACGTCGTCGGTACGTTTCCGGCGGAATGAGCCATCAATGGAAACTGTCGACACAAGATCAGTGGATTCTGGATTACGAAGAATCAACGGCAAAATATGTCGATGCAGAAGACACAAGTTTGAATGACTACCGGTTCGAAACTGGAACCTCGACATTCCAACACAATTTTTCGTCAGTTCTGGCTTCTTATATCGCGTTGGCGCGTAGCCACTATGTAGCACCGGATGCCGGAAATACGTCCGATTCAGACGATGTATCGATTGGCACGCTTTGGCAACCGTCTGCTCCCACGATGACAAAGCTCGGCATTGGACAACGTCGTACCGATTACTCGTATTACGACGGGCTGTTCAATGTGGATGACCAGTTCAATTACGTCACACTGGAGTGGTCTCACGATTTACCCGGCGGCAACGTGACTTTCAAGACGCAGGATTTGTCTCAGCCCACTGGGGACGGAAGCGTCTACCGAACGCGCAAGGGCAGTGTTGATTACTACACCAATGTCGGTATGCGGCAGATTGTCAGCGTTTCTGCTGCCTATGGTGAGCAGCGTGCCAGTGCTGCTGAATTTATTGGTTCTGATCGCAATAACACGCAAGTGACAGTCTCGTACCGCTACAGATTCGGCCGGGAAACAGGCGTTCAAACGGTACTGACCTACCGGGATCAGACTTACGTCAGCGTGGATGAGCGCGCTGCTTCGACGGATGTATGGTTTGGCATCTATTGGGCACCGTTACCGTACAGGTGGTGAAAATGCAAAGCTTGCCGATTGAACGCATCAGAACGGTGTTTCATACCCTGTTGCACTTACGGTTCATCCAGTGGGTCTACCTGGTTTATTACCGGGTGCTTCGTCGCTACGTGCCAGCCACTGAACTGCCCAATGATCTGCAGTGTCAACGATGTGTACTGGAGACAACTCCGCCGCCTTCCCGCTTGCGTATCTCTGGTCGACGTTTTCTTTTTATCAACGAATTCTCCCCATGGTCACTTGACGACATCGACTGGCAGTCGTCGTCAATGAACAAGTTATGGCGTTACAACCTGCACTATTTTGACTGGCTGATGGAGTCGGAAACCTGTCCGGGTGATTGGCAGCGTACAGTCGATCATTGGATCTCCACGACACAGTACGGAGTCGGTGATGGATGGGAACCCTACCCCTTGTCGTTACGCATCGTGAACTGGATCAAGTGGGTGTGGCAGTCGGATGCCGAGCCTGCCCCAGCCTTTGTCTCGTCACTCTATCAGCAGGGAAAGGCATTGGAGTCGCAGCTTGAATTTCACATTCAGGCTAACCATCTTTACAAAAACGCTGTTGCCCTTGTTTTTCTGGGCGCATTTTTCAGCGGAAAGGCGGGGCAGCGGTGGCTACAGATGGGACTTCGCATGTTCCTGAGAGAAACTCGTCGTCAGTTTCTCCAGGATGGTGGTCATGTGGAAAGAAGTCCTTTGTACCACTCCGTTTGCCTTGAAGATTTGCTTGACGTCATTAATGTTCTGAAAGCAACGAAGTTCACCAGCGAAGTTCCGGAGCTTTCCCGTATTGCCGGAAGTGCAGTCAGTTGGATGCTGTGCATGACCGACCAGGAAGGTCAACCGCTGTTGTTCAATGATTCTGCATACGGTATTGCGCCAACGCCGTGTTCGCTGCATCGCTATGCAGAATGTCTGGGTATCTCGGTGTTTGCCAGCGATGATACTGCCAAGCATTTGATGCATTCCGGCTACATGATTTACTCCAATGCGCGAACCAGTCTGGTATTTGACTGCAACAACATCGGGCCGGGATTTCAACCAGGCCACACCCACTGCGACATGCTCAGTTTTGTTCTTTGGCGCGATGGCCGCCCACTGTTGATCGATGCCGGTGTGAGTTCATACGTTAATGATGAAAACCGCCGATATGCACGTTCGACGGCAGCACATAACACGTTGACGATTGATGGCAGGGATCAGTCGGAACTGTGGTCCGCCTTTCGTGTGGGCCGTCGCGCCCGCATCGTGGAAACCGTTTTCAAGCATGACGCCGGACAAACCGTCTTCAGCGCCTCGCATAACGGGTTTGCGCGTTACTGGAAAGATTGCTTGCATTCCCGATCGGTTCAGATGGCGGGTGATCAGATTGTTATTGCCGACACTGTCACGGGTTCATCAGGCAACATTCACGAGGTTTGTCTCTATTTTCATTTCGCGTGTCATCATCGTGTTGTCATTGAACGCAATTACTGTGAGGTACATTGTAAAGAAAGTGGAAGCCTTATCGCGCAATTATCAATAGATGAGGGTTGGGTTGCGTCGGTGGTCGAAAAACCGTTCTTTCCAGAATTCGGCGTTACCAGGGGGCACCCGGTCGTCGTGATGTCGGGGCAAAGAAAATTCCCCTTCAGCATACAGACAATTCTTACACTTGCAGGCTGAAAATAGCCAATGTTCCGTTGTGAATTTGGGTGGTCATGGCAATGAATATCCTGTTTTTGTCGCATTATTTTCCACCGGAAGTCAACGCGCCGGCGTCACGCACATTTGAGCATTGTCGCGTCTGGGCAAGACAAGGGCATCGCGTCACGGTGGTCACGTGTGTACCCAATCACCCGCGTGGTCAGGCCTTTCCGGGCTACCGAAACAAGCTGTTCCAGCGTGAGGTGATTGACGGTATCAATGTCATCCGTATCTGGACATACCTGTCAGCCAATGAAGGATTTCTGTTGCGGACGATCAATTACGTATCCTTCATGCTGCTTTCCATCCTGCTTTCTCCGGCGTTTGGAAGAGCCGATGTCGTTGTCTCGACGTCACCTCAGTTTTTCAACGGCCTTGCCGGTTACTTCGTCGCAGCAATAAAGCGGTGCCGGTGGGTACTTGAAATCCGGGATCTTTGGCCGGAATCAATACTCGCGGTGGGCGCCATTACCCATTCGAGGGTCATACGCTTTCTGGAAGCCATCGAGCTGTTTGCGTATAGAAAGGCCGACGCCATCGTTGTGGTAACACAGGCGTTCTCACAGATCATTGGCAGCAAAATCGGCAGTGATGACAAGATATTCGTGGTCAGGAATGGAGCAGATTTTGATCTTTTTAACGACGGCAAAGTAGAGCGCGGAGACGTCGTTGCCGAGATCGAGAATTTGCGAGGCAAGAAAGTTGTTTCCTATGTCGGAACCCACGGAATGGCGCATGGGCTTGATCGGGTGATCGAGGCGGCAGCAGAACTTTCAGGGCGCACTGATATCCATTTCCTGTTTGTCGGTGATGGTGCCGAGCGCTCCCGGCTGATGGCGTTGGCAAGGGAGAAAAAGTTGGAAAACTGCACCTTCACCGGGCAGTTGCCCAAGTCACAAATGCCTTATGTCTGGGAAAATTCCAGGATATGCCTCGTTGTACTCAGGAAAAGCAAAACGTTTGAATCCGTGATTCCCTCAAAGATATTTGAGTGCATGGCCATGTCAAAACCGATGATCTTGGGTGTTGAAGGGGAGGCAGCCACCATCGTCAAACAGGCAAACGCCGGGCTTTGTATTGAACCCGAAAATGTCAATCAGTTGGTGTCTGCCATTCTGTATTTGGCGGAACAGGACAACGACGCAAAATTGATGGGCCGTTCCGGCCAACGCTACGTAAGAGATAATTTTGACAGGGAAAAGCTCGCCATGAAGATGCTAGCGGTTCTAGAGGCGAAAGCGCCGTTCAAGGTCGAAAACGCGCAGAAGGAGAAGTCGCAATGAGCGATACACTGATTCTCTCACCGCAACGGCACGAGCAACAGATTCCCTATCTTCCATGGGGTATGGTGGTTCTGACGGTATTGTTGCTTGTTGTTGCAACATACGAAGGTTTGTCGCAGATGGTGATCCGCTGGATTGAACTGGAGGAGTTCAGTCATGGATTCATTTTGCCGGTGGTCGCACTTTATTTGGCATGGCTCCGTTTTCAGCCTGCAGATGTTGCAGCGTCAGGCACACGTTACTGGCCAGGTGTGTTGTTGTTGCTCCTGGGGTCATTGCTCGCATTGCTTGGTGAAATGAGTGCAATATTCGAAGTCATTCAGTACGGCTTTGTGATTTCCCTGTTTGGGGTCATTGTCGTTGCATTGGGGGATCGTGCTTTCCTGCGCATGATGGGCCCTTTGGTCATCCTGTTTTTCATGGTGCCCTTTCCGAGTTTCATCTATCGAAATTTGAGTGCCCAACTTCAATTATGGTCGTCAGCGCTGGGTGTTGAATTTATACAGCTGTTTGACATCCCGGTCTTTCTTGAGGGAAATGTCATCGATCTCGGGAGCATGAAGCTACAGGTTGTAGAGGCCTGTTCGGGATTGCGCTACCTGTTTCCCATGATGTCTCTTGCCTACATCTGTGCTTACATTTATCAGGCACCTTTGTGGCAACGCACCATCATCTTCCTCTCATCCATGCCGATCACCTTGATCATGAACAGCATCAGAATTGGTGCTATCGGTGTAACGGTTGAATACTGGGGTCAGGAGATGGCCGAGGGCTTTTTGCATGACTTCGAAGGCTGGATCATGTTCATGTTTTCGTTCATGTTGCTTCTGCTGGAAATTTCTTTGCTGTCCAGACTTCTTAAGCCCCGAAAACCCCTGATAGACCGTTTCCAGCTCGAACAGGCAACCAGCACAGCAGATGCAGCTCACGCGCTCGCAAACATCAGGGTAACGCCCGCACTGCTGGCGGCATTGCTGATCGTGAGTGGCTTTTTGACGTTGATGACGGTCATTCCCAATCGGGTGGAAGTGGTGCCGGAGCGTGTCATGTTCCGTGAATTTCCGCTACGGATTGGGCAATGGACGGGTACCAAGAAAGCCATCGACATTGATTTTCTCAACGAACTGAAATTTACGGATTATATCCTGGCGGACTATCGCAGCGATAAAGGCGACATTTTGAGTTTCTACATCGCCTACTACGACTCGCAGCGAAAGGGGCGTTCGGTGCATTCTCCGGCTGCCTGTCTTCCGGGCGATGGCTGGGAAATGAAACACATGGAGAAAGTCACATTTCCGGCCATTTTGATGAATGGCGTCGTCTTGCAGGCCAACAAGGCGCTGATACAGAAGGGCGATGCAAGAAGCGTGGTGTACTACTGGTTTGATCAACGGGGAAGAAATATTACCAACGAATTCGCAGTAAAATGGTATCTGTTTCAGGACTCCATCACAAAGTCGCGCTCGGACGGCTCACTGGTTCGCCTTGTGATTCCTCTCAAGGGAAATCAGCCAGAGTCAGCGGCTTACGAAACGGCCGAAGCGTTCTTGCGTGACATGGCGCCGAGATTTCCCGATTATGTGCCCAGGTAGTACCTTGTGATCTATTTGGCTTTCGTCGCGGCCATGTTCGCTGCGATTCTGCTGGTGCCGCCGCTCATGCGTATGGCTGTGCCGTGGGGTTTTGTCGATCTTCCTGATCAGCGCAAAGTCCACCTGGCTGCAGTGCCGCGCGTCGGTGGCCTGGCGATTGCCGCCAGTGCAATGATAACGCTCTTTATTCTGTTTTCTGATAATCGCGATGTCACTCTCTATCTGGTAGGGGCGTTTATCATCGTTGGGTTTGGTGCGTGGGATGATCGTGCCAATCTTGACTACAAGTTGAAATTTCTCGGGCAAATTGTTGCCGCAAGTACACTCGTACTTGCGGGTGACGTACGTCTTGAGTACCTGCCGTTCCTGGGGCTGGAGAAATTGCCCGAGGCTGTTTCTGTAGCATTGTCAATATTCTTCCTGGTGGCTGTCACCAATGCCACCAATCTGATCGATGGTCTTGATGGTTTGGCCGGTGGATTGACACTGATGACGCTTGGCGCATTGGCTATTTTCGAACATCAATTGGGTGCCACGGCAGGCCTGGCCATTGCGTTGTGCGTTGGTGGCTCCGTTCTGGGATTTCTGCGTTTCAATACTCACCCGGCGTCAGTTTTCATGGGAGACGCGGGTAGTCAGTTTCTCGGGTTTACGACGGGCTGTCTGGTGCTGAACATGGGTTACGAGCAACAAGGTGCGATCAGTCCACTGATTGGTCTGTTGTGCATCGGCTTGCCCCTTATTGATACTACAACAGTATTTATTCAACGTATTGCGCGCGGACAATCGCCCTTCAAGCCCGATCGAACCCATTTGCATCATCAACTGATGGCCTTGGGGTTGACGCATGCTGAAACGGTCGTATTCATTTACATTGCACAGGCACTGTTCATCACTTTTGCTTTTGTCTTGTACATGAAATCCGACTTCCTCATCGCTCTTGCTTACATCGTCATTGCGGGAGGCTTTGTCGGTAGCCTCAAGTACATTTCCCATCATGTAGATTTTTCGCGTCGCCTTCTGGGTGGAATCAAAGGCAGTGTTGTTGGTGCTCTGGCGCGCAACTCATATGAATTGCTGAGGCTGGAGGCATTTTTGCCATGGTGCATCTTTCTATGTATGACTGCCCTGTTGCTGTTGGGCTTGTTTATTCACATGGAATGGCGGGAAGTGTTGTGGCTGGCAAGTATCATGCTCGGCTTGATGCTGGGTCGGAGACTGATTGCTGATGAGCGCACGCGTGGATTGATCAAGAAAACCGTGATGTACTGTCTTGCCGCACTCATTGTTTTTTCAACGGGTGGGCATCGTACCAACTCTGCAATACCAGTGCTCACGACAGAAATATTGTTCTCCATTATTTTGATTTGTGTATTGCTCGGTGGAATGCTTTCCAGGGGCGACAAGTTCAGTATCAACCCGATGGATTACCTGGTGGTCTTTCTGGGCATTCTCGTGCCCAGAGCTGGGCAACTGGTGACACCGGAGTTGAACTGGGTGGAAATGGTCTCGCGCATGATCATTCTTTTCTACGCGGTCGAATACATGTTCTCACTCCGTGCCACGCTGAAGAGCGCGCTGATCAGGGGAACAACGCTCGGTTGGAGCATCGTGCTGACGGCGGCTTTGATACAGGTTTATGTTGCAAATTGACGACATTGGCGTGTCATTCTGTATGTTTGTTCGTCACAGAGGTGTCATCAAAGGCCCATACACTTGCGCCCAATAGCAGGTATTTGCGGTTATGCAAGTCCTGCCCTTTTGATGACACCTCTGGAAGATATCCATGTTCCCCTTCAAGACGCTGTGTTCTGCTATTGCTATTGCATCCTGTGTAGCCCTGGTGGCGTGTGAGGGCGCAGAAAGCCGCAAGGAAAAGTATATCAACGTCGGTCTTGAAATGATGGATAAAGGTGACCTGGACAAGGCCCGTATCAGCTTCAAGAACGTCCTGAAGATTGATCCTAAAGATATCAAAGCCAACTACCTGTTTGCGCAAACGCTCGAAAAGCAGGAGGACTGGCCAGCAGCAGCGGCACAATACAAGCACGTTCTGGATCTTGATCCAAACAACACCGATGCGGCCGTCGGTTTTGGAAAAATTCTTCTGCTCGCCAAGGCAGCAGACCAATCCCTGGAGCAAGCGGAAAATGTACTGAAACGTGAGCCTGCCAATGCAGACGCGGCAACCCTGAAAGCTGGCGCTCTGCTGCTGAAGGGGAATGAATCTGATGCAGCAACCCTTATCGACGGTGTCCTGGCGGCTGACGCAGGTCATGCTGATGCTGCCATCCTGAAGTCGTCCATTCTCGTTGAAAAACGTGATTACGCCGCAGCCCAGCGTGTCCTTGAGCGCGCTCGGGACGCCAATGCCACCAATGTTCCGGTCTTGATGTTGCTGGCAAAGACCTACGGTGCCCAGGAAAAATCAGCCGAGCATGAAGCAACGTTAAAGCGAATTATTGATGTATCACCCCGCCCGGAAAACTACGCGAGAATGAGCGAGTTTTTGTTCAAGGCGCAGCGTTTCAATGAATCTGAAAATCTACTCAAGCAAGCAATCAAGGCATATCCGGATTCTGAACCGTTGAAGCGAACGTTGATTGGCGTCATCGAAAGCCAAAATGATCAGTCCCGTGCAGAGAAGCAAATACTTTCGTTCATAGAAAGTTCGGATGAGCCGGAGGTAACGCAGGTCTATCTAGCGGAAAAACTATTCTCGTGGAAGCGCGAGGCTGAAGCAGTTGAATTGCTGAAGACGATTTCCGAACAGAAAAAATCAGAGAAGGCGGCCCTTTCATCCATGAATTTGTTGGCGCTCTATCAGCAGAGCAAAGGCAATCTCGATGACGCGATGAAATTGGTCAATCAGGTCATCGAACGAAACCCTGCTGATGCACAAGCCTTGAATTTTCGTGCCCGCGTTGCGCTCGAAAAGGGAGATTATGACAGTGCTGTCACTGATTTGCGTGCAGCCCTCAATCAGGACAAACAAAATCCTCAAGTAATGAAGCCCCTGGTTGTGGCTTATCTAAAGAAAGGTGACATTGATCTTGCCCTTGATCAGGTGAAGACGTTGTTGAATGTCGATCCGATGGGCATTGAAACGCGTACACTTGCGGCGCAGGTCTTTGAACAGAACAAGGATCTGGCGGCAGTCGATGAACACTTGAACGCGGCGATACGTTTGCAGCCCAATAACGAGCCTCTTTTGCAAGCGTTGGTCGGTAATGCCGTTCAGCTCAAGGCGTGGGAGAAAGTACGAAATTACACTGCACTTTGGTCAAAATTGAATGCAAATAATCCCAAAGCGTTTTATCTGCACGGTCTTGCCGACGAAGCATTGGATCAGCCAACGGAAGCACTTGAAAATTTCAATCGTGCCCTCGCTATCGCTCCAGGTTCGATAGAGCCTGCAACCGCTATTGTACGTTTGTATCTTGCCCGGAATCGCATCAATGATGCGAAGGTCTGGTTGGAATCCGCTCTGCAGCAGGGCGAAAGTGCGCATTTGCTTAACCTCAAGGGTGAAGTTCTGCTCGCGGAAAAAGATATGGTTGGTGCTCGCAAATCCTTCGAGGCTGCAATAGCCAAGCAACCTGATTGGTGGGTTCCGTATCGTACGCTTGCGATGCTTTCGGCTGAACAGAAAGATTCTGCGGCAGCAGAGAAGTGGTTCATCAAAGGTATTGAGAAAGTCCGTAACAGCTCCTTGTTGCGGGCCGAATATGCAGCGCTACTGGAGCGCAATGGAAATACTGATGCTGCCATAGATCAGTACCGTGAAATCGTGAAGGGCGATACCGGTGTGCCGGAAGCGGCTATCAATAATTTGTCCATGTTGCTTGTGACGTATAACGTCAATCAGCAGAAAATTGATGAAGCGCTTGCGCTGGTTGCCCGACTCGAATCGACCCAAAACCCGTGGTATCTGGATACGGTCGGCTGGGTAAACCTCAAGGCGGGCAAACTTGATAAAGCGGTCCAGTTCATTCAGCGCGCGGCCGATATGGTGGCTGATCAGCCAGTCATACAGTACCACCTGGGTGTCGCCTTTTTTGCTCAAAAAGATGCAGTGAAAGCGGCTTCCGCTTTGCAAGCGTCCCTCAGTTCCGGGAAGAAATTTCCGGGCATCAAGGATGCCGAATCCTTACTCAAAAAGATTCAGAGCGAAAGCCAACAGGGTTGAAGAAGCACTCAGCCCTGTTCCGGTAATTAATTTAAATTTGACGTTAAAATGGGTGGAATCATGGGGAGCTACAGTAAGCGTATCGCCACGTGGACATGTGCCGCGTTGGCCTCGTTCACTATTGGCAGCAATGTGTACGCGGCATCACATGCCCTGGTCGAATCTTCTGCGGTGGTCGAGCCAATGTCGGTGACCAACCAGCACATGGTTGTCCAGGATATTGTGCTCAGCGAGCCTGGAAGTTTCAGTTTGAAAATAGACGAAACATCGCAAACTTTTTCCGCCGTGCAAGTGTCTGCATTGTTGGTGTCTGATGCGCAAACCGTATTACGGTCACAGGATGGTGTCATCTCCCCATCGGTCACGCTTGCTGCGGGCACCTACCAACTGTTCATGCATTATTCGCTGCCGGTGGATATTCCCTGGATAACCCTGGAAGCTTCGGTCTATAACGGCGGAACTATCAGTAAAAGGGTTGTCAGGAATGTAACCAATGACGCTCTTTCAGAAGGTAAACGTGTTGTAAAGATTCCGCTTGATCGGGAAAGTTTTTCCCTGGGGGCAGACAACAGGGCTGTACTACATGTCAGCGATTTCAGTGATGAACTGAGCGATATCGCATTATCAATGCTGGAAGTGCAAGTCGTCGACAGCCACGGTCTGCAGGTTTCCACGACAGGGGAAGGCGACACATCATTCACCTTCTCTGAAGACGCAACGATGTTGGTGTATGCGGAATTTGCTGACGAACAGGATGAAGCGATTCTCGATATCAAGATTTCAGACCGCTCCGTCGAAGGTGATGGCCTGGTCGTTGTTGATCGCGTAGCGCCCGATTTGGATGTGAACACGGATTCTCCGGGCCAATCAAAGGTGACTATCAACTCGGGCAAGCCAGTCAATATAACACTGCGTGGAATAGACCTCGGAGACGAGACTGATGAATTGAGCGTGCTGGTGACTACACTTTCGGCGGCCAACACCTTCAAGTATGCGACGGCGGACCTGTATAACAAGACGGTTACACAGAGAATTGTCGCTGACAATGAAACTTTGTATGTGGCAAGTGTTGTTGATTCGGGCGATATGGCCGTCATCGTCCAGGTGAGCGACGAGGCTGGCAAGATATTGCTAGAAAAGGTCGTTACTGGCAATCGCTTGATAAACCTCGGTAGTTTCATTAATCCCACGCCCCAGGATCTCAATGTCACATTGACAGATTTCAATTTTCCATTGGGCTTTGACTCGCTTGTAGTTGCAGCCTTGTCGGGTGAATCTGCGCAATCTGTTCAGTTGTTCGAGACTTCTCCTGTGCAACGTCAGAATCAGCGTACGGTAAACTTGCTATCGGGTACCTACCATTTGGTAGCACTGGCGGATCTCGACGCGGATGCGAGTGCAACACTTTCACTTTCTGTAAAAGGGACCGACAAGACGTTCTTTGAAACGGTCAATACGTTTGGTGCCAACAGTATTGCAGCGCTTCCTTTTTCGCTTACCAAAGCGGCCGCTGTGACCATTCGCTTGACGGATCTTGAATTTCCACAGGCAATTGATGATTCCTCCGTCGCCTTGTTTACCGGTGCTGGCCTGGTCGCCAGTGGAAGTCAGTTGATCGAAAAGGAACTCGTAATCGGACGCTACTATGTGGCTGTGTCTGCACGCTCAAGTGATTACGGGGTGTACCATCTGTCGGCGCAAGCAACAGACAAGATCGAAGGGCCTGATACTGATGGCGGTGAGGAACCACCGAGAAACGTCGATGGTAACGGTCATGGTGGTGGCGGTGGTAGTTTGAGCCAGGATTTGCTGATCATGCTTTTCGCATTGCTTGCACTTGATCTTATCAGTCGCCGTAACCTCTATCCGCGTACGTGAGTTGGGTGAGGTGGATCATGACGATTACCGAGCATTCGGAATATTCGCGACTGATTCTTGAAATCATGCGTGACAACAAGCGTGCCATGTCTGTCAAGGAAGTGGCGGTGGCGTTGCGTTCACCTCACAACGTCAAGGTGGTGAAGGTGGCGTTGGAGCAGTTGCATCGCATGGGGATGGTCGATTTTCTCCATGCGATTGACAAGTTCAAGCTGCGATCTGTGTCTGAATGACATCTGAGTGACATCTGGATGTCATCTGTTTGGGGAAGACTGTAGTCGTTGTATTTCTGCCTGAATAGAATTGAGGAATGCTGTCGCATTGTCGTGTCATGAAAATACTCAGTATATTTGGTACACGCCCGGAGGCCATCAAGATGGCCCCGGTTATTCAGCAGCTCAAGAGCGCGGTCGGCATCGAGTCCTTCGTGTGTGTCACCGCGCAACATCGCCAAATGCTCGATTCAGTCCTTGAGCTTTTTGATATCAAGCCGGACTTTGATCTCGATATCATGCAGCCAGGCCAGGATCTCTTTGATGTCACTTCAAAGTGTTTGCTCGGGCTGCGCGATGTAATGCGCACAAACAGACCCGACATGGTGTTGGTGCATGGCGACACTACCACCTGTTTTGCTTCGTCTCTTGCTGCGTTTTACGAGCGCATTCCTGTCGCGCATGTCGAAGCCGGGCTTCGAACCCACTGTCTTTCTTCTCCTTTTCCAGAAGAAGCCAATCGCGCGTTGGTCGGGCGTTTAGCCCAGTTGCATTTTGCACCAACCAGCAAAGCCCGTGATAATCTTCTGTTGGAAAACATCGCGCCCGAGTACGTTGTCGTTACCGGTAATACCGTGATTGATGCACTGGTTTCAGTGTCTGCAAAGCTTGATCATGAGGGGGATAGTCGATGGGTAGATTATTGGGGGAGGGACCTTTTTCAACGAATCAAGTCTGCCGATCGCAAAACAGTACTGGTGACAGGTCATCGCCGGGAAAATTTCGGTCAGGGATTCATAGACTTGTGTTCAGCCATTAGTGATCTTGCCCGACGACATCCAGGTTGGGATTTCATTTACCCGGTGCACCTCAATCCAAACGTTCTCAAACCCGTGCATGAACTTCTGGGTGGGCTGGAAAATGTTCTGTTGATAGAACCTCAGGAATACGAGAGTTTTGTCTGGTTGATGAAAAATTCAGATTTGATCCTCACCGATTCCGGCGGCGTGCAAGAAGAAGCACCGTCGCTGGGAAAACCGGTGCTGGTCATGCGAGACACCACTGAACGCCCGGAGGCGGTGGTGGCCGGCACAGTCAAACTGGTCGGCACCCAATTTGACCGGATTGTGCACGAGGTCGAGGCGTTATTGACTGATAACGCCTACTATCTCTCGATGGCCAATGCGATCAATCCGTATGGTGATGGATTGGCGGCTCGTCGAATAGTCGGCTGCCTGAGTGGCTATCCACTGCCGGAATTTTGCTCCTGAGACAACGTCAACCTGGTTCGGAATGACAAGACATGCTGCAGAAATTCGAGAAGATATGTGTCGTTGGCTTGGGTTATATCGGCTTGCCCACGGCGTCGCTGTTGGCAACCAAAGGCTATCGTGTGCATGGTGTTGATGTGTCCGCCCACGTTGTGGACACCATCAATAATGGCCAGATCCATATCGTCGAACCCGGGTTGGATATTCTGGTCAAGTCCGCCGTACAGAGTGGAAATCTTCGCGCAGGACTGGAACCTGTCGAATCCGATGTATTCATCATTGCCGTGCCAACCCCCTTTATGACAGGGCACAAGCCCGATCTGCGTCATGTCGAAAGCGCGACACGTCTCATTGCCAATTTTCTGAAACCCGGGAATCTGGTCATTCTTGAATCTACCAGTCCTGTGGGGACCAGCGACGAGGTTGTCGCGGAAATCATCAATGGAAGCGGATTTCGGGTTGGGCAGGATGTGTTCGTCGCACACTGTCCGGAACGCGTTTTGCCTGGCCGTATCCTGGTCGAGCTGGTGGAAAATGATCGTGTAGTGGGTGGTGTCGACGAGGCTTCCACCCAGTTGGCGGTCAGTTTTTATGAAACGTTTGTCAATGGTGAAGTGCTCGCGGCTACCGCAAAGACTGCGGAAATGGTCAAGTTGACCGAGAATTCTTTCCGTGACGTAAATATCGCTTTTGCCAACGAATTATCGATGATTTGCGACAAGGAAGACATCAGTGTTTGGGATGTCATTTCGTTGGCCAATCGGCATCCACGTGTCAATATCTTGAACCCGGGCCCCGGTGTCGGAGGCCATTGTATCGCAGTGGATCCCTGGTTTATTGTGGATCGCGCCCCTGAGCTCAGTCGTTTGATCCGCACTGCGCGGGAAGTTAATGATCGCAAGCCGGATTGGGTGATCGAGCGAGTGAAGTCGAGAGCGGATAAATTCAAGCGCCCGGTCATTGGTTGTCTCGGGCTTGCCTTCAAGGCCGATGTCGATGACCTTCGCGAGTCGCCTGCGGTGGAAATCGTTGAGCGTTTGATGGCGGAGGAAGTCGGCGAGGTCATCGTTTGTGAACCCATGATTGCTTCCCACCCTCATTTCCAACTACATCCACTCGAATACGTGCTTAAAAATTCGGATATTCTGGTTTTGTTGGTTGATCACAAGCCGTTCCGCAAGCTCAAGACGTCTGCGTTCAGTGAAAAAATCCTCATCGACACCCGTGGTATCGTCCGATAACGTTTGTGGTGGAGTCTTCATGCGCCAGTCCCTAGCGGTTTCCGGTCGCTTTTCTCTGTTGATTTTTCTCCTGCTGGTTTCGTCATTCTGGCGGCCAGCGCATGCCGAGGAAACCTTGTCTCTGCCGTTGGATGGCACGATAAGCCCTGAACAAACGCTTGCTGATATTTCTGCCACCGGATTACTGGTTTACCGTACCGGGCATAAAGGGAAGGCGTTAAGGGTGGGTGGTCTTTACGGTGCCCTGAAGGTTCCTGTGGAAGGATTGTTGTCGGCGGGCGAAGGCAGCGTCGCCATGTGGGTCTCTCCGCTTGACTGGAGTGCGAAAGACAAGGATTTTCATGTTTTCTTCGATGCCCGTGGCGATGGCGCGCTGGTTTTGTACAAGTATTTTGAAGACTCGCGTCTGCTCTTTCTTGCCACTCGTGACATCAATTCAGACGGAAATATTGTCGTTGGGCAATCGCTTGATTGGTCGCCAGGCACCTGGAAACATCTGGTGGCGACCTGGTCCTATCAGGGTATCCGCCTATATCTCGATGGATCCCCCGTCGCCAATATACCCACGCCCGCCGATCTGCCCAAAACCCTGATGTCGACGATTGACCTGGGGGATTCCGCGTGGGGGCGACCGCGTGTAAGCAGTTCATTGTTAGACGAAGTGCGTTTGTTCAATCATGCTTTGACACCTGCGCAGGTGGCGCGCTTGTATCGCGGTCAAACAGGCGACAGCATGTATGTTCCGTTTGGTGCGAATGCATTGACGGTGACGCACGATGCCACCAATGCCAATGGCTTGCAGCTTACCCTGGAATGGTCACATGCGGTGGCCACGAATGCGGTCAGTTACACGGTCGATGTATTGTGCGCGGATGGTCGTGTCGGACAGCGATTGACCGGCACTGCTACAGCGGCGTTACAGCAGGTATCGTTGCCTTTGCCCGGCTGTCGTACCGAAGGCCCACTACGAATTGTGGTCCGCGCGTCCGATAGCATCGGAAAGGACATTGAAAACAGCCTGATGATCGAGGGCGTTCATCCTGTCGTGAATACCGGCGTTATTCAGGGGCGTCGACCGGTGTCTCCACCAGCATTGGGCATTCGTACCAGCGGTGATGAACCAAAGCAAGAGGTTCAAATTCCGTCACCCTGGACGGCGCCCGTCGTCGCGCAAAACGGGATCCATGTGTGGGGAAGGCACTTTTCCTTTGCCGAAGGGCCGTTGGCGTCGGCCATCTCCAGTCAGAACCGCGCCGTTGTTCCTTCGCCCATTCAGCTGCTGTATGGTGGTACGCCGCTGGCCGGTGTATCAGGCTCGTTTTCCCTGCAAGGGAGCCATGCAGGAGAAGTGTTATTGCCGGCCACGACCTTGGCGTTGGAACAATCCGGAATATCGTTTGCCGGAGCGGTCGCATACGATGGTCTGTATCATCTGCGGATGCGTGCAGCAGAAGCAATAACGCTGCAACGGAATTTGCAGGTAAGAATCCCCTTGTCGCCTGATTTGTTGCAACGCTGGCACAAATACACCGGCCGTGCGCTTGGCAATACCGGTGCCTTGGCGCAATCGAAGGGAACGCTACTGAAAAGTGCCTATGCACCCTATCTCTGGCTCGGCAATGATCTAGCGGGATTGTTCTGGTATGCGGAATCTGACCGATTCTGGCCCAACGCTTCCCGTAGTGATGCCATCCGGGTGGAACGCACGGCGAACGGCGCGCAGTTGATGTTGAATCTGGCGTCAGCCGGTGCGCAGCTTCCCAAAGGTTGGCAGTTTGAATTTGGATTAATGCCAACGCCTGTCCGTCCGGTCGTGGCAGGGAAGGGTAGTCGTCTGCGGTTGGCGCCACTGAGCCGTCCCGATATTGACGTCGTCTGGCCCGAGAACAGTGATCGATCCTTCAAACTTTACGGGTATCCGGAAGCCCGGGTTGCAGACTTGTTTGATGCAGACTTGCGTCGACGCGAACAAGCCGGCACCAAGGTGGCGCCTTACCTTTGCCCAACGTTTCTGTCGACAGGCTCACCGGAATGGCGTGCTTACGGTGCGCAGTGGTCGCTGAAGCGGTTTGATTCCACTTCGACGGATGTCATGGCGATGGGAGGGGCTTTGGCACTGATGTCCCCGCGCGCTTCGAGCTGGCAGCAGTTCTTTACCGGCAAGCTTGAACAGTTTATTGCCAGGCATCATCCGGGAGCGCTTTATTTTGATAACGCGCAACTTTATGGCGGCGCCGTTCCCGATGTCGGGGTGGGTTATCTTTCCGGCAAGACCAGCAAAACGGAATATCCCCTGCTGGCCTACCGACGCCTGTTTCATTCGCTTGCCCGGGTGGGTGACGAGGGTGGAGCCACAACGCGTATCCTGCATGGCTCTGGTCAGCTGAACCCCATGATTGCATCATCGGGAACCTATTTCCTGAATGGCGAGCAATATCGTGGCGTCGTCCAGGACAGCTACCTGAAAATTCTTTCCCTTGATGAATTCCGGCAACAGTTTTCGTCACAGGTGACCGGCGCTGCGCCACTGTTTATTCCTGAATTCGATGCTGCCCGTCAGGCACTGGTGCAGCCGACGCACGAATTGATGGGATTATTGCTGGTACATGACGTGCCCTTGTGGCCGGTATGGGTGAACGTGTCCGTGGTGGAAAAATCCCTGCAAGCCCTGGAAGGCAGCGTGCCCGCAGGCGGTCAGTTTGTCCGTTATGACAGTGCGCGAGTGCCTGCTACCGTGGCCAATTCGGCGGTGTTGCTGTCTGCCCATGTTGCGACGGGCGCTTCGCCGTTATTGGTGGCATTCAATACGGGCGTCAAGACAACGACTGACGTGTGCATGAAATCGGCCGGAGATGCCCGTGCGACCGCATTGACCGATCGCCTCTCCGCAACGACCTACAAACGCACGACAGCGCGTTGTTATCGAGTTGACTTTCCTGCGCGCGGATTTCGTTTGTTGAAAGCGGCCGGTGCAATGCCGAGGCAGGCGCAGTGACAAGCCTACGGGCGGGTGTCTCGCGCCTGCAGGAACGGCCCGAAGTGCGTCGATTACTGCAGGGTTTTGGCTGGTCATTCCTGGGCGTGATTCTGGGGCGCGTGGCAACCTTGCTGGCCAGTATATGGGTGGCCCGGGCCTTGGGCCGGGAAGCTTACGGCGAATTCGCCCTGTTACAATCCACGACCGTCATGCTGGGAGAGTTGGGCGGTTTGGGTGTGTCGGTGGCGGCAGCCAAGTTGCTTGGGCAGTTCAGGGATCATCATCCTGAGCGCGCCAGTGGGGTGATTACATTGAATCTGGTGGTCCCAGCCGCCATATCAGCGGTGTTGGCCTCACTGCTATGGTATTGGCGCGAGCCCCTCGCTGTTGGCGCGCTCGACAATGCCAGGCTGTCTCCTCTCATCAGTTTCATCGCAGTGTCACTTTTCTTTGCCACTATCACCGGCGCCATCGCTGGCATTTTGAACGGACTGGAACAATTCCGGGCCTCTGCCTCGCTGTCCCTGATCATCTCGGTTTTGACTGCGGCAGTTCAAATGCTTGTTGTGGAAAGCTTTGGCATTGAAGGCGTCCTGGTCGCCGGTATTACCGCCAACCTGTTGGGCGTGCTGCTGGGGTGGCGACGCCTGGTGGACGTGCTCGCAGACAGGCGTCTGCACCTGGATTTTCGTTCTGCACGCCAGGAGCTGCCGACTTTGTGGGCGGTAAATATCCCGGCGATGGCATCCGCGCTGATGGTCGTTCCCGTGACCTGGCTTGCCAGTGTGTTGCTGGTCAGGCAACCCCAGGGGTATGCAGAAATGGCTGCCTTCAACATCGCCAATCAGTGGAAGATGGCGCTGATGATTGCCCCGACGGTACTGGGCAATGTCCTGCTGCCCACGCTCGCCAGGCTGGCCGGCGGCACTGATCTAGCACGTTATCAGCGCGCCATCCGGTGGCAATTGCTGGCCAATGGCGTGGGCGCATTGCTGGTCGTCATGGTCATGTGTGCCCTGGCGCCGTGGCTGCTGGGGTTTTATGGCGAGGACTATGCCGACGATGTTGATGTCATGTGGTTGTTGTTCGTGGTTGCCGGTTTGATGGCGATCAATACCGTGACAGGCAACGCAATCACCAGCGCCGGTCATTTGTGGCTGGGACTGTGGATGAATGCCGCGTGGGCTTTGCTGCTACTGGTTGCTGCGTGGATGTTATGTCCACGTTTTGGTGCTGCCGGTTTGGCCGCCGCCTACGTGATTGCCTATCTGGGACATACGGCCTGGCAAAGTGTTGTATTGCGTTATTTTGTCTTTGGACCCCGGAGCCAGTAATGAAGCGTCCCATTTTGTTGGTCACCATGAACGGAGACGGCCCCACGACGGGGTTCGCGTCCCGTGTCTGGTGGCTGGCCAATGCCATGTGCAAGCGGGGCGAAACGGTCTATTTGCTGCGATTTTATCCGGCATTTCGCGCACAGGCATCCTGGAAAACCCAGGCCGATGCGAGTCAGCTGCATCTGCTGGAAATTCCAGTGCCACCCATTTCCCGTTTTGCCCTGGCGCGTTGGTTCGCCATGCTGTTGGCAGGGATATTCATCCAGGTTTATGCGCGTTGGATGGGGGCGGCCTTGATACAGGCAGAAGCGCATGAGGCCGCTTGCGCTGCACTGCGTTTTTTGCCCGGTGGCGTTCCCGTTGTCGTTGATTTTCACGGCGCCTGTGTCGAAGAGGCATGCAATCGTCGAGGTGTATGCCCCACGGATGCATCTGTGAAATGGCTGCAGGATGCGGAGCGACTGGCCGTATCACGGGCGACTGCTTGTCTGGTCGTGTCTCCCCGCATGATTGATTATTTGCAGGAAAAACATCACCACACTATCCGTGCGGCGTTACACGAAGTTCCCATCAGTATCGATGCCGGATTCTTTCGGCCACTCGCACGCGAAGCCGCGCGCCAGTCGTTGGGCATTGCCCCGGATGTACCGTTGCTGGTGTATTGCGGTGGTGCGCAGGAATACCAATGTCTCGAGGAAATGCGCCAATTACTCGATGGCTTGGTAGCCTTGTTGCCAGATGTCCATTTGTTGGTCGTAAGTCGCGACGTGAATGTATTCCAGGAAAAATTTCGCGGGCAGTGGCATCGGGTCACGCTGCGTTCGGCCAGTCATAAAGACGTGCCGTCGCTGTTGATGGCTGGGGATGCCGGGTTGTTGTTGCGTCGCAATCAATTGCTGAATCGGGTGGCCTGTCCCACCAAATTTGCGGAATACCTCGCTTGCGGATTACCCGTTATCACCACGCCATGGGCCGGACACGCAGAAGCGCTGGTAACCAGATACCAGGCCGGAATGGTCATTGAGCATGTCGACGATCCCAGCCTGCAGCAGATTGCAAAAATGCTCAAACCTTCGCTTGTAATGGCAGAGCGGCAGCGACTGCAACAGGTGGCGGCGAATGAACTCAACGGGCAGGTGGCTGAAGCGGCTTTGCTCGCATGCCATACCCGTGTCGTCGCAGCGAACAAACAGGCGTTGTTGACATGAATGAAACCGCCCTGGTGATCGCCGTTCTCAATTTCTTGATGTGTGCAGGGCGCTTGCTCGTATGTTTGCGCAACGGTCGCCTGCAATCTGTCATGTGGTTTTTGATCACCTATTTTTCGTTCTTTTTTATCCCGCTCGCGCTCGAAAAGGAAGTTTGGCATTACCGCGGGTTTGTAGGCGATTATCTCGTGGTCAGACAGAGTGGAATCCTTGACACGCTCTGGTATGTATTGAGCTTCAATGCGA
Source organism: Pseudomonadota bacterium (assembly GCA_052035295.1). Taxonomy (GTDB): domain Bacteria; phylum Pseudomonadota; class Gammaproteobacteria; order Pseudomonadales; family Ketobacteraceae; genus HdN1. The sequence continues at coordinate 43,494 of JBPOHS010000135.1, forward strand.
TTTTCCTCATCGCGGATGTTCTGTTTTCGTGGTTGTTTCAGGTGAAGAAAGTCAACCTGTCGCCGCTTGACCTGCACGGGAACCGTTATGTCGTCAAAATGCAGTGGGTGTTCGCTGCGTTACTGGCGTTCGGTACGGTGCGTTACGCATTGAATACGATGGGGCATGGCTACCTCGATTATGTCAACTTCAAGGGCAGTTCCTGGGGCATGGTTTTCTTGTGGGCGGCGGCTCCACTGGTGACCTTGAGTGCACTGCGAAAACAATATGTCGTTGCGCTGCTTGCGACCGTGCCTTATCTCGCGTTCATGATGCAAATGAACATTCGTTCTTTCGCCTTGCTGTCGGCAATACCCTTGGCCATCCTGGTGTTTTTGCAATTGCTGCAATCCGGGCGTGCTGACCTCGTCAGCCGTTTGCGTTCATTGATCATCATGGCGGTTTTTGCGGTTGCAGCCCTGCTGATGAGCACTTTGGTGCTGACACAAAAAGGTGAGGCCCATTCCAAACTGGCGGTGTTTCCGGATTCCGGGATGCCGGTCGGATCGGCGATCATGATGTATGCCGCCGACAAGCAAGGCGTCAGAACCGAATGGAATGCCCTGATACTGTACGGGGCCAATATCATCAACCCATTCCGCCGATTGATGGGGCTGGAGTCGCCTGCCATTGTGGATCCACCGGCGGTGATGGCGCAGCTGTTTGATGGCGTGCCCGAATTTTCGGAAACCTACTTCCACTATCCGGCTTTATGGTATGCCGATGCTTATCTGGCGTTCGGCCAGCTGGGTTTGCTGCTCGCCATTTTGTGGGCATTGATCACGGTACTGTGGGAAAAGGTCATGACGCGAAACGGGATTTTGTTGTGTATCTCGCTGCCCTTTTTTTCCTGGCATGCCTACATGCTCGTGCGGGGGGCGATCGCGGGCGCAACCGTGCCCTTTCTTTATGCGGCCTGGGTAGCGATGATCGTGGCATTCGTTTTGGGTGGGTTCAGAGTCATGGAGGGGGAGCGTCATGAAAGTCGTGCTCGCGATAAACTCGCTTTCAACTGGGGGAGCTGAAGTTTTCACTGCTGCGCTGGCGCGTGCCTTACATCGTGCCGGATGTGACGTGATGGTGTTCCTCTATGCCGGGCTACTGGACGCCAAGGGCGAATTTCTTGCCGATCAATTGCGCGCGCAGGGAATCGCAGTGGTCACGCCAAATGCGACGACGGCGATAGCCAAGGTGTTTGCCGTGCTCAAATTTGCCCGTATCTTGCGTCAGTTCAAGCCGGATGTCGTGCACTCCCATCTCGAACAGAGTGATCTGATGGTGGCCATCGCGCGGCTGCTGGTGGGCCGCCATCGCTTTCGCCTGGTTCGCACCATTCACAATATTTATGCCATCAAGGCCATATCGGCGTCAGCGCACAAATGGCTGGCGGCGCAGTTCGATGTTTCTGTCGCCTGTGGTGAAGTGGTCTCACGAACGTATCCATTCATGGGCAATAATCAACGTTGCATCGAAAATGGCGTGGACATCGATTCTGCGATTCCAGAGGCGACGCCGGATCTTCGACGGCAATTGGGTGTTGATGAAAATGCCTGCTTGCTGATGTGTGTGGGCTCCTTCGATCTGCGTAACGGCATCCTTCAGAAAGCACAGGATGTGGTGGTCGAAGCACTGGCTCGCATCGAGACAGGTCCTGTGTATGTTTGCTTTCTTGGTGACGGCAACATGCGCGCCGAGGTTGAAGCACTTGCCAAGTCCGTTGGTGTGTTCGAACGCTGTCGTTTTCCCGGAAAAGTGATCAACGTGTACCGCTACCTGTCAGTGGCGGATGCCGTATTGATGCCTTCGCGCTTTGAAGGTTTGCCTATCGGCGCTATCGAAGCTGCCTGCGCAGGAAAGCCCTTGGTGCTGTCCTCCATTCCACAGCTGACGCCCTTCGACACGGCTGCTGCGACCGTCGGCGAGGTCAACGATCCGGATGCGCTTGCCTTGGCCATCGATGAAATGGTGCGGGATCTTGTGCTCGCCAAGCAGCAGGCGCTTGCGCTGGCCCCTGCATTTATCGAGCGCTTCGGCATCGATGCAACGACGCGCCAGTATTTGCAGTTGTATCGGGAACGTGGCTGTCCGGCGACCGCCGACACGCAATGGAGTGCATGAGCGTTTCGGTGTCATGCCGCTGTCATGTGTTTGCGCGAAGCTGGTGCACGACAAGAGACTGCATCAAAGCAGCAGGGCGATACAGACGGTTAATAGGAGTAGGGAAACATGCGTTTGGCAATCATTTCTCATTCTCTGTATGTGGCGGGCGGACAAGCAGTAGCGCTCAGTATCCTGCAGGCAGTATTTGATTGCTTCGACGAAAAAAAAGATCAGCTGATGGTCGTCATGCCGGATACCCCGCAGTATCGTGCCCTGGGTGTTCCCGATTACGTCAAGGCCGTTTACCTGCCCGTACGAAAGTCTGTGGTGGCGCGCTATTTTACTGATGAAATCCTGTTGCCACGATTGGTCAATCGCTGGTGCGCCGATGCTGTCTTCGCCTTGGGAAATTTTGGTTTGAAGCATATCGCTTCCGTGCAGGCAGTATTGTTCCACAATGCTCACTGGGTTTATCCGGAAACACAAATCCGGCAGCCGGTGATTGCGCGTCTGCGTCATCACCTTATTGAAATGCAGTTGCGTCGCACCTTGCCTACGACCGATGTTGTTTACTGCCAGACGCGTACAATGATGAAACGATTCGGGCGCACGTTCGGTTTCGAAAAGAAAATTGAATGGTTACCCAATGCTGTTTCTACCCAATGCCTGGAAGGGGTGGGGTGCCCCGAATTTTTCAGAACCTTGCAACGCGCGCTGCCCGGGAATGGCACCACGCTGCTGTGTCTGACGCGCTATTACCCGCACAAGAATGTGGAAATCTTGTTGGAAACATTCAAGATCTACCGCCAGGAACTGCGGGAGGTCAACGTCATTCTGACCCTCGACAAGCGGGATGGTCCTGCGGCAGCACGATTTCTGGAGCAAATTGAACAAGCCGGATTGAGCAGGCAGTTGATCAATATCGGCCCAGTGTCGCAGGAAAATCTCGGGTTGTTATATGCGGGTGTCGACGGTGTGCTGTTGCCTACCTTGTTGGAATCCTTCAGCGGCACCTATGCCGAGGCCATGCAATTCGGCAAAACCATCCTGACCAGTGATCGTGATTTCGCCCGTGAAGTCTGTGGTCCCGCTGCCCTGTATTTTGATCCTCTTTCGACCGCCAGTCTGTTTGGCACACTACAGCATTTTCGCCGGGATCCCACTGCCCGCAAGAGAGGCGCCGTTTTCGGCTCGGGGCAGTTGGCGCAATGCACGAGACCCTGGCGACAATCGGTGGCCAGCGTCCTTGCAGATCTAAGGGAACTCGTTGAACGCAGAGCCGACGCTGTCATGGCGTCGCGTCCCGTGGCCGAGCCCCATCAGTAAATCTGTCGTTTTGTCAGCGGTGATTCGCGTCCAGCTGTTAAATTCACGTAACCCCGCTGTTAAATTCACGTAACAATGCCGACATATAATGGCTGCGAGAATTCCACCCCCAGGATGCAGTAGCGGCCATGAAACAAGTGCTTCAAGATCTCAGTAACGGCGATACCATCCTGGAATCGGTACCAGTGCCGCAGGCAACGTCGGGCCATGTGCTGATACAGACAAAGTGTTCACTCGTTTCTGCCGGCACCGAACGCATGCTGGTTGAGTTCGGCAAATCCAACTGGCTGCAGAAAGCTCGTCAACAGCCCGACAAGGTTCGCATGGTCGTCGACAAGGTCAAGACCGACGGGCTCATGCCCACCATTGATGCGGTGCGCAGCAAGCTCAACCAGCCCCTTCCCATGGGGTACAGCAATGTCGGCGTGGTTGTGGAGCTTGGCCCCGGCGTTACCGGGTTCGAGATCGGTGACAGGGTCGTGTCCAACGGTTATCACGCAGAATTCGTGTCGGTGCCGAAACATCTTTGCGCCCGCATCCCTGATACTGTGAGTGATGAGCACGCAGCATTTACCGTGTTGGGCGCCATCGCGTTGCAGGGCATTCGTCTGGTCCAGCCAACCCTGGGTGAAACGGTGGTGGTGACTGGCTTGGGGTTGATCGGGCTGTTGACGGTGCAGTTGCTCAAGGCAAATGGATGTCATGTCATTGGCATTGATATAGATCCGGCGAAACTGCAGCTGGCCGGGGAATTAGGCGCGCAAACTATCCAGGCCAATCAGGAATCCGTGGTATCCCGGGTTCAGCACCTGACGGCGGGGCGGGGAGCGGATGCCGTGTTGTTGACTTTGTCTTCCGACAGTGATGAACCTCTGCATCAGGCGGCACAGATGTGTCGCAAACGTGGCCGCATCGTGCTGATTGGTGTGACGGGTCTGCAGCTCTCGCGTGCCGATTTTTTTGAAAAGGAACTCACGTTTCAGGTGTCCTGTTCTTATGGACCCGGGCGGTACGATCCTGCCTATGAGCAGAAAGGCCAGGATTACCCGTTGGGTTATGTGCGCTGGACGGAACAGCGCAATTTTGATGCATTCCTGGGGCTTGCGGCAGCCAACGCATTGGCACTCGATCGCTTGATCACCCATCGATTTGATATCGATTGCGCGGATCAGGCCTACGCTTTATTGACGGGTGTTGAACCGGCGCTCGGTATTGTGCTGACTTACTCGCCTGGAAGCTTACCATCCTCGTTATCTGACAAGAAATCCCCGCATACACTGTACCGTACGATCACCTTGCCCGGAACATCGGTAACGACGCCCAGCCCGGTTTTCTGCGGATTCATCGGTTCGGGAAACTATGCTGCTCGTGTCCTGATGCCCGCCTTCGCAAAAACCGGGTGTGCCATGGATACGGTCAGCTGCCGCGCAGGCGTCAGCGGCGTGCAGATTGCAAAGTCGCTGCGTATCCCCAAAGTGACCACTGACAATCGTGAAATTCTCGAAAATCCGGCGATCAACACGGTGGTGATCGCAACGCGTCACGACACTCATGCACTGCTGGTCTCGCAGGCGTTGGCCCATGACAAGCATGTGTTTGTCGAAAAGCCGCTGGCGCTCAATCACGATCAGTTGTCGCTGGTGGAATCTGCCTGTCACGGTTTCCAATCCAGGAATCAGCATCTGCCAAGAGTGATGGTGGGATTCAATCGTCGCTTTTCCCCGCATGTGCAACGGTTATTGCCGGTGCTACGTAAGAGCAACGCCCCCAAATCCTTCGTCATTACCGTGAATGCCGGCGCCCTGCCGCTCGACCACTGGACGCAAGACCCCGCCGTGGGCGGTGGGCGTTTGGTGGGTGAGGGGTGCCACTTCATTGACCTGATGCGTTTTCTTGCCGGAACATCCGTTACTGACATTGATGTTCAAACAGCGACGCAGCCGCGCCAAAAGGGGCTGCTGGCCGATATTTTCACTGTGACCATGAAGTTCGAATGTGGCTCGCTCGGAACCCTGCATTATTTTTCCAATGGATCCAGCCGCTTTCCCAAAGAGCGGGTAGACGTTTTTTGCGAAGGGCAGGTGGCGCAGATCGACAATTTTCGTAGCACCGAAGGTTTTGGCTGGGAAGGGCTCAAGCGGTTCCGCACCTTCCGCCAGGACAAGGGACAAAATGCCTGTGTTCAAGCCTTTGTCCAGGCAATTGCGGACGGCACCGAGAATCCGATTCCACTTGATGAAGTGCTGGAAATCGCGCGGGTGACCCTCGCAGCAGCAGAGTGCTTGCGTTAACGGCAAGTATCGATGGCCGCATCAGGCGGCAATGCGTTGTGGCGTTCGGGGATCAATGAACTGCTGCAACCACAGCTCGATGCACATCAGCGACATCAAGGTATAGGCTGCATCCACTTTTCCTGCCTGATCCATCGCTATCAACGAAGATACTGCCTGCGGGTTGAAGAGTCCGCGTCGCTTGATATTGTCTGCTGACAGTAAATCCAGCATGAGTGGTTTCAGTTCCCCGCGCAGCCAGTCACGAACCGGCGCGCCAAATCCTGTTTTGGGTCGATAGATGATATTGTCAGGTAGCAGCCCTTCCATGGCGCGCTTGAATATCCATTTTCCGTGATGCCCCTTTTGTTTGTAATGCATCGGTATGGCATTGGCAAATTCGACAAAATCCCGATCAAGAAAGGGAACCCGCACTTCGACGCCATGTTGCATGCTCATTTTGTCGGTGTAGTTGAGGTTGTGATCCACCAAAAAATACTTCGTGTCGAGATACAGCATTTGCTCAAGCGCTGACGCATTCCCCGGAAGATCCGACGTCATGCGTTCCAGCATGCGGCTGCCGGTCCGTTCCCGAATATCAGCCAGAACATCGGGTGCAAACAGGTTTTGTACATTGCCCGGATCCAGCCAGAAAAAATAGCTGATCAAACGTTCCTGTTCCGGCCAGTCAGCATAGCTGAATGCTTTTGCCACCCGTCGCGACAATGGCATGTGCTTGGGAAGACGAGCCGTCATATGTTTTAACAGTTTCCGCCAGGATTGCGGCCAGCGAGACCAGAGCCCTTCATGTTGCAGGGCGAGATGGCGGCGATATCCCGTCAGCAAATCATCGCCACCGGCTCCCGACAAAAGCACCTTGATGCCCTGTCGACGTGCTTCCGCGCAAATATACGAGGCATTCAATGCCGCGGGATCTGCTTGAGGTTCATCAAGCGTGTAAACCATCCCGGCAAGATCCGAGAGCAGAGACGAATCTACCTTGACGATATCAAGCTCGACTCCGAGGTGAGATGCCACTTGTTTCGCATACGGAAGATCTTCGATCATGCCCTCCTGTTTGCCGCCTTGTGCCTCGATAGTGAAGCACTTGAGTGTCTGATCAGGGCAAAGTTTGCTCGCATAGTACGCGATGGCACTCGAATCCAGCCCACCCGACAAGAATGCACCCACGGGTACATCCGATACCAGTTGTCGTTGCACGGCTGTGCCGAAGGTATCGCGAAATTGTTCGATGAGCGCCACTTCGTTTGCGGCAACGTCAACGCGCCCCGGGCCGAGCCGGTAATAGCGATGGGTTGAAACTGTGCCTTGCGCGTCAATTTGAAGGTAGGTGCCTGGTTCCAGCTTTCTGACGTGTTGCAAGGGGGTGCGTGGTTCGGGACACCACAAGAACGTGAGATAGTCGCGGATGGCGGTCGTGTCGATGTCACGTGAAATCCGTGTGCATTGCATCAGGGATTTTATTTCGCTGGCAAAATAGAGGGATTGTCCCGTCTGTGCATAATACAAAGGTTTCACGCCATAATGATCGCGGGCGATGATCATTTTTCGGCGCGAGCGATCCCAGATGGCAAAGCTGAAAATGCCGTTGACAAGATTCAGACAGGCCATGCCATAAGCGAGATAGGCGTTAAGCAAAACCTCTGCATCACCATTGCTCAGAAATCGGTAGCCGAGTCCAATCAGCTTTTTGCGCAATTCCCTGTAATTATAAATTTCGCCATTGAAAACGATACATGCCTCATGGCTGGAATTCCACAACGGTTGGTTGCTGGCTGTCGATAAATCAATGATGGAAAGTCGAGTGTGCCCCAGACCTATTCGGGCGTCCTGATCGATATATGTGTCCTGGTGATCCGGGCCACGGCTTGCAATGGCAGCAACCATGCTCGATAGCAGATGCGGATTGTCGTCACCCCAAAAGCCTGCAATCCCACACATAAAATACACCTGTCTGGCTTGACGAAAATGCTGAACTTGTCGTCTCGGCAAGCTTTGTTTTGCGTTAAATTTGTTCGGTATAGTACGCTTGTATGCGCGCGGATTAAACAAGGCGAAAGAAATATTCGTTTATTTCGATCGCTGTTTAAAAGAGCGCTGGAAGGGGGTGAATGGTTTTCTGGAATTACGGTTGTGATGCCTTGTTCAACAGGGTTCCGATCAGTGAAACGCCTTTCAGCAGCTCAGACATCCGCGCCAGATCATCTTTGGTGGTGTTGTTTTCCTGAATAACCAACAGCAATGCATCAATGAATGCAGAGAATGACAGCACTTCATCTCCCTCCAGTACGGGTGGAAGATCGAAAATGACAACGCGATTTGGATAGCGGGTTTTCAACTCTTCAACAAGTTCGATGACGCGTGGTGCTGTCATCAATTCCGAGGCATCGGCTATGGCCGATGTGCATGGGAGCACTACCAGGCGCTCCATTCCCGGATTGATCAGGATTTTGTCCAGGGGAAAATCTTCAAACAGGTAATGCTCCAAGCCGAATTCTGGTTCCAGTCCAAGCGTTTTGTGGAGGCTTGGATTTTTCAGGTTGAAATCGACCAGCAGAACACTGTGAGTGACTTCCTGGGCCAGGGTGATGGCGGTGTTGACGGCGCTCAGGGTAGCACCTTCGCCACTGCGTGCGCTGGTTATTCCCAATGCGTTCCAGCGGTTGGCCTTCATTTTCTGCAGCAGGCGTGTTCGCAGTACCTTGTACGCGGCGATCACGGTGTCATCCTTGAGTGCCGAGATAACACGATTGCTAATCAGCGTGCTTTCCCGTGTATGCAGTTGACGTGTTTGGGAATAGGTAACTTTTATTTCCTTGCGCTTTTCTGCTGAAGCGCGCACTGGGGTGACGGATGACAAAGTACGGTTTTCCATTAGCTGTTCCGCATGATGTGCGCTGAAATCCATGGTTGTGTTACTCCCGTCGTGGCGTTCAGATCATGCCAAAGCGACGCATGGCGACATACCACATGACATCGAGTGGCATGAAGAAAAAGTGGACGCCGGTCACGATCATTAACGCCAGGACCACGGACGCGGCCATGGCCATTTGCTTCTGTTTTCTGTACGCAAGTAATTCCGCAGGGTTGGTGATGTAGGGAATGACCGTCAGCGGTGCAACCCCGAGGAGCTCTGTCAGGTGATCACGATTTTTTATGGAACTGTCCAGCATTTCACGCAAGACGATAATGCCGAATCCACCGGCTATCGATACGATAAAACTCAATACGGCAAACAGAATACGATTGGGTTTCACTGGTTTTTCAGGCATGAGCGGCGGCTCGATCAAGGTGAATTTCTCGCCTTTTTGCTCTGACTCAAGCGCGCTTGAAAGCTGTGCTTCCAGCTGTTTTGCCTTGATTTCCTTGTATTTCATCGAGGCATTTTCATAATCTCGCTGCAGCTCGCGATAGCTGCTCTCGATGCCCGGCGCATTTAACAGGCGGTCTTCAAACTCAGCCAGCTTTTGTACGAGCGTTTCCCGCTTTTTGCGTAGCGATGAAATGTCGGCACGCACACTTTCCAGGTGCGCCTTTTGCTGGATAAAGGCCGGATTGTCGGGAGCGCGTCGCGCCATTCTGGGTTCGGGTGTGCCTGCATCGTGTGCCAGCAGCCTTGCATCCAGTGCCAGGAGTTCGCGCTGCAATTTCACGACGTCAGGGTGGTCGGTCGAGTATCGGTTCTGGGAGGCGCTCAGCTGTATTTGTACCTGCTCGCGGCGTTTTTGCAGGCTGTCCCTGTCATCCATGTTGGCGTCGCCGACTTCCCGTTGCAGGGAATCAATTTGTCGATCGATACGCAGCACCGTCGGGTGGGTGTCCGAATATTGGGAAACAAGCGCCAGACGTTGTTGTTGCAATGCCTTGAGTTGACCTTGCGGGCTCATCAATCGATCACCGTTTTCCATGCTGACGACGGAATAGGGCTCGATGGATTGTAATTGCGCTGATTCCGACGATTCCTGCTGAAGGAGGCTGCGCAATAAACGGTCAACTTCTTCAATTTCTGTTTCGGTGCGATCTGCCACCCGCATGTTGATGTCAGTGTTTTCCGGCAACGTGTTGATGTTCTCGCGCTTGAATATGGCGATTTCTGTTTCCAGTGTTTCTATCCGTTGTGCGAGTTTTTCAGCCTCGCTTTTCAGGAAGGTTTCTGTCTGCTCGGCAAGCTCGGTGCGTGATTTCAGGTTTTCTTTCAGAAACAGGGTCGTCAACTCATTGGCCACGGCTTGTGCCTTGCGCGCACCTTCGTTGTCGTAGGCGATTCGAAAAGCAATGGTTGCTTTCATAGGGCGACCGCTGCGCGGGTCCAGTACGTCTGCACTGATGGTTTCCGTGGCGATGTCCTCGCGCATTTCCTCGATGACGACTTCGCGCGGCTCCCGCTTGCGCTCGCTGGTGTAAAGATCGTGTTTCTCGATGACCGACCACAAATTTGCAGAGGTCATCACGCGCTGGGTAATGGTTTGGATCCGTTGGTCGGCAAATGAGGTAATGGTGGAACGCACCAATTCCTGCGGTATTTCCTGCTGTTCGATAAGGATCGTGGCAGAGGACCGATAAATGGCGGGCAGAAGCAGCGTCGTGGCAAGGGTCGCGGCAAGCAGCACGCCGGTCGTGACGTAGAAGGCTTTTTGGCGACGCTGAAAAGCGCTCAGCATCGACTTGAGTGAAACGGGGGGGTGTGTCTGCTGCATCCTTCAGACCTGCGAAGTGACAAATGCCTGCAAAGTGACTGACACCTGCAAAGTGACTGTCGATTTGTTATCTCAGGTGGCACACGCTATCTGCCAAAAGTGAAGCTTATATGACAGAATTTCGATACAAATATGTAAGACACTGAAACTTCACGGGAAAGAAAATCCCGGATCACGCTATACTGCCAGCTGTCCCCGGGCGCAAAAAACCTCCTATGAATATCGATCTGCACTGTCATTCCACGTTTTCCGACGGCAGCATGCCACCACAGCAGCTGGCGCAAAGCATGGCTGACGCGGGCATTGACGTCTTTGCCCTGACTGACCACGACACCGTGGCGG
>JBPOHS010000176.1:0-7454 GCA_052035295.1 Pseudomonadota bacterium
AACCGCAAGCATTGTTTGCTGGGGTGTCGCCACGCTGCACCCATGTGCTCCACGTTCAGAATATTCAGCAGTACCTGGAACGTTCATAAAACTACGGAAGATTGCTTGAGTGAAAGAAACCGTGCAGGCAGCAGGCTTGATATTTGATTTAGAAGTCATCCCGGGGAAAGATTCCAAACCGGATGTCATCACCATGGTGGGTGCGTTGCGGCCTGACACCGGCGCAGAGCTTGAAGTAAAAATTAAAGGTGATTTGCCGCAAGCTCTCGAAAAGTTGGATGCACTTTCACCCGGTGCCACCTTTGTACTGGGGCACAACATCATCAATCATGATTTGCCACTGCTGCGAAAAGTAGCACCCAAACTGCGCTTGCATGCGCTGCCGGTGATCGACACGTTAAGACTCTCTCCGCTGGCTTTCCCACAAAATCCATATCATCGGTTGATCAAAGATTACAAACTCATCCGGCATAGCCTGAACTCTCCCTTGTCTGATTGCCGTTCGACGTTGACCCTGTTTTCTGACCAAAAGCAGGCGTTTTGTCACTTGGGGCAGCAACTGCCTGCTGAAATCCTGTGCTATCAGGCACTGCTGGCGCCTACCGAGTCTTGCGAACTAAGTGCCTTCTTTGCTGCAATGACCGGGCGTCGTACTGTATCCCTTGATGAAGCCCGCGCATTGATTCCCACGCTTCTCAAGGAGCAAGACGGAACCTTGGGCCGGGATATCAAAGTCTGCCGCACTCGTCTCAATCAGTTGCTTGAGCTCGATTTGAAGAACGCTGAGATGCATTGGCCTTTAGCATATTCCCTCGCATGGCTGAGAGTATCGGGTGGCAATTCGGTTATCCCTCCTTGGGTCTGGCACCAGTTCCCTGCCGTCAGCCAACTGATCAAGGAGCTGCGCGATCTGCCGTGTGGACAACCCGAATGCCGCTACTGCGCTACGGTTCACGATCCCCGTCATGAGCTGCGGCGTTATTTTGCGGGGTTTGATGATTTCCGACACGAAAAGCCGGGCAAGAGTCTTCAGCACGACATTGTGCTCGCCGGTATGCGAGGCGAGAACGTGCTGGCGGTATTGGCAACTGGCGGCGGCAAGTCCATCTGTTATCAGCTGCCGGCGCTCAATCGCTTTCATCGTAATGGCAGCTTGACCATCATCATCTCGCCCTTGCAATCGCTGATGAAAGATCAGGTTGATGGCATGCTGCAGCGCAATATTCAATGTACCGCCACCATGAATGGTCTGTTGAGCATGCCAGAGCGGGCTGATGTACTAGAAAAGGTACAAATGGGCGATATCGGTATTCTGCTGGTATCCCCTGAGCAATTCCGCAATAACGCCTTTTGTCAGGCGATCAGGCAGCGTCAGATAGGGGCGTGGATTTTCGATGAGGCGCATTGTCTCTCAAAATGGGGTAGCGACTTCCGGCCTGATTATTTGTACGTCTCCCGATTCATTCGCAATTACAGTGTCGACAGGCCTCTCGCCCCAATCGGATGCTTTACGGCAACAGCCAAGAAAGAGGTGTTGGCAGATATCGCGGATCATTTCAAGGCAGCATTAGGCATCTACTTTACGCCGTTTCTCGGTACCCATGAGCGCGAAAACCTTCATTTTGATGTATTCCCCTGCAAGCAGGCAGAAAAACCCATGCGTGCGCACGCGTTGCTGAAAGCGCACATGCAGGAACATGAAGGTGGAGCAGTGGTTTTTGTTGCCAGCAGAAAACACGCAGAGAAATTGGCAGATTTTCTCATTACCCAGAATTGGCTTTGCAAGCACTTTCATGCAGGTCTGCGGCCGCATGAAAAGAAGGACATTCAGGACGATTTCAAGGCGGGGCGACTACAGGTTATCGTGGCCACGAACGCGTTCGGCATGGGAGTCGATAAATCTGATATCCGCCTGGTGGTGCATGCAGACATTCCGGGATCGCTCGAAAATTACCTGCAGGAAGCGGGGCGTGCGGGGCGAGATCAGCAGGATGCACGTTGTGTGTTGCTCTACGATCCTCACGATATCGAGACACAGTTTGGGCTGGTTGAGCGCTCGAAACTTTCGCTAAAAGATATTCAGCAGATCCTCCGCAAATTAAGGCAGGAAAGCGCTCGACGCAAAGGCACTGAACTCATTATTACTGCTGGCGAGATCCTCATTGATGAAGAGGTCGAAACCAGTTTTGACTCCAGCGATGGAAATGCCGAGACCAAGGTTGCGACTGCAGTCGCCTGGTTGGAGCGAGGCGAATATCTGTCGCGTGAGCAAAACAAGACCCTCATCTTTCCCGCCAAGCTCAAGATAAAAAAGGAGGAGATTGAGTCACGACTGCAACAGGCCAAGCTGTCAGTCAGACGCGCGCAGGAGTATCGCGCCATCCTGACCTGCATTGCTGAAGCACCTCCGGATAAGCCCATCAACACGGACTCGTTGATGCGACTCACCAGCATGACACACGAGGAGGTGGGATGCGCACTCAAGCAAATGGAAGAGCTGGGTTTGTTGAGTAATGACGCTCAATTGACCTTGTATGTGCGTCATGGGGTGACGGGGGCGGCCACTCAGCGATTGGTGCAGACGAAAATACTTGAAAAAGCGCTATTTCAGGTGCTTCATGAGCAGGCTCCCGATGCCGAATCGGGTCAGTGGCAAGATTTGAATCTTTCGCTTTTGGCTGCGCATTTGAAAGAAGAGACAGAGTTTAACGACTTGCTCCCCTTTCATGTGCAAAGACTCTTGCGAACACTGGCAACAGGTAATGATGGCGAAAATCAGCACCGCAGTGTGTTTGAACTCAAGCAAATCAGCAGCGACTATTTTCGTCTGCGAATCAAGGAACACTTTACCTGGAAACAGGTTGAAGCGCTGGGTGAGAAGCGGCTGGTGACTGCCGACAAGGTTCTGACGTTCCTCATTTCAAAAATACCCTCTGGCAAGAGGGCAAAAGATGTTCTGCTGGAAACGACCATGGGCGAATTGGTCGGTGTCATTGAAGGCGACATGGAGCTGCGAACCCGGATTCCACCCGATCAGCGCCAGAAAGCCATTCAGCATGTGCTTTTGTACATGCACAAGCAGGAAATCATCACTCTGAATCAAGGCTTGACCGTGATGCGGCGAGCGATGACGATCCAGGTCAACCGCGAGAAGCGTCACACCTACACCAAAGAAGATTACCAGCGTTTGAATGAGCACTACACCGAAAAGTGTATTCAAGTGCATGTAATGCGCGAGTATGCTGAGCTTGGATTAAAGGATGTGGCGGCGGCATTAAGACTCGTATTCGATTATTTCAGCATGCCAAAAGCGGTTTTTTTGCGTCGTTACTTTCCGGGGCGGCAAACCGTACTTGACCGCCCAACCAGCGAAGATTCTTGGAAAATGATTACCGGCCACTTGAGCCGTCCTCAGCAGCAAATCGTGGTAGATGACGAGGATCTCAACCGTTTGGTGCTGGCGGGGCCGGGGTCTGGTAAGACTCGCGTCATTGTGCACAGGATTGCGTACCTGATTCGAATTCGACGTGTGCCGACCAAGGCGATTGTGGCGCTGACTTTCAACCGGCACGCCGCCAATGAGATCAGCAAACGCTTGTTCACGATGCTTGGTCAGGAAGCCTACGGCGTCAGGGTACTTACCTATCACAGCATGGCCATGCGATTGACCGGTACACGATTTATGCCGGGTGAGAAGGTAGACGAGTCCAGACTCCGGACAGTACTTGAAGCCGCTGTTGAATATTTGGAAGGAAACCGCCAAGCGGAAGGGGAGGACAATATTCGCGATCAATTGCTGCGTGGGTATCGTTATATTCTCGTGGATGAATATCAGGATATCGATGACATGCAATACCGGCTGGTGAGTGCACTGGCCGGGCGCAACGCGGGCGAAGACCAGCGTCTGTGCATCATGGCCGTGGGCGATGATGATCAGAATATTTATGCCTGGCGAGAAACGAACAATCGCTATATTCAGCGTTTTCAGGAAGAGTATGGCGCTGAAACAAATTTCTTGACGGAAAACTATCGTTCGAGTCTGCACATTATTAATGTCTGTAATGTGGTCATCGCAGCCAATGCTGATCGCTTGAAAGTTGATAATCCGATTGAGCGGGACTATAAACGAGAAGGAATGCCGGCAGGCGGGAAGTGGGAGTCGGTAGATCCTGCAAGACAAGGCAAAGTCCTCCGATTGCGTCTGCCCGAAAACGATCGTTCGAATGGCAATTTACAAGCTCAGGCGGCCTTTCACGAACTCAACCGATTGCTCGTGATTGAGAAAGGAGATTGGAATGGTTGTGCGATCCTTGCGCGTGCTCACCGCTACCTTTACCCCATTCAGGCGTGGTGTGAGATAAATGGCATCCCTTATTTTCTAGCGGCTGAGAACAGACGCATGACCGTGAGCCGGCGTCGCGAGTTTGTCAGGTTTACGGACGCGCTAAAGATTGAAAAAGAGACCATGACGGCTGAGCAAGCGCAGGCCGTGCTGCAATTTCTTGACCTTGAATTGAGCTGGACAGTGTTCTTTGAGGAGGCGCTGAATCAGTTGAAATCCGAGGCAGGGGACTGCCATTTAACCCCCGGCGTCATCGTCGACTGGTTGTATGACTACGCGGGACAAATGCGCGAGCAATCGAAGCCCGGGTTATACCTGGGCACCGTGCATTCCGCCAAGGGCTTGGAGTTTCGCCATGTCGTTTTGTTGGACGGCAGCTGGGATTCGCGCGCTGAAAACTCTAGCGATGAGCGTAGATTATATTACGTTGGAATGACCCGGGCTGCGGAAACACTGACGCTTGGCGAATTTGACTGCGGCAACCCGTTTAGCCAAACCGTGGCTGAACAGACAATGGTGGGTGAATGTTCCGGCAGCTATATGCCGGAGCTGGAGCGACGCTTTTCACAGTTGAGCGAAAGTGAAATCGACTTGAGCTTTACTGCAAGGCATGACTCGGAGCATCAGATTCATCAGTCAGTGGCTCGGCTGAAGGAGGGGGATACGCTGTCTTGCCAGCGCAACGGCGATCGTTATGAATTTCTCGATAGACAGGGCTGTGTTGTTGCCCGCAGCACGAAAAAATTTGCCCCAGAGTTCCAAATTGAGCAGTGCGAGGTGGCAGCGATACTCATTCGCTCCATTAGGGATATAGATAAGAAATATCTTGATCAGCACAGGGTTGAACGTTGGGAGATCGTCGTTCCACGAGTTGTTGGCGGCAGTTTTTGACATGAGGCGCACCACAAGCGCACTCACAGGCGAACATGCAGCGCTTCGGCTTGTAGCGCATTATGCTTACTGTTCGCTTCCCCCAACCGAATCACAAACACAAATGCAGCAAGTTCGTAGAGATTAACATCTGCTATGGAAAGGGTTCCGATGTTCTTTAAAGTTTGAGCGCACACCGGCAAAACGAAAGAAGTACAAATTCTCTGTCGAAGATTCCATTCGATCCGCCCGTTTAATCAATAAAAAACCATGAATTTCAGGAAAAACCGTTATCCGCCATTTTTCCTTTGTACTAATCAGCTTTGATGGCTTGCTTTCACCGCCCCAACCTCGCCTCCAAATCATCCGGCACCAAAAACAGGAAACTCTTCCCGTCTTTCACTTTTGTCAGCAACTTGAAGGTATCTGACATCTGAATCAGGTCACGACGCGCGGTCTCATACACCACACCATGAGAGTTCTGATGCTCCTGAACCCGGTATGCGAACCGCGGGTGTCGTAGCGCATGACGCAATAGCGCCAACTGCCTGAAGTTCAGCTTGCCTCTCAACTTGCTGTTGTGTCGCAACAAGGCTTCGGCCTCACTGATTCCTTGCTGCTTATCGTGCAAGTAACGCTGCAGCTCATCAATGGCACGCTTTATGACTTCAAGCTGGTACAACACAAAGTAGGTCAGGTCTCCCCCATCGGTTTCCGTTTCCAGGTACGCTTTCCCGTAGGCTGTCGGGCTGATCTTGATGATTTTTGATATCGAGATGTACTCCATCATCCAGTACCCTTCACGCGCCATACACCAGTAAAACAACGCTCTCGCTGTGCGGCCATTCCCGTCGACAAAAGGGTGATCATAGGCAAGCATGAAGTGCAAAATGATCGCTCGCACAATCGGGTGAACGAACTGCTCCTTGTCAGGCTCGTTGGCAAACTCGCATAAGCGCATCAATCTTTCAGGCAGGGTTTTGGCTGGAGGGGGCTGGTGCAAGATTTTGCCGTCTGTGTTATCGACGACATTGATATCGTCCTCATCCTCCCGAAAGCATCCCGCCTTGGCGGGGTTATCGAGAGTGTCCTCGGTTAACAACCGGTGGAGCTCAAAGATTATCTCTGGCGTCAGGCGTTCCTTTTTGATCTCCTGAATAAACTGCATCGCGTGAAAATTATTCAGGATCATCTGCTCGCTCTTATCCCGAGGGTGCCTGTTCTGCCTGATCATCTCCTTGGCAGATACACGGGTGGTTGCTGCCCCCTCAAGCTGGCTAGAGCTGATCGCTTCTTCAACCAGTGAGCGGATCAGGTAGGTGTTGCGGCTGTCTTCGTTGATGACGGGTTGGCTGAGTGTAAGCGTGCCAGCGCAGTGCATGTCGAACCAATGCAAGCTGGCCGGGAGCGGGTCGACATCGCAAAACCAGAAGGGTTGACCATTAATCTGCTGCAGGGGAACGAGCTTTGATCGCGACGCCCTGGCGAGCTTCACCATGGCCCACCACTCCTCATGTGACAGTGGTTCTGGCGGAGGGAGGTATCTCAGCTTGTTCCAGTGCAAATAGCCACGCTCTGGGTCTGCTGGCCTGAGCTCAAGTCTCGACTCGACCGCTTTGGCGATGGCAGGCGCAACAAAAGGCTTATAATCGGGTGGGGATGCCGGGATTTTCATCAGACACTCACGGGCTGGCTTTATCTACTAATTTTTAGAATATTAGTAGATGACGGTCAGGCAGTGCAATAAAACAGCCTAAGATATTGTTTTAAAAAGGTTTTATGCAAAGCCTCCATTAGTAAGTAGGAGATAGGAACCGCTGAATGGCCGACTCATCTACTAATCGACACGCTATTCTGCCAACACATAGCCCGCACTCCGCCCACCCCCAGGTGCCTTTACAAGCACGCCCTTTTCCAACAAATCAGAAATATCCCGCAGCGCCGTATCGTGGGAGCATTTCCCCAGCGCTGCCCACTTGCGCGCGGTGAGTTTTCCGCTTTCCCAATCCAGGTATTTGTTTAAAACCTTGTGTTGCCGTTCGCTCATGGGCGTGGTACCCCAGCGTTGCCAAACGTTGGCCTTGAGTAGAACTGCATCGAGTTGTCGCTCCGAATCCTGAATTGCGTCGGACAGTTGCTCGATGAACCAAAGTACCCAGGTGGTTACGTCCAGTGAGCCTTTTTGAGTACTTTCTAGAATTTCATAATAGGCTTTTCGTACTTTTTGCAATTGCGATGACAA
>JBPOHS010000146.1:0-2296 GCA_052035295.1 Pseudomonadota bacterium
CATCGGTTCCCCTGGAAGAACTGGTGTTCGCTGTCCAGGCCAAGCGCGCGCGCTTCGTGACCTTGTCGATGACCTACCCGGCCGATGACGACAAGCTTCCGGGCTTTCTGACGCAACTGCGCCGGCAGCTTCCCGAGAATGTTGCCCTGATTACCGGCGGAAGCAGCGGTCAGCGCTATCTTGCGCACCTGCCAGGCGATAACACGCTGCACCCCGATTCGTTGGAGGCGTTTGCGGAGTTGCTCAAGCGCCTGCGAACCTGACCCTTTGTCGTCGCCCCTGGCGCTCCCCACTTCGCTAGACGGTGGGCTCGGCCCTACCTGACGCGTCGCGCCCTGTTACAACTTTTTTCCGCCAGGGCGACAAAGACGTTTACATTCCCGCCCATATTTGGAAAATTCACCCTCAGGAACATGAAGTCAATTGAGTGGGGGCGCCTGTGAGCAGTATCAATGAGTTACTGGAGAACAACAAACGCTGGGCAGAAGACGTCAAATCGCAAGACCCGGAGTTCTTTGAGCGCCTTTCGACCCAACAGCGTCCGGAATACCTCTGGATAGGCTGTTCAGACAGCCGGGTTCCCGCCAATGAGATTGTTGGCCTCTTGCCGGGCGAAATCTTTGTCCATCGCAATATTGCGAATCTGGTTATACACACTGATTTTAATTGCATGAGCGTTATTGAGTACGCTGTGGGAGTTCTCAAGGTCAAGCACATCATTGTCTGCGGCCACTACGGTTGTGGCGGCGTCAAAGCAGCCACACAACACAACGAACTGGGCTTGATCGACAACTGGTTGCGCAACATCAAGGATATTTATGCACGCAATCGACGCGCTCTCAATGAGCTTGAAAATGATGAAGCACGTGTGAACATGCTGTGCGAATTAAATGTCAGCCGTCAGGTGAAGAATGTCGCCTATTCCCACGTCGTACAAAAAGCGTGGCTGCAAGGGCAACCGCTGCAAATACACGGATGGATTTATGATATTCGTGATGGTGTCGTCAAAGACCTGAAGCTCACCAAAACATCGTTGGCGGATCTTGAACAGGAATACATTCTGAACGCCGATTGGTGAGAAGCCCTTTTATCCGGAAACACCGCATTACCCCTCTGTTGGTAATCAAGGGTGGCAATGGGCCACCCTTGATATAGGTCAGCTTGGCATTACTCCCATCTATGCTTTACTTGGGCATCCATCTACCAGGGGACTCCCATGACTACACCAGAAAAACCTCTCGTTTATGCTTGTTCAGGCTGTTCCAATGTTGCACAGATGGCAAATAACGTCGCCGTTGTGTTGGATCGTGCGGGCGATGCAGAAATGTCATGTATCAGCGGCGTGGGTGGGGGCGTAAGAAAATTGGTAAATCAGGCAAAATCTGGCCGCAGAATCATTGCACTGGATGGTTGCCCCTTGCATTGCGTGTCCTGCTGCCTGAAGAATGTTGGTGTTAAGCCAGACATTCACCTTACCTTGAGCAATCTTGGCTACAAGAAGAAATACGGCGAAGACTTCAGTGCCGATGATTGCAAGAAAGTTGCAAATGAAATCCGGGAGTTGGCAATCTTCAACCCCCTGTCATGTTCATGAACCTCACCAATGAAACCTGCTCCTCGGCATCGAGAATATGGCGCTCGGGTTTGGAATGCACTGCGCGCTGAATCACCTCCATCAAACGTTGTCGGGAATCTCCCGGTTGGCGAATAATTGCCTTCAGATCGACCGCATATTCATTCCCCAAGCACAGCAAAAGTTTGCCTTCAGCCGTGACACGCACACGATTGCAAGCATGACAAAAGTTGCAGCTGTGCGGTGAAATAAAACCTACCGCAGATGCAGTATTTTCAACATGAAAGTAGCGTGCCGGGCCGCCACTCGACAGAGACGAGGGAACCAGGTGGTAGCGCTGTACAAGGACATCGCGTACATCTTCGCTGCTCATCATTGTTTGTGCCCGACGATGGGCAATCCCCTCTCCCAGTGGCATTTCCTCGATAAACGTGATATCCAACCCATGATGAATGGCAAAATCGGTCAATGGCAGGATTTCATTGTCATTCTTGCCTCTCATGACGACACAATTGAGTTTGGTGCGCTCGAAACCCGCGTTTTGTGCGGCATCAATGCCACGCAAAACATCCGTTAGGTCACCCGTGCGAGTGATGGTCCTGAATTTAAGCGGATTGAGGGTGTCCAGACTGATATTGATGCGATGCAAGCCGGCTTGTTTCAGTGGGTAAGCCAGCGCCGCCAGATGGGAGCCATTGGTGGTGAGCGTTATTTCCTTCAATC
>JBPOHS010000229.1:0-4513 GCA_052035295.1 Pseudomonadota bacterium
GCGGGAGTGGCTACGCTGTCGAACTGAAAAGGCTGAATTCTGGCGCCGAAAGGGCCATTAGGCAGTTCATGCACGGATTTCATATGATAGGATTTCAGTGAAAAGGCGCTTTATTCGTCCTATACCCTGCATACGCAGCGATCTTTCCGCGACGATTTTTCTCAGCGAACCCGACGAATACGAAGGCGGTGAACTGGTGATCGAGGGCCGATTTGGCGCCCAAAAGGTCAAACTCGACGCAGGTGACATGGTGCTCTACCCCTCGAGCAGCCTGCATCAGGTAACGCCGGTCACACAGGGCGTGCGAACCTGTAGTTTTTTATGGTTGCAAAGCATCATTCGTGACGAAGAAAATCGCACGCTGCTGTTCGATCTGGATCAGAGCATTCAATCGCTGACCCGCGAACTGGGCAAGGCACATCCCGACGTGCTTTCGCTTTCGCACACCTACCACAATCTCTTGCGCCGCTGGGCCACGCCTTGACAAACACCTCTTTTGAGGTATTTCTACTGCGTATTTTCATACCTCTCTATTTCCACGCCGACTACCCTTTCCTGAGTTGTCGCCTGCCTCCCCTCAGCAGTAGCATCCGTGCTCACCCACAGGCGTGCCGTTCATTTTCTGATCCCACGCACTGACATTGCAGGATCGGACCGATGCCGAATACATCCAACGCCTGGTGGCGGCGCTTTTTACCCTCGACGCTCACTGTCGGGATACGCGAGCGCGCGCTGGCTTCGCTGGGGGCTTTTCTGGGCTTGCTGTGCACCGAATGGATCGCGCATCAATCCCTGCAGGGCTCAGGCGCCTGGTTCGTGGCCCCGATGGGGGCATCGGCGGTCCTGCTGTTTGCGGCCCCCACCACTCCCATGGCGCAACCCTGGCCCATGCTCGCTGGCAACCTGGTCTCAGCCCTGGTCGGTGTTGCCTGTGCACGCTGGTTGGGGGTGAATGGCACAACCGCGGCCATCGCCGCCGGGCTTGCCATCGCCACCATGTTCCAGTTGCGCTGCCTGCATCCGCCCGGTGGCGCCATGGCTGTAACGGCCGTTCTCGGCGGCACCGTCATCAACGATCTCGGTTTTGGTTTTGTTTACGGGCCGGTGCTGGTCAACACCCTGAGTTTGCTGGTCATTGCCCTTTTGTTCAACGACCTGCTACATCGGCGTTATTTGCAACCTCCGGTCGAACAAGGCAATCCGCATCGCACGCGTGATCCTCTCCCCAGCGAACGGCTGGGCTTCAATCGGGATGACCTCGATGCAGTCCTGCAAGCACGCGGAGAGGTGCTCGACATCAGCAAGGAAGACCTGCAGGACATTCTGATCGAAGCGGAGATGCATGCCTTCCAGCGCCGATTTGGTGATGTGCGGTGTGCCGACATCATGTCGCGGGATGTCGTCACGGTTAACCGCGATCAGAATGCCGGGCAGGCGTGGGGGAAACTGGCAAAGCACAAGGTCAAGGCGCTACCCGTGGTCGATGAGGCGCAAAAGCTGGTAGGTATAATTTCGTTACATGACTTTTTCATTGGCCATGACAATATGCCGCTACCTTTGCCGATAGCCCAGGAACGTCACAGTAAAACCATTGCAGAACTGATGACCGAAAGCGTTGCCAGCGTCACACCGGATCAACCCATTACCGATCTGGTGATTCTGTTTTCGGATCGCGGCCTGCACCATGTCCCGGTGCTTAACGACAAGCATGAGGTGTTGGGCATGATCACCCAGTCTGATCTGGTGGCCGCCCTGTTCGCCACCAGCATTCAGGCCAGTTCGCGCATGCCGTCTGTGCCGTGAAGGGTGATCACCTTGTCAAAATAGGCAGGAATCGAGGCGGCAGCTGACGGCTCGCCAAAGCGAAACCCTTGCCCCTCATCACAGCCGATACTGCGCAGAAAATGCCACTGTGAATCACGCTCGACGCCTTCTGCCGTAATTTTCAGATTCATATTGTGGGCCATGGCAATAAGGGCCCGCGCCAGCCCGGCATCGCCCTTGTTTTCCGGTACGGTGTCAATAAAGGATTTGTCGATCTTGATGCGGTCGATCGGCAAATCCCGCAAAGACGATAACGAGGAATAGCCCTTGCCGAAATCGTCGATCGCCAGACTCACCCCCAGCGTTTTGAGGCTCTCCAGCACTTCGACGGCGCGCGAGCCCGGATGCAGGATGCTTTCAGACACTTCCAGTTGTATGCACTGGGCGGGCACTTCAAATTCTTCGAGGATGCGTTGAACCTTGCCCGAAAAGTTGTCGCGCATGAGATTGACAGCAGAGAAATTGATGGCCACCGTCAATGGCGGCAAACCACTGCGGTGCCAACGAGAAGCCTGTTCACAGGCGGCGCGCAGCACCCATGTATCGAGATCGAGAATGAGGCTGCTTTCTTCGGCGATGGCGATGACCTTTTCGGGGCAAAAATCCATGCCCAGTGAGGGTTGCCAGCGCAGCAAGGCTTCCACGCCCACCATTCTGCCGCTGGCGAGATCGAATTGGGGCTGATAGCTGAGATAAAACCCGCCTGAGGTCAGATTGTCGCGAATTGCCGATTCCATCTGAGCGCGTTTTTCGGCACGCAACGTAAGCTCGCGGGTAAAGAATTCGTATTTGTGGCGGCCACGCTCCTTGGCGCAATACATGGCCACGTCGGCAGACTTGATCAACTCGGTTGGTGTACTGGCATCCCGCGGAAACAGGCTGATGCCGATACTGGCCGACGTGGTGATGTCGCGGCGATCCAGGCTCACCGGCTGGTGTATGGCTCGCAGGATCTTGTCGGCGAGATTGGCAGCCTCCTGCTCATGATTGATCTCGCTGAGCAAAATGATGAACTCATCGCCCCCCAGACGGGCCACGGTGTCCTGCTCGCGCACACAGTTACGGATGCGGCTTGCGATTTCTTTCAGCAACAGGTCGCCGCTGTCATGCCCGAAAGAATCATTGATGAACTTGAACCGATCAAGATCAAGAAACAGCAACGCCAGATGCGTGCCGTGTCGTTTTGCCAACTGCAAGGACTGCTCAAGTCGCGCATTGAACAGCAGGCGGTTGGGAAGCCCGGTCAATGAATCATGGTGGGCAAGATGGAAGGACTTTTTTTCTTCGCTCTTCAACTGGCTGATATCAGAAAAAACCAGCACGTGATAGACAACGCTGCCGTCGATATCCCGCACGACACAGTGATTCTCCCACGCGTGATATAGATAGCCCGATTTATGGCGGTGTAAGTTCTCACGACCATAACGCGAGCGCTCACCGGCGGACGTCTTCATGGCTGCAAAATATTCGGCATCCGGCGTGTCCGAGAGCAAGCTGCGCATGTCCCTGCCCAGCACGTCGTCTACCCCGTAGCCCGTGGTGCGAACGAATGCCGGATTGATCATGAAGACGCGATAATCAGCATCAGCCACGACAATCGATTCATTGGCGCAATCAAACACCTGTGCGGCAAGCCGCACCCGCCCTTCGATTACCACCCGATCACAGGCATTGCGTGCAAACGCAAAGATGACCGTGCGCCCATTCCACTCAAAACTCCCCGTTCTGAGCTCCACGGGAAAAGGTGTACCCTCGCGAGTTTTATGCCAGATTTGCACAGGTCTACTCGCATCCCCCGCTGACCAGGTCTGGCTCCCCGGGCGCGAAATAAAACGCAAGTCGTTGAAGTTCATCCGCCTCAATTCGTCGACCGTGTAACCATAAAGCCGCAGCGCGGCTTCGTTGCCGTCGATGATACGCTGGGAGTCGCGCTCGTAGAGAATGACGGCATCAGTAATGGAGGAGAACAACAACCGGTATTTTTCTTCGGTTTCGTTGACCAGCGTCTGCGTGAGGCGATGCGCATGGATTTGCTGATCCAACTCGTTCAAAGTCTGATGCAAATGGTGCGTTTTCTCACTCAATTGCCGTTCGACTTTCTGGCAGGCATCCAGCTGCGACATATCAATACGACGATTTTGTGCAACATCCAGAACGACAGAGTTACAGGCCGTCGGTGCACCGGCAGCAGAAGCCACCACAATGGATTCAAGTCGGATCACGCGGTGATGATTGCCCTCATCGCGCAGCAGCAATTCAACACTCTGCTTTTGCCGCGTCAGGAACACCGCATTCAGGTGTCGAATGAAATACTTGAGCTGTCCCTTGGCCAGCCAACCGGAAAACGCCTTTCCGCGGATCCGATCCCGCTCATGGCCCAGCAAGGCGGCAAGGGCGAGATTCAAATCGAGAAAATTGCCTAGCCGGGTAAAGGTGGCAAATCCGACAGGCGAAAAATCGTAAATTTCCCGATAGTGATCCCTCGCCTGTCGAAGCTGCATGAGCGTGTCCGACAATGGCGCCAAACCGGTGGCGCTCGAGCCTGCCACGCCATCGAGCTCCCATGACTGCCGGGTGCGGGCCGTCCCGCCATGAAAATCACCGCAAGCGGGTCGTCCCGTGCGGGGGTGAAAAACATGGGTTAGTGTTCATAAGTTGCGAAAAATTCCAGCAAGATTCGTTCCAGGCG
>JBPOHS010000140.1:0-5978 GCA_052035295.1 Pseudomonadota bacterium
GAGACTCGGGTACCTGAATCTCAGCAGTTATCACCGGGCTTTCCAGCGGTGGTTCGGCACCACGCCGACCGATCTCAGAACAAGGGGGTAACCGCGTTTTGGGCGGCTCCGTGTTCCGGAGTATGCGCGGCTTGCGCATTTCCCGGCTCATCACGCAAAATGAAGCCTGCCCGCCGCGTCAGCGGCCTGTTCCCAGTGAGGCCTGACATGCCCGACGACAAGATCATCGACTTCAATGCCGCCAAGGAACCGCATATGCACGTGCGTCGTGAGAAAAAGGTCGACGACATGCGCAAGGCCTTCGAGAACTACCTCAATGACGGTCAGGCCAAAGACAGTCGGCAGCAACGACGCAAGAAAAATCGCGACAAAGACAAGAAAAAGCCTTAGACCACAGGCTCCCGTGCCAGCGACATCAACACTTTTTCCGGGGTGAGTGGGAGCGCAAACGGCACCCGCAGATTTGGCGAGACTGCTTTCAGGGCATCCCGGAGGGCGAAGTAAGCGCCCAGGCCACCAATCAGGGGCGGCTCGCCCACTGCCTTCGAATTCGCAGGACCATAAGGGTTGCTCGCCCCCGTCAGCAGCGTGACGTCAATGACCGGCGCCGCATAAATATCCGGAATCTTGTAGCTGGCCAGTGACCGGGTCAGCAGGTTTCCGGCCTCATCCCAGAGTATCTCTTCGCTGGTGCACAAACCCATTCCCTGCACAAAGGCTCCCTCGATTTGACCCCGGTCGGTGGCCGCTGAAAGCGAAGTTCCGATGTCGTAAACACAGTAAGCGTGGTCAATGCTGTAACGTCCGGTGAGGGTGTCAACGGAGGCTTCCACCCACGTAGCGCCAAACGCATAGTAGGCAAATGGGTGCCCGGTTTCCTGCTGTTTGTCGTAGCTCACGTCCGGCGTTGCATAATGCGCATGTGCCGCCAGAGAGACGCGTTGAAAGTACGCCGTATTGATAAGCGCATGCCAGGCCAGCGTTGAGGCGGATTCCGGGCTTGTGATGTGCCCGTCGACAAAGACCACTGATCCCTCGGAGACAGACAATAATGAGGCAGCGAGTGTTTGCAGGCGTTGGCGAATGGCACCACAGGCGGCCATCGCTGCCAGACCATTCAGATCGCTGCCGGTGCTGGCCGCGGTGGGGGACATGTTGGCGGTTGCGCGTGTGGTGGTGCTGTCGATGCGCACCCAGCCAACCGGAATGCCCAGGGTCTGCGCGGCGGCATGGCGTATCTTGAGATACACTCCTTGCCCCATTTCGACGGCAGAGCACTGGATGGCCACACTGCCGTCGCGATAAATATTGACCAGCGCATCGGCCTGATTGAGATGGGTGGCGGTGAAAGCGATACCAAAGCAGATCGGCGTCAAAGCCCCGCCTTTTTTATAGCGGGGCGATGTGTCGTTGAATGCACGAAGCGCAGTGCGCCGCGAGGTGACGGCATACTGACTTTCCAGTGCCGTCAAAACGACCTGCAGACGTTGACTATTCAGCCGTTCGCCGTAGGGAAACGTGTCACCAGACTGGATCAGGTTTTGCTGTTGCAAGGTTTCGAAGGGGATACCAAGGTGCTCGGCGGCATCGCACAGGGCTGCATGTACGGCAAAAATGCCCTGCGGCGCGCCGAAACCGCGAAACGCCGTATTGGATGGCTTGTTTGTCCGGCAACTGGTCGCGCGGATTAGCGCATTCGGTATCGCGTATGCGCTGGTGGCATGAAACAGCGTGCGCTCGAGAATGGCCGTCGAGAGATCAGCGACGGCGCCACCATCCTGAATAAACTCCACTTCATAGGCCAGGATGCGCTGATCGTTGTCCAGCCCGAGCCTGTAGTGCGCCACGTAGGGGTGGCGTTTTCCGGTGTACAGGAAATCTTCTTGTCGCGTCAGCGACAACCATACCGGACGGCGCGTATGCCAGGCACCCAGCGCTGCCAGTACCGCCCAGACTTTGGCCTGTTCTTCCTTGCCGCCAAATGCGCCACCCAATCGGTGCACTTCGACGTCGATTTGGTGCATGGCCAGATTGAGCACTTTCGCAATACTGTGTTGACAGGCGCTCGGCGACTGCGTGGCTGAGCGAATGCGCAAGCGGTCTTCGTCGGGAATGGCGAGGGTGCGTTGCGTTTCAAAATAGACATGCTCCTGGGCACCGGTTGTGATCGTGCCACGCACGATCGTGTGGCAGTGCGACCACGCCTGGTCGACATCACCTTTTTGTAGTGTGCGGGTGACGCCGAACAGGTCGCCCGAGGCTGCAGCCTCCTCGCTTTGTTCGGTGGGTGTCGCCGGGGAAATCGTGCAACGGATAGCCTGCAGGGCCTGATGGGCGATGGCTTCGTTTTCGGCCAGGATCAACGCAATCGGTTTTCCGATGAAACGAACGTGATGAAACGCGAGCAGGGATTCATCAGCAATAATGTCGCCGATCTGATTGCATCCCGGAATATCCGAGGCGGTGAGCACGGCGACGACGCCTGCCAGGGCGCGGGCTGCGCTGACGTCCAGGGCGTCGATGTAGCCGGAGGCGACTGGCGAGGTGTAGACCTTTGCCACCAATGTGCCGGGGGGCAATGTCTCGTCACCGATGAAGCGGGCCATCGCTGTGACATGTTTGATGGCTTCCTCGTTCATGTCAGCCTCGCTCCAAGGTGTCGGCATTTGAATTTACATTGCCAATGAGTGCGTCTGCACAGGCGAGGGTGAGGCGTTCCACCAACAGGAGTCGGTAGTCGCGACTACCTCGTTGATCGCTGAGCGGGGAAACAGTCAGTCTGGCATGCAGGGCAAGTGTTATGAACGCCTGTCGGGACATGGGCTGATTTACCAAGGTGCTGGCCAGTGCTGTCAGAGCAAGCGGGGTGGGGGCTACGCCACCGACTGCCAGGCCGGCCGCAACGATACGGTGTTCGTTCAGGGTTATCGCCAGCGCGACACTGACTGCTGCGATATCCTGATGCGGCCTTTTGCTGATTTTTTCAAAATGAAACAAGGTCTGCTGCCCCGGCGCTGGCAAGGGTACGGCCACTTGATCGATCCATTCTTCAGGTTCCAGACAAGTGCGCTTGAGTTCAATGAAAACCTGTTCGATGGCAACGGTGCGCGATCTGGCCTGCGGGTTTCTTAGCGTAAGCGTTGCCTGCAGCGCCATCAGCATGACACTGAGGTCAGCGACGGGCGAGGCGTGCGCGATGTTGCCACCCACGGTGGCCTGATGGCGTATGGGCCGTGACGCGAAGCAGGCCAGCGCATCGCTTAAGGCCGGCAGGTGATGTCTGACCAGTGGCGATTGACGCAACGATTCGATGTCCGTGCCGCCGCCCAGCCACAGGCAACCGTTTTCCACCACGATATCCTGACGCGCCGGATAACGCCGTACATCAACGGCCGCGTCGAACCACAGGGCGGGCTGTTCCACCGCCAGATCCGTCGCACCACCGACATGAACGCTGTGCGAGTTGGCTGCGGTTTTTTTCTGCGTCACGTTTTCGTTGTGTTCGGGAATCGCCAGATGCGCGGCAATATCAGCGAAGCGCGCAGGCACGACACCCCAGCGCAAGGCCCGTTCCCACGCGGATTCGCCGGTGGCTAGCGGTAGGCATGCCTCGATCAAGGAAGCAATGGCGCGCCGCATTCCCATGTATCCGGTGCAGCGACACAAATTGCCAGACAGCCAATCCAGGGCGTTCTCATGGCTGGGCGAGGGCTCGTTGATCAGCCACCCGGTCAATGCCATGACAAACCCTGAGGTGCAATAACCGCACTGTATGGCTCCTGCCGTCACCAGTGCCTGTTGCACAGGTGTCAGCGCGGATTCGTCCGGTGCGCCAGAGGGGTTTTCCGTGCCGTGCAGTCCCTCCGTTGTAATGATGTGGCAGTGATTGACCTCCGAGAGTGGCAAGAGGCAGCTGTTGTAGGTACGGTAATGGACTTCGCCGGCTGTATTCTTGCGGCCCACCAGCACCTGACAGGCGCCACATTCGCCTTCCCGGCAAACGTCTTTTACGCTGTAAATCGCGTGTTTCCTGAGCCAGTCGAGCAAAAAACCCTTGCTTTCCGGTAGGTTGACGGCATGGTGGTTCAGGATGAAGTGCATAGGGATTCCTGCAACGTCGTGAAGCGGAATCGGGTGCCGTCAAACAGGCCGCGATCCGAGAGTTTCAATGCCGGAATCACCAATAACGCCAGGAAGGAGAGACTCATGAACGGGGCTTGCAACGTTGAGCCTGCGTGTTTGACGGCCGCGTCCAGGGAAGCATATCGGGCGCCTACTTCGCTGCCTTCCAATGGGCTCATCAGGCCTGCAATTGGCAGCGGAAGCGCCTCGCGCCCGGTGTCGTTCACCCAGGCCAGCCCGCCCCGCATATCGATGACCTGGTTGATGGCCATCGCGAGCTGCTGCGGATCGCTGCCCACCGCGACAATGTTGTGCGAATCGTGGGCCACGGAACTTGCCATCGCGCCGCGACGGAAGCCGAAGCCCTTCACCAGCGCCACTGCGGGCGGAGCTGCGTGGTAGCGGTTCACGACTGCCATCAGCAGCACGTCCTGGGCGGGATCCGCCTGCAGGGTTCCGCCCAGGCAGGGAACGGTCAGCCGGGACGCGTGGGTGAGCAGACTGGCGTCTTCGACCACGATCACTTGTGCGGGGCCGGGATCCCCTCGCAGCTGCAGTTGGTCGGCCGTTACGTGTGTGGCGGCCCATTGGTTGGGCGCATCGCTATCAACGTGAGGCAGCTGACACTGCCCGTGATTGACCACGCATTGGCCCCCCAACCAAACCGTTTGCAACGCCAGGGTCGTCAATGAGGTCACGAGCTGAGCGTCGAAGCGGTCGCCCACACGGAGCAACCCGGCGGGGAGGGCATAATGCAGCACAGGATTGAGCGAAGCGGCCCGCAGCGTGTCGAAAAGATCGTATCCCTGGGCCAGGGCGCGTCTGACATGACCATTGATATGCTGACGGCACAGGTCATCCGGGTGCTTGTCGTCACTGCAGAACATGACTTTTTCAGGATGCAGACGCAGCAGCGGTGCCAGCGCAGAAAAATTGCGTGCGGCCGAGCCTTCCCGAATCAGTATATGCAGGCCCTTATCGATTTTTTCCAGGGCTTCACCCAGCGTGCTGCACTCGTGATCCGTGGTAATGCCGGCGGCGGCATAACGTGCAAGCTCAGCGCCGGAAAGCCCCGGTGCATGGCCATCGATGGGCACACCGGCGTTCCGCGCTGCTGCGAGTTTGGCCATCAGGTCCGCGGCGTTGTTCAGCACCCCGGGCACATTCATGACTTCCGCCAGAAAGTGGCAGTAGCCATCCTGCAGCAACGTGGCAATATCCTCTGCCGTCAGACAGGCGCCCGCCGTTTCAAAGGCAGTGGCAGGTACACACGAGGGGGCTCCCCAGCGAAACAGGAAGGGGGAGCGTCGACTGTTGTCGACCATGAAACGGACACCGTCGATGCCCAGCACGTTGGCGATCTCATGTGGGTCGCAGACCGCGCCAATGACCCCCTGACGGAGCGCGAGGCGCGCAAATTCTGCTGGGGGCAGCATGGCGCTTTCAACGTGGACGTGCGCATCGATAAAGCCTGGCAGCAAATAGGGATCGCCAGCGTTTTCTGGTCCGAGCGTTTTTATTTCTGTAACCCGGCCCTGCTTCCAGGTCACCTGACATTGCTGAATCTGGCGATGATGAATATCGACCCGATTGGCGATCAGAGTTCCGCTATTGTCCTGCATGTTGCCTCGCACCCGTGTCGTTATGCTGTCAGTGTGCACGGTAGGGCGTGGGGCAGCGTTGACACGTGTCAACGCGCTAGGAACCATGTCCCCGCAACAGTTGCTGGATCACCCGCCATCGATTGATCAGCAGGGCGGTAAAAATCAGCAGACAGCCAAGGAACTGCAAGCCTGTCATGTGTTCATCGAACCAGAATAAACCGATCAGCGATGCCCAGACGGGTTCCAGCACCA
>JBPOHS010000196.1:0-11126 GCA_052035295.1 Pseudomonadota bacterium
GGTTCGAGTGACACCAGCAAGACCTCTTCCGGTGGCAACAGGGGGCTGAAATACAGATTGCCTTGCGCGTCAAACGTCGGCCCTTCGGGAATGAACAAATGCGATTCGCTGACCCACCCCTGCTCAAACGCCGGAGCATAGGCCAGCCACACTTCGTCGGCGTTATAAGTGTTGGAATGCAATGTGCGGAACGCTGCGGGGCTGGCGAAGGCATCGGTATTCGATGCCACCACCGGTGCACCTTGCGGCGCCCACTGGGTGGCGCCGGGCAGCGGGTACTGTTTCATGGTAGGTGCATCGCAACCGGCGAGAAGCAGTGCCATTCCCAGTACGCCAACGCTTGAAAGCTTGTATTGATCGCTATTCTTGTAGCCGTCGTTATTGTTGTTCATAAGTCATAAACCTTCTGTTATTGCCGTGGGGCGATTTGCACAACGCCGGTGGTGGTGCCTGTCCAGATATCGCCCCATGGGCCGATCTGGGTCGAGGCATAAAAACTGTTGTGAACGGGAAGTGCTGACATGGGGCGGTAAAATGCTGAGGCGCCTGTGCTCCAGTCGATACCTTCCACGTTCCAGATGCCCTTGCGCTGGCCGATGCAGTAAAACATGTTGCTGGCGCGGCTCATGGTGGGAATGCCGTTGGGGCAGCTGACCTGGTTGTTGATCCATGCAACGTCAAGGGTACGTGTCGCCGGATTCCACTCGAATTTTTCGACGCCATACGGCGCATATTTGGGGCTGTTGCTGAACATCACCACGAACCCGTTGAGCAAATTCGCGAGCACCGGGTTTGGTGATTGCTTGGTCACGCCATAGTCATTGTTGACCACCACGGCACCATAGCCACTGACGAGCACAGACTGTTCCGACATCGATCGGGCGATGGCGGGGTAGCCGTAATTCACCGGCACTTCTGCGGCAATGCGACGATCCTTGCCGGGCGCAATGGGCTGCCAGTCTGCCGGAATGTCATCGCGCCAGAACAGCACCAGATTCGTCACTTGTTGCCCGTCGGTGATGACGACGAACTTGTCCTGATCGCCCACGCCCATCAGGGTGGGCGTTGAGCCTGAGCCTGCACCCAGGCGACCCGCCACCTGCACGTCGGCACCACTTTCATAGGAAGAACGCCATGCTCCCACAGCGTTATCCTGCGTCAGCGTGGTGCCCGTCCACTGCAGGCGATACATGGCTTTGCTGGTGACAACATAGATACCGCCATTTTCATCGACAGCGATTGAGTTGGAGACTTCTTCGCCACTGCCGTCACCAAGCTGCACGTAGTGAAACTCGCTGAAGTCGCGTTTGACCACCATGACGGTGCCACGTTTGGTGGCCAGCGCCAGATAGCCGTCCCAGGTCATGTTAAGGCCGACAATGGGGTCGTTTTTGGGTGCTGCGCGCAAGGTTTCTGGCGGAAGGGTAAACGTGCGCGCCAGTTTTATTTTGGAATGGGCGTCGCCGGTAACGGCGTCGGTGTAGGCGTACAGTTTGCCCGATCCCGGCACGAAGAAATGATTGTCCTTGTCGAGTACGGTATAGGCACCCGTGGTGGCATTGGCGAGATTGACTGCTTCCGGCTTTTTCAGCAGATCAATGCGGGCCATCTTGTCGGCACTGACCGTGTTCTTGTAAACATTGTTCATGCTCGAACCCCACGCGACGATGGTGCCATCAATATAGGGCGCCGACATGGCTTGCGTGATGTTGATGAAACCGCCTGCGCTGTAGCGTGGGAAAGCCAGACTCTCGCGCGAGGTCGGGCCGGGCAGGGGGGAGGATGCCTGCACGTAAGGATTACGGTGGCTCATGGGCCACGCTGAATCAGCAAGAAAAGGGTTGTGGGGTGGTTCCAGCGCATCGGCGAGCGCAGGCGTCGACACCACGGCCGCGCTCAGCAGCATCGCCTGGCCAAGCCGTTGGAGCATCGGGGGCCGGCTGGCGGGCTGCGCCGTGGCCTGGTGTGAGAGGTTTATTGTTGTCATGGGCGTCTCATCCGTCAGGGAGGGTAATGGCCCCAGTGTAGGGGCCGCCCCGCGATCAGCAGTAACCCGCAAACGCCGACCACTTACCAATTTGCGTCAACAGGGGCTGCGCAAGCGCGCGCGAGTTTGTTAGATTGCGGGAATGCAAAGTACCCATGCCACCATCAGCAGCTGGGTGTCGGCCGTAGGCCGCACCCTGGCGCGACGTTATTTGATTGATCCGAAACCGGTTTTTCTGGCTTTGGGAATTGCCAGTGAGCGTCTCAATGATCCGGATTACCGGGTGCCGGTCGTGCTGATGACGCAATTGTGGCGGCAGGCTGTTCAGCTCACGGGCGATGAAGCCTTCGGGCTGGAAGTGGCGCAGCAGGTATCGCCGCTGACCTTTCGTGGGGTGGGTGTCGAGGCGATGGCCAGCCGTAGTCTGCAAGAGGCGGTGTTTCGCATCATCCAGAACGCCAATACCGTCAGTGATGTGGCCAAACTGTCGATTCAGGGACACCAGGATGCGCTTTGGTTGCGCTTTGATTTGCGCGAAGACAGCCCGGATGTGGCCTGTGAATCGCTGGAAGCTTTCATGGGGGCGATTGTGCACCTCGGTCGCACCTATTTGCAGATGCAGTTGCCGTTGCGGGCGGTTTACCTGAAACGGCCAGTGCCCGCTGATGTGAAGCGTTATGAGGAGTTCTTTCAGGCGCCGGTGCATTTTGGTGCCGAATGCGATGCCCTGGCGTCGCGCATGGAAGCCCTGATGATGCTGATGCCGGCGGCGTCCGGCAACGACCAGGGGGCCGCCATGCTGGCGCGTTGGCGCGAGCGGATACAAAACCCTGACATCCGCTGGCAGGTAATGGAAATCATTGACCGGTTGCTGCCCGAAGAGCCCCGCCAGGACAAGGTGGCCCAGGCACTCAACATGAGTGTGCGCACCCTGCAGCGCAAACTGGATGCCGAAGGCAGCTCTTTCCAGGCGTTATTGGACTCGACACGCAAGTCGTTGGCGGAGCGCTGGTTGCGCGAGCATCACATGAATATCCAGCAGATCGCCGATGCGCTGGGATTTGCCAACCCCAGCGCATTCACGCGGGCCTTCAAGCGTTGGCGCGGCCAGTCGCCTGAGCAGTTTCGTTCCGGGTTTAGATAACCTTTCTGATACGCAACGTAATCTCGCTGAAATTATCGTTGTGGCTCACCGGAGTAATGTGCAAACCATCGACTTCCTTGCCCTCGGTTGTTTTCATGTCGATACGCCCCGACACCGTGGTGCCGCATCCCTTGGCGCAATTGGCGCGATACACGAATATTTCACGCCCGTAGCCGCCCTGACTGCTGCGGGGCATGGCGATAAAAAGACGGGGTGCATTCTTGCCTGAGACCTCGCCTTGGTCGTAAACGTAGGCCATGGGGGCGGGATTAGTGCCGGGTTCTTTCTGATTCATGTTCACCGGCCGTAATTTCACCTCGATTTCTCCGCCCTGGTCGATCTGGTGGTTGATGCCCACGACGTCGGACTTGTCTGTCCACCCCAGAAAGAAAAGCTGCGGAGCATTGTAATTGAGCGAAGGCATGGAGCCCATGTAGCTGCTCGGGTCTGCATACTCGTCAAATTTTCTGATATTGGTGTTGGCGTGGCCCAAATCCAGAATATGCCCGGCTTCATGCGGATAAGTTCGGAACAGACCGCCGCCGTCAAGCCAGACGTTATTGGAACCGGCATGCGAGCCGCGACACTCCGAACTGGGCAAGGCAAAGATATTGAAATAGGCGCTGTCCTTGGCTTTGCGCAAGGCCTGGTTCTGCACTTCCTGGCAGCTGCCGCCCTCGACTTCAATCACTTCCTTGCCAATGATTTCTGCGTCGAACTGTCCGCGTGAAGCAGATTTAAAGAACCGGATCAGATGTTGGGTGCTGTTGGTCAACTCGTTCATGTCGGCCGCCTTGCCTTTGCTGACGACGCGAAAGATCTTGATGGTTTTCGGGCGACCTTCCGGCGTAATGGCGAGATCGCCGTTGAAATTGGTGACGCATTGCGGCTCGTCGCTTTTGCAGCTGTAGTTCCCGGCGAGGGCGAGTGGGGACGCGAGGGCGAGCACCCCCGCTGTCGAGATGAGGGATGCACGTATCGCACCCAATGGACGCAGTGATTGCAATGTCTCCTGGACTGGCAGCTTGGCGATCAGGTGCTTGAAGAAAATCGTCATACAAAGGCCTCTTGATTTGTTTTTTTGGCGGACACCGTGGAAATGCTCGAACAGCGTCAGAATACAAATCGGAGGCCAGCGCAGCATGTCTTCAACTGCCAAAATACCCTCTTGTTGCGACACTCGTTGTAATGGTTGACGATGCATTATCGCGTAACGTGAATGCCAGAATATGGCACTGACGTACGTGCATTTTTGGTAATGTTTTGTAATCACGCCCAAGCGGAAGATTGTCGATCATTTCACAAACTGCCATGATGAATTCCGTGTCGTCTGACAAGACGCAGAAATTCAAAAAAAGCCCATTTTAATAACAAATACAAGCGCATCATCATGAGCGACGCATTCATTCTGACCAGCATGGTCAATATGTGCCTGGATGCATATAAACACGAAGGAATTTCATTGCCGCACCTGTTTCAGCGTGCAGGCGTAGCAATTTCTGTGTTGGATAATCCAATTATGCCGTTGAATGCCGCCAATGCACTTTTCGAAACAGTGCTGGCGATGACAGGTGATGAAACACTGGGCATAAATTCGGGCCGTAATATTTCTCCTACCACCTTTCATGCGTTGGGTTATGCGGCCATTGCCAGTGAAAACCTGTTGGCAAGTTTCCGCCTGATTGCCGGATTTGGTTACGGCATTACTGATATCACGCGCTTGAGCCTGTTTGAAACGGCACAGGCCATCGGGTTTGGTTTTCCCGTTCCTGCCCCCGGCATGAGCATGCATTTCCTCGGGCTCGACGCCGCCATTTGTATGGTGGCGCGTATTTGTCGCCAGTTGCAGGAAGGCCCCGCGATAATTCGCGAGGTGCACATGGGGCGACCACGACCACGGGACCCACGCCCTTTCGAGCGTTATTTCAAAGCGCCCGTCCATTGGAACAGCGATCGCTTCTGCGTCTATTTCGAGCCGGAATATTTTTTACGGCCCAACAAGCATGCCAACCCGTTCCTGATTGATTCCAGCCTCAAGGTGGCCCAGGCTTTTTTCGACAGTCTGGTGGGCCAAACCCGTTACACACATCGCGTGCGCACATCGATTACGGAATTGCTGCATCTGCCGGATCTGAATCTGTCGCATGTCGCTGACCGGTTGCATGTGAGTGAGCGTACCTTGCAGCGGTATTTGAGCGAGGAGGGGACCTCTTTTCGCCAACTGGTCGATGACATCAAGCGGGAAGCTGCCCGCCAGCACATTGAAACGACCTCCCTGAGTGTTTCAGAAGTGGCATTTTCGTTGGGCTTCAATGATTCGGGAAATTTCTCGCGTGCGTTCAAGCGCTGGTATGGTTGCGCCCCGCAGTTGTATCGGCAACGACTTCAGGCCGTGGCTTGAAGAAAGCGTTCCCTGCGTTTTCCTGATGCTCAGGGGTTTCCGCTACTGTTTTCCTCTTGATCCATCATGCTGTCGATCACCGGAATACGCTGTTGCTCCAGTGTATCGAAGTGTTGTGCCCGCAAAGCCTCGATTTGGCTTCGTTTATCGGCATCGCTCATGCCGGGTGTAGCCAGCACCTCCTGGCGTTCGTTGCGGTAAGTATCGATGCGCTGTTGCCAATCCCCTTGTTGCTGGTCGGCTGCCGCGAATCGTTGCGCCGCTTCGGCACCGTATACGGCTTCGCGCAACCGGAATACGTCGGCATCCGAGGCCCCGGCCGCGCGTGCCTCTATAACACGCTGGTTGAGCGTATCAATCGCGCGCTGCTCCTGGCGGATGTCGCGCTCTTCTGCAGACAGTTCGTTTTCCAGCGCGGACAGCGCGGCATCGCGCGATTCAGGTGTCAGGGTATCATCACGCAGGAGCTCGCGAGCCTTCAGGTTGTAGTCTTCGCGGGCATCCTCGTTTCCGTAGAACGCATCGTAGGTTTCCGCATCCAGCAGCGATGCCCGCAATTCCCGCACCAAACGCAGGCGTTCTGCCAGGTCGGGCTCGCGCCCGGATGCCTCATAGTCTTCTGCCCATTGCTTGTTGAGTCCGATTTCCTGTTGTTTCAGTGCCAGGTATTGTTCAAAGATGGCCAAGGCGTGCTCGCGTGCCGGCCTTGGAAGATAGGTGCCCAGTAGCTCGCGGACGCGGGCAAAAATGGTCTCGTAAGGTTCTTCGCCTTCGGTCTTGAGGAAGTAGTCAAACAAATTCCGCAACGCCGGTGTGACGGTCAGCCGACCCTGTGCATCAATCTGAAAATGCATCGGGATCTGGGTGCCGCGTAACGATAAAGGTAAAGGGCCCAGGGTTGACTGATAGGTTTCCGCCGTGAGCAGCGGTGGTGCCCAGGCTTTGATCGGCGGCGTCGGCGCATTGTCTGTCGTCGCTTGTGTGGGAGCCGCAGTATTTGACGCGACGGACACTGTGGCCGTGTGCGCAGGCCAGAAATATCCCGTCAGACCTGCCCCCATCGCCAGCAATGCTGCGCCAATCAACCAGCCCTGTTTTGACATGTCATCGTTCGCTCATCACTTCTGCACTTTATGCCATAAGCGTAGCCGGAATTATGCGTGATGAGTTCCGTAACAACACCCGCGAAGCGTTACGCGATGTAACGCCTCCGTGTTACCTGATTTCTCAGCCAGAAATATCAAGCCCTTGCGTGATAAACGCCCATCGACACCATTTTTTGACAGTTTTGCACACGCAAGTAAATGGGGATGTAAATGATTGAATCTTGTATGGAAGAAATTTTGACGCGTGTAACATCGTGTAACTGTTTGTAATTAAATGTCATTGGCAAGGCTTGTGCAATTTGCAAATCAGTTCGCAGGAATTTAGCCCGGCAAATCACAAATATAAGAAGGTAAGCCAAGATGAAAATGTTCAGGGGATTAGCAGGAATCTGCGCTGCAGTTGGCATGGCCATCACGTCGAATGTCTTTGCTGCGGGCGAACATAAGGGCTATGTGGCACCCTATAACTGTGGTGCCGAAAAATCGGCTTACGATGCTGTCCCCTGGTGGGATCTGTGGAACCAGGCAAACAAAAGGTCCATTTATCAGGGCTGTCTCAATACGCAGAACGAGCACCGTTACGACACGAAATATCCTATCGTCCTGGTTCACGGTGTCAGCGGCTTCAACAAGATTCTGGGCGTCGTTGAATACTACAACGGTATCCCGTCAGCCCTGCGCGAAGGCAAGGCTTATGTCTATGTGCCGAACGTGACGGCATGGCATACGCCGGAACAACGCGGTGAAGAGCTGTTGCGCTTTATTGAGACCCAGGTGTTGCCAGCCTCGGGCGCCTCAAAAGTCAACCTGATCGGACACAGTCTGGGCGGCCCCACGACGCGTTATGTCGCCAGTGTCCGCCCGAACCTGGTGGCATCGGTTACCACCGTCAACGGTACCAATTTCGGATCCAAATTCGCCGATTGGGGAATGAGCACCTTCCCCGAAGGAACGGTCGGCAACACAGCGATTACGACAGCGTTGAATCTGCTGGGCTCCACCACCAATTATCTCGCGGGCCAGCCGTATGACCAGAACGCGCTGAATGCCGTCAAGAACATGACCACTGCAGGATCTGCCGCGTTCAATAGCCGTCATCCGCAAGGCAAACCCGCTAGCTGGTGTGGGCAGGGGCCAGAGCTGGTCAATGGAATTCGCTATTTTTCCTGGGGCAGCAAGGGGACTTACACCGACCCGGTCAATCCCCTGGCGGTTGCGCTGACCGCGCTCGATTTGCTGGCTTTCCCCAGCCGCGATAACGACGGGCTTGTGGAGCGTTGTGCAATGCACTGGGGAACGGTGATACGCGATGATTATTTCCTGAATCACACCGATGCGACCAACCTGTTCGGCATGCATGTGTTCAGTTCCACCAACCCGATCACCAACTATACCGACCACGCCAGCCGACTGAGAGGACTCGGCTTGTAAAAAAAGTAAAACACCTACAACCATTGCGATGGTTATCAGGGGGCGTCAAGCCCCCTTTTCATTATTCCCCCAGCAGCCGATCTTGCGATTCGTTATAGAGGGCGCGCTTGATTCGTTCCATCAAGTCAGCGGTTCCAGCGACCGGCGCGCGCTCATCACCTTCCGGGTAGAACTCGGTGTTACGCGTTGCCGTGACAAATACATCGGCGTCTTCAATGTACTGCATGGTGGCACCGCTGCCAGGCATGGCACCGTCATGTCCACGCAGGCTATAGCCATCGCGGACTTTATGCGTGAATCCCAGCCCGTAATATTGCACCGTGTTCCAGCCACTGGGTTCGGGGTCCGTGACGACCCAGGTCATCATCAACGCCATGGAGGCAGGCGACAGCAGCTCACCGTTCAACAAGGCTTCGAAGTAAATCATCAAATCATTCGCCGTGCTGATGACACCGCCGGCAGACCACGCCGAACTGCCCAGCGAATTCAGGGAAGGCAGCAGATTGGTACCCAGGGCATTGGCACCGAACAGGTAGGTATACGACACGGGAAGGTCGCTGGCGTCCTTTTCTGCAAGACGTGTGTTGGTCAGTGCCAGACGATTGAATATCCGCTGTTCAAACACGCGAGCGAGCGGTTGTCCGGTAACGGTTTCGATCATCAGCCCCAGGGCAACAAATCCTGCTTGCGAATAGTGAAAGCCTTCTCCCGGTGCATTCGCTGCTTGGCGTGGAATCAAGGCATTTTGCGAGATGGAATCGATCTGCGGGTGCGGGCCGGCAGGATCCGGCGTGTCGCCGTAAGTCCATGCCAGAACTTCCTGGGGCGAAATCCACAGGCGGGTATTGGCAATCAGATAATTGCGAAAAATCCGGTCATCCAGCGTGATGTCATAAATGCCGCTGCGATGCTGCAACAGGTGTTTCACGGTAATCTGGTCGGCCAGCGGGTAATCGGGGACGAAATCGGACAACGGCGTATCCAGCGACAGTAAACCTTCTTCGATCAGCTGCAGCGTTACCACGGCGGTCATGGTTTTTGTCACGCTGGCAACACGCATGGGCGTGTCCGGCGTGTAGGGTGCCGACTGGCCATCAATAACGACGCCGGTACCGTTCTCCCACTCAAAACCCTCTTTCGATTTGACATGGACGGCAGCGCCCTTGAAGCCATTTTCTGTAGCCCACTGTTGCACGGCGCTTTCCAGGCGAGCGCTCAGCTGCGGATCACTGAAATCGACGGCGCGGGAGGTTTCCTGGTTCTGGGAGCGATCGCTTCCAGAATCAAAACAGCCCGCTGATAAAATGCTTAGTAGCGTGAGTGCGAATATTTGCAACAGCCATCGTGAGGTGAATCGATGGGCAATGGCGGGGCGTGGCTGGTTTCTTATTGTCATGAGCGTTTCCCTTGCATGAATTACTGCTGTTTAACACAGGGGTCTGATGGTAAAACAAAAAATGATCAGCTAAAAGGCAGAAGTTGATCCGGATAGAGTTATAAAGGGGCTGATTTGTCTATAAATTTTGGAGGGCTGAAGTGAACTTTGTAACGTCGCACGCAAGTCGCGTAATGGACCCAATTGCACGATGGGGGCAGGCGCGTAACGGATTCTGGTGCGAATCAACCATCGCCATCTAGAATGGATGGATTCTCCTGACGCCCTTGGAAACCTTTGCATGAACCTGACGCTCCCGCCTACCCGTCGTGCCTTTCTCGTTGCCTCCACGGGCGTTGCGCTTTCCACCTTGACGTTGGCCACGTCGGGTTGCGCCGATGCAACGAATGCACGCTCACTGGCCTTTTCCCATTTGGATGAGGCCATCGCCGAACTCGGGCGGTTACACCCAGCTCTACCGTTATCCCCGGCTATCGCCTGGAGCTGGGTGCAAACCCTGAATCATTGCGCCCAAAGCATCGAATACTCGATGTCCGGGTATCCGGAAGCCAAGTCGGCGTTGTTCCAGCGTACGGTGGGTGCAGCAGCGTTTGAGGTCTTCCGGTGGCGCGGGCGTATGACACACAATCTTGGTGAGCCCATTCCGGGCGCGCCAGTATTGGATACCAGTGGAGATGCTGCTGCCTCGTTACAGCGTCTTGTCGATGCAATCGAAGCATTCAAAACGTGGACGGGCCCACTTAAACCGCATTTTGCTTACGGAGAATTGAGCAAGACAGAATACGAACAGGCGCATGCCATGCACCTGGCGAATCATTTTGCCGTATTTGATCGGGTAAACTGACACACCCGGCAGATAGGCTTTACCTGCCGGGTCAATCACCCTCAAGCGTGATCAATCAGAGAAAATAATCCTGATTGTCCAATCCGAACGAGGTTGCGCCCAGATTGCGGCCAAACTTGAAATGATTATTTGCCACATGCGTACGCCCGGCGTTAATGTCGAGCCACGCACGATTCAGCGGATGCGAACGGAAAATCCCCATGGCGCCACAACAAATGAACATCTCGTTGATGGCATCCGTGCACTTCTTCGCCACCAGCGACGCATCGAAACGCATCTTGATCCGTTCCTGCAGCGGCGGTGCCTCACCCTGACGCGCATACTCCATCATGCTGTCGAAATTACGGAACATCACCGTCTTGCATTCATCCACCGCCGCCATTGCATTGGCAATGGCCATTTGCACGTTCGGCTCCTGCGCGACCCGCGCCCCATCATTGATACCGATGCGCGCCTTGTTCACTTCGATGAACGCATTCACCACGCCCTGCAGGCAACCAATCGAAGACGACGACACGGCCCGCACGAAAATCTGGCCAAACGGCAGCCGGAAAATCGGCGACTTGTTCACGGCGTTACCCGGTGAATTGCAGTTGAAACCATCCATCGAACGGTGCGTGCGATACTCTGGCACGAACGCATCTTCCACGATGATATCGTTGGAACCCGTGCCCTCCAGCCCCGACACATCCCAGTTCTGCACGATCGTGTAATCACTGCGCGGCACCAGGA
This sequence comes from Pseudomonadota bacterium, assembly GCA_052035295.1. Taxonomy (GTDB): domain Bacteria; phylum Pseudomonadota; class Gammaproteobacteria; order Pseudomonadales; family Ketobacteraceae; genus HdN1. The sequence continues at coordinate 11,042 of JBPOHS010000196.1, forward strand.
ACGTCCGGTAATCCGGCGCACCGCCCGGTTGTTCCGGCGGCACCATCGCCCCCAAAAACGCCCAATCGCAATGCATCGACCCCGA
>JBPOHS010000057.1:0-6920 GCA_052035295.1 Pseudomonadota bacterium
CATCATGAGCAAGCCTGAGAGCGCCGCCCCGGAGCATTTCATTCATCAGATCATCAAGAAGGATATTGCCGAGGGCAAGAACCAGGGCCGCGTCGCCACGCGTTTTCCGCCGGAGCCCAATGGCTACCTTCATATCGGTCACGCCAAGTCGATTTGCCTGAATTTTTCCCTGGCGCAGGACCATGACGGCACCTGCAATCTGCGTCTGGACGACACGAATCCTGAAAAAGAAAGCCAGGAATATATCGATGCCATTCAGCGGGACGTGGAATGGCTGGGTTTCTCGTGGGCGGGCAAGGTGCGCTTTGCCTCTGACTACTTCGATCAGTTGCATGATTTCGCCGTCGAACTGATCAAGCAGGGCAAGGCCTATGTCGACCACCTCAATGCCGAGCAAATGCGCGAGTATCGTGGCACGTTGACCCAGCCGGGCAGGAACAGCCCTTATCGCGACCGCTCGGTAGAGGAAAATCTTGACCTGTTTGCGCGGATGCGAGCCGGCGAATTCGATGAGGGGCAATGCATCCTGCGCGCCAAGATCGATATGGCTTCACCCAATATCAATATGCGTGATCCGGCCATCTACCGGATCAAGAAAATGGATCACCACCAGACGGGCAACAAGTGGTGTATCTACCCGATGTATGACTACACCCATTGTATTTCGGATGCGCTGGAGGGCATTACACACTCCATTTGCACACTGGAATTCGAAGATCACCGCCCGCTGTATGACTGGGTGCTTGATCAAGTGAGTGTGTCGTGCCACCCGCAGCAAATTGAATTTGCGCGCCTCAATCTCAACTACACCGTGACCAGCAAACGCAAGCTCAAGCAATTGGTGGATGAGGGGCGGGTCACCGGCTGGGACGATCCACGCATGCCCACCATTGCCGGTATGCGCCGTCGTGGTTATACGCCCCGGGCATTGCGCCATTTCTGTGAAATGATTGGGGTGACCAAATCGGAAGGTGTGGTGGATGTCGGTATGCTCGAATTCGCCATTCGCGATGATCTGGACAAGCACGCGCCACGCGCCATGTGCGTTATGCGCCCGTTGCGTGTCGTGATCGAAAATTATCCTGAGGGGCAAACCGAAGAACTATCCTTGTCTGCGCATCCGAAGGACGAGTCCCTGGGCAAGCGCCGCCTGGTGTTCGAGCGCGAGCTGTATATTGATCGCGAAGACTTCATGGAAATCCCGCCCAAGGACTTCAAACGCCTGGTGACCGGTGGTGAAGTCCGTTTGCGTGGTGCCTATGTGATCAAGTGCGAACAGGTGATCAAGAACGAGGCGGGCGACATCGTCGAACTGCGTTGTTCATATGATGCGAACACCCTGGGCAAAAACCCGGAAGGGCGCAAGGTCAAGGGCGTGATACATTGGGCATCAGCCAATCATTCCCTGAACGTGCAGGTCAGGTTGTATAACCGCTTGTTCAATCATGTCAGCCCGGATGCGGGTGAAGATGGCAAGAGCTTTCTGGATTACCTCAATCCTGCATCCTTGCATACGATCGAGGGCTGCTACGCCGAGCCAGGTCTTGCGCAGGCGAGTGACGCCGTGCCCTACCAGTTCGAGCGGGAAGGCTATTTCGTTGTCGATGCCAAGGACAGCACTCCCGATCGTTTGGTGTTCAATCGTACGGTGGAGTTGCGTGATTCCTGGGCAAAGCCCGAATAACCGGCAGGATCAGTGGCCTTTGCCGCATAAAAAAAGCCCCGCCTTTGGGGCTTTTTTTATGGCTGACCGATAATGCGGACACCGAGCCGGCGTAAAGGGTGGGGTCGGCCCCAAGAGCTTTTGGCGCCCTTGAGGCATGCAGGCTCAGGCAAAGCCGGTAATCAACTGCAACCAGCCCGCCACAAGACCGGTTACTGCACCCAGCACCAGAAGAATCCACTCGTCTTCCTGAAAGGCAGGGCGCAACAGGGCCTGAAACTCTGAAGGCGTGAGTGCCTTCATGCGTTGCGCGAATACCATTTGCAGTACTTGCGCGCGCTGCTTGTTGAAATCGTTTTCGGAGAGGGGTTCCATGGCCAGTTGCGAGGCGTGATTGGCGAGCGTGTCTTTCAGCTCGGCGAAGGCCTTGGGGCCAATGCTGAGTTGTGCTGCCGTACGCAATCCAACATCTTCAACGAGCGGCGTGAGGTGCTTCCTCACCAGTCGGGAGGTTTGTTCTGCCCGGTTGCCATGAAAAACCTCGTTCATGAAATGCCCGACGGTGAGCATTTCGTGCGCGGTCAGCTCGGCGAACTTTTCCGACACTTCATCCTGGCGACGCAGGAACACTCCCTGGAACACAAAGGGTCCGACTTTGACCGGGTTGACCGGGCGGAACACCATGGTCAACGCGACCCAGTTGGTCAGCAATCCCAAGGCTGCCGCGAATAACGGCAACATTGCGTGCACCGGGAAGAAATACCACATGATCATTTGCACAAAGCCGAAGGTCAAACCGATCCAGAAACTGATGCGCACGATAAAGGCAAATTCGGCATGACCCACTTCCTGGAACATGCGCACAACCAGCGCCTTGTCGTTCTCCATCTGGTTGCAGACCATTTCCCGCACATCGATCAAATCTTCTATGCGCTCAATCAACTCGTTGACCAGACCGTCCATGATGTTGGGCAGCTGACGCCGCGCGTGGGAATACACCCGCTGTTTTACCATATTGGGCAGGTTTTCCCAGAACACTTCGTGTTGCTGGCGCATGACCTGATCGACGTATTCCTCGATGCGGGGATCAATGGAGCGTATGACATGACGCCCGATCGCAGACGGCTCCATCAGACGCAGGAAATCGGAGACCGACCCCAATTTGTTGATGACCTGATCGACGACGATGCCCGACATTTTGCGCGCCTTGCGTGGCACGATGCCTTGCCAGCCAAACCAGGGTTTGAGGAAGCCGACAAATTCCAGCGGGTAGAACACCATTTGCAGGGCCATCCAGACGTGAGCCCAGGTAACGATGGCAGCAACGACGGGAATACAAATAAAACCCCAGAAATCAGGCCGCGCCTGAATGGATTCCCAGAAAGCGATTACCGGCTCCATGCGTTCCTCGTGCTTGTTCGGTGGATTCTTGTCATAACGAAGCGGCCCAAGCCTGTCACATCACCTTGGGGCAATCAAGTCTGTTATGGAAGCTGTTGATTTGCATTGGCTTGGGTGACGCAAACGACAAGGGCGAATGCATGGTGTAGAGTGTAGACGCTCTCGCCCGGGAATTTCTGCAAAGGCAGTTGATCCCGTGTCGACAATGCTGCATAATCGCCCGCCTTATCGCCGCAATGGTGGTTCCATCGGTCCCTTCGCAACGATAGCTTGTGAACCCCGCCAGGCCCGGAAGGGAGCAACGGTAGCTAGTGATTCGTGTGCCGAAGTGTGGCTGGTGGGGCCACCTCCAATTCTTCCCTGCCGCAACGCCCGTCAAACAACGTCCTTTTCTTCAGATCCGGTCATTTCAGTTTCCCGTTGCAATTCCTTTGCTACTCTCCTGATAATGTGCGATCCGTGCACCGCTGCGAGGTTGTCTTTTGAGTTATCAGGTACTTGCCCGTAAGTGGCGCCCCAAGTCGTTTCCCGAGATGGTTGGCCAGGAACACGTATTGCGTGCGATGGTCAACGCGTTGGAGCAGGGGCGGTTGCACCATGCCTATTTGTTCACCGGTACGCGTGGTGTTGGCAAGACGACCATCGCCCGCATCCTGGCGAAGTCGCTCAACTGCGATCAGGGAATAACGGCCAATCCCTGTGGCGTTTGCAGTGCCTGCCGCGAAATTGATGAAGGGCGTTTCGTCGATCTGATCGAGGTGGATGCCGCATCGCGCACCAAGGTGGAAGATACCCGCGAGCTGCTTGAAAACGTCCAGTACGCCCCTACACGCGGGCGTTACAAGGTCTACCTCATTGACGAAGTGCACATGCTGTCGGGCCATAGCTTCAACGCGTTGCTGAAGACGCTCGAAGAACCCCCCGCACACGTCAAATTCCTGCTGGCGACCACCGATCCGCAGAAACTCCCCATCACCATTCTCTCGCGTTGCCTCCAGTTCAGTCTGAAGGCCATGACGCCCGAGCGTATTGTTACGCATCTCAAAAAGGTGTTGACCGCCGAACAGGTGCCGTTCGAGGAAGGCGCACTGTGGGCCCTGGGACGGGCAGCGCAGGGCAGTATGCGCGACGCCATGAGTCTGACTGATCAGGCCATCGCGTTTGGCAATGGCGCGGTCAGTGAGACCGAAGTGCGTGACATGCTGGGCACGATCGATCGCGATTGGGTGTGGCGTCTGCTGAAACCGTTGGCGGATCAGGATGTCGAAGGCCTCTTCAACGGTTTGCGGATGCTGGCCGAACATTCCCCGGATTATGCCGGCGTTCTGGCCGATGTCATCGCAAGCCTGCACCGGATCGCCACGGCGCAAATATTTCCGGACGCGGTGGATGACAGTGAAGGTGATCGGCAAAAAGTGCTCGATATTGCCTCGCAGCTGACCGCAGAAGACGTTCAACTCTATTACCAGCTGGCGCTGAATGGCCGCCGTGATTTGCCACTGGCGCCCGATGCGCGGGTGGGCTTTGAAATGGTGGTGATGCGCATGATGCTGTTCAAGCCCATGCCGGCCTCGCCAGATTCGCGGGGAGAGCGGAAAACGGTTGCATCACGACCGATAGCGGGGGCGGGGCAGACTGGCGGCAATATTGCTCGCCCGGCCGGTCCGACCAATATTGCCCCTGCCGGGATCGCAAATGCCAGCGTCGGTATGGCTACCCAGTCGCGTCCTGCGGCATTGTCGCCTGTGGCGCCCATGGCCAGCGCGCACCTGCAAGCTAGCGCAGCAATGCAGCGTGAGGCGATGCCATCCGCGGAATCCGTGGATGCGCCCTGGTTGGCGACGCCACCCATGCAGGCCGTTGCTGATACGCGTCGTGCGGCGTCTTCGGAAAACGTGGTGGATCTGGCTGATCGGCGAAATGCACATGAAAAATCAGTTGAAAAACCTGCTTTGGCGGATAAGCCGGTAACCTCAGAGAAGCCACTTACGTCTGAGCGGCCTGTTACTGCAGAGCAGCCTGTTATAGCAGAGCAGCCTGTTAGTTCAGCGCAGCCTGTTAGATCAGAGCCGTTTGTCGCTGCTGATAAGGCTGCGACGGCGGAACAAACCGGATTCAATCGCAATCCGGTGGCCACTGAGTCGTCGGGCAGTGCACTGACCGCGCGTAGTGAAAAAGCAGCCACGGACAAACCGGTTCCTGTGGCGACGGGCGATCGCTGGACGGATGTGTTGGCACAACTGGGAATCACCGGCCCGGTGATGAACATGGCGCGCAACTTTGCCCTGGAAGGCGTGCAAACGGGTGACGGGAATGAACTCTGGGTGCTAGTGATGAGCCCGAAGCATGAATTCCTGTTGCAGCCGGCTCGGGTGAGCACGCTTGAAAACGCCATTGCCGAATCGCTGGGGCGGCCGCTTACCCTGAAAATCGACATACGCGAACCCACCAGTGAAACGCCCGATGTGCGAACTGCGCGTATCAAACGCGAGCGTCTGGAGAAAGCGGAATCCACCTTCGTGGAAGATCCGTTTGTGAAAGAAATGATTCAGGAATTCTCGGCCGTGGTCGAACGTCACTCGATTCGCCCGCGCGATGAAGCCTGACAACCCCAAGTCAAACAGGAGTCCCCGGATATGAAAGGTCAACTTGGCGACCTGATGCGTCAGGCCCAGAAAGTACAAGAGCAAATGCAGAAAATGCAGGAAGAACTGGCCAAGGCCGAGGTGACGGGTGAATCCGGCGCCGGTTTGGTGAAGATCGTCATGAACGGGCGTCACGATGTGAAACGGGTGACGATCGATCCCAGCCTGCTCGGCGAAGACAAGGAAATGCTGGAGGATCTGGTGGCTGCCGCCTTCAACGATGCGGTGCACAAGGCCGAACAGTACAGTCAGCAAAAAGTTGCTGGTGTAACGGCCGGCATGGGGATCCCCCCCGGCTTCAAGATGCCGTTCTGATCCTGAATGCGCCTGAGTCCCGCCATTCTTCAGCTCGTTAATGCCTTGCGTCAGCTGCCAGGTGTTGGCCCCAAATCTGCGCAGCGTATGGCGTTCCAGTTGCTGGAACGCAATCGGCACGGCGCAGCCCTGCTGGCAGATGCCCTGCAGGATGCGCTGGAGAAAGTGACCCGCTGCAAGCGGTGCCGCACGCTTTGTGAGAGCGATGTGTGCGACATTTGTTCGCATCCGGCACGGGATCAGGCGGTGCTGTGCGTGGTAGAGACGCCGGCAGATGTCTTTGCCATCGAGCAGGCCGGTGTCTTTCGTGGCTTGTATTTCGTGCTGTCGGGGCGCCTCTCTCCCATTGATGGCATCGGTCCCGATCAGTTGGGTTTGGCGGACTTGCGGCTGCGGCTTGCCGAGGGCGAGGTCAAGGAGCTGATCCTGGCCACCAGCGCTACGGTCGAAGGTGAAGCCACGGCCTATTATCTTTCGGAAATGGCTAACGAAGCGGGTGTCGTGCCCAGCAGGATTGCTCAAGGGGTGCCCATTGGGGGCGAACTTGAACAAGTCGACAGCCATACCTTGTCGTTGGCGCTTTCCGGGCGCAAACGCTTCTGATTCCTGACCTTCTGCTCACCCCTTTTTGTCGTCCTGTATGAGCTGATCAAGCCAATTTTGCCAATTGCTGCCAGTTCCCTGCCGCGGTATTGATGACCAAGCAAGCGCTTGGTACATTGAGTGTCTACCATCGACCGCAGGGAGTCTTCCATGAGTGCCTATCAGCAATATTTCGGTGAAACACAGCAGCTGGTGCGTCAATCCATTCGCCGCTTCGTCGAGAAAGAAGTGCTTCCCCATGTGGATGCCTGGGAGGAGGCCGGGGAACTGCCAAGATCACTGTACCTGAAGGC
>JBPOHS010000070.1:0-2214 GCA_052035295.1 Pseudomonadota bacterium
TCAACCCTCAGCAATGTCGTTAGCCTGAGCGCAGGTTATCGACACAACTGCGCAGCACGCGCCGATGGCACAGCCTTCTGTTGGGGAGATAATCGCCACGGCGGCCTTGGCACAGGATTGATGGGCAGCACACGCAACACCCCCGCACAGGTGCAAGGATTGAGTAACGTGCTTGAGATCGGGGCGTCCAAAACCAACAACACCAGCTGCGCACTGCTCGACTCCGGCAGCGTTTACTGCTGGGGCAGCAACGAAGGGGGCGAATTGGGGAATGATGCGTTCATGAACAGTGCCATCCCTATTGCCGTTCAAAACCTGGACAACGTTGAAACGCTGATAGTCGGTGGCGTTGATGCCGGCGAAGATTTCGACGAGTTCGAAACGCTGTCAACCATGGTCTGCGCCATTCGCAACAATGGCGATCTTTATTGTTGGGGCGCCGGCAATGATGGGCAATTTGGATATGGCCCCGGCAATGGCTTTCACAATGAGCCCGTCAATATCCCGCTGATGCAAGGCGTTATCTCGGCAGGCATCGGCGCCAACCATCTCTGTGCAGTGCTGGAGGATCAAAGCATGAGTTGCTGGGGGCGCAATGACAGTGGGCAGCTCGGTCTGGGAAGTGTCATGTCTGTCGAGGCAAAGCCAACGTCATTACCGAATGTCTCGGGCATGGTGCAAGTCATGGCAGGCAAGGACATGATCTGTGCCATCAATGCAGATCAGCAGGTCTATTGCTGGGGGCGGAATACATCGGGGCAAATGGGCGCAGGATTGGCCGACCCGACCTGGCCGGTGCGAATCATGCTGCCGCCCGGGTAACAGCGGGCAGTCATGCGCGGCGAGCGATTCGCAGCGCATGACGCTACACCTGAGTGGCTTATTGCCCCTGCAGGGTTTGCTTCGCGGCGTCAGCCGTAGTCTCTACCGCCTGCTTGGTTTTATCCAGCGCAGCGTCGGTTTTTTCCTTGGTCGCATCGACGGCTTGCACGCTGGCGTCCTTGGCTTGATCTACCGCTTCGGCAGCCACGCTTTTGGTCTCGGCAACGGCTTGCTGAGCGGTTTCCTTGGCGGCGGCCACGGTTTCTTTGGCAGCTGCAACTGTTTCTTTGGCTACTTCAGCCGTGTTTTGCACCGCTGCATCAACTTTTTTGCCGGCCTGTTCTGCGGGCCCTTCTTCCTTGCCACATCCTGACAGGGACATGCTTACGCTGACGGCCAGAAGGGAGGCAAATACTACTTTGGATGCCGATTTCATCGTTTATTCCTTGTGCAACTGAACATGACCTTGTGACTGACAAGGCGGCAGCAGGAAACCCCCTGAGGGAGCGCGTTATTCGCGGGTGAGGCATTATGCCAGAGAGGAGCGCCCCACGCGAGTCGACGACGCTGAGACACATTTAACGGCCGCGGGGATGAATGGAGACTGAATCACCCCGCCCATGGCTGGGGTGATTCAGGATAAAACGATGTCACGTTAGTTTTATATCGTGCTGCAGCAAGGCAATATTGCAGCAACATGGATTGAGACTAGCGCGCGTTGGCTTTTGCCTTACGTTTCGTCGGCGTTGCCATGGCTGTATCCACTGGCGCCGCCTCAGGTTTGGCGTTATCTGACGGTACCACCTTCATCGGGGGTTGCTCGTATACCACCTGATAACTCAGGTTCACAATGGATTCCGAGGTTTTTGGCAGCATGTAATACATGGCCAGCGCGCCCAGGCCCATCGGTCCCACCTTGCGCTTGTTACGGGTGATGATGACATCCAGCATCCAGTCGACGGCTTTTTCCGGCGACATGGTGGGCGTGTAATCATAGATCTTGGTCGGCGCAATCATCGGCGTTCGCACCAGTGGATAGTTGATCGTCGATACGGTGACGCCAGTGTGCGCCAGCTCGTTTGCAGCCACCCAGCTCCAGCCTTCCAGTGCCCATTTTGAAGACAAGTAGGCCGAGAACCGCGCCGGGTTCGCCTGCACACCGACGGTGGATACATTGATGATGTGGCCTTCATTGCGTTCCAGCATGCCCGGCAACAAATTCATCGCCATGCGCACCGAACCGAAATAATTCAACGCCATGGTACGCTCGTAATCGTGGAAGCGATCGAACGTGAACTTGATCGAGCGACGGATCGAACGACCGGCGTTATTGATCAGGATATCGACACGACCATGATCGGCCAAGGCCTGTTGACAGATGCGATCACAGTC
>JBPOHS010000079.1:0-63291 GCA_052035295.1 Pseudomonadota bacterium
TGACCGTTATGGCGATCAGCGTGATGGCGCACACGGCCCAGAGTGCCGCGATGAAACCGAACAGGTCCGGTGCTTTCATCAGTGTCGTCATCAATGATTCCTGGTAGTAGAAAAACCACTGGTGATCTTCGGGAAAAATGTGCGTGTGCAGCCAGTAGAAAACGTTGGTCGGTCCTGCCAGCAACAGGATCGCTGTGCACAGGCCCAGTAGTACGCCGGTCCCGGCAAGCAACGCTTTTGCCTCGGGAATTTGCCAACGCTGCCGTTTGGCGATAACGCCCGTCAGCAACCACGCCAGCAGCAGGCTTGGGCCCGCCACATGAAAAAGCGAAACCAGCGCGGCGACATCCTGCAAGTGGGTGATTTCAGCATCGCGCAGCAGTGTCGGCGGCTTGGGTTCCCCGTTGTCGTAAGTGATGTCCGACAGCCCCTTACCCCCGTCGTTAATGGCTTTGACAATGGCTGCGAAATGCGCGAAGCGCTGTGCGTCACTGGTTTTCTCATAGCCGTCACGGAATTGGTTCTGCGGGCCGAATTCACGTATGTGGGCATCGATATCGAGCCACTGATAACCGGCGCGAAAGCCAAAGTCGAGTGGGGTGAGCAGCCACCAGGCCAGCCAGAAGGCCGCCACGATCAAACCAAGGAAGTGCAAGGTCCACAGGCTGGTGTAGGGCACGGCGCGGTTGGCCAAGGCGCTTCGCAAGGGGGCTTTCTTGTTCATGGGCTGCAGGGAATACTCGTGGGCGGCGGAAAAGGCCCAACAATAGCTGATCGGTAACGGGTTGCCTATTGTGTCGGCGGGGATCCAGACAGGTTGGCCAGCCACAACACACAGAGGTGCATTCTGACCCGCACGTGTCCAGTGGCAGGAAGGCTTGACCTTGGCAGGCCCAGCGTTTTCAATACGCCGTTCTTTTCAGCCGAGGCTCGTTTTCCCATGCTTCTTCCCCCGGATACCCTGCATCGTCTTGATACCTGCCTGCAGCGCCTCAATGAAGTGTTGCCCCCTGTCGCCGCAGCCATCGATTGGTCCACCACGCATGCCGCCTGGTGGCGCCGTCGTGCTCTATCCGGGCACCTGGAGCCGGTGGTGCAAACCGCGCCCGTCGGTCTTGACGATGTTCTGGGGATTGATCGCCAGAGATCCCTGGTGGTCGGGAACACCGCCCAGTTTGTCAAAGGCCTTCCGGCCAACAACGTCCTGCTGACCGGTGCACGCGGTGCCGGCAAGTCGTCACTGATACAGGCGGTCCTCAATCGCTTCGCGGCAGAGGGCTTGCGCCTTGTGCAGGTGGAACCCCAGGATCTGCGTGATTTGCCCGACATCACCGGCCAACTCAAGGATCAGCCGTATCGTTTTGTCCTGTTTTGCGATGATCTTTCCTTCGATGCCCGCGATGAAGGCTACAAGGCACTCAAAAGCATCCTGGATGGCGCGATTGCCGCTGCTACTGAGAACGTTGTGGTGTATGCCACGTCGAACCGGCGTCATCTCATGCCGGAATACCAGAGTGACAACGCGAGTTATGTCATGTCGGAAGGGGGCGAGTTGCACCCCGGCGAGGCGGTGGAGGAAAAAATCTCGTTGTCTGACCGGTTCGGCCTGTGGGTTTCCTTTCAGCCCATGCCGCAGGAACCGTATCTGGCCATTGCCCGCCATTGGGTCGAAAAACTGGGGGCGCCGCACGGTGTTGGCTGGTCAGAACAGGCCCGTCAGGTGGCATTGCGATGGGCGCTCCAGCGCGGAACCCGCAGTGGTCGCACTGCGTTCCAGTTCGCAAAATCGCATGTGGGAAATGCTTTGTTACAACAATCCGACTGAATGACTTATTCACAGAACGGCTGCTGGACTGGTGTTTGTGTCATAAAGCCGACAAAATGAGGCACCGGCAAAAGTACGTGGTTAAACCGTTGATTTTTGCGGCGACATTTTTTTGGCGATTTTTTGATCTTGATCGCCGCCGCCGCCCACAATGCCGCTTGAGGGCGCTTGCCCCGATGTAATCCCCAACGTTATCCACAGAAAAAGTGGATAACCAGGGTGTCAAAGGGCGTGTCGTGTGAGCATTGTGGCGTTTACGACCAGCAGCCACCTGCTAGTCTTCACATATCAATAATAAAAGCCCGTGCCAGCTTTCGCGTTGGCAGCGTCTGGCAGATGGAGTCGTTGTGTCAGATACAGCATTACCGATCATTATCGATGTGGAAGCGTCCGGTTTTGGCCGGGGCAGCTATCCCATTGAGGTGGGTATTGCCTTGCCCAACGGTGATTTGCACGCCTGGTTGCTCAAACCCTTGCCCGAATGGACCCACTGGCAGGACTCCGCCGAAGGTGTTCACGGGATCTCACGGGACCGGCTTGAGCGCGATGGCCTGGCGCCGCGCGTGGTGGCCAAGACCCTGAACAATCTGTTGCAGGGAAAGACCATTTATACCGATGGCTGGGGTGTCGATCGCCCCTGGTTGGCGCTGTTGTTCCATGAAGTGGGGCTGCATCAGTTGTTCCGGCTGGAGTCGGTTTATTCCCTGTTGAGCCAGGAACAAATGGAACGATGGACCGCCACCCGTGAACGCGTCGTCGCTTCCCACGATCTGGTACCGCACCGGGCTGGCTCCGATGCTCTGATTGTCCAGACCACCTATCGCTATTTGACCCTGCCCGACGACTCGAATACCTCCGGTTGCTCTGAAGTGGCCTGATTCCCCTTTCCTTGTTTCGCCCTTGATTTCAATACCCTGCCGCTTCAATGGAAATCGCTCCTCAAGAATTGTTCGACATGAACGATAAGTTCATGCATGGGAGATTGATTCGCTGAAAGCGGCGCAGCCAATTTCTGCTCAACAGACCCATTTCTACTCAACCGAATAGCGAGGCAGTCTCGGACGGGTATGACGCCAAAAATAACGCTGATATCACATTCTGATCACCCGGACACCGATGCGGCGGTGCGTTGGTTGCTGGCGCAGGAAAGCCCGGCCGTGCAGGTGATTTTGTTGCAGGGGCCGGCAGACAATATTGGCTATCGCTTTGGCCAGGTGTTGCCGCACGTGAAAGGGGAACTTTTCTGCTGGCTCGAACCCGGCTGCGAAATCCAGCATCCGCAATGGCTCGACTATCTTTACGAAATCTGGCGTAACGCCCAGGTTGACTTGCTCGGCGTGCGCGGTATGGCCGAAATCAGCATGCATACGCTACAGGCCCAGCAGGGGCACGAAGCTGTCCAGCTGAGCCGTGTCATCGGGGGCACGCGCATGAGTTCGCCCAACTCGCAGGAGTTGCATGTCGAGCCCGTGCTCGCTCTCGGCCCTGGCATGCTGATGGGGGCCGTGCAGACGATGTTGCCTTGGGTCGATGGTGCTGGCAGTTTGTTGCAAGCCAACAATGTCATCACGTTCACATTGCAGTCCCGATTGTTTGGGGGAATGCGGTTGGGCGTCGCACAGAATTTTCCGCTGCATGAGAAAGTGCCGCCTGTTGACTGGGCAACGTATGACCAGCTCAAATCGGTCGCCGGATTTTTACCGCTCAGTCGTCAGGGCTTTGAAACCTGGCATCGCAATCTCACCGCGCTTTCCGACGTGCAGCCCGAAATCGTGAGCTGGCTGGCGGAAGCTTCGGCGCGTTCGCGCTGGGCCCGTTTCGATGCCCGTGGGGACGCCCGCTTGTTGCTGCGCGGCGGCGCACTGGATGCGATCGTGACGGATGTTTACATCCAGGCGCGTGAAGGCGACACGTGGTGGATGCTGGGCAGTGGCACCGGCAAGGCCATAGAGGAGGCGTTATCGATTCCGGATACCTGCCTGCAAGTGCTGGAGCCCGAAGCTGCGCTGGTCTGTCATCTGCTCAGTCGCTACGACTGGAGTCATGCGATTCGTCAGCGGCGCCTGCGCCTGCATGCCTGGGATGCCAATCATCCACTCTGGAAGCAGTTGAGTGCGCGCCGGTTGCTCGCCCATTTTCAAAGCGAGTTGGAACAATTCGATCGCCCGGTGTATTTCACAACCGGTGGTTCTTTCTATCTTAACGAGCAGCTGCTGAAAGACATTGAGCGGGGATTGCATCGCGTGTGGATGCGGATGCGTGAGTGCGCGCATTGGCGAAGCACTCACCAGCAGCATTACGATGTCACGGTGGTGAGCCCACAATGCGCGATCTTCAAGGATCTGGCTGAGTGTTTTCATCGCATGGGCTTCAATACGCGGCTGCTCAATGTCTCGGATGGCTCGATCCCGCTGTCGTGGCAGAAAGACAGTCAGCACGCGCTCAACCTGTTGCAGCATGGCAGCGCGTTGACGGTATTCCGCAATCGCACCTTGCTGGAATCCGACAACTGGCTCGAACCCATGCCCATCAGCCCACCGGAAAACGATACCTGGGTCAGCTGGTGGTGGGATGTGCCCAATATCGCCACCCAGATTGAACAGACCATTCTGTCGCAGTCGTCACCCGCGCTCGGGTTTGCCCGCGACATGCTGGGTTGTCTTCCCGATGGTTCGGAATGGTTGCCCCCGGCGGCCCGCATGCAATTCTGTGTGCCGGAACTGGCCCCCGAGCAGAAGCGTTATGACGTCAGTTTTGTCGGCCAGAGCCGTTGGAACCTGGTGCGAACCCAGCTGGCCATATTGCGTGCCCTGGTGCCGGATTATGTTCCCTCGGGTCAGGCGTTATGCGAGAACTGGCGTTGGCAGGGTTCGGCCATTGCCCTGCACGAACAATTGCAACGCGATGAACCATGGATGGCGTTGGCGGTCGACCGCCTTGCCCAGGGGGCACCAGCCAAAGCGTACTATCTGGAATATGTCTGGCGCATGGTGTTGACCGGTGTATTCCGGATGGCGGCGATCGAAATGTTGATACGCGAGGGCATTCCGGTCTCTGTGTTTGGCGATGGCGAATGGCTGGTGTCGGGAATTGTGCCCGAGAAGCATTTTGCCGGGCCTGTGCAAGTGACCGACTTGACGTCGCTGTATCGTGACAGTCGCATCAACCTGAATCTGAACTTCATGCAGGTTTCCTCGACGGTAAATCCGAAAGTGCTGGATATCAGCGCCTGCAATGGCATGGTGTTGACAGATTACCGGTACGAGCTGGATGAGTTGTTCCCGTATCCGCATCAGCGTCCTGCCAGTTTCGATTCGCTGGAGAGTTTGCCGGAACGCGTGCGCCAGTTACTGGGTGAAGATACCCGCATGATGGGCGCGCGCTGCGGGGAGTGGGTGCGGGCGCGACACACGATGCAGCATCGTGCGGCGTGGCTGGCGGATCGCTATCAGTTACGCAGCCGGATGCAGCGATAAAGAACTCAGCGGCAGCTGATAAAGCGTGCCGCTGGATTCGCGGTCTGACTCCCTAAACCGAATGTACGTCAAATCCGCCCGGCAGCTCAGACTGGGCGTTCTCCCAAAGTGCCTTGGCGGTAACGACCGCCGTGCTGGCCAACTCCGGCTTCAGGTACGTTGTCGCCACCCGCTGCAAATCTGCGACCGTCGTGGCCAAAACGCGGGCGCGGAAACGCGACTGAAAACTGTCATCGCGGCTGAACAGACGATTCTGGAACGCCTGCTTGGCTTCGCCAGCGGGGGAGCCCGGCTTGTCGAGACTGCCGATGACACCAAGGATGGCTTCCTCCAGTTCCTGGTATTGATGCGGATGTGACAGCAGCCACTCAATGGCGGCGTCAAAATCTGCCAGCGTGCCCTGCAGACGCGGGTCGCGGTAAGAGTAGAAACGGAACGCACCGATATTCGAATCCTGACTCGCACCACCACCGTAGGCACCGCCTGTCTCGCGGATCGCACGATGCAGGAAGCCATTGCGCAGGAAGCCGCCCAGCACGGCCAGTACCGGGGCATCCGGGTGATCGGCAGGAACGGTGGGATAGGCTTTGGCACAGAAACTGACCTGGGTGTTGGTCAGCCAGGCCTGCTTCACCTGCTCGCGTACCGGCGGCAGGTCGAGAGTTGCGGGTTGTTGGCCGGTTTTGCCGTGCCAGAGGTTTTGCAGGTGTTCCAGACCCTGTGACACGGTATCGGCATCGGAAACGACGAGGAAACGCGGTGCGCCTTGGGTCAGCCGCTCGAACAGCCGTTGCAGGTCGCTGCAGAGGGTGTCGAGGCGGCTGGTGTCGGATAGCCCGTGGTCGAGTTGCTGGATGTGCTTGATGCCCGCCAGTCCGGTGGAAAGATGGGTGAGGCGCGCGGCCGGGTTCATGCCACTGCAGGCGGCAGCCATGGCGAGACTGTGACCACCGCCGGTGATGCTTTGTTCGACGCGGGACCGGTATTGGGCAATGAGTTCGCGAATACGCTCGTGTTCATCGAAACGGGAGACGCTGATGACATCGCGCAGCAGCTCCGCCATGGCGGCCTGATTGGCGTTCAATGCCTTGCTCGAGAAGCCGAAATAGCCCTGCACGCGCTGGTTGTCGAGTTTGTCGCCACGCAGCATCGAGAAGGCGTGAACACCTCCGGTCACAGCACTGATCCGGTCCTGCAGATCAAGGTAGGACTGTGTTCCGGCACCCAGGTCGCCAAGCATGGCCGACAGCAGGGGCACCTGTTGGGCATCGGTGTCCGATAGCGGGGGCAGGGGATAGAGTACCTGGTGGTAGACGAGCCCGTTGGTGCCCTGGTGGTACGTCGCGATGTCGCCGATGGCGGTAGCGACCGGGTGTTCGGTTGGCATCGGGTGATGGGCAGGGACGTCTTCGAGGCCGACTTTTGGCAGCAGATCGGCATTGGGTGTTTGCTGCTGGCGATCTAGCAGGCGCTGTGCCTGCTCGACGATGGCCTGCTTTTCGGTGTTGCCCAGCGAAGCATGTACCTTGGCCAGTTGGGCCTTGAGCTGGTCCTCGCGGTGCTGCTCGAGTGCGGTGTCGGGGCGCAGGGTCAGGCGCACCCGGTGTCGGTTGTCGAGCAGCAGGCGCTTGACCAGTCCTTTGACATAGTCAGGATCCTGGATGGCGTCGCGCAGCTCGCGCAGAACCGGGTCGAGATTGAGGACCGCAATGGGGTCGCCGCGATGGATGGCGGCCGACAATCCGCCCAGGATCATTTGCAGGCCAAACGGGTAGCTGTCGCCGCCGATTTCCCGCTGGTGCAGTTCGAGTTGATGCAATATGGCATTCAGCCGATCCTGCGAGACGCCGTCGCGGGCGACCGTTTCCAGGACTTCCAGCACCTTCTGTTCGAGCGCGAGGGCGTTTTCCCAGGAGCTGCCTTCCAGGCCGCACATGAAGGCGATTTCCCGGTTGGAGTCTTCCAGCCCGCACAGGGGGGAAGGCGCATCACCCAAGCCGCAGGTTTCCAGCATCATGCGTAAGGGCGATGCGCTGTTTTCAAGCAGGACTTCACTGACCAGCTGCGCCTCGAGCGCGGACTTCAGGTGGGTGCTGTCACCCAGCAGCCAGCCCATGACGATATGGCAGCGGTTGGATAACGCTTCCTGTTCGGTTTCGTCTTCCTGCAGTTCCCAGGCATAGGCTTCCTCGACATTGACCGGCGCGCAGTAACGCTTTTCGAGGGGGACGGAAATCTCGCGGTCAAGGCGCTCGAATCTGGCCAGTGCGCGCGCTTCGAAACGTTCCTGCAGACTGGCGGCGGTCTGGTTGCCGAAGGTCATGAAAACAGCATTGCTGGGGTGATAGTGCGTCTGGTAGAACGCCTTGAGTTGTTCGTAGCTGAGGTCAGGAATGGCTTCGGGATCGCCGCCACTGTTATGGTGATAGGTGGTGCTGGGGAACAGATATTTGGTGAACGTCTGATACAGTGTGCTGACCGGCGAACTCATGGCGCCTTTCATTTCGTTGTAAACGACGCCGCGATAGACCAGTTCCGACTCAGGATTGGTGGCTTCGCTGAATTCCAGTCGGTGGCCTTCCTGCGCGAAATCGAGCGGATCCAGGCGGCTGAAGAACACGGCATCAAGATAGACGTCGAGCAGGTTGTCGAAATCCTTGCTGTTCTTGCTGGCAAAGGGATAGGCAGTCCAGTCGCTGCTGGTAAACGCGTTCATGAACGTGTTGAGCGAACGGCGCACCATCATGAAAAAAGGGTCGCGTACGGGATATTTTTCACTGCCGCACAGGGCCGTGTGTTCCAGGATGTGCGCCACACCCGTCGAATCCGTGGGGATGGTGCGCAGGGCGACCAGAAATACGTTTTCGTCATTGTCGCTGGCCAGATGATAGTGCACAGCGCCCGTTTTGCGATGTCGGAATTCACTGACGACCACATGCAGGGAATCGATAGGAACGGTGCGTATCCACTCAAAGCTGGGATGGCATTGATCGTGTGCGTTAGAATCCATGGCAAGGGTCATGCGTGGCTCGCGAAAGTCGAATAAAGTAACAGCAGTATATTATGGATACGGGGGGGCTGCATGATGCTTTTCCCGTGTTGTGCAATAGAACGCCTGACAGGAGAATGACTTGGCGCGCATCTGGGGGATCTCTGATCTGCATGTCGACTACACCGAAAATTTTCATGCGGTCGAGCAGTGGAGTGACTGGGATTTTCAGCAGGATATCCTGCTGCTCGCCGGTGACCTTACCGACAAGCTGGAATTGCTCGGGCGCACCTTTGCCGTCTGTCGTCGTAAATTTGCAGGCGTCGTTTACGTGCCGGGAAATCACGAAATGTGGGTCAAAGGCCCGCTTCCCCGCATGGACTCTCCCAGTAAATGGCGGAAAATCCAGCAGCTCTGCGCAGACGAAGGCATTACCGGTACGGAGGTGATCGTCGCCGGCAAACATCCGGTCACCCTCATTCCCTTGTTGTCGTGGTATGAAACGGCGGCAGAAAAAGCCGGCTCGCTATACCTGCAAAAAGGCGACAAGGATGACACCCACGACATGTGGATGGATTTTCATCTCACCCAATGGCCGGGTATCGCCAATGTTGCCGATTACTTTCTTGCGCAGAATGCTCCCGTTTCGGCGGTGGTCGGCGATGTCATCACACTGAGCCATTTTCTGCCACGGCAGGAATTGATGTTTTCTGCCGCGCGAGTACCACCCGCTGGTACCACGTACCCTGCAGATCCGCATCCGGAGTTCAATTTTTCGCATGTCGCCGGTACGCGCAAAATCGATGATCGCCTACGCCAATTGAACAGTATTCTGCACCTTTACGGCCATCAGCACCGCAATCGTGCCGTTATGATCGAGGGTGTGCTTTACGTTTCGCATTGCATGGGTTATCCGCGTGAACGCCTGCGCGGGTATGTCAAATCCACCGCCGTGCATCCGCGCGCGTTGTGGGACACTGAACTCGGCATGGTGGTGTCTGAATGACAGGGGAAGATGGGCAGTTTGTCTTGCTGGCGGACAGTCAGTTGCTGTTTCCGGGAAAACATTCCACTGACTTGCTGGCGTGGTTGCGAACCAGGGTGGCGGGACGCCAGGGCATCTATATCGGTGCAGCGAACGCTGATGAGCCAGCGTATTTCCAACTGGCGCAGGAAGCTTTTTCCGCCCTGGGCGCGCGGCTGCATTGGCAACGACAGGGCCCACAGGAAAATCAGCCTGAAAGTCACTCGGTTATCATCGAACCCGCGGATTTCTATGTGTTCGCGGGCGGCGATGTCGCTCATGGTTGGCGTTATTTGCAGCGGAGCGACGTGCAGACTTCCTTGCAGCAGGCCCGACAGAAAGGGGCGTTGTTCATTGGCGTGTCCGCCGGCGCCATGCATCTTGCCCATGCCTTGCCGGTGGTCAGCCACGTACCTGTATCGTTTCTTGGCTGGCTGAACGCCGTGGTCGCTGTGCATGAAGAGCGCGACGCCTGGCCGACATTACAACACTGGAAGCAATCGGCGTCCACGCTGCTGCCATTGGTAACGATACCCATGGGCGGCGCCCTGGTGGTCAGTCACGGTCAGCGGTGGCAAGCAGGAAAGGGCTGCGATTGGTATTCACCTGGTCAACTGTCACATTCATTGTCCCAGCCATTGCCGTGGCTGAAAGGCTCAGGCTGAACGCAAGCGGATCAGCATCAGGCCCCAGAGCAAACACCAGCTGATCCCGGTAAAGGCGACGGCTGCATCCAACGCAAAGGGCAGAGTATAGAAACTTGCACCTGTTGCAAAAATACTTCCCAGCAAGAACGCCGACAGTATTCTGCCATATCGCCCGAGCGGCATCACCGCCCTCAGTAACCGGATATGGACGATCGAGACAGCGCCAAATTTGACCACGGTTGCCAGACGCAAATCCGTGAAATCAATGGGGACGTCAGCTTTTGTGGAGGCGTTCAGCAAATGCTCCAGCAGCGCGAGTAGCTGCTGGTTTTCCACTACATCGGCCAGCGGTGCAATCAGCGCAAAAAACAGTGCGATATAACGCAGGATGCCTTTGCCTATCAGCGTGCAAATGACTGTCACCAGAAACACCGCGTAACACACCAGGAACGCCATATCCCAGCGAATCACCTGCATCATTGCCGTGATGGCTTGGTGTTCCCCGCCAAACATCTGGCGAACCATGCCGATATCGGTCGAAAACTCCAGAGCGAGCACCGGCGTGAGAAACCCGTGGGGCAACCAGGCAAGTGTCGAAGGTTGCACCAGCAGCATGCCGAACGTCGATACCAGTATGCCCAGCCCCGCCAGCAGGGCGAGAGACAGCGTCTGACGGTGAGCGTTAGGGGGGGTGGCCGTGTTTTGCATGCAATGGCTCGTGGAGAGGAAATATGGGAGTCGTGGAACGACGCGCGTACAATACCACAACTTTTTATTCTTCTTTTGGGGGCCAGCCTCATGAGCCAATCCCTTACCGGCATTACGGTAGTCACGCTTGAACAAGCCGTGGCCGCCCCATACGTGTCCGGGAAACTCGCCCGCATGGGGGCGACGGTCATCAAGATAGAGCGGCCCGAGGGCGATTTTGCCCGCCGATACGACAGCGTGGTCAACGGCCAAAGTGCCTATTTTGTCTGGCTCAATGCCGGTAAACAGTCACTGGTGCTCGACATCAAGCAACAGGAAGACGCTGCCCGGCTGCAGGCCCTGATCGCTGGCGCAGACGTCTTTATCCAGAACCTGGCGCCGGGCGCCGCGTCTCGCGCCGGATTCGACAGCCTCGCCCTGCGCCAAGCCCATCCACGGTTGATCACCTGTGATATTTCCGGTTACGGCGAAGAAGGCGAATACGTCGACCGCAAGGCGTATGACCTGCTTGTTCAGGCTGAAACCGGTCTCGCCCAAATTACTGGCCGCCCGGAAGGCCCGGGCCGGGTAGGAGTCTCTGTCTGTGATGTCGGTGCGGGCATGCATGCCTTGATCGGCATCCTCGAAGCGCTTTACGAGCGTACCCGCACGGGGGTTGGCAAAGGGGTCAAGGTGTCCCTCTTTGACGGCATGGCCGACTGGATGAGTGTACCCCTGTTTCACCAGGAATACACCGGTCAGGAACCCCAACGCGTCGGGCTTGCTCATCCCTCGATCGCCCCTTACGGCGTATTTACCTGCGCCGATGGCGCGCAGGTATTGCTGTCGATCCAGAACGAACGGGAATGGCTGAATCTGTGCGTGCAAGTGCTGGATCGCCCGTTGTGGTTGCAGGATGCGCGCTATGCCAGCAATGAGCGTCGCGTCATTCATCGTGGCGAGCTGGATGCCGAAATACAGCAGATTTTCTCTCAGTGGTCACGACAGTGCCTGGTAGAGCGTCTGTCGGCGGCGAGCATTGCATTCGGGGAGCTGAATACGGTCGCCGATCTTTCCTCGCACCCGCAGTTGCGACGGGTTTCTGTCGAGACACCAAATGGCCCGGTCGACCTGGTCGCGTCGCCCATTCGTTTTCAGGATGCGGAGGGACGCTACGAGGAGGAGAGGATCGGGGCGGTTCCGGCGGTGGGGCAGAATACCCTGCCGCCGCCAGCACTCAATAACTTTCCGGCAGTTTCTTCAGTAACTTGAAATGTTTCTTGTCGATCTCGATGTAACCTCCGAGCGACAAATCTTTCAGAATGCGCGCAACCATCTCGCGAGAAGAACCGATGCGATTGGCAATATCCTGTTGCGTCAATCGATCCTCGATCAGCATTTCGCCATTCTTTTCGACGGCCAGCGACAATAACGTCTTGCGTATGCGGCCATACACATCCTGCAATGCCAGCGTCTTGACGTTCTCGGTCAACTGACGCACCGTGTTGCTGAGATTCTTGAGTAGTACCAGCGCGATATTCGGGTGGCTCAGGATCACCTTGCTGAAATCATCCTTGTAGATGATCGAAAAGGTGGATTTCTCCGTCGTGATGACAGACGCAGAGCGCACTTCGTCATCAAGCAATGCCAGTTCACCGAAGTAGTCGCCCGGCCCCATGGTGTTGAGGATGAACTCCTTGCCGGACTCATCGCTGACATAAACCCTGACTTTGCCCGTTACCACCAGGTACATGGCGTTGGCCTGGTCGCCCTCGTTGATGATCACGGTGTTCTTGGGGTAGGTGCGGGTGACGCTGAGGGTTTCTATGGTCTTCAGATCTGACTCAGGAATCCCCGAAAAAATGGAAATACTTTTCAAGTCGGTCATGTGTGTCTCAATGCCCATCGATGGGTGTCGGTGCCAAAGGGAATTGCCGCTTGGAGTGCCAAAAAGCGCGAATTGGCGATCGTTTTCTAATCGTTATGGTTTTCACCGGGAAGCTTATCACAAACCTTCAGCAGACCGCAGGTTCACAGGGGCTGACTTCAGGGTTTTCTGCGCGCCCGCATCAAGCCTTCCTGGCACACGGATGCAACCAGCCGGCCATCGCGCGCAAAGATCATGCCCCGATTGAAACTTCTGGCCTGAGCGGCGCAGGGGCTTTCCATCGAGTACAGCAGCCAGTCATCGACCCGGAAAGGCTGGTGGAACCAGATGGAATGATCCAGGCTGGCGGCGTGTACGTTGGGATCCAGGAACGACAGCTTGTGCGGCAGCATTCCGGTGCCGAGCAGGGCGAAATCAGAGGCATAGGCCAACAGGGCATGATGCAGTGCACGATCATCCGGCAGTTGGCCGGGGGCACGGAACCAGATCTGTTTGCGTGGCTCGCGAGCATCGGGCTGAAAGAAATCCACCGGGTCAACCGGGCGAATTTCTATGGGCCGGGGCCGCAGGAAAATCTGTCGGACGCGCTCGTCGATGCGATCCACCAAGCGCTTGCGGATATCCTGTTCGGACTCCAGTTCTTCAGGCGGCGGTACGTTAGGCATTTCGGCAAACTGGTGTTCCAGGCCTTTTTCGGGGCGCTGGAATGACACGGACATGCTGAAGATGGCTTCGCCATGCTGAATGGCGACGACATTGCGGGTGGTAAAGCTGCCGCCATCACGAATGCGCACGACTTCATAGACGATCGGGGCGCGCATGTCGCCGGGGCGCAGAAAATAGGAATGCAGTGAGTGGGTATGCCGGTTCTCGTCGAGGGTGCGGAGCGCGGCCATTAACGCCTGGCCTATGACCTGCCCGCCAAACACGCTGCGCCCACCGATATCGCGGTTCTGTCCACGAAACAGGTTGTGTTCGATGGTTTCCAGATTGAGCAGCTCAACCAGTTCCTGCACGCCTTCAGACATTAAACGTACACCCCTTGTATCATGTTTTTTGTGCCAGCAGGCTGACACTACACGCTAGTTAAACATCAAATTCGACATTGCGCCAAAAGATCGCACCGATTATTTGCCAGCAAGAGAGGCTTACGGGGTTCTGACAGTCAAACGCTTGTTTAAGGTCAGCGAAGTCTGGGACAGAACCTGCAGAGTATCAAGTGGATACGTGCAAAAGGGGGGTGGTTCTGGATGAGCGGAACAAAAAACGCGCCTTCAGGCGCGTTTTTTGTGTTTCTGCACGAACATGTTTCTGTGCGCGCGAGCTGGTTACTGGAACCAGGTTATCCAGATCAGCGGCCCATATCCCACGCAGAGCATGGAAATCACCATGACCGTCAACGGGAAGACGTAGCGTTCGTTGCGATACCAGAACGGCTTGCCTTGCGCTTCCTGGCGGGCGAGTTCCACTTCTTTCTCGCCCACGGTGTGGCGGGTCAACAGGTGATTCAAACCGATCACGGGAGCGAGAAACGCCATTTCGAACGATATGAGAACCAGCATCCAGAAGTGGATCGGGTCAATGCCGAATTTGTAGGCGACTTGCGCGACCGAACCAGAGACCAGTACCACGGCGCCAAAGGGTTCCAGGCCGCTCATGCCGATGAGGGCGAGCAGTATGATCAGGGCGGTGACGGCAGCCCAGATGTTGTGGAACAGGGTGCCTTGGTCTGCAGCGGTCTGAATGATGTGCGACTCTTCAATGACGCCGCTGAAGGCCATCGACAAAGCGATCAGCAGCAACAGACCGCCCATCAGTTCTGCCGTTGAAGACGTTGCGTGACGAATGGACGCTTCAACGGTCAGCTGTCTTTCCTCGTCATGGTAGTCATCGATTTTCGTGTGTGGTTTGCTAACCAGTTTCTCGTATATCACGATCAAGAAAATCGCGACCGGCACGATGGTGGAAGCGCTGTGCTCATCGAGATGTACGTTCAGTACCCAACGGAAGAAGTAAACCGTTACCAGCATGATGACGACGTAAGGCATCAACGGAATGAATGCGCGCAAGCTCGGCATCAGTGCTTCTTTCGCCGGTGCGACCTTGATGCCGCCCTCGCGGGTGATCAGCGCAATGACCAGGAAGATGAGCGATGTCATCAGGAACACGCGGGTACCCCAGAGGAACAGATCGTCCGTGGTGACTTCCTTGTTCAGAACGGCGATGATCAGCACCAGCAGGCACGGACGCAAGACAACACCAAGGCTACCGGTCATGGCCGTTGCTGCCAATGCCAGGTTGCGGCGGGCGCCTGCACGGCGCAATTCCGTGTAGATGACGCCACCCATCGCGACAATGATGGCACCGGAGGCTCCGGTGTAGGCGGTGGGGACTGCCATCAGGAATATCGCGAAGCAGGCGAGAATTTCTGCAGGCAAACGCCATGGTTTGAAAATGCGGAATACCAGCTCACCAATGAAGGTCTGCTTGAGCAGCAAACCGGCCCAGATGAACAAGCTGATTTTCGTGAACAGGTCGGCGACATCCATCAGCTTGTCGACATACAGCGCCAGACCTTGCGCGTTGTGGTGTATCAACAGGAAATACTGGGCGGAACCGAACGTAATGAAAGTGTAGAGCGGCGCCGCAAGTACGGCTTTGCCAAACGTGCCACCTTGAGGCGCGTCTTTGGGAATCAGGAAAATGCGGGCGAAGGTGAACGCCGCCATGATGCCGAAAACGATGACATAACCCCAGCGGGTGGCTTCGTTCTGCATCGCCACGCCGGAACCATAACCAATTTGCAGATAGTGCCAGGCAGAGTAGGCCAGGGACATGTTAGCCACGAACTGGAACGCGGAAGAAACGCGATAGTCGATGGCATATTCCAGTGGGCGCAGACTGATGTGGTGATTCGCAAAGGTGGCGGTAAGTGCGCAGACAAAAATAAGCGCAAGCAAAATCAGCTGCGAGTTGTCGCGGCCCCAACTGCTCAGTGAGAGCATGGCGTAATCGACTACGCGGAACGCACGTACTGAATCAGTCACTTTTTCCTGATTCACTTTGTACATGTCGTGTTGCTGTTGGCACAGTTTCTTCTGACCTTCGAGGGATTGGCGAATGGCGTTTTCGTCGACCTCGTTGCCAAAAAGACCACCGAATTCATCGTTGGCCATCTGTGATTTCTGCTTTTCGACTTCGGCTTTCAGCGCCGCGTCGATATCCTGTTGCAGGTCACACTCTGGCGCGGGTATGTCACCGCGTAGCAGGTAATAGTCACCAAAGAGGTTTTCACCGAGTATCAACAGTTGTGAGTAAACCTTCTCGTTCATGCTGAGCGCCATGACCAGAAGCATGATGGCCAACACAGGCAGTGAAGAACTCCATTCTCGCAACGAGCGTTTCGGTAACATAGTGCGTACCTTGATTGTTGTTAATATGGCTGCGGTAGACGAGCATCCGTACCCGGTTTACCCGAGGTCTCCGCAAGGTTCTGTTGATTTTGGGACGCGCAATTATAAGGGTGCCAGCTTCAGGGACGCTAGCAATAACATGGATCAATGGCGATGAAACTTGTCACGAATTTGCGTTATTTCCTGTCTCCCAGAAACAAAAAAAGCAGGCCTGAGCCTGCTTTTTTTTGGTGTGACCGTTTATTCCCGATCTTTTGCCGTGCACTCGGTCAGTGCGGCATTCATCGAGCAACGAACACGACTCAGGAACTTCAGCATCTTCGCATCGTAAATGCCCATGTCGCGCAGTTTGATGCGTGATTGACGGAACATTTCCTGATAGCCAACCTTGTCCTGCTCAGGAATTTCGATCCAGAGCTTGCTGTCGATGCCCTTGGTGCTCTTGTCGATCTCGGCCATGTTCTTGTCGAACTGGCTGTAGATGTATTCGCGAGACTTCTGGCCGTAGTCAGCAGGGAATTTGGCATGACGGGTCAATACCTGCACGGTCAATTGCACCAGCGCAAAATTGACGACGCCACCCTTGGTGCCAACACCCTTGTAAAGTTCGAGGGGTTGAAAGGCGACGGCAGGTGCACCGATGATATCGACTGCACCGTTGTTGAACATACTGCCAAAGTTGGCGATGCTGGCAGTCACAGGTGACGCACCAATGGATTCCACCATGACGGCTTGGGATTTGTCGAAATCCAGGACCGCGATTTTCTTGCCTGACAACTCGTTGACGGTATCGATGGTGCGGTCGTTGACCATGAGGTAAGCACCACCAGCCGGCGCAATTCCTACCACTTCGTAATCACCGCTTTTCATCAGCTGCGCAAGTTGCGGCGAAGCCAGTTTTTCCAGTACGACACGCAGGGTGTCATAACCAGGAATGCCACCGATCGAATCCAGCGTGCCAGTGAAGGCGTTGAACGAGCGTCCGCGCAATCCGGTGATCCCGACGGCATCGCAGGTGCCGGCCTTGAATTCTTCGGCAACGATTTTTTCATCGGTGAATGGTTTGATTTCGAGGTCAACGCCCCACTTCAGGGCCTCAAGACGATAGTCCTGCATGGCGCTGTAGACAGGCCCGCTCTTGCCCACGATATCAAACACGCAGAAAGCGCGCTTCTGCAGATCCGCAGCGCTCACATTCATGGATGCTGCCATGGCGCCAATAGCAAAGGGTGCGATGAGTTTTTTGATCAGGGTGTTCATAGCCTCGTCCCGAAGTTATGTTGTTGTGATTGTCCGGCCTCGACGTGACTCCTGCCATCCTTATGCGAGCGGAGCCAACTGCCGTTAGGCCGGGTAAGGAGAAAACTAGAGCAGGTCGTCGAATTGAACGTCGACTTTCTTGGCCTCGGTTTTTTCGTCCCAGAATTTGCCAAACGAGCCGACAGGTGTGCGGTGTCCGGTGGCTTCTGTCCAGAGACGGTCGGAAACGAGGGTCAGCATGTCGGTGGCCATGACGTCGACCATGCGGAATTCCTCGTTGGAGGCGATGGTCTTGACGCTGTTGGCGTGGCGGCGGATGACGTTGCGCGCCAGCTTGGTATTGTCGCTGTTGTAGGCAATCATGCCGACCAGGGCACTGGCGAGGCGGACGCCTTGTTCTTCACCCATTCCCATGGACTGATCCAGTTGTTTCCACGGATCCTTTCCTTGCGGTGTAATGCCGGGCACGACCGTCCAGATGGCACTGCGGATGGCCATGGGCAAGCCCCACCATTGTTGATTGCCTTCCGGGGTATCGAGGCAGGCGGCGGCGCGCTCTGCTTTCGGGGCGATATCCATTGGAACGCCGATCTGGCCACCGGATTGAGCATCACTCATGACGCTCATAAGGCCGACGGCTGAACCCAGCAACCAAATCATCTGCTGGCTTTCATCGCGGAAATTCGGACATTCACCGCCAGGTTCTCCCATGGCGCGGGTCAGTGCCTGGTAACCGGCATATTGACGGGCTGCCGCGATTCCGTGCCAGCGTTTGGAACGAATGCGTGCATCCTGTGCTTCTTCAATGCGTTGTGCGCGACTGAGTCGGAGGTATTCCAGGTTGGCTTCTTCGGCACGGGCGGTAGCGCAGCTGCCATCGACCATGTAGATAAGGACTGACAATTCGTCAGGGGGGGTGGTAACGGAGCCGAACGACAAGAAGAGAGGCGTCATGGCTTCGCCGGCAGCACAGCCCATGGTGGTATCATCGGTGGTGAGCAGGTAGGGCACCATCTTGTCGGCCCCGAACCCAATGGCGCCGTCGCCTACGACCTTGTAAACAACGTTGGAACAGCCGGCGGTCATGAGGACAGTTGCTGATGCAACTGCAGCACTCAGAAGTCGAAGTGAACGACCCAATCTACGTGCCATTGGAGAACTCCCTGTGTCTAGTCTTTATTATTTTGCGTGGTATCCGCGAGCTCGGCATACGGTACCGAAGAGTCTTCGGCACTGCAAGCTATCGATCACAATTCAACGCGAATTGTCACAAAATGATACGCAAGTTTACGGCGTATACGCGCACTTTCACGCAAATGCAGGTAACGGGTTTACCTCAGGGCTGTCTGTGTATACATGACCTGGGACCGGGGCATGGTGTACCTTATCTACAACAAAACGAACGCAGGTTTAATCGCAGCAGCATGCTCAAAGAAGATCTCAAAGAAAGTATCCAGACAGCCTATCGCCGATTTCTCGCAGAAAAAGCCTTGAAGCCCCGTTGGGGGCAGCGACTGATGATTGCCGAAGTTGCGAAAACAGTCGGCAGTGTCGAGTCCAATGAGGAGGGCGAACGCATTACCGATGATCACGTGGTGGTGGTCGAAGCGGGTACCGGTACCGGAAAGACGGTGGCCTATTTGCTGGCAACAATTCCGGTGGCACGCGCGTTCGGAAAATCATTGGTGGTATCCACGGCAACGGTCTCCCTGCAGGAACAGTTGCTGTTCAAGGACATTCCGGAAGTCTTGACGCATTCCGGGCTGAATTTCAGCGTCGGACTCGCCAAGGGGCGTGGGCGTTATTTATGCCTGTCGCATTTGAACCGGCTGATGTCCCACGATGCAAGCGATCCCAATTTGGCACTATGGGAGGATTTTTCACATCTCGCAACGGACAAGGAAAGTGCCGCGCTGTTCAAGAACATGCACGATGAAATCGAAATCGGGCGCTGGGATGGTGACCGAGACAACTGGCCCACATCGATTGCCGATGATTACTGGCGCAAGGTGGCAGCAGATTATCACGGTTGTACGGGGCGCAATTGTGCGTTCTATGAAGACTGTTTTTTTTACAAGGCGCGCACCCAGGTGCATAGTGCTGAAGTCATCATTGCCAATCACGATCTTGTGCTGGCAGATCTCTCTCTGGGGGGCGGTAACGTCTTGCCACCACCGGAAAAAACCATTTATGTCTTCGATGAAGGACATCATCTGCCTGACAAGGCCCTGAATCATCTTGCGTGTTCCATGCAGATCCGCAGCACGCAGCAATGGCTGAAAGAGCGTTCACGCTGGCTGGAAGCCGCCTGTCGGGGCGTCGAATCCGGGATGGCGAATCAATGGGTAAAGGAATTCCAGAGCGCTGTGCCCGGGCTGCATGAAAGTCTCGATGAACTTTATTTCGCGCTCCAGCCTTTCTCCTCGCGCACGACGACCCAGGATGCCGAAAACGGGCGTTGGCAATTCCGTTTCCCGCTGGGGGAAGATCTTGCTGCACTCAGCGCGTTATGGCTTAACCTCGGGCAGGCATGTGCAAGTTTGCTGCGCTGGATACAGGGCGTTATCACATTCGTTCAGGAGTGTATTGAAAATAAACGGGCTGATCTGGCGAAAGGCGATGCAGAGGCCTGGCTGTTGGCGTTGATGCCTGATGAAACCCGTATCGAGATGATCTGGAGCGTGATTGATGTCATGGGGCGCGCCAGCAACAACGACAATCCCTGGGCGCGCTGGTTGAACGTCATTGAGACGTCGGCAGGGCAGGATATCGAATTGTGTGCTAGCCCGATTCTTCCGGGCCCCTTGCTCAAGTCGTTATTGTGGGATCGCTGTTTCGCCGCCGTCGTGACCAGCGCGACCCTGACCGCGTTAGGAACGTTTGACCGCTTCCGGCATCGTGCAGGTGTTCCCCCCAACACCCGTTTTGCCGAGGTGCCCAGTCCCTTCGATTATTCGGCGATTGCAACGCTCTGGTTGGCCGATGTGCCGTTTGCGCCTGATGACGGGCTGCGTCATAACATGCTGGTAGTGGATACCCTGTTGCGCCATCAGGGGGAGGCGGGCGTGCTGGTGTTGTTCACTTCACGTCGGCAAATGGAAGAGGTGTATTCCCTGTTGCCGCCGACCCTGGTTGACCAGGTGCTCATGCAGAGTCGGGAAACCAAGAAATCCATGATCGACAAGCACAAGAAAGCGATTGATGAGTCGCGTTCCAGCATCATCTTTGGCTTGGCCAGCTTTGCCGAAGGGGTCGATTTGCCGGGCGACTATTGCAAGGCGCTGATCATCGCCAGATTGCCGTTCGCGGTGCCGGATGCACCTGTAGATGCGGCGTTATCGGAATGGGTGACGGCGAAAGGGGGCAGGCCTTTTTTCGAGATCACTGTGCCCGATGCGGCCATTCGCCTGAAGCAGATGGTGGGGCGACTCATTCGTACCGAACAGGATCACGGGGATATTTATCTGCTGGATTCCCGGGTGTTGCGCAAGCCCTACGGGAAACTGTTGTTGAAATCGCTGCCACCCATGGCAATCAAACATCTCAAGGGCTGATACAAGCAAGACCAGGGGATACGGCTGTGCGTCGTGCCAGCGCAAACGCTTGCACGACGCGACACTGCGCGGGGAGATATCAGGGATCAATGGCCCGGAATTGGGCAGTATGATCGACATATTCCGCCAGTTGTTTGGGGTGAAGGCTGCCAATCACGTTATGCATGACACTGTGGATGGCACTCTTGACACTGGAAACGCCGGTGTTCAGCAAGCCATTCATGATCATGCCCAGTTTCAGGTGGCGGGTGTATCCGAGGAACATGTCATCAATCAGGATATCCGACAGCTTCTCGTAGGCGCTTACCACTTTGGACATGTCTTTGGGGACATACTCTTCACTGGTGCCGCGCTCCGCGAGCATGAACTCGACTTCTGCGGCGAAGACAGGGTCGATAGGGGTGGATGTACGCCAGCCTTTGCCATCCTGGAAATCCTTCAGGTTTTTCTGCCAATGATCGGCAACTTTCACCAGTTCATCCATCGGTGCCTTGTTGAACAGCTTGCCTGACAGCATGTGGGAGACCTTGGCGCCGGTGCTGGCACAGATGCGCACCAGTTTCTCACCAACGTTGCCAATATTCGCCTGCTCCAGTGGTTCCAGCAGCAGAATGTCGATCAACATGTCGGTCAGCTCGTTCGACGCTTCGGCAAAGAGTGCGCCAGCGCGATTGTCCCGGGCATTGACGGCTTCCAGAAAACGGTTGGATTTGCTGATCAGTGTCTCGGGTAAAGGGAAAGCAATGTAATGCGTCTTCATGGCTTTTTGGCTTCCAGCGATGTAGAGGAAAAAACTGCGGGTGTGCGTCCATGCGGCGAAGAAAAAGACACCTGCACCAGACTAGGAAAATCGGCGGGGATGGTAGACGAAAAAGGCCAACTTTGTAAGGGGGTGTCGGCCAGATTGGATAGCCCGATTGTTGGGCCGGTTATAGCAGCGGTTATGGAAAAGTCCAGAAATCCTTTTTTCCACAAAGCTTGTGGATAACTCTGTGAGTAACGCTTTGAAAACGTCTCCGAAGTCACGCTTTCTGCGAGGGTTTTCAGATTGCGCGATAATTATTCAAAAAACAAAAATATCAATAAATACAAGGGGATGGGCAATATTAAAAATATTCTTGTTGCATCAGCTGATTTTTTTTAGCGCAAGCTCTGCCATTGAAATTCTTGTGTGAACAATGCAAAAAAGGGATTGCTTTCGAGGCGGCGAAGTGGTTGGAAATCGAACGACGGTTGCGCGGCGAGCCTGAGCGAATAATAAGCGAATAGAAAGCCCACCCTGCAAGAACCCGCCCCTGCAGGATGTGGGTCGGTAAGGCAGGGTTACACCGCTTCGGCCATCAGGGCGTGAAATTTTGGATCGGTCTTTGTAATCTGGAAGCCGCCGTCAAACAACCCGGAATCTTCCTTGCACCAGCGGCATTCTGCCTCGAAGGGAACTGTGTCGAGAGAGCTTATGCGCCACAGGTCTTCGAGCAGCAGACGGTAGCTGCCGCTGCGCTGCATGGGGCGGTCGCTGGTGATCAACATCCCGCGCGAAGAAACGTCGACTACGTGGCCGAACAGCGTCTTTCCATCCTGTTCAAACACGCGCAGATAATAGACAAGATGATTGCGGGGCTCTGTTCTGAGGTCATCCATGGGGCGATCCTTGGTTAATAGCTCGGTCGTACCAACATCGGTGCTATTGGTAAAACTAGACGGCATTTTTCCAAGGGTCAAAATTCTCTGACCGTGACCGAAGGAATTCCTGAGGAGTGCCGACCAACGGTCATCTGATGGTGAGAAAACCCTGGATTTATAGCTTGGAAAGGCTGGGCGCGTAGGCTTTCCAGAGGCTGAACAGGTGGGCGATTTCCTTGCGCAGGTCGCGGTTTTCGCTGACTGTCCAGGTGTAGATGGTGCCGATGGTGAGATTCATCAGCATTTCGAGCATGAGTTGATTAGGCAGTTCGGGCAGCAGGTGCTCTTCTTTGAGGGCGTTGAAAAACGCGTCGGCAAAGGGGGCATTCTGTTTCACCACGGTGCGGTGAATGCGTTGGATTTCCGGCATGAATTCGCCCGCTTCACGAATCAGCACCTTGGAAAACTCTCTATTCTCGGTGAGGAATTCAGCAATGGCCAGACAGGTGCGTTCGAAGCGTTCCAGTGGGTGACCCGCGCCGATCAGGTGTCGTAGTGCCAGATCGCGGATGGCCTTGAAGTTCTCGTCGACAATGGTGAGAAGCAGCTGGTCCTTGCTTTCGAAGTGCTTGTAGATGGTGGCTTTGCCCACCCCGGCGCGGCGCGCGATGGAGGTGACCTCGGCATTGCGGAAACCTTCGGTGGCGAAGGTGTCGCGCGCGGCTTGCAGGATCCGTTGCCGGCGTTCGAGATTTTCCCGTTTGTCGGCACTGGAGGATTTGTAGTCTTTGCCAGCGTTATCGGTGTTGTCGGTCTTTGCGTTCATGGCACTTGCATTGGTTGACGGGAAGGCTCGCCTTCCCGTGGGTGTCAGGAGCGTTTTGCGGCCGCTGCGGCAGCGAGTTTACGCTTTCTTACCAGCTCCAGCGACAGTGCGACGCGCTCTTCGGCGGTGTCCGGGAATTTGCCCGCTTCCATGATCTGCTCAAGCATGGGTGCCAGACCTTCCCGGTTGGACATCTGGATGTTCAATCCGGGACGGGCATTGATTTCCAGCATCATGGGGCCGCGCTCGCGATCGAGCACGATATCGACGCCCATGTAGCCCAGTTTGGCAATTTCATAGCAGCGCGACGCCATCAGCAGGATTTTTTCCCAGTGGGGAATCTGGTGGCCCTTGATGGAAATGCCGGTGTCCGGGTGATTCTCGATGATCTGGTTCTTCCAGACGCCGCGACGGGTGGTACCGGTTTCGAGATCGACACCTGCGCCGACCGCGCCCTGGTGAAGGTTGGCACGGCCATCGGATTCGCGGGTAGGCAGGCGCACCATCGCCATGACAGGAATTCCGCGGAATACGACGGTGCGGATGTCAGGGACGCCACGAAAACTGATGTGCTGGAATACCGGATCGAACTTGACCCGGTATTCGATGATGCAGGCGTCAGCCGATCCACCGAGACTGTGCATGCCACTGAGGATATTCGATATGTGGTGGTGAAGTTCGGCAGTCGTTACCACCATGTCGTTGGATTTGCGGAACATGCCGTTGTGGGCGCGCCCTGCAATCACGACGATACCATTGCCACCCGAACCATTGGCAGGCTTGATGACGAAATCCTCGCGATCGGTAACGATCTGCTCGAAATTCTGGATGTCGTGTTCGGTCTCGATGGTGCCGTACAGCTCGGGAACCGGAATTCCGGCCTTGATGGCCTCCTTCTTCGTGGTGCGTTTGTCGTCCACGATCGGGTAGAACTTGCGTTCGTTGAACATCGAGATGAACTGCGCATTGCGCTGGTTCATCCCGACAATGCCTTTCTCCCGCAGGATCGTCCAGGGCATCTTGATCATACGGGATCCTTCTCCTTGATCATGGCGCGGAAACGCCACAGTTCAGTGAGGCGATAGCCACTGTAGCGGCCCAGCACCAGGGTGATCGCCAGCACCACGAGCAACAGCTCGGGGAAGACGAAGATCAGGTGGGTCAGATAGACGTTGGTCATTACCAGGTAGCCCAGGCTGGCCGCGAACAAACTGCCGGAACCGCGCAGGAAGGCGTCCTTGGGACCATGTTCTTCCCAGATGATGGACATCCGTTCGATGGTCATGGCCATGATAACGACGGGGAAGAGGGCAATCGACAAACCGCGTTCGAGGTTGAGTTTCACCGACAGGATACTGAACAGGGCGATCAGCATGATCACGATGGTCAGGACGGCGGCGAGACGAGGTACCAGCAACAGTTTGAGCTTCTCGAGGTAGAGGCGCAGCATCAGGCCGACCGTGACCAGGGTGCTGAACAGGATGATGCCCCACAGCAGCTCGGTTTCACGAAACGCCAGCGCCACCAGGATGGGCATGAACGTACCGAAGGTGCGCAAGCCGATGATGTTGCGCAGGATCACGACCACCAGCGCACCAAGGGGAATGGTCAGCAGGATGCGATAGACGTTCTGCGTCTGTACCGGCAGGGCGAACAAGGAAAACTCCATGACGGTGGAGCGTGCCTTGATGGCAAAGTCGGTGGCCAGTGACACCTGGTTGCGTGCGTGACGGGCGATGGAAAATTCCACTTCGGGTGGCTTGCCACCTTCTACCTGGACCAGTGGCGCGTCACCGACACGCCAGACCACGGTGTTTTCATCGAAGCCACGTTGTCCATTGCGCGGATTGAATGCCACCCATTCCTGTTCGTTATGCACTTCGATCCAGGGCTCAAGTTGACCATGACGAACGCGATCCTGCAGTGGCAGTACGTACACGATACGTGAAGGGATGCGGGCACCGGCAAGGATGTTGACTATTTCCCGTACCCACTCGACCGAGTCCTTGCTGTTCTTGGTGAGCATCGCGACGTTTTCGTCGGGTGTGGGCGAGTTGATCTTCAGCAGCAAGGCTTGCGTGAAGGTCACGATGTCGGCGGAATGGGCGCGGGCGTCTTCAAGGATCGCGCGAATGGCCGCACCGGTCGGCTCTTCATACTCGGGAACCTTGGGGTATACCGGCGGTGGTGTGACGCGTGGGCCAGCGACGCGATTGGAAGGCGCCAGCTCCATGCGGTAATAAAGCACCTGTTTGCCCTGGGCACGACGAATGGCCCACGATGCCTTGCGGTTCACTTCTTCGACTTCGGTGGCAAGACCATAGTTCGACGAAATGAAATCCTCGTTCAGGATCACATAGCCAGGCGGTTCATTCGGAATGTAGAACTGCGCCTTGGCGGGGCCTCCCGCAGCACGGAAACTGACTTTCGCTTCTACCGTCCAGACTTCGGCGCTGTCGGTCGGCAGCAGGGGCATGCCCAGCTCCGTGACCTTGTAATAGCAAAGGAACAACCCGATCGCTGCGAGCAGCAGGGCAACAAACTTTATCTGTACGTCTTTCACCGCGTACTCTCCGAACGGGTTGGGGTGGATTTACTGAGGAGTTCAGCCGGGGCACCGGTGATGTGGATGCGCGCGGGATCCACGATAACAGCGGTTTCAAGGAAGCGTCTGCCAAGCAGGACAGGATAAATGAACGCATCACGATCAGTCAGGGTGAATTCTGCGACGTAGGTCTGATCACCGATTTTCATGCTCATGTCGATGGCCGGACGCTCGACGAAATCCACCGTGTGCTGCTTGATGCGAACAATGCGCTTGACCGGCGCCTCGATGATTTTCTTTTGCCGGGGCACCGCAGGCATGCCGTGACGGGCTGGCCGCTTTTTCTTTTCGAAGCGAAAACGCACCCACTGCTTGTTATCGCGGGTGAAGTACTTGATGTCTTCGGCATGAATGGATGAAGTCTTGGCGCCCGTGTCGAGTTTTGCCTTGGCGATGATACCCGACGGTTGCAGGGTAACGAATTCTACCCAGCCAAGAATGGCACGCTCGTTATGAACAGCCGGTGAATCATCTTTCGCGCAGGCGTGCAGGCTGCCCGTCATCGCGAGGCAGAATATTGCCAGTCTCAGGAGTAGGTTCATGTCGGTGAGGATGTGCCGGCGGTTGGTGGATAGGGAGGCTAGCCGATTATTTTAGCGGTTCTGGCAGGTTTTTCACCAGTTTTTAGTGCTGTTGGTCGTCAGTACGGATCGATAGGTC
The DNA here is from genome assembly GCA_052035295.1 of Pseudomonadota bacterium. Classification (GTDB taxonomy): domain Bacteria; phylum Pseudomonadota; class Gammaproteobacteria; order Pseudomonadales; family Ketobacteraceae; genus HdN1. The sequence goes on from JBPOHS010000079.1 coordinate 26,478, forward strand.
AGATTGATACGCTCTGCGATGGCGAACTTTTCCTTGGGAATTTGATGAAACCAGTGTTGTTGTAACGCTCCCCGCATGACCAGAACATCACCGTGATGGAGTTCCAGCGCGAATTTAAGTGCCTTCTTGTGCTTGTGCTGCAGCAGAAAACGACGGCTTGCGCCCAGACTGACTGACGCAATGACCGGCGCCGGCCCCAGTTCGCGCTCGTCATCGGCGTGCCAACCGACGCTGTCGTGCTCATTCCGATACAGGTTTGCCAGCACGCTGTTGAAGGAATGCTGCGCGATGTCTTCTGCTTTCTCACGAATATGCTGCAGGGCGGGAATCCAGGGCAACGGGGTGAACGCAAGCCCGGAATACGCATACCGGGCACCTTCATCGCCATACCACGCTTGCAGTCGGGGCACCGGCACCTGCCGATCGGCAATGCGGAAGTGATCCTGCTGCCAGGCCACCGCTTTGCGTAATGTTGAAAAAAGCCGGTCTGCCTCATCCCGGTCGAAGCTGGAAGCGGCGAGTATCAGCTCGCCGTTGTCCAGTGGAATGATTTCGGGGGTGGCAGCGAACAGCATGCTGAAAACCGGATCAGGCAATGGCGACGATGAGCCGCAACGCGTCGAGTTGCACGCGAGCACGCTCTTGCAACATGGCCAGCCCGTGTTTCTGGTGTTCACGACGTTCGTGGATGTCCTGTTCGGTGATGGGCGCGTGCTCTTTGCGCAGCGCTTCCAGCCGCTGGATTTCTTCATCGGTGGTCGCCTTGAAGGTTTCCATCGCTTTGGCGAGTAGTGCGGCGCTGCGTTGCTCTGCGATGTCCTGGCCCTTGGCGAGCAGCGGATCGAGTTCATTCTTGACCTGCTGTATCAATGGCCCAACCAGCTCACCCTTGACGTTTTTCAACTGTTTGTCGAGCACGTCGCTTTTCACGGTCGACGACAAATCGCGGCCCTGGTGATCCAGGAAAACCCGGATAGGCGTGGCTGGCAGGTAACGCTGCAGCTGCATGGACAATGGCGCAATGCATTCCAGCGTGAAAATGGCTTCGAGCAGGAGGGTGCCTTCCTTGATCTGCTTGTTCTTGAGCAGGGCCAGGCTTGCGCTGCCACGGCGACTGGTAATGATCAGATCCTGGGCGGCCTGCACCAGCGGATGATCCCAGGTGAAGAAGGCGAGGTCATCACGAGCGAGTGCAGTGGCGCGATCGTAGGTGGCGGACAATCCGTCTTCATCGATGAAGGCGAATTGGCTTTCTTCGTAATGCGTGCCCGGACGCAGCACGAAACTGGTGTCAGACAGGTCTTCCTCGTCGATGCCGAACTGGGTGAACACGCGATCCATGTACAGTTGCAGCAAGGCAGAATCATCTTCGTCGCGAATGGCTTCAAGCAATGCTTCGGTGTCGTCGGGGTTGCCCTTGGAATTGAGTTCGAGCAGGCGGTTGCGACCATGCTGGAACTGTTCATCAAGGGCGGCCACACGGGCACGCGTTTTCTGGATGACTGGCGTGATGTCATGGTCCTGACGCCAGGCGTTAACAAAATCGCCATGGAACTCGTCATAGGCGACAGTGTGCGAAGCGTGACTTTGCAGGAACGCATCGAAGCCTTCCTGGTACCAGCGGAACAATTGCGCCTGCGGGCTGCCTTCGAGCACCGGCACATGAATCTGGATGTCCTGGCGCTGGCCGATACGATCGAGACGGCCAATACGCTGTTCAAGCACATCGATGGGTACCGGCAGGTCGAACATCACAATGTGATGGCAAAACTGGAAATTGCGGCCTTCACTGCCGATTTCAGAGCAGATCAGGGTCTGCGCCCCGCATTCGAGATCGGCGAACCAGGCCGCGGCCCGATCCCGCTCGATCAGCGTCAGGCCTTCGTGGAAAGTGGTGGCACGTATGCCGCCACGCAAGCTCAGGTGTTCGCCGAGGCCCAAGGCGGTGTCCGTGTGGTGACAGAGGACCAGGAACTTCTTGTTCTTGTGCTTCTTCATCAGATCGATCAGCCAGGGCACCCGTGGATCAAACGGCAGCCACTCTTCGGCAGCGTAACGATCTTCGGGATAGAGCGCGGTCTTGAGCGTGTCGTTGGGGCGCTGCATGCGCTTGTATTCGTCGGGATAGGGCAGCGTGGCGGTGTTGAGGGCACGCTTTGGAAATCCGGGAATGGAGGCGCGCGTGTTGCGGAAAAGGGCGCGACCGGTGCCATGGCGATCAACGAGGCGACGGGCAAGTTGACGCTGCAGGGCTTCATCGTCTTCTGCTTCGCTGCCATCGTTATTGTCGAGCAGTGTTTCAATAAGCTGCTGGCTGGAGGGATCGGGCAGCAGGCCATTGAGGGTGTCGCGTTCGTCTGGCGTCAGTTGGTGGCTGTCGAACAACTTCTCGGTCAGCGTCGCCACCTCGCTGAACTTGTCCTGGGCTGCGACGAAGGCCTCGAAGCTGTGGTAGCGATGCGGATCCACCAGTCGAAGCTGCGCAAAGTGGCTCAGGTTGCCTTCTTTTTCGGGGGTGGCCGTGAGCAGCAGCAAACCGGGGATCTGGGTGGCCAGGCTTTCGACCAACGTGTATTTGTCACTGGCGCCTTCGGGGTGCCAGGCCAAGTGATGCGCTTCGTCGACGATGAGCATATCCCAGGGCGCGTCGAGGGCTTTTTCTTGCCATTGCGGATTTTCGAGCAGGAATTCGAGCGGACACAATACCAGTTGCTCGCTGCTGAAGGGGTTGTCGGTCTGCTCGCTTTCGCAGATGGCTTCACATTGATCGGCATCGAGCAGTCGTACACGCAGGTTGAAACGACGCAGCATTTCGACCAACCACTGGTGTGACAGGCTTTCCGGGACCAGAATCAGGACACGCTGGATCTGGCCGCCATGAACCAGTCGGTGGGTAATGAGACCGGCTTCGATGGTTTTTCCCAGGCCAACTTCGTCGGCAAGCATGACGCGGGGGAAGCGCTTTTGGGTCACCGTCTGGCCAATGTGGAACTGATGCGGGATCAGATCGAGACGGCCTCCGATCAGACCGGCAACCGGAAGCTTCTGGTAGTGATGACGGGCTTCCCAGGTCGCGAGGCGCAGACTGAAGTTCTGGTACGTATCGTTCTGGCCCTGCAACAGGCGGGTCAGGGGCTCGGACTGCTGCTTGCTGCCTTTGAGCTGGGTTTCGGCATAAGCTTTGCGGTCGCCTTCCTCATTTTCCACTTCGTAGAAGATCAGGCCGTTGCGCTCTTCACGCTGGGTCACCTTGTAACAGATGCCGTCGGGGCTCTCGACCATATCGCCGATCTGGTATTCGACGCGGGCAAGCGGTGCGCTGCGGGCGGCGTACTGGCGGGACTCTTCTGCATCCGGGAAGAAGACCGCGACGGTACGTGCGCTCACCTGGGTCACGATGCCGACGCCCAGTTCTGTCTCGGCTGTGTTGGCCCAACGCTGTCCGACCTGAAACATTTGCCCTGTCATGAAAGCTTTCTCTAATGATGAAAACGGAGGCGAATTCTAAGGAAGCCGGGGGTGGCTGTCCATTCGCATCACAAATTGAATGGATGATCTGCAGATTGCAAGCGGCATGGTCAGTAGCCGATATAGTGATCCATGAGCAAGGCCAAAAAAAGCAGGGTCAGGTAAATAATGGACCCGGTAAAGGTTTGCATGGCGGAGTCACGGGTGGGCGCATATTTCAAGCGCCAGGTCTGCAGAAAAAACAGCAGATTGAGCAGCGTGCTGCAGCCAAGGTAAAACACGCCGCTCATGCCCGTGATATAGGGCAGCAGGGTCGCAATGCACAGCAGTAGCGTGTAATGCAGAATTGCGGACTTGGTGAATTCAGTGCCGTGCGTCACGGGCAGCATGGGAATATCGGCCTTGCTATAGTCTTGCAGGCGATGAATGGCCAATGGCCAGAAGTGTGGGGGTGTCCACAGAAAAATGATGATGACAGGCAACAGGGCGTGCGGATCCAGTTGCCCCGTGACGGCTGTCCAGCCCAGTAACGGTGGCATTGCGCCGGCCAAGCCGCCGATAACGATATTCTGGGGTGTCGCTCGCTTGAGAAATAGCGTGTAGATGAAGGCATAGCCGACAAAGCCGAACAAGGTCAGTAACGCCGTCAGTGCATTGACATACACCGTGAGTACCAGCATGGATACGCCGGTGAGCATTACTGCAAAGGCCAGGGCTTGTGACGTGCTGATTCGGCCAAGGACTAACGGACGATGTCGGGTGCGGAACATGAGGGCATCGATACGCCGATCCACGACGTGATTGATGGCGGCGGCACCGGCCATGGCAAAGGCCAGTCCGACCGATCCTGCCAGCAGAGTCTGCAGGGGAACAGGCCCGTCGGTTGCCAGATGCATGCCGACTATCGCCGTCAGCAGCAGCAAGAGGACAACACGGGGCTTGGTGAGAGTCAAATAATCACGCCATGGAAGGGCGCTTGTTGCCTGACGATGGGTGACGACTTGGTTCATGGGCGTGTTCCCCTGTTTGGTAAATTCGATAAAGAAGTATCGTCAAGGCGGCGAGAAGCAACGCAGCAACACCGTTATGCGCAACGGCGTTCAAAAGTGGCAGATCCAGCAGAACATTGAGCGTGCCCAAGCCAATTTGTATTAGCAGAAGCGTCAAACCGGACAGCGCAATCTTTCTGTTCACGGCGTCAGGGTTGCTAGCGCGCATGCATTGCAGAAAGAAAGCGCCGAGGCACAGGAATGTGACAAGCGCCCCCATCCGGTGTGTCATGTGGATAGTCATTTTGCTGGCAACATCAAGATGCGGGGCATATTCAAAACTGGTATTGGCGCCATGATCCTCAGGGCTCAGCGATGGGAGAGAAAACGCCCGGCGATAATCGGCAAGGTCGAGCCAGTTTTCCGTGCATGCCGGAAACGCAGGGCAGGAACGCGCAGCGTAATTGGCCGAGGTCCAGCCACCGAGGGCTATCTGTATGAGCAGAATGACGACGCAAAGTACGCCGGTGCGAGGCAGCCCGGGCTTGCGCTCTACTGCTGTAGGTGGTGTTACGGTGGCACGTGTGACTGGGGTTTGTGTTCCGGCCGTTGTCGTTCCTGATCGCACCATGAAAAAGCTTGCCGAAAGCCATGACAGCAGCGCCAGCGTGATCATTCCGCCCAGCAAATGTGCCATGACTATGCCCGGGTGCAACCCGAGAGTGACCGTGTATTTTCCAAGCAGAGCCTGAAGTGTGACCAGTATGAGCAAAACCAACGCAAGCATTCGTTGTGCAGGCGCAACTCGTTCCTTGTAACGCCATGAATAGGCGGCCATGGCGAGGATCATCAGCCCGAGCGTGGCGGCGAAATAGCGATGCACCATCTCGGGCCAGGCCTTGTGGGGGAGCAGGGGTTGATCCGGAAAGCGTTCAACCGCCGAAGCCACGTGTTCAGGTTGTGTGGGGACACCCCAGTGTCCATAGCAGCCGGGCCAGTCGGGGCAGCCCAGTCCGGCATCCTGCAGACGGGTGTAAGCACCCAGTAAAATCACCAGAAACGCGAGGCACGTGGCAAACAAGGTGATGCGTTTCATTGGGCCCTCACCCTATCCGTGACAGCTTCAATGCATGCTTAAGATCGTTGACGATATTTTTCCCCTCACGAATTGCTCGTTGCCGATCGGCATGCGCCGGGTAATGCATGAAGACATATCCTTCGGGATCGACGAGCAGCAGATGGTTGCTCCCGGTCAATGCCGGGTGATCCTGTTGTATCTTCTGCCGTTGGGTAGTGATTCGATCGCGATGTCGGGGAGTCACGATCAGTCTGGCTATTCGATGCCTGTCAGGTCCCATGGCCAGGGGAATCTGATCCAGCAGGTACAGCGTGTTTTTGCACGCCGCGTCACAGGGTTCCGGTTGCACAAACAATAACGTCCAGTGTCGTTGTGTGTGGCCGCTGTCGACCAGCTCTGGAAACAGCGCTTTCAACGTCAGTGGTGGCTCGACAAGTTGGCCGTGATTAGTGGTGCCCAATGTCTGATACCAGCCTGTTTTCAGCAGCAGCGAAGCGGCCAGGACCGGAGCAATAAAAAGGGCGGCAAGCGTCAACAAAATGAGCTTGCTACGGTTTTTTGCGCTGACTGTGGTCAAGCTCGTCATAGGCTATCCCGGTAGTGCTAGTGAGTTTTTGACGGTCGGGTTGCATCCTGATCGACAGGACGAGAACGGCCGCTGCCATGGCAAACCATTGAAATGCATAAGCGTAATTTTTTTCGGGTTTGATCTGGGAATGGGGAGAATCACGTACAAACGGCTCAGCGATATCTTCCTGTTGTCGCAGCAGGAAGGGCATGACCGGGGCATCAAACAGGCGAGCGGCTTCCGCGATTTCGACTTTTTGTATCACCATCGGAAAGGTGGGCTGCGTATAGTCGTCGTCCACGAGGGTAAAAGCGTTTTCCGGTGGCAAATAGGTCGTGCCTGCAGCGGTGGTCTGCTGTGTGGCCAACGGAATGTGCGGCAGATTGCTTTTGACCGGATTGGCGGGTATCCAGCCCCGGTCTACCAAAACAATACATTGCTCGGTGAGGAAGGGTGTGATGACGTTATATCCGGGGCGTCCATTCATTATTCGGTTATCCAACAGCAAGGTTTGTGCGTTGATAAAATTCCCCTGCAGTTTCAGCGGAAAGCCGGCGGTGTCCTTGCCTCTGTCGCGAACGGACTGGAGTGTTTGCAGAGATAGCGATCTTCGGCTTTCGAATTGCTGCAACCATTGTTCCTTTTGTCTGCCGCGATCGATTTGCCAGAACCCGAGCGTGCACAAGAACACCATCAGCATTAGGCCAGCCACGGGAAAGGTGCGTTTTTTCCTGCGGAGAGTGGACATGTCGGTAACGACCTTTCCGGTGACAACGATTCTGCTGGATGCCACTACAACCAGTACACGCTTACGAACAGGAAAATCCAGACAGCATCGACAAAGTGCCAATACCATGTCGCTGCTTGAAAGGCGAAATGGTTTTCTGCCGTGAAATGCCCCCTCAAGATACGGAGCAGGATAACGGTAAGCATGAGCGCTCCAATGGTAACGTGCAGGCCGTGAAACCCGGTGAGCATGAAGAAGGTGGTGCCGTAGATGCCGGAGTTCAGTGTCAGCTTGAGATCTGAATACGCGTGCACGTATTCTTCTGCCTGCAAGGCCAGAAAACTGTAACCCAGCAACAAGGTGATCAACAGGTTGACAACGAGGAGAAGTCTTTTGCCTTCTCGCAAGGCATGATGTGCTTTTGCAATTGTGAAACTGCTGCACAGGAGTAAAAGGGTGTTGATGAGGGGGAGTCCCCAGGCCGGCATGCGGGTGACCGATCTGCCGTCTGGTGTGCTTGTCAGCGGCCAGAGATTCTGGAAATTTGGCCAGAGCAATTCATGCGTCATGAATTTTTCGCCTTCGCCAGCCAGCCAGGGAACGGCAAACAAACGGGTGTAGAACAATGCAAAGAAAAACGCAGCGAAAAACATGATTTCGGAAAAAATAAACCACATCATTCCCATGCGATAGGATACGTCAAGCTGGTGACTGTTCAGGTGGTTGCGGCTCTCGCGGATGGTGTCCCGGAACCACAAGAACATCATGACGAGAATCCCGGCGATTCCTGCCGGCAGGATGTATATTCCGTAGCTGGCGGTGGTGTTCACCAGGCCGGAGCCGGAAAATTGCTGCACTGTGGTGGCTGCCCCTATGGCGAGGACGAAGAGTGCAACGGCAGTGATGAATGGCCACGGGCTTTGTTCCGGAACATGATAGTGCTCAGACGACGTGCTCATGGTGCGCTCCCTTGCTGTGCAGTTAAAGGATTTGGTTACTCACGGTTCGGGTTTGATCAATGCTTGGGTACAAGGTGTAGGACAACGTAATTGTGCTTATCTCACGCGGCAAGCTTGGGTCGACATAGAATATGACCGGCATGTCCTTCTTTTCTCCGCCGGGCAGGATTTGCTTCTCAAAGCAAAAACACTGTGTTTTCTTGAAATAACGCGCCGCCTGCGCAGGTGAAATGGAGGGAACCGCATTCGATGTCATCAGCGTGGAGGTCAGGTTTTCAACGGTGAACGAAGTCATTCTGATCTCACCTGGATAAACCTGCATGCTTCTTTCCCTGGGTTCAAATCGCCATGGCATGCCTTGTCCTGATTTTGCCAGGAACTGGATGCGCAGCTCGCGCCCTGTTTCGGTCGTTATGCCTTCATTGCTGGCGCTCTGCCGGTCCGTTTTACCGTTGAGTCCCGTGAGAGCACAAATGACATCGTAGAACGGCGGCATGATGAATACTGCAAACAGGAACATCCCGATCACTGCAGCGCACAACGTAACGACCAGTCTTCCATGCATTGGTGTTGTGGGGGGCATGTGGCACTCCCTATTCGACCCGTGGCGGGGTGGTGAATGAGTGATAAGGGGGCGGCGAGGAAAGCGTCCATTCCAGGCCCTCGGCGCCTTCCCATACGCGCGCAGGTACCGGGCTTCCGCGCTTGCGAAAACATACATCGATGGCGATCCACAGGAAAATCAGTTGGCTCAGGCCGAACCAGAAACCGCCGATGCTGATCCAGAAATTGAAATCAGCGAACTGCAACGAATAATCGGCATAACGTCGTGGCATCCCGGCGAGTCCCACAAAATGCATGGGGAAAAACAGCAGGTTGACGGAAACGAGGGAGTTCCAGAAATGAAATTGCGCCAGCGTTTCGTTGTACATGCGACCTGTCCATTTCGGCAGCCAGTAATAGGCACCTGCCATGATCGCAAACAAGGCGCCGGTGACCAGTACGTAATGGAAATGCGCGACGACAAAATACGTATCCTGATATTGTTGGTCGACGGGCGTGATGGCGAGCATCAGACCGGAAAATCCGCCGATGGTGAACAAGACAACAAAGGCGATGGCAAACAACATTGGTGCCTCGAAGGTCATTGCGCCTTTCCACATGGTGGCGACCCAGTTAAAGACTTTGACGCCCGTTGGCACGGCGATCAGCATGGTCAAGTACATGAAGAAGAGATTTCCCGCCAGCGGCATGCCAACCACGAACATGTGATGGGCCCACACAGTGAAGGACAGAATGGCGATGGCTGCGGTGGCATAGACCATGGAGTGATAACCAAACAATCGTTTGCGGCTGAATGTCGGGATGATCGATGACACAATGCCAAACGCGGGAAGAATCATGATGTACACTTCCGGGTGTCCGAAAAACCAGAAGATATGCTGAAACAATACCGGATCACCACCACCGGCAGCGTCGAAGAAACTGGTGCCGAAATGGCGGTCTGTCAGCACCATGGTGACGGTGCCTGCCAAAACGGGCATGACGGCAATCAGGAGGAAGGCAGTGATCAGCCATGTCCACACGAAGAGCGGCATTTTCATCAGTGTCATGCCCGGTGCACGCAGATTGAAAATGGTGACGATGACATTGATGGCGCCCATGATCGATGAGATGCCCATCATGTGCACCGAGAAGATGAAGAAATCCGTCGATTCCGGGCCGTATTTGGTAGAAAGAGGCGCATAAAAGGTCCACCCGAAATCGGGCGCGTTCCCAAGCCCGAGAAACGATTTGATGATGGAAAAAATCAGCAGTGAAAAAGCAAACGGAAGAATCCAGAAGCTCCAGTTGTTGAGCCTCGGCAACGCCATGTCGGGGGCGCCGATCATCATCGGTACCATCAAATTGGCAAAGCCCACAAACGCCGGCATGATCGCGCCGAACACCATGATCAATCCATGATTGGTGGTCATCTGATTGAAGAAGTTCGGTTCCACCAGTTGCATGCCCGGGTACATCAGTTCTGCGCGTATCACCAGTGCCAGTACACCGCCCAACAGGAACATGGTGAATGAAAACCACAGATACAATGCGCCGATATCCTTGTGGTTGGTGGTGGTCAACCAACGCAGAAGTCCGGGATAAGGCCCGTGATGGTCTGCGCGCAGCGCGTGCTGGCCGGTGTCATCGGACGTGACGGAGCGTGTTGTATGCTCAGCGGTATTTTCATGGGCCATTGGGAATCTCCCTGTTGTTTTATTTGGCGACGTCCCGGGGTTGTACGGTATCGATGCCATCCCCGGGGACGTTACCCCAGGCGTTACGCTCGTAAGTGATGATGGACGCCAAAACCTTTGCTGATAATGTGTTGCCGAAGGCAGGCATGGCGCTCTTGCCAAATTTGACCGTGGTAATGTGCGTCATGACAGGCCCTTGGGCGATAACGCTGCCTGCCAGTGCCGGGAAAGTCGGCGGCAGCCCCTGGCCGTTGATTTGGTGGCAGGCGCTGCAACGTGCGAGATATTCTTTTTCGCCCTCGAGCATCAGCTCGGCTTTGGAAAACGTCATGTCGAGGCTCTGCGATGCTGATATTGTCAGCTGTTGCTGAGCTTTTTGTTCGCTATCGAGCCAATGTTCGAATGCCTCTGGTGTTCTGGCATCTACAACGATGGGCATGAAGGCGTGATCCTTGCCGCACAGCTCCGCGCATTTTCCGCGATAAATGCCGGTATTTTCTTCTGGCACCTTGAACCATAACTCATTGATGAAGCCGGGAACAGCATCACGTTTGACCGCAAAATCCGGCACCCACCAGGCATGGATGACATCATCTGCCGTCAATAGCAGGCGCACCTTGCTTCCCACCGGAATCACCATCGGATTATCGACTTCGAGGTTGTAGTGTTCGCCTTGTTCCGGGTAATCACCGCCTTCGTTGTAGGCATCCTTGCCTGTGCCTTGTGGAAACAGCCCTGCTGCCAGCAGTGGTCGATTAATCTGCGAAGCAGGGGTAGTGAGCGTACTGTAGAACGCGAGATTTATCTGGTCGTTGCCTTGGTAGTCGAGATACTCGTAATGCCATTTCCAGCGCGATCCTGTCACTTTGATGGTCAGTTCTGCATTGCGGGTGTCGCTCATATTGATCAGCAAACGTGTTGCCGGTATAGCCATGATGATCAGAATGATGAAGGGGATGATAGTCCACGTAATTTCGACGGCAGCGCTTTCGTGAAAGTGTGCGGCGTTGTGCCCGCGTGATTTTCGGTGGGTATAAATTGAATAGAGCATCACGGCAAATACTGCTGCACCAATACCCATGCACCAGTACAGCATCTGTCTGTGCATGTTGAACACCTGATGACTGACGTCGGTAACGCCCGGAGTCAAATCCAGTTGCCAGTCTGCGCTGGCGTGTTGACTCTTTAACAAGGTTGTCAGCACAAAAATAACGCAAAAGCAGATGCGTGGCGAAGTCAGCATGTGTCACTCCCTGTGACGGCTTGTAAAAACACTCTATGGCCACAGGCGCTCTTTGTCTAGGATGCGAACGCAAATTAATTTATTAAAAATAATATCCACAAAAAACGGTGTTAATCGATATTTCTTCAGGCTATATCGGGTGCGCTTAAAGTGCGCGTTATAGATCATGCTGTTATCAAGGGGTGGTCTGGTCGTGTGTTTTGTGGGCTTTTATTTCGATTAATGCGCGAATGGATAGGGTAATGAGATGGCAGCATGACGTGTCAGGTGTTGTTTGCGGAAGCGGTTGGCTTTTATGTGGTGGTCGGCGCGCGTATACTCGCCTTTGTCATGTTTGGTTGAAAGGTAGTAGATGGTTTTATATTGCGCGGAAACGACACCGGTCTTTCAAGAGAAACCCCTTTTTGAAAGCGACACCATTTATACAAGAAATGACAGGAGGTTGCTTTATGGCAACGCAGGCACCGAAACTTGATCACGGCTTTCATATTCCTGAAATTAAACATGTTGATGCGCTTGCCCCGTTCAAATGGCTGGCTGCCGGTTGGCAGGATTTTCGCGAGCATCCTGCGCCTAGCCTGATCTATGGATCCGTCGTGGTTTTTTTTGGACTGCTGATTTTATTGGCAGGCATGAAACAACCGATTTTTTTGCTGACAGCGACGACTGGTTATTTGTTGGTGGCGCCGCTGCTCGCGGCAGGAATCTATGAACTCAGCCGGCAACGGGAGCAGGGGATCATGCATCCTTCACTGATGGACTCTCTTCGCGGTCTACGCAAGGATGTGGCTGGGGTGGTGTACTACGGAATCGTGCTCGCGCTGGCATTTCTGGTGTGGGAGCGGGTGGCGACCATTATCTTTGCGCTCACGTATGGTGGTGCGATTGGCAATATCGACAATTTTGTCAAGGATGTGCTGTTCTCCGGCGAATTCACCCTTGTGCTGGTGGTGTGGGCGTTTGCCGGAGCGCTTCTGGCAGCGATTGTCTTTGCCTTGACCGTGGTCGGGATTCCGATGGTGGTGGATCGTAACGTCGACATTGTCACCGCCATGGTGACCAGTGTCCGGGCGACCCGGGCCAACCTGCCTGCCATGCTGGTGTGGGCGCTTATCATTGTCGTTATGTCGTTGCTGGGTTGGGCCAGCATGATGATCGGCTTGTTGGTCATCATGCCGTTGCTGGGGCATGCAAGTTGGTGCGCTTATCGCGCGCTCATTACCAGCGCATCATGGGGAGCGGATTGAGCGGGTGTTTCTTCAACTGATGAAAAGTCAGCATGGCCAGACGCTTCTGGAAGCCCAGTAACGGGTAAAGTCCGGTCAGTGCCTGCATGAGATCTGCAGGCACCCCGAATCCGATGGTGCCGTAGGTGACGTCGGCCCAGTCGGCCCGGCGAAACGCTTCCACCAGTTTGTTTGAACGTACCGGCCGGATACGGTGATGGTTCATGATCATCGCACCGATGAGAGTGCTCCATTCGCCATGGCCATTGCTGCGCACGTATTCCTGTGCGCGCAAGGCGGAGGGTTCCAGATAATCGAAAGTGCGATCGAGCCAGATGCCGGCGTCATGGAAAACGGCAGCGATGGCAACCTGCTGCAGGTTTTCATCTTGCAGCGGGTAAAAGTGATCGGTCAGATTGATCATGCGGTAAACATGATTCCGGTAGAGATCAAAATCGGATCCCAGCGGAACGCGCATGTCTTCAAGCAAGTGATCGACGATGTCTATGTTGGCTAACATGAGGTCAAGGTTCCGGTTCAGTTACAGCACACCTTCCCAAAGATGGCGGGTGTGACGGGCGGGATCTTTGCCCACCTTGGTGTTTTTGCGGAAATGCATGGCGTTCTGTTCATGCTGGCGCCAGGGCTTCCAGATGCCGATATCGTCGGTACTCGGATTGCCGGAGCGTGCAAAGGCAATCCAGGCACTCTGTACCTGTCGGCTCAATTTGCGCGCTGCCTCCGTATTGCCGGTCAGGGCTTTGCCAACGGCGGAATCGGTGTGGCCAAAAATCAGCGGCAGATCAATTCCGTGGCATGCCCCCATCGGGCCTTCATCGTAATCGAAATGGCCCACAAATACATCGTTACGGTAACGGGCCTGTGCTTCGGCAATACGCAGCGCCGGAATACGGAACATGCGGTCAGACTCAAAAGCGCTGAACACGTCCAGCATGGCCGGTGTCTTGATCCAGTGCGGTACCGCGTTTTCATACATGTTGGCGGCCCGTTCCCCCAACCCGGGAAGACGCTGCTCACACATGTCGATCAGCCGGGATTTGTCGAGATCGCGGTAAAACTGCTGGGCCGCAGACTGACCGTCGTAGCCGGGGGTATGCAGGAACAGGTTCCATTCATCACGCGTGCAACTGATCATCAGTGGTATATCGCCGGCGCAGCCCTCCTGCAGGGCCCTGAGAGGCGACGTTGGAAGGTATTCACCGTCAATGACCGGTACCAGCGACATGCCCTGCTGCATGACATGTTGTTGATAACGGCCACGGTTGTAGGCCAGGTTCTGGCACACCTGTTGTGCCTTCAATAGTCTGGCGGTGTCGAACTGCAACAGTTTTTGCGGTTGATCGACATCGACGCCAAGCGTGTTCAGGAAGGTATAGGCAACGCGTTGCGCTTCGTCGCGCGTCATGACGAAATCGGCGCCGCCGCTTTGCATGATGGCGCGATTGAACAAACCCTTGCTCGCGGGGGTGGCCAACAGGCTGGCAATGCACATGGCGCCTGCGGATTCGCCGAATAACGTCACATGTCCGGTGTCGCCACCGAACGCGGCAATGTTGTCCTGTATCCACTGCAGTGCCGCAACGATATCGCGCAGACCAATATTGTTGACCGGTGCAAGCTCATGGTCGGCGTTAATCATCTGGTCGAGATGAAGAAAACCCAACACCCCCAGGCGGTAATTGAGGGTGACCACGATCATGTCGCCCCCCAGCGCGAGGTTTTTGCCGCAATACATTCGCTGGTTACCACTGCCCGAGCAGAAGCCGCCGCCGTGTATCCACACCATGACCGGTCGGGGTTGCGAAGTGGGCGGAGGAGTCCAGACATTGAGATACAGACAATCCTCATTGGCGTGCGTGATGCCATGCAAGGGATTCAGGGGTTGGGAACAGGCATCACCGAATCGATCGGCGCGACGGATTCCGATCCAGGGTTCCGGTGGCTGTGGCGCGGCGAACCTGAGCGTGCCAGTGGGGGGGCGGGCGTAAGGAACGCCACGAAACTCGCGGTGATCCGGATGTGCTATGCCCTGCAGGCGACCATAAAGGGTATCGACGATGGCATTCATGCGCGGCCTCTCCCTGATCTGTGTCGGTTTAGTGTCTGTCATGCCATCGCAAACTGCAAGACCAGGCAGCAAGGGGAGCTGGTTGCCGGAAACACAGACATTTTGACTGTTTTGGCGCTATCGGGTAGCGGATCTGCTGACTACAATCGTTTTAGCTTTCCATCGACCACGATTGTTTTTCAAGGATTTAACCGTGACACACGAACTCTCCGGCCTGTTTTCGCCTTACTCGATCAAGTCGCTTTCGCTGCCCAACCGCTGGGTGCTCGCGCCCATGACACGCAATCGGTGCCCACAGTATGTTCCCACACCCGAGGTTGCCGCCTACTACAAGCGTCGCGCCGAAGCCGGGGTGGGCTTGTTGATTACCGAGGCGACGGTGGTCAATCACGAGGCGTCCAACGGCTATGAAGGTGTGCCGGCCTTTTTTGGCGAACAGGCGCTGGCCGGCTGGCAACAGGTGGTCAACGATGTGCATGGCGCGGGTGGCAAGATCATTCCGCAGCTGTGGCATGTCGGTACGATACGCAAGGAAGGCATCGGCCCGGATCCCAAAGTGCCGGGTATGGGCCCCTCAGGTATCACGTCAGCAGGCAAGCGCAAGGCACATGTCATGACGGAAAGCGAAATTGCCGATGTCATCGAGGCGTTTGCCCAGGCCGCTGCCGATGCCGAGCGCATTGGATTTGATGGCGTGGAAATTCACGGTGCCCACGGTTATCTCATCGACCAGTTTTTCTGGGACGTGACCAATGAGCGCACCGATCGCTACGGCGGCAGCCCCGAAAAACGTTCGCAGTTCGCGCTCGACATCATTCGTGAAACCCGCAAGCGGGTGTCAGCGGATTTTCCTGTGTTCTTTCGTGTGTCCCAATGGAAACAACAAGACTACACGGCGCGCCTGTGCCAGTCGCCCGCTGAACTTGAGCGTTTCTTGCTGCCACTGAGCGAGGCCGGTGTTGACGTGTTCCATGCCAGTTCGCGCCGTTTCTGGGAGCCGGAATTCGATGGTTCCGATCTCAACCTCGCCGGTTGGGCGCGGAAAATCACGGGCAAGCCGTCAATCACCGTCGGCAGTGTCGGTCTGGACACGGATTTCCTGTCGTCGGTGTTTGGCAGCCATTCCGGTCCGGTGGGGCAGCGTGGGCTGGAGGATCTGGCCCGTCGTTTCGCCAACGGGGAATTCGACATGGTGGCGGTAGGGCGGGCGTTACTGCAGGATCCGCACTGGCTGGAAAAAGTGCGCGACCAGCGCTTCGGGGAAATCCAACCGTTCTCGCGTGAGGCAGTCGGGGTTTACTACTGAACACCTCCATCACAGGCATCAACGATCGGCAGCGGGTACTGGTCAGTGCGCTGGTATTCGTAGCTATCGTGTGCGTGAATATTGGCCAGACGGTCGTATTTGCCATTCTCCCGCCCCTGGGGCGCGAAGTCGGTTTGGTGGAATGGCAGATCGGTTCGATCATCACCTGTTCGTCCATCATGTTTTCGGTGGCCAGCCCGCGCTGGGGGCGACTCAGTGATCGTTGGGGTCGCAAACCGGTCATGCTGACCGGTTTGATCGGGTACACGCTGGGCACGGTGTTGTTCGCCAGTGTGTTCTGGCTGGGCATGCAGGGTCATCTCACAGGCTGGGCGTTATACGGCTGGCTGGTGTTTGCGCGCGTGCTGCAAGCGCTGGTCATGTCGGCGACGTCGCCTTCGGCGGCGGCCTACATGGCCGACATCACCGATGCAAAACAGCGCACAGCCGCAATGGGGCTGATTGCCAGCGCGCACAGTATCGGCACGATTGTGGGCCCGGCGGTGGCGTACTTTGCCTTCATCAGTCTGCTGGCGCCCATGTATTTCGTGGCGGGCGCCACGTTGCTGGCCGCGTGTCTGGTCGCTCTGTGGTTGCCGCGTGCGCCGGTGACGTGGACGCGCAGCGACCAGGGCCGGGCCGGCCTGTGGGACAAGCGGGTGTTTCCCTTCATTGCCGTGGGCGTCACGATGTACACGGGGT
Source organism: Pseudomonadota bacterium (assembly GCA_052035295.1). Classification (GTDB taxonomy): domain Bacteria; phylum Pseudomonadota; class Gammaproteobacteria; order Pseudomonadales; family Ketobacteraceae; genus HdN1. Next base: position 43,073 of record JBPOHS010000079.1, read on the forward strand.
TCTCCATCGTGCAGCAAACCCTCGGCTATTACTTTCAGGACAAATTGCAGCTGACCGCCGTGCAGACAGCGCAACAGGTCGGTTACGCGATGATGGGTACCGCCATCGCGGCGTTATTGTCGCAGGTGCTGGTGGTACAGGGGTTCCGCTGGCGCCCCGTCAGTCTCATGCGCGTCGGTTTCGTGTTGATGGCGTGTGGATTCTTCGGGCTTGCCATCGCGGAAACCGCTTTGACGCTGTCGGCCTGCATGGTGGTTGTCGGTGCCGGCATGGGCATGTCTGGGCCCGGGTTTTCCTCGTCGGCGACCTTGTCGGTATCGGCGCAGGAGCAGGGTGCGGTCGCCGGCTTGGTAGCGGCTTGTCCGGCCATGGGGTATGTCACCGGTCCTTTGGCGGGCGCAGGTTTGTATCATCTCGATCCGCATCTGCCTTATCTGGTTGCATCCGCCATGTTTGTTCCGCTGATCCTGTTTGTCTGGCTGAACCGGCGAGTCGCGGTGCACTGATCCTACCAAACGGCGACCTGAGTCAATATACATTTCCCCCTTTTGCGTAACCCTTTGCGCATGAGTCGCGGTGCGTTTTCCGCTTGGGAACGCACCTTCGATATGGGCATGGGAACAGGATTTCGCAGAGGATCGGGAATGAAACTTGTCGTCAATATCAGTTTGGGCAGTAGCGAGCAGAATATCGATCTGCAGATTCCGTTTCTCGGTGAAACCGTGCGTGTCGTGCGCTTCGGCGCAGATGGCGATATGGACAAGGCCAAGGCGCTCATTACCGAATGGGACGGCGAAGCAGATGTCATTGCCCTCGGACGGCTGCGTACCGACTTTGTCGTGGGCACGCAGCATCTGCCGTCTCGTCAGGCGGAAGCGCTTTCCAGTCTGGTGACGAAATCCTCCGTGACCACCGGCGAAGTGCTGCGCGACATTCTGCAGGAATGGTCGTTACGACATGCCCAGATCGAGCTGAAGAACTTTTTCAACAATGCGCGCGTGCTGTTTTTCTCGGGCATTTCCCATTACAAATCGGCGGTGTTGCTGTCGGAATACACGCAGAATCTCAGTTTTGCCGATACGGTACTGCAGCTGGGCATTCCCCGGTTTTTGCATTCGCTGTCGGCGCTGGAACGGTTCGCGCAGGGTATCCACCCGTTGCAGAGTCGCCTGCCGTCCTCGCTGCGGATGCCCCGGTTCGCGCCGCTCGAAGATTGGAAACAGCGCCTGATTCGTCGTGCATTACACACGACCGATGTCATCGTCGCGTCGTATGAGGCCCTGGAGCCCTACACTCGTGAAGATCTGCTTGGAAAAACCATTGTCACCTCGTCGGTGAGTGATGATCGCCTCGACAACCTGCGTGACAAAGGTGTCAGCATCGTCATCGACAGCAGCACCCGTCTGGCCGGTTTGCCAGTCGGCGCGCACTTGCTCGAAGCGCTGGTCGTGGCGGTATTGGGGCGTCCGGTCAATCAGCTGACCCGCGATGATTTTCTCGAGATCATCGAAAGCCTCGCGATTGCACCGCGCATCCTCTATCCACAAGGTTTCCAGCGTACCAACCGCTTCGCTTTTGTCATTCACCCGCTGTCGCAGCGTTATCTGGCCAATGCCAAACCGCTGGAAATCCTCTCGCGCTATGCACCCAAACAAGTCATGAACATGGTGGAAAAACTGGCGGCCTACACCCCTCCGTTTGTTTACTCGCATGTCACCGGCATTCGATCGCCCTGTGGCGTCGAAGCGGAAGGCTGGTTGATCAGTGTTGGTGGCACTCCCAAGGAAATCATGTCGCACAGCCCGGAATTCACCTACCGGCAATTGCTCGCCGCCGCCGATATCGCGAAAAAACTCGGCGCGCAGATCATGGGGCTGGGGGCCTTTACCAAGGTCGTTGGCGATGCCGGCATCACGGTCGCCCGACGTGCGCCGCTGCCCATTACCACCGGTAACAGCTACAGCGCATCCGGCGCGTTATGGGCTGCTTCCGACGCCATCCAGCGCCTCGGATTGGTGCCTCGTAACGCCAATGGAAAGTGGCAAGGTCACGCCATGGTGGTGGGTGCCACCGGTGCCATCGGTTCTGTCTGTGCGCGCCTGCTGGCCAAGGCCGTTGATGAGTTGCATCTCGTGTCGCCCGAAACGGCCAAGCTGCTGGCCCTCAAGGAAACCATCCTGCAAGAAACGCCGGACGCCATCCTGCACATGCATGCAACGCCGGACAAGGTGCTGGGCGAAATGGACATGATCGTGACAGCGACCTCGGGCGCGGGGAAACGCGTGCTCGACATTACCCGGGTCAAACCGGGGTGTGTCATCACCGATGTGGCGCGTCCGCTGGATATTCCCGCCGAAGATGTGGCCAAGCGTCCGGATGTACTGGTGATCGAATCGGGGGAAATCGAGCTGCCGGGCGATGTGCACATGAAAAATATCGGTCTGCCCGGAAATGTTGCCTATGCCTGTCTGGCGGAAACCATCGTGCTCACCCTGGAAGGGCGCTTCGAGAATTTCACCCTGGGTCGCAATATCGAGTGGGAAAAAGTGAAGGAAATCTATGCGCTGGGTCTCAAGCATGGCATGAAGCTGGCGTCGATCTCGGGGGTCAATGGCGTTTACAGCGACGCTGATTTGCTGCGGATTCGCACGCTGGCGCTCGAGCGTTTGCAGGCCACCACGACGCCTTAGGCGGGTCACCCGTTTTTTATAGCTTACAAAGCGTATCCATTTCGAACAATCGGTCACGAAGCGTCGGAAGCCGCGATTTTCCCTGCCGCCACAGCGACTTGGCGCAGGGAATGACACGCCTATCAGGGAATCCCTAACTGGTTTTGTTCTGCATGGCCTGTGATGCGCTGCGGGCCTTCTGTACAATGGCGCGACAACAAGCCCCGACGCCTTCATGGCTGTCGGGAAGCCGTATTCCGGGCCTGTGACGTTAGCCGTGGTGGATTTCGTATGTCGTTCAAACGTTTGTGGATGGTTCCTTCGCTTTGCCTCGTATTGGGCGGGTTCGCTCATGCCGGAGGCGAGTATGTCGGCGAGCGCAACACGTTCAACCGGTTTCACGGGCAGGGCGTTTACACCTACACCAATGGTTCGGTGTACGAAGGCCAGTGGGTCGACGGCCGCAAACAAGGCCAGGGCAAACAGACACAACCGGATGGCAGCGTCTATGTGGGCGAGTGGCGCGACAACTTGCAGAATGGCAAGGGGCGCATGCGCTGGGCCAATGGCGATAGCTATGAAGGGCAATGGAGTGATGGCCATATGCATGGTCAGGGCGTGTTCCTGAGCGCTAACGGTGAACGTTACGAAGGCCATTTCGTGGTCGATGAACGCGAAGGTGCCGGCACCCTGACCCGTCGCAACGGTGAACGCTATGTGGGGCAGTGGAAGGAAAGCGGGCGTGACGGCCAAGGCACGCTCAACAAACCGGGCGTCGGCGTGATCGTAGGGCGTTGGTCAGACGACAAGCCGGCAGGCAACATGACGGTCACGTTCACCAATGGCGACCGTTATATCGGCGCCCTGCAAAATGATCTGCCGCACGGCAAGGGCAAATGTGAATCCAGGGTGGCCAACACCCCCTGCGAATACAAGGCAGGCAAACTACAGGTCGCAGAGGCCAAACCAGCCGCCAGAACGATCGAAAAATTGGCGGAAAAACCGGTGGTTCCCGTGACTGCGGCCGTCGAACCGGTCAAATCCATCATGCCGGTACAGCCGACCACCGTGCCGGTGGATGCGCAAGCCGGACGCTCGACCATCGTCAATAAAACGCCTGACGCTGCCAAGCCCGTGACACAGGCCGATGTCATTCGGCGCACGGCGGCACTGGAAAGCGTGAATGCAGCCCCGGCGCCAGCCGCGGGAATTGCGCCCACCTCGATAACGGCGCTGCTGACGCAGGCCCCGCAATTCGGCTTTTTGCATGACTGGGACGGCGCGCCCGTGCGCAACAACAGTTTGCCCGTGGCCTATGCGGCCAAGGACAGCATCAATTTCGGGGATGTGAAAATTCGCGCCGAAGGCGGCGAGGTTTCCGTTACGCTGGTCGTCGACGAATACGCAGGCCCCGGCATTTACCCGCTCAAGTACTTCAAGGCATCGATTGCCAAGGACGGGGTGGCGTCTTATCAGACGGCCGCCGCCGAACCCGGCGAGATCAATGTCACCTATGACGATGGCAAGGTGTTGAAGGGCACGTTCCGTTTCGTCGCTTACCGTAACGGCAATCCTGCGACGCAAGAGAAGAAGTCAGTGTCGGAAGGTTTGTTCGTGGTACCGCTTCAGTCAGGCACCGAGCCCGCGCGTTAATCGCGGGCGCGACACGCCAACCTTTTCAGCTCGCCAGCATATGGCGGGTTTCCACCACCTGTTCGTGCGCTTCCCGCAACATGGCGAGGCTTTTCTCGGCGCTCATGTCGTCGTGCGACAGACGACGGAAAGCGGGAATGCTTTCCAGCGGCGGGATGTCTTCTGTTCCTTTTTGCACGACCATGAGGTGCAATTGCGCTACCACGACCAAGTCGGCGAGATCGGCCTTTCCTTCGTGATCGCGTTGCCAGTTTTCGGCATCCTTGGCGGCATTGATCATGTCGTCTTCAAAGCCCCAGCGCTGCAGAATAATGCCACCCACTTCACTACGGAATTCCTTCACGGCCTTGTTGAGCTCACTCTGTGATTCCAGCAGATTCGGATAGTTCTCTGCATAAGTGAGAATCGGAATGGCGCCGATGTCGTGCAGCAAACCGGCCAGCAACGCCTGCTCCGGGTCAGCCGCCTTGGTTTCCTTTGCCAGCACATAACACACGGCGGCGACTTCAATGCTGTGATTCCACAGCTCTTCCATGCGCTTGCGGGTGATGGCGTGCTTGGCGCGGAACAGTTCCTTCATGGTGAAAGTCATCACCAGCTGCTTGGTGGTTTTCAGACCGATCCGCACAATCGCCTGCGTGCAGGTGGTGAATTCCCGGGCACCCCGGAACAACGGGCTGTTGGACGCGCGAATCAGTTTGGCGGCGATGACCGGATCGGCCATGACAGCCTTGGCGATGGTGTTGGCGCTGTTGCCTTCGTCGATAAGCTGGCGAATTTTCATCGCCACTTCGGGAATGCTGGGCAGGTTAAGCCGGTTGTTGCGCAGGTCTTCATAAATGTCGAAGAACACCTGGCGCGATTCCGGCTGGTCTTCGCGCAGCACACGCTTTACTTCGAAATTGTCGGTCGGCGCCTCGCGCAGCAGGGCCTTGAGGTCTTCCAGCTTGATCTTCAAGACCGCCGCCGGGGAATGCGCCGCCACGGTATAGGGGCGGGGGCGTTTGCGAATCAGGGGTTTGTAGGCGTCCGGAGAGCTGGCATGCAGGGTGCGCAAGGGGGCAAAGGCGCCCGGTTCCTTGAAATCGAGCTCTCCGGCCAGCAGAAAATACTCCTGATCGTCTTCGTCACCCGCATTGATGATCGTATCGCCCGGCTTGAGCTTGAGCAGCTCGGCCTTGCTCATGAGCACGATGATCTGATCTTGCGTGAGGTGGCGCAGGAATTCGTAATCTTTGAGTTTGCTGATATCCATCGGGGTCCCCGGCGCGATTGACCCGCCGGGTTTGTGGCCCGGGCGAGGGTGTTGATCCTTGCAGTATAGGAAGGATTCGCGCCTTGGGAGGGAGAAATGGCAGGATCGGAGCGGCTGTCGCCGCCCTCAAATGTAAGGTTTGAGAACGTCGTAACCTTTCAGCTCGACGTTGAGCACTGACAGGAAGGTGTAAGCCCCCATGATCTTGCGCACCAGGAACATGACTTCGCGCGGTGGCAGGGTAAACGTGCGGTTGGCTGCGCCGATGCCAGCGCCCATGCCGGCCTGCATGCTCAGACGCGCCGGCAGATCGCTTTTGCCCCACAGGTATTCGCCGCGTTCGTTGAGCACGAAAGCGGGTGGCGGATAGGCGTCATTATCGGTAAAGGGCTCGATGGCCAGGAAGCAGACCTTGCCTAGGCTCCGCTTGACGTCGATCGGGGTGTCGGCTGACAGAAAGCCCAGTTCGACCAGACCCTCGTGGAGCATGCGCTCGTCATGAGCGAAGGTAGCCCGTACGATCTTGCGCCCGGGCTCGATGGTGTCGTCGGAGAATTTGCGCACGGCACCAAAGTCGAGAAGGATGATGCGGTCGGGCACGTTGGCACCGTCACCCAGGCGGATGAAATAGTTGCCGAAGTTGGGGTCGGTCTGCATTTCGCCCCAGCGGAATACTTCGCTCCAGCACAGGTCGAGCGCAGCCCGGCCAATGGCGTTGCGGCGTTCCTGCGACAATCCGAGGGTCGTGTCGGAATCAACACCAACGCCGGGTTCGTAGGCGGTGGCGATGATATGCATCGACGAATAACGCGGAAACACTTTGGGCACGATGAAGCGGCCATCGTCTTTCAGACGCTCATGGAAAAGCGCGGTTTTTTCCAGTTCATGCGCGTAGTCGACCTCGCGGTGCATCATCTCGCGGATTTCCTGGTACCAGCTTTCGAACTCCTCGGTGATGGGAATGATCTTCATCACCCGCAGCAGGGTTTCGACCGCGTTCAGGTCACTGTCGACCGCGGCAGCGACGCCCGGATACTGCACCTTGAGGCAGATCTGTTCGCCGGTTTCCTTGATGGTGGCGCGGTGCACCTGACCGATGGACGCGCAACCAATCGGGGTTTCCTCGATTTCGAGTTCGGCGAGTCGGTCGTCGCCGAGTTCGTCTTCGATGGTTTCGTAAATCGTGGTCCAGTCGAGGGCGGTGGTATCGTCTTCGAGGGTGTGCAGGGCGTCGGTGATTTCCTTGGGCAGGAAGTGTTCGCCGTACAGTGCCATCATCTGGCCGATCTTGACGATACTGCCTTTCAATTTGCCGATTTCGTCGGCGAGGTATTGGGCCTGGCGGGCAAGAATTTCACGTTGGCGCTCGTCGCGGTTTTCCCTGGCAGTGAACATGTTTCCCGCAGACTGTGCCATCAGGCGCGTACCCGCGACAAAGCCAGCCTTGGCCACGCTGAAACGACGCTCGAAAGCGCCCGTCTTGATGCGTTTGAGAGTCTTCCGTTGATCGTTGTCTGACATGCCTGCTCCTCTGCGGAAGACTCCGCTTACTGCTATCCCGTACGTTCGCGTGTGTGGCGCGTGCCGCTTCCAGCGCGCACGGATGGTACTCCATTTGATGGCTGAATAACACTATCCAAGCGGACTACTGACGACTCAGAAAGTAACGAATATTGAGGGCGGTTTTGTCGATCAGACGCTGTCTTGCTTCGCGGCTGGCCCACGCGCAATGTGGCGTGATGATCAGGTTCGGCAAGTCTCCGGTCAGCAGCGGATTGGGCTTGAGCGGAGGCTCTTCGGAGAGCACGTCGAGACCGGCACCACCGATGCGGCGTTCCTGCAGGGCAGTGGCCAGCGCCTGTTCCTGGACGAGGCCACCGCGCGCCGTATTGATGAGCAGTGCATCACGCTTCATCAGGCGCAATTCCTTGTCGCCGATCAGGCCCTGCGTTTCGGGGCTGAGCAGGCAGTGCAAAGTCAGCACATCGACCTTGGGCAGCATGTCGTAAAAAGGGGTGCGGGCCAGGTATTCCTCGGTGGAATAGGGGCAATTCGGGCGGGCAGCGACCAGCACATGCATGCCAAACGCTTTCGCCACGCTGGCCACGCCCTGACCGAGATCACCGCTGCCGACGATGCCGATGGTTTTTCCGGCCAGTTCGCGGATCGGGTGATCCATCAGGCAGAAATTTTCGCTTTTCGCCCAACGCCCATCACGCACGTCGTTATGGTAATCGATCAGTCGCGTGGTGAGTGCCAGGATCAGTGTGAACGTGTGTTGCACCAGACTGCCGGTGGAATAATGGGTGACATTGGCCACCTCGATGCCACGCGCCCGGGCGGCGGCAGTGTCGACGTTGTTCACGCCCGTGGCCGTGACGGCGATGAGCTTCAGATTGGGACAGCGGGCGATGGCGTCTGCGCTGATCTTGGCCTTGTTGACGATCACAATGTCGTGATCGCCGATACGTTCGGCCACCTGGTCCGGTGACGTATTGTCATGCTCGCTGAGCTGCGGAGCGGCCTTGCGCAAAGAGTCCAGATGAACGTTGTCACCGAGACTGGCGATATCGAGGATAACGGATTTCATACGTTGCTCCCTGCCAGATGCCAGTGCTGATCATTCTCGATGACCTGACCTTCATCGCGCAGTTTCAGCAGGTGAGCGGTCAGCGAATGGCGGGCCAGGCCATGCAGGAACGCTGGCACTTCGTCGTAAACAGCGGGTGTCAAAACGTCGAGTGTGCAGGGCGCGAGTGACTGCAGCTTGTCGAGCGCCTTGCGTTCACGCATCAGGCGGTGCTGTATCAGGCCTTCGATGATGTCCTGTGGGCTGTGGATGATATCGCCATGGCCTGGTGCCAGCCGTTCGATGTCCAACGACTTCAACGCCGCGAGCGATTGCAGGTAGTGCGCCATGTTGCCATCGGGCGGCACGATGACGACGGTTGAGCCCTGCATGATGTGATCACCGGTAAACAGGATTTTTTCGTTTTCGTAAAGAAAGCACAAATGATTGGAAGCGTGTCCGGGGGTGTGCACGGCCCGCAGCGAGAATTCGTCGGTGTCGAGACGGCTGCCGTCCTGCCAGGCCTGGTCGGGGGCAAACTGGCGATCCTGTCCGGGGGTGGCGGGTGCAGGAAAACCGAATACCTGTGCGCCGGTCAGCCGCTTCAGCAAGGCCGCGCCGGGTGAATGATCGGCATGCGTGTGTGTACACAGGATCCAACGGATGGTGGCTCCCAGACTGTTGGCGATCTTGACCAGGGTGTCGGCGTGTTCGTCGATGGCCGGGCCCGGATCAATCACGGCCAGCTGTTTGTTGCCGATCATGTACGTGTTGGTGCCGGGGCCGGTCATCATGCTGGCGTTCGGCGCAACAACGCGGCGGATGTTGAGAGTGATCGGGCAGGGTCTGCCCGGGGTGAAATGGGTCATGGGAGAATCCTTGTTTTCTCTTCACGCAAGCGTCATTGCATCCCGAGGGGGCGTTGGCCCGTGAGGTATCGGGTTTTGACAGAGGTTATCAAATGTTGGATGAGCGTGCGGCAATTCGATTGCCCGGCCATGTCCTGCAGGGTGACCAGCGTGGGCAGGATCAGTGGCAAGCTGCCCGCGCGATTCAGGCGCAAAGCCTCCTCCGGGGTGATCCAGCGGGTATCGACGGCTTCGAAAAGCGCGTGGTGGGGTTCCTGGCCCGGGGGAGCCTCCATGATGAAGAATCGCGTATCGAACCGGATGGGGGACGGTTCGGGCGTGATCCAGTGGCTGAGGTAGTGCATGGCGCTGGTATCCAGAATCAGTGTCTCGCGTTCACACAGCCCGGCAAATGTCAGCGTGTGGTCCCGCAGCTGCTGGCGCCATGTATTGAGCGCGGCGGGTGAAAGCCAACCCGCGCCGTACACCGGCAACAACCCCGCTTCCTCGAAACATTCGCGCACGGCGGCAATCCAGTAGGCGAGCCCGCCCGCAGGTAACCCAAGGGCGTGGCTGGCCAGCGCATCGGTGACGGTGTGACTGCGTTTGGCCCAGGCCGGCAAGGCGTCATCGGTATCGACGCGGCCTCCCGGAAACACCCAGGCGCCAGCGACAAACCGGGCCTGGGCACTGCGTTGCTGCAACAGTACCTGGGGGCCTTGCGGTGTGTCCTTGACGATGATCAGCGTGGCGGCGGGAACGGGCGTAACGGACATGGCACCTCGCTTGTCGATGGCGGAAAATCTAATCTGGCCGGCCTTGGAAACATTCGCTATACCTAATGTAGCGCTGACTCCCTTTAAAGCTTAGGCACAGAAGACTCTACACCCATATGTCTAAAACTATTTGGTCTGATCTTATCAAAGCTCACATCGGTGTGCTCAACAGCTCATGCAGCCCGGAAGTGCTTGATTTCATGTTGCAGGAGTCCGGGCTGATCCGTGACAAGTCGGGTACCATCATGGTGGATGGCCTCACCGACCTGATGCGGTATCTCGACACCCTCGAGAGCTACCTTGGCACGCTTTATCGGCAGCGCGCCGAAGAAGTGTTTGAAGAGTTTCTGACGCGGGGAGGGCAGCAGGCGCCACAACAGGCCGAGATGGCCAACAAGCTCAAGGCCGAACTCGCCAACAAGATGAAACTGGCGAAGGATCTGACCAATCTCAACAAGGACCTGTTGCGCGCCAAGGAATCCGCCGAGATTGCGGCCAAGGCGAAAACCAGCTTCCTCGCCAACATGAGCCACGAAATTCGTACGCCCATGAACGGCATCATCGCCAGCGCACAGTTGCTGACGGACACGCGGCTCGATACCGAGCAGGCCGATCTGGTGGGCTTGATCAACCGTTCCGCCAACACGCTGCTCGCCCTCATCAACGACATTCTTGATCTGTCGAAAATCGAAGCCGGCAAGCTCACGCTGGAAAAAGTCCCCTTCGATCTCAAGGAAATCATTCAGGACGCCTGCGACCTCAACGTGCATCAAGCCGCCGACAAGGGCGTTGCCATTGATCACATCATCGAGAAGGGGACCCCGCTACTGCTGGAAGGCGACCCGACCCGTATTCGTCAGGTGGTCATGAACCTGGTATCGAATGCCGTCAAATTCACGCCGGAAGGCAAGGTGACGGTCGAAGTCGGCTACGACAAAATCGATGCCCAGCGGTATAACATCATCGTCGAGATCAACGATACCGGCATCGGTATTCCGAAAGATCGCATCGACAAGATCTTCGACAGCTATGAACAGGCAGACAGCTCCACCGCCCGCACCTTTGGCGGCACCGGCCTGGGCCTGACCATCTGTAAAAACCTCATTGACCTGATGGATGGTTTCATTGAGGTCGAAAGTGTGCCGGGCAAGGGCGCCTCGTTCATTGTGACGGTGCCACTGATTCTGGCGAAAGTGCAGCAAAATACGGTCAGCCAGAATAGCGCCGCTATTGGCAAGCGTTACAATAAACGCGTGCTGGTCGCTGAAGACAACGTTGTCAATCAGCGCGTGGCACAGAAAATCCTGTCGAAAATCGGTATCGAAGCCGATATCGTGTTCGACGGCGAAGCCGCCATTGAAGCTGCCAATAATCGCCCTTACGATCTGATCATGATGGATATCGAAATGCCCGTGGTGGACGGCCTCGATGCCACCCGTGCCATTCTTGCGGGTGAAGGTCCCAACAAGAAAACACCCATTCTGGCGCTGACGGCCAGCGTCATGGAGGATGACCGCAAACGCATTCTTGGTGCGGGAATGCTTGGCATAGTCGGAAAACCCATACATCTGCAGGCGCTTACCAACGAGCTTGATCGCTGGTTCGTACCGCAAGCGTGATCCCACTCACGAATACGTGAGCTGAATTTGGCGCGCACTCCGTTTTGGCGCATGCTTATGACCATATAAGCCCTGAACCGAAACGGTGTCACTTATGCGTGCAGACAAGGTCAGGAATTCCTTGAATGGCCTTTTTTCCCGCCTGGAACAGGCCGAACTCTTTCGTGATGTTCCGCTCACTTCGCTGCGGTTTTTCCTTGAACGTTGTAATGAAACCGAGTTTGCCGCCGGCAAGATAATCCTTTGCCCGGATATCCAGAACGACCACATGTACCTTGTGCTGGAAGGGCTGGTCACCGTTCATATCAACGCGCCTTCGAATGCTCCCATTGCGGAACTGGGCGAAGGCGAATGCATGGGGGAAATGTCGGTATTCGACGGCAAGAATCCCAGTGCCTGGGTGCTGGCCAAAACCGCCTGCCGCGCGCTGGTCATCGACCGCGATACCCTGTGGGCGATGATCAATTTTTCCCACGGCGTTGCACGCAACCTGCTGTACTTGCTGTCACGGCGCATTCGTTCGGGCAATCTTTCGATGCTGGTGGTGCAACAGGAACGTGATCAACACCTGGAAGTCGCCAATCAGGATGCACTGACCGGCCTGCAGAATCGTCGCTGGCTGGACGCGCTGCTGCAACAGCTGCAGGCACACACACTGGAAGATTATATTCCGCTGTCGGTGATCATGCTCGATGTCGATCATTTCAAAACGTTCAACGACACCTTCGGTCATGCTGCAGGCGATGTTGTATTGAAATCCGTGGCGTACTGTTTGCGCAAATATTTGCGTCCGCAGGATCATGTGGCACGTTATGGTGGCGAGGAATTTTTCGTGTTGTTGCCGAATACACCGCGCACCGCCGCCCTGTTGATTGCCGAGCGTTTGCGGCGCCGGATTGAAGTGTCGCAGTCGCGGTATGGCGAAGTGAACCTGCCAACGGTAACGATATCCCTGGGGGTCGCGCAGTGGCGGAAAGGGCTTTCCATTCAGCAGTTGGTGGAGCTGGCGGACGAGGCGTTGTATAACGCCAAGCAGCAAGGGCGTAATTGTGTGGTTGAGGCGCGGTGAGCGGGACAGCAAAAAAGAATACTGCTGGCAGGGCTTTACAAAGGGCGTTTCCAGCAACACTTTCCCCCAGCCGCACCATGGGATGGATTTAAAGCAGTGTTTCTTTTTCGCCAAACAAAAGCACTCGTCAACGCTACGGTTTCATGATCAATCGAATCATGAACGCCAGCCAGTTGCGTGGCAGCAACCTTGGCAGGAACGTCATCAACCGATTCAACAACCCCGGCACCGCTACCGCACGCCGATCATGCATCGCTTTCAACGCCTGTTGTGCAAGATCCGCCGAACTCATCATCGGTGCCAATTTCAGGAAAAGCACCGACTGCGTGTCGGCAATCTGATGAAACTCCGACGCCACCGGTCCCGGACACACCACTGTTACGCTGACGCCCGTGCCCTTGAATTCCTGCCGCAAGGCTTCGGAAAAGCTGAGCACATACGCTTTCGACGCGTTGTAAACGCTCATGTACGGGCCGGGCATGAAAGCGGCGATGGATGCGATGTTGAGTATTTTTCCGAGCCCGCGCTGCACCATGTCATTGCCGAAAAGCTTGCACAGGTGGGTGAGCGCCACTACGTTCAATTGCAGTTCGGCCAGCTCGCGCTCGGTGGAAATTTTAAGAAAACTGCCGCGGGTTCCAACGCCGGCGTTATTGACCAGGATGTCGACCGGAATATTTTCTTTTTTCAATTGATGGTAAAGCGTTTCTGCCGCGCCGGGTTGTGCAAGATCAAGCGCAATCACGGTGACCCGGCACTTGTGCTCATTGCGCAAGCGGGTTGCCAATTCTTCCAGACGTTCGCGGCGTCTTGCCACCAGAATGAGATTGTGGCCCTCCTTTGCCAGCAGTCGGCTGATTTCGTAGCCGATCCCACTCGAAGCGCCTGTCACTAATGCGTTAGTGAATGCCATGCTGTCCTCTCGCCATGCTTGTCATCGATTCCTGCTCCCCTTCGAGGCGGGTCGAAATGGGTCTGCTGCGGGTCTTGGTGGGCAGTTGGCGTCACCCTCGACGATAATCCTGCCTGTGTTACCATCAGACGCATCATAACAGCTCATAACAACAATAGCTCCCTGTCCGATGTTGAACCCTTATGCCTGCACAAACTGAAGTCGCCATGCCCATGGTGCGCGCGTTGCTAGCGGCACTTCGGCGCAAAGGCGTTGATACTCATGACTTTCTGCGCACACTCGGTATTGATGTTGGCGCGGTGAGTGACAGCCGTTATCGGGTGCCGCTGCCCGTTTATGACCGCCTGCAGGAATCTGCCATGGCAGTGCTGCAGGATCCTGCCCTGGGTCTTCACATGGGTGAGCAAACCCTGCCTGTAACGCTGGGGGTGATGGGGCATTTGTTACTGGGGGCGCCAACGATTGCGCAGGGTATTGATGTGTTCCTGCGCTTCCAGAAATTGATCAATAACGCTGAGCCTTCGTCGCTCGAGGTGGATGGCGATACGGCAGTCTTCACTTATCGCTATCCGCGCTCAACTGATGCCTGTAATCGGCTGCGGGCGGAATTCGGCATGGTGCAGATCGTGCGCATTGGGCAGACGCTGATGAACGGTGCTCTGGCAGTGCAAGGTGCTGACCTTGGCGTCTATTTTGAACACCCTGTGCCGTCTTATGCCGACGAATATCAGCGTATTTTTGCCTGCCCCGTGTTTTTTGATCAACCGGAAACGCGATTGCTGTTCCCCTCGACGATTTTGCATGTGCCGGTACCGCAGCCTGACCCGATCGTTATTAGACTGCTGGAGGAAGAGGCACGCAGGCAAATTGCGTGGCTGGAGTGTGAAACACCGGTGGCTGAACGCGTAGAGCACCTGCTGTTTGCGGGCCTGCAAGCGGGAAAGCCCGCCATCCGCGATGTGGCGGCGCAACTCGGGCTAAACGAACGGACCTTGCGGCGCAAACTCGAAAGCGAGCAAACATCCTATTCGTTATTGCTGGGAAAGGTGCAGCGTCGGTTGGCCGAAAAATGGCTGGCCAGCCCGGAGCTGAGTGTGGAGGAGGTCGCGAACCGCTTACAGTTTTCCGAGCCCAGCGCCTTCTATCGGGCCTTCCGGCGCTGGACAGGAACAACGCCCGCCGAATTTCGCGAGCGTCAGGGTGTGGCAGGCAAATAGCGGCGGGCTTATTCGAAACTGCGGGGTTTCCACCAGGGGTAGAACGCCGGCATGTTCTGGCTGACTTTATCGGGAAAGGCCGCCGGGCGTTTTTCGAGGAATGACATCACTCCTTCTTTGGCGTCGGCGGACTTGCCGGTGTAGTACACCCCGCGTGAATCGATTTTGTGGGCTTCCACCGGGTGATCGGCGGCGGACAAGCGCCACAGCATCTGGCGAATCAGCGCGACAGAAACGGCCGAGGTGTTGTCGGCGATTTCATGGGCCAAGGCCAGCGCGGCCGGCATCAGTTCCGCGTCGGGCAACACGTTTTTCACGAGATTGCCCGCCTTGGCTTCGGCGGCGTCGAACAGGCGTCCGGTCAGCATCCATTCCAGGGCCTGACTCATGCCAACGATGCGCGGCAAAAACCATGAGGATGCTGCTTCCGGCACGATACCGCGACGGGCAAACACAAAGCCGAATTTGGATTTTTCACTGCACAGACGAATATCGGCGGCCAGGCTCATGGTCGCACCGATCCCCACAGCGGCGCCGTTAATGGCACAAATGATCGGTTTACGGCATTCGTACATGGCGAGAGAAACCACGCCACCGGTATCGCGAATCCGTTCCAGATCTTCGCCTTGCTTGGTGTCGTCATAGTTGAAGGCGTCTGCGCCCATCGACAAATCGGCGCCGGCGCAGAAGGCCTTGCCGCTGCCGGTAAAAATCACCGCGCGCACGTCATCGTCGCTGTCGGCGCGTTGAAACGCGTTTTCCAGCTCGAACGCCATGGTAACGGTGAACGCGTTCATGCGGTCGGGGCGGTGCAAGGTGATGGTGGCGACGTGATCGGTGACGCTGTAGAGAATCTGGGTGTATTCCATGGGGAAATCCTGCACTGGGAATCAAGTGTTGCATTGATAGCAAACGTGACTCATCAGCCACAATGGCCTAATGCTACAGCGAGCTGTCACATATCATCAGGAGGCAATGGGATATACCGGGGAGCAGGCCTGGGCACCCGCGTGTTGCGGGCGCCGTCAGGTCCGGGTGCTGCAAGGGTTCAGCAGCGCTGGGCGCACATTGGTGCCCAGCGCCTAGTTGCGGTAGGCGGAGTTCTGGTAGGAAATCTGATCATTGAGGGTCAGAAAATCGTACAGGATTCCCATCCCCAGCACCCCGCCCGTCAGCAGGTACAGCAGTCCCGTCAGCCATTTGCCCAGATAGAAACGGTGAATGCCGAACAGGCCGAGAAACGTCAGCAGAATCCAGGAGACCGAGTAATCATAACGGCCTGGTCGAAACCGGATATCGGCCTTGCGATCCATCGACGGGATCAGGAACAGGTCTATGATCCAGCCAACGCCCAGCAGGCCCAGCGTGAAAAACCAGATCGTGCCGGTCACCGGTTTGCCGTAATAAAACCGGTGCGCGCCGATGAAACCAAAGATCCAGAGCAGATAGCCCATGGTTTTGCGGTGTGTGTCGTCAGTCATTTCCAGAATTCCCCGGTACGCAGGAACACCTGCGCAAAGTGCTTGAATTGATGGCGTTTCGGCAAGATGCCGAGCTGGGTGCACCCTAACACAAATCGGGCAAGCAGGGTATTGTCGGGGGCCCGCGAGTGATGGGAGTAACACGGACTCAGGAGGTCTTGCGACTTCCTGGCAGGTGGATGTCGCCGCGATTGAAAATCAACCCCTCCTTGCCGTAAAGGATCGTGCCGGGGCCCCATTCCTCTTTCAGCAGTACGCGTCGATCGCCAATGCAGATCTCGACGCCCGGATAGGCCTTGCGGGTGATGACCAGTCTGGCACGCTGACACGACTCCTCGTGGGCGGCGTTCAGCGCGGCCAATTCATTGCGGGTATTGGCGAGGGATTGCTGTTCCGCAGTTTCGGTGGCTTCCAGCCGTTTCATCATCTCGCTGTGCTGGGCCGTACCTGCATTTTTCAATCGCAGGCGATCACGCAGCGACTCGATTTCCTGCAGTTGATGCTCACGTTCTGCCACCCGCTGCAGCAGTGCCTTGTGTTGATCGTGGTATTCGGCGAAATCACCCAGCAAGCGTACTGTCGTCTTGATCTCGGTCGGGTCGCCCAGGGTATCGACCTTGATCAGATTGACGGCCTGTAACTCGCCGCCCATCAGCTTGCTGCGACCCGGCTTATCGCCCCCCAGTTTGACCCAGTCGAGCGAGGTGATCTTGCAGTGCAGCAGCAGGTTCATGGCGATGATGCCGACGTTCGCATGTAACTCCGCAAACTGGGCAAACGGTGTCCAGATCGTGTTGCCGGCGGTGATAAAGGCACTGGGCACCAGGGTCTTGACCGTCATGCTGCCCGAGATGCCTGTATTCACGATGACGTCGTTACCGGCGACGATACGTGCGGAATCCACCAGTCCGCCGACCTTGATATCGCTGTCGGCGCTGACTGCAAACCCTGCCGCCACATCGCCATCGACGACGACAGCCCCCTCGAAGGTGACGTTGCCGGTGGACGCATTGACGTTGCGCACCTGATAGAGCTTTTCGACGCTCATGCCACAGTCGATGAGCACTGGCATGCCATCCATGGCAGCGATCAGCAGGTTGGGGTCTTGTGGCGCAATCTGGGCGCCTGGCAGCAGGGTGAAGGGGAGATTCTTGCCCGGTCGGGCGAAACAGGGTTCTCCCGTGACCGTGACACCGTTCTTGCCTGCCGTCGGGGGGATCCTGCGTACCAGCGCATCACCGGTGCGCACCATGGGAATGGCGCCCAGTTCGTGGTAGTCGACACTGCCGTCTTCCAGGATACGGGGTTTGAGGATGCGATCCTTGACGGTGGGCGCGATGGATTCGAATTTGGCGTCGCTGCCATGGACGGGCGCAATTCCGCGCGCCACAATTTTGCTGGCGGTTTGCCCCGGTGCCAGATGCTGGGCTTGTTCGGCGATGTCATTGAGAGCAGCGACATCCAGACCGTGGGCGATGTGGGCTGCCTTCAGTACCATCGCACAGGTTTTCAGGTTGACCGGTCGGCCGCCCCAGGCGCCACTCACGTGCAGCGTTGCGGTCATGCGGGTTTCATCGAATTCGACACTGCCTTCGCCGTGGCGCCGCTCGCCAATGATGACTGGAATTGTTGTAGGTTCATCCTGACCCCGCTGAAGCAATGCCGCGTCCACTGCATCGAGATCAATGTACCAATCCCCATAGCCAGAATCCCGCAAGGCAAAGAGCACTTGCTGGCGATTCAGCGGCATTTTCTCTTGTGGATCCGTTTGCGGAAGCATCCAGCCGAGCTTGCCGGTTTCGGGGTCTTCAATAAATTCGAGGGTGGACACGGTACTCTTCAGGTGCTGATCACGGGGATAGATGGGCGTCTTAGCCTGTAAGTATCGAATAAGGTCTCGAAATGTCCACTGATTGCCAGTATTGCAATAGTGGATGGCACAAATCACTTGATGTCGATCGGTGTTTTCACAATCATGGCGACAAAATTCCGCTGCCTCGAAGGCAGGCCCCCCCCACTTGGACAGGAGTAGCGCACATGGCTGGCGCAAGTTTGTTGACCCTTCTCGATGACATCGCCTATCTGCTCGATGACGTTGCCACCATGAGCAAGGTGGCCGCGAAAAAAACCGCCGGTGTGCTCGGGGATGATCTGGCCCTCAATGCCCAACAGGTGGCGGGCGTCACGGCAGACCGCGAGTTGCCGGTGGTATGGGCGGTGGCCAAGGGCTCGCTCAAGAACAAGGCCATTCTGGTGCCGGCGGCGCTGGCAATCAGTGCCGCCTTGCCTTGGGCCATCACGCCGCTGCTGATGGTCGGTGGTGCGTTCCTGTGTTTTGAAGGCGCCGAAAAACTCGCCCATAAATGGCTGCATTCGGCGCAGGAAGACGATGCGCATCATGCCCAACACGTCAAGGCGGTGGCTGACGAACAGGTCGACATGGTGGCTTTCGAGCAGGATAAAATCAAAGGGGCGGTACGCACCGATTTCGTATTGTCAGCCGAGATCATTGCCATAACGCTGGGGGTGATTGCCGGCAAGCCCTTCATGGAGCAGGTAATGGTGTTGGTGGGCATCGCGCTGCTGATGACGGTGGGGGTTTACGGATTTGTGGCCGCCATTGTCAAGATCGACGATGCCGGGCTGTACCTGAGCCGGCGCCCAGGCCCAGGGGGACTGCAGGCGCTGGCGCGAGGCCTCGGGGCCATGCTGTTGCGCGCCGCGCCCTGGCTAATGCATGCCTTGTCGATTGCAGGCACGATTGCCATGTTCATGGTGGGGGGTGGCATTTTGTCGCACGGAACACCGGGTCTGCACGACCTGGTGCATCATCTGGCCGAACTGGCCGGCTCTGTGGCAACGGTCGGTCCGGCGCTGAAAGTGCTGGTGGGGCCAGTATTTGATGGCGTGTTGGGCGTCTTTGCCGGCGCGATCATCGTGGTACTGGTCACCCTGCTGAAAAAGCTGAAACCGGCATCCACGTGAGCGAAAATCAAAAAGGCCTGGCGATGCCACGGTGGCTGCGCTAAATTCCACCGCCTTGTGGTGCATACCATTGTTCTAGGGGAGCCAACTCATGACATCGAAAAACGTGCCATCGAAAAGCGTGACATCGATAAACAATCAGGAATTACGCCGCTGGCTCGAGCGCGCCCAGATCGAAAACTTCGAATGCGGACAGTGCGACGGCATTCATCTTTCCGCGCTGGATTCCGGTGAAGGTCCGGTGGAGTGCCGGGTCATGCATCGCCCCGAGGCCCTGATGCTGCTCACCCAGGTCGAACTGCGTCCTTCCGCCATCTTGCCCATGGGCGCATTTGCCGGGGTCTTGTGCGCGGAGTTTCCCGAGATCAAGGTGCATGTGGAATGCCCCGACGAAGAAGTGCCCAGTCTGGTGATCAGCCATGCCGCGCCGCATCTGTTCAAGCTTGAAGAGCAGGTGTTCGTTGGCTGGATTCGCTGGTATCTGGTGCAGACCCAGCAAATTATCGACGAAGCCCGTCATTCCGGCCTGCTTGGAAACGCGCCCGAGCAAGAAGCCAGCGCGGGTGGCCATCTGCACTGAGCCTCAGCTCACTGCGCTCACCTGCAAGGCCATTTCCAGTTCTTCGTTGGTGGCAATCACCAACACCGGAATCCGGCTTTGCGGTGTGCTGATACAGCTGCACGACCCGCTTGCCCGCGTATTCGCTTCGTTATCCAGCGCAATGCCGAACTGGGTCAGCTTTTCGAGGATCCGCTGGCGGATAGGCGAGGCATTTTCACCCACCCCCCCCGTGAACAGGATGGCGTCGGTGTGTTCCAACACCGCCAGATAGGCGCCAATGTATTTGCGAATACGGTAGCAATACATTTCGATCGCCAGCGTCGCGTCTGCATTGCCTTCGTCACTGAGTTGCAACAGTTTGCGCATGTCGTTGGTGCCGGCGAGTGCGCGCAGCCCGCTGTCATGCCAGAGCTTGTGTTCCACTTCCGCCAGTGACAATCCCAGTTGGCGCGCGACAAAAGGCACAATGCCGCTGTCGATGTCGCCGCTGCGTGTCCCCATGATCAAGCCTTCCAGCGGGGTCAGTCCCATCGAGGTATCCACCGAGCAGCCATTTTCGATGGCAGTGATGCTCGCGCCGTTACCGAGGTGCAGACTGATCAG
>JBPOHS010000149.1:0-8678 GCA_052035295.1 Pseudomonadota bacterium
AGTGCGTCGGTCGTCAGCATGGAATTCGGGGTTCCTTATTCCTTTAGTGTATAGGGAATACGCTGACGTGAGAACAGCGAAGCCCCTGAATCAGGGGCTTGCCGGAAAAGAAAATGCTCAAACGTTGTCCAGTTCTTCCTGGATGTCGACGTCGTTGCGGGCATCAAGAATGGACATGTCGACGTAGCGCTTGGCGATTTCGCGCAGGGCAACCACGGTCGGTTTGTCGTTTTCCCAAGGAACGAATGGCTCTTTGCCACCGGTGGCCAGTTGGCGGGCGCGCTTGGCGCTGACCAGAACCAGCTCGAAGCGGTTAGGAATCTGATGAAGACAATCTTCAACCGTTATGCGTGCCATCGAAATACCTCGCAAAATCGTGCTGTCAGGCCGGCAGCGCAACGCTGCCACCTGCTGCAGGGGGAGTTACCGGAAGCTCCGGATAGAACCGACGAATTGTAGTGAGGCTTGTGCCAATGCACAAGCGTTGTATGGCGAATGGTGGTGTCCCGCGCTTGCCCAGGCATTGCCCCCGCAGCCGCGATGGTTGGGGGTGATCCGATGTGGACGCTCAGTGGTTGAGCAAATCCTGTAGCAGGAGCTCGTGGCGTTTCATCTGTTTGAGGATGCGCAGGCGGGAACCTTCGATCACGGCGCGCAGCTCTGCGAGAGCGACCTCGAACTGATCGTTGATCACCAGATAGTCGTATTCGACATAGTGTGACATCTCTTCTTGCGCCTTGGACAGGCGGGTCTGAATGACGTCTTCGGCATCCTGGCCGCGCCCGCGCAGCCGGGTTTCGAGCGCGTCGCGAGAGGGGGGAAGAATGAAGATGCTGATCGACTCGGGAAAAATGCGGCGGATTTGCTGGGCGCCCTGCCAGTCGATTTCGAGGATCACATCCTTACCGGTTTTCAGGGTCTGCTCGACGAAACTGCGGCTGGTGCCGTAGTAGTTGCCAAACACCTCCGCATGTTCGAGAAAGTCGCTTTCTTCGAGCATGGCCTTGAAGCCATCGAAACTGACGAAGTGATAGTTCACTCCATCCTGTTCGCCCGGGCGCATGGCGCGTGTGGTGTGGGATATCGACACGCACAGGTTGTCGGTGCTTTCGAGCAGGGCCTTCACCAGGCTGGTTTTGCCGGCGCCAGACGGGGCGGAAAGCACAAACAGGGTACCGGTCATGCGGATGTCCTCAAAAAGTGGGGTGATGAAGTATAGGGCGATTAGCCGATGTTCTGCACTGGAATATGCAGGGCTGGCGATAAGGACAGAAGCAGCGCTGGTTTCTCGCATATT
Organism: Pseudomonadota bacterium; assembly: GCA_052035295.1. Taxonomy (GTDB): domain Bacteria; phylum Pseudomonadota; class Gammaproteobacteria; order Pseudomonadales; family Ketobacteraceae; genus HdN1. The sequence continues at coordinate 1,298 of JBPOHS010000149.1, forward strand.
TATACGGAACATCATCAGTTTGTTCATGCGAGCAATCGCGCGTCTCTGTTTTACTTGGCTTGCTCCTGCTTTTTGATCGTTTTTCAGCCCTTCAATAATTACAACGATAGTCCGTTTCAGGGGAATGCCATGAAGTACGCCAGTTTACAGATGATTTCGGCTGCACTCCTTATGGCCTGCGCCGGTGTCGCCAGTGCCAAGGATGTTCTATTTGCGAATGAGCGTCTCACGGCCAATCAGTATTTGCAGTCAGCCAGCGGGAGTCACCGGTTTATTCTTCAGGGCGATGGCAACATCGTGCTCTACAGTGCATCCAGACCTTTGTGGGCATCCAACACGGTGGGCAAGGGCGGCGTAAACCTTTACATGCAGGGCGACGGTAATTTGGTGCTGCGCAACAAGAACGGCGCTTCGGTATGGTCAACCGGCACCCAAGGCAAAGGGGCCAACCGCGCTACCCTGCAAGACAACGGCAATTTCGTATTGCTCACATCGTCGAATGCCTCCGTCTGGGCGACCAACACGCAGACAGACGGTGCCGGAGATAACGGTGAAGGTGGTGGTTCAGGTGGCGGTTTGGGCAGCATCACCCATGTGGGCACCACTCAGGTGTGGGACAGCGATGGGCAGGGGGTAAGACTTAACCGCCCATCGAATACCCGTGAGGGGGATTTGCTGGTTCTTGTGCTGCATCGCACCGACGATGTTTTGCCGTTTGCTGTCAGCGGATGGACAAGGCGTGCCGAGTGCTTCAAGGAAGACAATGGTTATCAATGCGTGAATGTATCGGATTGCACCAATGTCTCCGGCAATTTCTGCACGCGTTTCAGCAGCAAATACACTGGGCGTGATTTGGCACAGGTCGTTTTCACCCGCACCGCGAGCGCCAGTGAGCCGTCATCTTACTCTTTCGATTTGAACCAGGATTCGAGTGGGCATCCAGGCTGGGCCATCCTGTCGGCGCTGCGTGGCGCCAACACGAAATCCCCTGTGCGCGCCACGGCGAACCGAGGATGTGATGGTAGCGACGATAGCCTGTTTCCCTCCGTAGAGGGTCGCAGGGGCGACATGTTGTTGCTGTCACAGTCGTTCGACGATGCCGTGAGCAGGGACAGATTCGGCGCACCCAGTGGTATGTCGACGTTTGGCTATGTGAGTAACAGCGACGAAGCAGGCTTTTTGTATGGAGGGCCGGTTTCTGCCGATGGCCCGACCGGCATTCGCCAGACCACGGGCAGTGGCGCGTCGGGTTGTAAGGATGCCCTGGTTTCGCTGACCGTCAGACCCCAGTAAGCAAGAAGCGGCATGGCAGCGCCGAGCCACGTTGCTTGGGTTGCCAGCCGCCTTCGGAGGTATTGTGATGAGAAAAGGATGGCGGGTCATTTCATTCGTCGCCACGGCCGCGGTGGTGGGGTGGATTATTCACGGCGTGTCGATTTCGTCCTTGCAGCCTTCACTGTCGGCGTTACCTGCCGGTGATGCAGATCCGTCTCCTGCTGTCGCCACTCAATACGAGCGTTTTGACTCTGCGCCAGTGGCCAGTGCTCAGCCATATTCGGCATCACCGGCGACCTTGCAGTATCCATCGACGCAGGGCGACGCAAATACCGCCGCGTTGACGGCCGCTCTGGCACGTTTTTCCTCGCAGCTACAGGCTTACAGCGCTGGCGATCTTGATCAAGAAGCCCGCCTGCTGGCGGAGCAGACCCTGCGCGAAATCCATGCGACGAGTGAAGGGCGGGCGTTCGTGGTCGATTCCTTTTTTTCTGCGGATGATCCCCAGCGGTCTGAAGCAATGTTCAACCTGATTCTGGCTGCAGATATAAAAGATGTTGCGTTGATCGATGCCTTGACCAAACGGGATGCAAGCGAATCTTCGGATACTTTCAAGACTCGTATTCTCGACTTGATTGCAGATGTTTCTACCCGTGATGACTCGGCATTTTCGGACCGCATTGACGATTATCTGGCGCAACTGGCCCAGCATCCGGAACCGTCACTGCGTGAGGCTGCCATTTCGAGGAGGGCGTGGTATCTGGCCCAGCATGCGAAACACAATAGTGGTGTGCTTAATGAATACCTTCTTGCAGGGGGTATGGAAAGCCGCCGCGAAATATACGAGCTGATCGAGAGGCATGCGGTCACTGGTGAGGCTGGCGATATTTACGAACTCGCGCTCACCCTGCAATCACTATTGGAAACCGATTATCTCGGCATGACTTCTCAGGAGCAGGAAAAGGTGGCAGCACTAACGGGAATGCTGCGAGCCGCACAGCAATAACGGCGTGCAACAAACACCAGGAAAGCTAATAAAAATAAATAATGAGGTGCAGTACATGAAATTGGCAGCGGTCAGATTGACCTCAATTCTCTCTTTGCTTGTGGCAAGCCAGTGGGCTATGGCCGCCTTTCAAAACGGCAGCGATAAGCTGCTGGCGGGCGACAAGATGACCACCAACCAAACTATGCGCTCTACCGACGGCAGTTACCGGGTTACGTTACAGAACGATGGCAATGTCGTTCTGTATAACGCCTCTGGCCGGTCGCTGTGGGCATCCGGTACGGCGGGCAAGGGCGGTGTTGCCTTGAACATGCAGGGGGATGGCAATCTGGTCCTGCGCAGCTCCCGTGGAAGCTCTGTATGGTCGACAGCAACCAACGGCAGGGGGGCCAACCGGGCCGTTATCCAGAACGACGGCAATTTCGTCCTCTATACCTCGTCGAACGCGGCCGTCTGGGCAACCGGAACGAGTCAATCAACGGCCGATACCACCCTTCCCGTGATCACGCTGGTGGGCAGTGCGGGCATGAACATTGTGCGAGGCACCACCTTCAACGACCCCGGTGCAACGGCCGCTGATAATGTCGACGGCAATATCACGACCCGCATTGTCAGAACCGGCAGTGTAAATACCGGAACGACAGGCGCTTATACCCTGCGTTATGACGTGCGAGATGCAGCAGGAAACGCCGCAGCGACGGTGACCCGCACCGTCACCGTTACAGCCCCCGCCGGTGGAGGTACTGGCACCGGAAACGCCGACAATGATGGTCGTGCCAGTAGCACAGGGCAGTTTTCAGCGCCCAGTGCTGCCCTTTATTCCCTGAATAATGCCAAACAGCGCAGCTTCCCGCGACACATCGACACGGGCTTCGGTGGCAATGGCCATGCGGAAACCTGGGACGGCCGTGTGTTTGTGCGTACCCGCACCGCTGGCTGGTTTGCCAGCGCGTTCCGCCCGCAACGTATCTCCCTGAACAGTGATGGCACCCCGAATTTCCAGGATGGCGCGTTTGGTAACAGCGTCGCGTTGGAGTTGACCGCTGATGTATCTGACATGCAGCACAACTGGATCGCGATCGTGCCTGATCCTGCCGTCAGCGGGGAAAATCCTTACCCGTCGAATTCCAGCGGCACCTATCAAGCCACGGGTACGCATCGTACCTACAAAGCCATGGTGATACACACGTCGTTGCGCAACGGTGACAATGATCAAATGGGGCAGCGCAGGGCGACGATCATCGTCAGCAATGGCAATACGGCCGACGCACAGGTCGTGAGTGCCCGGTTTACCTCCAGTTTCTCCAAATACACCGTTGCCGGGGGTGCCGATTTCCGCTGTATCGAGCCGTCAGTGACGGTCGATGGCCGGTTGATCGTCTGTCAGGGACACCCGGAAAATAACGGCCGGATTGATAATCTGGTTTACAGCTGGAACAGCACGCGCGGTGCCACCACCAATTGGCGCGTGCCCAAATCGATTGCCAATATGTACCATGACGATCGTAACGCCAATGTTGAGGGCGTGCCGTTCCGCGTCCGCTATCCGGTGGCCGAGCGTCCGCTGAAAGATGCTGCCGGTGCAGACTATACCGCCGACACCCTGGTCAAAGGCGCTTACCCATGGATCAGCCATGATGGTGCCGAACTCTTCTACCAGGCCACACGAGTGAACGCCGACAATTCGGGGGCGCGCCGCTCGGGCGCGACGGTGGTCGGTCGTTGGACGGGGTGGACCCTCCGTCACATCGATGGCCCGATCAATCGTAATCGCCATGCCACCTCGAGGTTGTTCCTGTCGTCACCCGGGGCCTTCACCACCATGTGGATTCCTTACAAGGACGTCGCTGACCTGAAAATACCTTACTCGGTCAATGGCCCGAGTTATCCGATCTTTGGTTCCAATGCGCAGGATTATTCTGAAATCGCTTTTGGCGATTATCTCGACGGCAACTACGTGATGTATCTCGGCATGAACGAACAGTTGGCCCGCGATGGCACCTATATGAAGACCAGCACGCCTGACACCTCCGGCAATCACAACAACGGCGCGTTGGTTGGCGCCAGGTTCCCGCTGGAATTCAACAATAACGACAACCTGGTGGGGCGTGTGGGGCAGGCCATTCACTTTAACTCGGGTAACCACATCAACGTCACCCGGAATCGCGGCTGGGAGAGTTTGCGTGATGGGTTCACGGTGGATTTCTGGGTCAGACAGAGCAGCGGCAGCGGCACCGTGCGTCTTTTTACCCTGCAAAACGGCATCGAGGTGTATCTCGCGAACGGTACCACGGTAACGGGCGCCATGATGGACACGGCCGGTGTTCGCAGGCAGTTGAGCGGGTCCAATCTCGGCAACGGTCAGTGGGCGCACATTGCTTTCAGCTACAACGCCTTTAGCAAGGCCATGACGCTGTATGTCGATGGCATTCGGGTGGCCAACTCCACTGTGACGGGCTTTGGCACGCTGCAGACCGCCGGCGCCTTGCAGGTGGGCCCTGTCAACTCGACGGCGAGCATGATTCTCGACGAGATCAAGGTCTCGAATGTTGCGCGACATACGCATGAAATCGCTCACAATGCGTATTCGCGCAGCCACCGGGCGCCAAATAGCGCGTTGAGGGCAGTCGTACCGCCACATCTCGGCGCGCTTGCGGGTCAGTTGTCGGCGGTGGATCGCTTTAGTCTGGCTGCTGCTGATTTGGGCGAGGATCTGTTCAACGACGTGATCCTGTCGAGTCAACGCACGACCTCTTGCGCAACCTGCCATCAGGACAGCATGGCCTTCACTGATGGCAATGCCATTGCGCGCGGTAATGAACCGACGGATGCCGGGGTGCGCAATACGCCGTCGTTGTTGAATCGGGTGTTCTCGACTTTCCAGGGGTGGAGCGGCCAGGCTGCAATGCTCGATCGGCAAGCCCTTGTCCCCATTCAGGCTGCGCACGAAATGAATTTGCCGATTGCCGAAGCAGTACAGCGCTTGCGCAGTCACGCCACTTACAACAGCCGTTTCCAGAATGTTTACGGTGAGCCCCCTACTGCTGAAAACATTGCAGCGGCGCTTGCCAGCTTCCAGGCGACCCGGTTTGCGCCGCAGAATCGTGTCGACGAGTATCGTGAGGGTAACCTTTCAGTGCTCAGTGCTTCTGAACGGCGCGGGCTGCAGCTGTTTGAAGGCAAGGCACGCTGCAGCGGCTGCCATGCGGGTCAAAACTATACGGATGAAAGCTTCCGCAATAACGGCTTGACTACAGGGGAAGACATCGGTCGTGCAGATATGACGGGTCGCAATCGTGATTTCCGCTTGTTCAAGGTGCCCTCGCTGCGCGAGCTCTCTTCAACGGGACCTTTCCTGCATGATGGCAGCATCAACTCATTGCGGGAGGTGCTGGAGGGCTACAATGCTGGCGGGCTGGGTGATCCCATGGCCGATACGGATGTTCGTCCACTGGAGTTGTCCAGTCAGGAACTGTCGGATCTGGAGTCCTTTCTCAACGCGTTGTCAGGACGCTGAGCTGCTGTCGATGGATCGCATCCTCCCTTTGCGATTGCCGCTAAGGGAGGATGTTATGCGGTGCTGCTGTGCCTGTGGCGGTGTCGAGTCTTGCATTTTGAAAATATGAATGAAACCTGACAAAGAGCGCTTTGGGCTATCCAATTTGTGCGCAAGGCGACCCTCCGCAAGCCCGTGATTTATCAATAAAAATTCATCTGCCAAAACCTGCGTTTCAGAATTACAAAAAGCCTACAAACAAGGGCTTTGAGGCCGATGCTTGTCTCGCGCAGAATGGCTCCGACGGAGAGATTCCTGGAATGTTTGGGCTTTTTTAACTAAAATTTTATACATTAGAAAAATATGAAAAAGGCAGTGATTTATGCCTCCGGGGGAAGAGGTGTGTACGTCGGGCGATTGGAGCGCCACTTCAGGCGCGCCAATGTTCCTTCGACCCTTTTGGTTTCCCTTGAAGATGATATCGAAATGATCGGTGCGTCGCCCAACGACAAGGTGAGGGGAAAAAGCTTTCTCGTGCCATCGGGCGCCAATATGCAAGTCGAGACGCATGGTGCCTATGTGGCAATGTTTTTTCTCAATGACATGGGAACCGACCTGACTCAATTCATGCCTTTGATGAAGCGCGCACTCCCCATGAAGCAGCAATATTGTTTCATGGATATCAAGAGCGAGTCTGATGTGATCGAATACGGAAACTACCTGCGTTTCCAGCGTCCGACGCTAGCACAGGCAGAAAAGATTTATCATGAATGGCTGTCGCATCCATCACGCACGGCACCCGAAACAGATGAGCGCGTTGCCATGGCAATCTCACTCATCAAATCCCATTATGCTGAAAATATTTCGGTCGAATGGATTGCCAGGCAGGTGGGGCTTTCTGTTCCGCGTCTCGTGCAGCTGTTCAAGCATGTGACCGGAATACCTATCCGGCGTTTTCGCCTCTGGCACAGAATCATGGCAACCGCCGCCCGACTCAATGATGGCCTCAGTCTGACGGATGCCGCCATCGCCTCAGGATTCAGTGATTACGCGCAGTTCTCTCGTACCTACCGTGAATTGGCCGGTGGAAATGCCTCTCAGGCACGCGCCAACACCGACATCATTATTGCCGGAATTTCCTGAAATCCTGCCAACACGTTTTCTGATTTCCACAGGCAATTTTGTTTTTGCGTGGAAGTCTCGCTCATCCTTCATTGTTCAGTGCAGCAGTGGTGTCGGTTTTGCCTTCGGCGAGCCGCTGGTGCGTTCTTGCGGCGTCTAGTGGGGTTTTAAGCCTGTGCGGGAGGTGGCGTTTGCGGCGGTAGGTGTCGTCGTGACCGTGGCCTCCCTGTTCTTTCTGCCTGCTGCCGGCGGGCTGACTGGCATCAAGCTGGCGATGACCAACTTCAAGCTGTTCCTGAGACATGCCGCACAGGAGCTCGGGCTGGATGTGATACATTCGCTCAAGATTGTGGTGACTGAGCTGTTTTCAACGCTCAGGCGATGGTCACGCAAGGAGAGCAGTGCAACCCAGGATCTGATGGATGCCGCCTGGGTGTTGAAGGAGTTGGTCACCGGTTCGCTGGATGATATGCGCGTTACTT
>JBPOHS010000007.1:0-5288 GCA_052035295.1 Pseudomonadota bacterium
GGCAATGCCGTCGGCATATACCTGTGCCATCGACACATCCACGACCTGGTCTTGTTTGCCCCACAGGATCAGCGTTGGAGTCTTGATCTGGCCAAGCTGGCCATCGAGCAATTGAGACTTGTCAAAACCATCCTGGTCGGTGATGTCTGCGAACAGTTTGCGAAAGCGGGGCTGCAGGCCAAGATAGGTGCGGATATGCGCATTTTTCACCAGCCCCGGCAAGCTCGGCGGCGACACCATGGCCATGTGGGACAGCCGGTCATAGCCATCCTCATCGCTGAAGAAAAATACATTGTCACCTTGGGCTTGCGCCTTCGAAAACGCGCTCTGTACGGGTGACTTCACGCCCGCTGCGTCCATCAATGCGAGCGATTTCAGCATGTCGGGGTGGTGAATTGCCAGTTGTGCGCTCACCCAGCCGCCCATCGAATTCCCGGCCAGATGTACGGGCCTCAGGCCCAATGTCTTCCACCATGCGTGTATGGCATCGGCATAATAGGGAATGTCATGGGTGTCGGCATCGATATGACAAGAGTGACCGTGCCCCGGCAAGTCTGGTACCAGCACGCGATACGTTTTCATGGAGGCCGCCATGCGCAGCCACATGTCTTTGTTGGCGCTGAATCCATGCAGCAGCACCAGTGTTTCGGACGCCTCAGTGTTGCCGTTATCGTAGTAGGCGAGTGTACATCCGGGACGAATTTCCACGGTCTTTTCGTCGACGCCCGCCGCCCACTGACCGATATCAATCAGCAAATGATCCAGGCCGTCTTCGAGCGCCTCCCAGGCATGCGTGGTGGGGGACGCAATGGCTAGTGATATACCGATGCCAGCGAAACAGATGGCACGCACGGCAGAGGAAAGGCTCATGACAACTCCCGGATAATGATTTCGCCCAGTGAAAACAATGGAGAGCTGCCAAACGATATTGCGACAGCAGGTTCGGTATCGGCAGGTCCAGCATCGGGAGTGTAAGCGGCGTGCGCGGGGCGTGAATCCCCTGTTTGGAGTAGAACCGCGCGGCGACAGGCATAACGATCGGCCTGTCGCCTGTTGATTGTCGCCTGTTGATTGTCGCCAGATGTCAGCGGGGTGTCATGCCGTCCACCAGCGATTGCCGGTATGCGCGGATGGCAGGCAGCAGACTGCAGAGCACGCCGGCGATGATAACACCGCCCATCAGCTGCCATTCCATGGTGGAGGGCAGGCGTGAACCCAGTCGCAAACTATAGGTGGTTTCCAGCCAGTCGCCACCGATAAGGGTGACCAGTTGGAACAAGCCAAGTGCCAGCACGACGGCGCACAGGGTGGTCACCAGGGCTTCGCCCACAATCAGCAGCAGGACATCGCCGGCGCGTGCGCCCAAGGCCCGCAGCAAGGCCATTTCCCGGCGGCGCTCATTGAGGGTCGCGAGCATCAGGGCAACCATGCCGATAAGACTGATGACCGTCACCAGCGCGGAAAGCGCGAGCAGGGTGGATTCGACGACAGAAAGGGTATTCCACAATTCCATGAGCGTCACGCCCGGGACCACCGCGAGCAGGGGTTCCTGCCGGTATTCGTTGACGGCACGCTGCACCTGGAAAATGGCTACCCGCGATTTCAGCCCCACCAGAAACGCCGTGATGGAATCCGGCGTCAGGGCTTCGCCGCTGCCCGCCTTTTTGGGCTGGTAGGCGGCCATTTTCCAGCCGGCGTGAATGGCCTCGAGTGAATCAAGGCCCACAAGTACGGCGTTATCGACGGGCGTGCCGGTTGGTTTCATGATGCCGGTCACGACAAAGGGATGTTTGTCATGTTTCGCGAAACTGACTTCACCCAGCCCGTGCGCGATCACGATCTTGTCGCCGAGTTTGTAGCCCAGCGCTTGTGCCACCTGGTAGCCGAGTACCGTGTCGTTGAGCGAGGAAAAACCAGCGACACCATCGACCTGCAGTGCGCGTTTGCTGCCGTACCGGTAGTGCTCGAAAAAATCATTGCTGGTGCCAACTACCCGGAAGCCGCGATGGGAGTCACCTAACGAAATGGGAATCGTCCAGGCAACGCGAGCGTTGGATTTGATGTCCTGATAGGTTTCCCATGACACGTTTTGCGTGGCATTGCCCATGTGAAAAATGGCATACAGCAGTAATTGTATGGGACTGCTGCGGGCGCCAACCAGCAAATCGGTACCTGATACCGTGTTGGCGAAACCCTCGCGCATTTCGGTGCGGATGCGTTCTACCGTCAATAGCAGCGCACACCCCAGTGCGATGGAAACGATCAGTAACACGACGGTGTAGCGGCGATACCACAGGCTGCGAAAGGCCAGCAACCCCAGGGTGGAGAGTCGTTCACGCATGGGGTTTGGCTCCGTCAGGTTCAAGCTGAGTGTCACGCTGAATGTCACGCAACGAAATGAAGCGATCAAAACTGTTGGTCAGGGTTTTATTGTGGCTGACGAAAATCAGCGTCGCGCCGGTGCGTTCGCATTGTTGTTTCAATAAATCTATAAAGGCCTGCTGGCGGTCGTCGTCGAGTGCCGACGTCGGCTCGTCGGCGATGATGATTTCCGGCGAGCCCATGAAAGCGCGCGCAGCGGCGACACGTTGCTGCTGCCCCACGGAAAGCGCCGTCACTGGTTGGTCGTGCAGTGACGCATCGATTTGCAGGGCTTCGAGCAGCTGCTTGGCTTCAACGGCAGGGGTGAGCTGCCGGCGCGTCACGTCGAGGTGACGACGCCTTGAAAAACGGCAGGGAAGCGTGACGTTTTCCAACACCGACAGAAAGGGCAGCAAATTGAACTGTTGAAAGATGACCCCCACGTGATCGCAGCGAAAGCGATCGCGGGCGGCATTGCCCAGTGACTGCATGCCAAACCCCAGCACGTTCAGGGTGCCGGCCGAAGGCTTGTTGATGCCGGTCAGCAAGTTGAGCAGTGTGGTCTTGCCCGATCCGCTCGCCCCGGCCACAAACACTTTTTCACCACGTTTGACCTGCAATACCGGAATGTCCAGCGTGAGCGGTGAGCGATCGCTCCAGCGGAACTGCAGATCGGTCGCAGCAATGGCGATGTCGTCGCTTGTGGTCGGGGCTGGGTTCATTTCAGCTCCAGCACAATGTTTTCACTGGTCATGTCTTGCGTGCCTTGTTTGGCGTCGGTGATGTATTCGACCTTGAGGGTGCGAAGCGATTGGAACTGCTTGAGCAACAGGAATTCGATCTTGTTCAGTTTAGCGGGCTGCTGGCATTCGAACGAGTAGTTTGCGTCAACATCGGCGTGTCCTTCGTGCTCGGCTTTCCCTTCACCGGTTTTGAAGGGCGATTCAACTTCAGGGGTAGATGCCTTGCATTCGGCGGCAGCGTCCGGGGAAAACAGTTCCCCAGGCTTCTTCAGCTGGGCGAGTACGTTCTCGGCGTGTGCTTTCTCTGCGTCGGTCTCGGGCGCGTGTTCAAAGCCAAACAGGTTGTCGGCTGGTGATTCCAGCATGATTTCCAGGGTTTTTCCTTCAACGGCAAGAGTGAGTCGCGCTTCTCCATGCACATGCGCGCCATGTTCGCGATGTTCATCATGACCGTGCTCGTGGTCTGAATGCTCTTCATGCTCGTGTTCGTCATGCTTGTGTTTGTCATGATCCGGGTGTTCGTTGACTGCTTGAGCGATTCCGGGCAGGAGTATGAGGCTGGCAAGGATGGAAAGGACTTTGGTCTTCATGGTGGTTTACTCGGGTGATTGTTGGCAAAAAATTTCGAAGGCCTGCTCGACATAATGACGCGGATAATTCCGGGTGATGAAGACCAGCCGCGTGCGTTGATCGTCATCCGGCCAGGACGCCAGGGGCAGGGTGGGGTAGCGCAGGTGTTGCACGCATTGCACGATGCGAGGCGCACCGTCGATATTGACGATCCCCTTGATGCGCAGGATTTGCTCACCGCTGCTGGTTACCAGCGTATCGATGGCTTGCGTAAAACTTCGCCACTCAAAAGCATGCGAAAATTTGAGTGTGTAAGTCTGCAACCCTTGCGTATGGCGATCATGGGCATGATCCTCGTGATCGTGATCGTGATCGTGATCGTGATCGTGATCGTGATCGTGATCGTGATCGTGATCGTGATCGTGCCCGTGATCGTGCCCGGCCATTTCCCCGAGCCACTGTTTAACCGATGCCGGCTTGCGGGCGAGATCAAACAAGCCCAGTGAGAGAAGGCTTGCGGGGTCAACGTGACCGTTCTCGACGAAATCCACGGCGGCGAACGGGTTGATCAGACCGGCTTTTGAACGCAATAATGCGATGGCTTCGGGGGTTGCCTGATCGCATTTGGTGATCAACAAACGGTCGGCTACAGCGACTTGCTTGATGGCTTCGCGGAAATTTGACAGGGTCGCGCTGCCCGTATTCGCGTCTAGCAAGGTAATGATGCCATCGCAGCGATAACGCTGGCTCAACATGGCGTCGTTGATCAGGCTGTAGACCAACGGCGTCGGGTCAGCCATGCCGCTGGTTTCAATGATGACCCGGTCGAGTTTGCGAATGTCACGCCGTAACGCCTTCTGGAACAAGTCCCACAGCGCACGCTGCAAATCACCATTGACGGTGCAACAAATACAGCCGGAATCCAGAACGACCACGTTGTCGTCGATCCGGTCTACCAGATGATGATCGATTCCCACATCGCCAAATTCATTGATCAGGACAGCCGAATGCTGCAAGGCAGGTTGCTTGACCAGGTGATTGAGCAGCGTGGTTTTGCCTGCACCGAGAAAACCGGTAATGACGGTGACGGGGATACGCGTATCTTGCATGAGTCGATAGACCTGGATTTTGTGTGTGCAACATGGTTGCATTCTAGGGTCAAGAGGAACGGTGTGGCAATAGATCGGTCGACATTAGGTCAGTAGGCAATAGGTCAGAGCCAATGTGCCGCTAGTCAGCCGTGCTGACCCTGTGCCGGTAATCAGCCGTGCTGACACTGTGCGCAAATGCCTTCCATCGAGAGCTCGGCATGGTTGAGCGTGAACCCCCGTGGCAGCGTGATGACGAAAGACGGTACGACGTCTTTCATGCACAAGACCTGGTCACAGCGCTGGCAATGGAAGTGGGCGTGATCGGCGCCGGCATCCGCATTGGCACTGAATCGCCAGGTGCGGTCATCGGTAGTCACCTTGTGGGCCAATTGTTGCTCGACCAGCCAATCGAGCGTGCGATAGAGGGTGACGCGATCGAGGCGAAGACCCTCCTGCATCAGTGCCTGGTCGATTTCCTGATGGGACAGTGCGTGTCCGCCTTCGAGCAGGCACTGCAGAACGG
>JBPOHS010000226.1:0-3120 GCA_052035295.1 Pseudomonadota bacterium
ATGCGTGCTGCTGCCAAACCTGCCATGCCGCTGCCAATGACTGCCATGTTTTCACGCATTGGGGCGCTCCTGCTGCCGGTGGAAAGACGTTGATTTTATCGGGTTTTCGCATAATGACCCATGGTCATGCATGAAATACTTTTGACGGCAAGGCACAGTCCAGAGGGCGGGTGAGTCTTCGGCGCTGTGCTGGGGTGGCGCCCCGTATCCCCGACAATCCTCGTCTATGCTTAGTGAATGCCCCCACAGGCCCTTAAAGCCTCAACCACGCAGCGACACCCATGGTACAAACATGTTTTCCCTCCCTATGCCGGGCCCTTTGCTGTCTGCTGCTGTTCTGCAGCGTGAGCATGGCCAAGGCTGCCGTACCCACCTTTGCTATTCAGGGGCAGATTGACCAGACCCCCCTTGGCACCTCGTTGCGCTACTTGATCGACGATGCCGGCAAGCAGGGCTTGGAGGATGTGCTTGCGCTGCCCGACACCGCGTGGACGATGTCAAACGAGGCAGTGCCGTCATTTGGATTCATCCTCAAACCCATGTGGTTCAATGGTCGTATTCACAACACGACTGAGCAAGCGCAATCCTATTTGCTGGATATGGGTTATAACACCCTTGATGACGTGCGGATTTATATCGTTCGCAACGGTGTCGTTACCGAGTCATATCACACCGGTGATCTGCAGCCATTCAACAATCGTCCGGTGTTCAATCGCAATTTTCTGGTGCCGCTGCAGATTGCTGCAGGCGAGCAGGTGGATTTCGTCTAACGGCTCGATACCGAGGGTGCGATGCAGGTCCCGTTGCAGCTGCGCAGCTGGCATAACTACAACGAACATGAGCAGCGCTTTGTGGCCGCCGAAGGCATCTACTTCGGTGTGTTGATCATCATGTTCTTCTATAACTTGTTCCTGTTTGTTTCGACGCGCGAGATCACCTATCTCTATTACGTGTTGACTGTCGGCTTTGTGTCGCTGTTTCAGTCGTCGCTGCATGGATTTGGTTATCAGCTTCTGTGGCCAGATCACCCGAACTGGAATGCGCATATATTGCCGATGGCCATCGGTGGATGCGTACTCTGGTGCTGGGTGTTTTCGATGTCGCTGCTTGATGTTCGGCGTGACAAATACCCAAGGATATTCGTTGTCGCCAGTGGCTTCATTGGTCTGGCACTTATAAGTATCGCGATGGTGCCTTTCATGTCCTACGGAAACGCGACCAGACTGGTTGCGGTGCAGGCATTTTTAGGTGCGTTGTGCGGTCTTCCTTTTGGGATCTATCTCTGGCTGTCAAACAACAGATCGGCGCGTTTGTATGTGCTGGGATGGGGTAGCCTTCTGGTTTCCATTGTTGTGCTGGCCATGAACAAATTTGGCCTGTTACCGCGCAATTTCCTCACCGAATATGCTTTCCAGCTAGGCAATATGATCGAGGTGACGTTGTTCTCGCTGGCACTGGCCGACAAAATCAACGTCGAGCGCAAAGCCAAGTTCGAAGCACAGCAAGAGGCCATGCGCCACGAAAAGGCAGTACGCGAACAAGAGCATCGTTATCGCGAGCTGCAAATCCAATCGCAAGAAGAGGAGGTGGCAGCCAACCGCAAAATCATCGAGGCTGAGGCCGCGAGCAAGGCCAAGAGCGAATTCCTCGCTGCGATGAGTCATGAGATTCGCACCCCGATGAATGGCGTGCTCGGCATGACAGAGTTGTTGCAGCATACCGACATGCAGCCACAGCAGCGGCAATACCTCGACGTGATCGAAAGCTCAGGTCGCGCGTTGTTGAATATCATCAATGACATTCTCGATTACTCGAAGATCGAAGCCGGCAAGATGGATATCGAAAGCGTCGACCTCGATGTCGCGCGGCTGATACGCGATTGCGTCTCGGTGTTTTCGCTGACGGCAAGCAAAAAACAGATCGAACTTGCCACGCTGGTCGAGCCGGGCGTGTCGCTGTTTGTGAAGTCTGACCCCACGCGCTTGCGGCAGATTCTGCTCAATCTGCTGGGCAATGCCTTCAAGTTCACCGCGCAAGGCAAGGTGGAATTGCGCGTGAAATCCGTGCCCGATCACCCAGAGGAATTGCGTTTTGAAGTAAGCGATACTGGCATTGGCATTAGTCCCGAACAGCAGAAAAAATTGTTCGCCTCGTTTGCCCAGGCCGACAAGTCGACTTCACGTCAATTTGGCGGCACTGGTCTTGGGCTAAGCATTTCAAAAAAACTGTCGGAATTAATGGGTGGCCGCATCGGTGTCGAAAGCGAAGCCGGGAAGGGTTCCTGCTTCTGGTTCACGGTGCGCGTGCAACCGGCGTCGGAAATTTTCATCGAGCAGTGTCGTGCGGCCGCCAAGGATGCCACCGGTGACCACAAACCCGTCATCGAAGAGCTGCCGGCGCATGTGCGCAGCAAGCGCATCCTGGTTGCTGAAGATAACGCCGTCAATCAGATGGTGATCAAGGGAATGCTCGGCAAGATCAAGATGGCGTGTGACGTGGCCAATGACGGTGCCATCGCCTTGCAAAAAATCAGCGACGGGCAGCAGGCTTATGATCTCATCCTGATGGATTGCGAAATGCCCAATATGGACGGTTTTGAAGCCACCCGCGCCATTCGTGCCTATGAAATCCAACAAAAGCGCTCCCCCATACCGATTGTGGCCTTGACCGCGCACGTGATGGAGGAGCATCAGCGCAAGTCGGCCGACTCCGGCATGAATGGCCATCTGGCCAAGCCGCTGGAGCTGGAACGCCTGCGCGAGACCCTGCAGCGCTTACTGGGATAAGCGCGTCCAGCGAGTTCCCTCACGGGTGTCTTCCAGCTCAATCCCTTTCGACTTCAGCAGGTCACGAATCTCATCCCCTCGCGCAAAGTTCTTCGCCTTGCGGGCCTCTTTGCGCTCTACGATCAACGCTTCTATTGCCTCATCACTCAGGTCATCGGCGTTTCCGCCGGCAGCACTGGGCGCGCGCCACTTGAACCATGCATCGGCATCCTGCGTGAGCAGCCCCAGGCGATCCCCTGCAACGGCAAGTACTGCCTGCAGCTGCGCCTTGGTTTCGGCGTTATCCGCCTTGTTCGCATCACTCGCGAGCTGGTGCAAAACAGCCAGTGCCTGC